>CAVVEY010000025.1:0-44793 GCA_963747385.1 uncultured bacterium | reverse complement strand
AGAGCCACGCGGCGCGCGCCCGAGCGCATTGACGCGCACAGATGACGAGGTGTAGATGACCGAATTCCTTCGAGCCGTCGGCCAGCTTCGCGCGACGATCAAACCCGACGTCGACGATCACACCCGCAAGGTCGAGCTCGAGGGCGAGAAGACGATCGGCGAGATACTCGAGCACATTCCGCTGAATCCCGCCTTCGTCGCGCCCGTGTATGTCGACGGCGCGATGAAGGACCTGCGACAAGCGGCCGACGGCAGAATGTTACGTCCAGCGGCCGTTTCCGGCGGCTGAGAATCGCCTCGCATGACGCTATCGAAATCGAAACGGAGAGGTACCAACGTAGGCTCATGGTCGACGGCGGGTCCAGGAGAGGCTCGAGCGCGCCCGGGTCGCGTGGCCGTGGTCGGGGGATTCGGGCGGGCTCAGCGTGACGTATCTCGCCGAGGCGGGAGTCGGGTATCCGCGTCTGCGACAGCGACAGGGTGGAGCTTCGACCTGAATCGCCAGAACCTGGACACGGTGGCGGATATCGGGAAGCCGAGCGAGGCCGCGGCGAGAGGCTCTACGCGAGAACCCGAAATAGAGATCGAGGCCGTGCTGGACACGCTGACCGGGACCAACGCCGGCGAGCTGGCCTCGGGGTGCGACCTGATCGTCGACGGTCTCGACAATCACGCGGCCGCCTGATGCTCAACAAGGCGTCGTTCGATCTCAAGATCCCATATATACGGGGCGATAAACGAATGGCTGGGGCAGCTGAGCTTCTTCAATCCGCCAAAACCGCCTGCCTCGCGTGCCTGATGCCGGGGAGCTGGAGAATGCCAAGCCGACCCGGTGTTCGGCGCGCTCGCGGCCGCGGTCGGATCTCTTCAGTCGACGCTGGCGCTCAGGTACCTGATGACCGGCGAGATTCCCGCCGCGAACGCCCTCCTGATCTTCCGCGCCGACGAGATGTCGCTCGAGCGAGTGACGTTCGAGAGAAGGCCGGGGTGCGAGGTGTGCGGAGGACGTAGCGATCGTGTCGCTCGATTTCGAAACCCTCCGAGAGAAATACGCCGCGCTCTTCGAGCGCCTCGCCGGCCGCCGCGATCGGATTCTCCTTTTCAAGACATTCCTCGAGCAAGAGACGGACTGGCTCGTAGCGCCGGTTCTCAAAAGGGCGTGTATGGACGTGGAGCACGGCCTCCTCATGCACTCCGTCGGCGTGACGGAGTGCGCGCTCAGGATCAAGGACCTTATCGCGCCGGACATCGCCGACGAATCGGTCATCGTAGCGGCGCTCTTCCACGACGTGGGGAAGCTGGACTATCCCGGAAAGCCGGACAGTCCCGGAAAGCCCGCCGCACTTCCCGTCGGCGGCGATCCTCCGCGCCGGGGCCGTCACCACGCGGTGCGGAGCCTCGAGCTCGTGAGCAGGTTCATTCCGCTCTCCGAGGAGGAGGCGCAGGCCGTCGCCGCGCACGACGGCCTCGTTCCGGTGGAGGGCGGCGTGGTCGGTCTCGAGTATTACCGCAAGGAATGCCGCCTCACGATGATTGTGCATTTCGCCGACTTCTGGACCGCCGCGGTGGAGGAGGAGGGAGAAGGCGGTAGGGAACCTCATGACGGAACGCCGACACGATATCGATTGGCTGCGGGTTCTCGCGATGCTCGCGGTCTTCGTCTTTCACTGCACGCGCTTCTTCGATACGGAAGGCTGGCATCTCAAGAACGCCGAGCAGAGCTTCGTGCTCTTCATTCTCGTCCGCGGCCTCATGTGGCCGTGGCTCATGGAGATCTTCTTCCTGCTCTCGGGTGTCGGCGCGTGGTACGTTTTGCGAACGCGCTCGGCGGGGGCGTTCGTCGGGGACCGCGCGAAACGGCTCCTTCTTCCGCTCTACACGGTGGGCCTCTTCATTCTTCTTCCGCCGCAGTTCTATTTCGAGCGCGTCATCATGGATTCGTCGGTCGGAGGCGGACTGCGCCAATGGCTTCCGGCCTACTTCGGCGATTTCGGCCTGCCGCGCCTCTCCCCGTGGCCGATGACGCTTCTCCCGCTCCCGTTCGACGGGCACCTGTGGTTCCTGAAGTTCCTCTTCCTCATCTCGCTCGCGGCACTTCCGCTTCTCATCTTCCTGAAATCGGCGCGCGGTCTCCGATGGATCGATTCGCTCGCCGGCTGGTGCGGCCGCCGGGGCGGGATCTTCGTGTTCGTGATTCCCCTCGCGCTCGCGTTCGTCGTTCTCAGGGCGGTTTCCCCGGTGCAGAGGGGATGGGCCGAGTTCGTCTGGTACGGGATCTATTTCGTGATCGGGTATCTGATTCCCGCCGACGGCCGCTTCACCGACGCTTTCAAGAGGCACCGGTGGATCGGGCTCGGGCTCTGGCTCGCCGGCATGTTCGGAGGAATACTGACGCTCGTGCTCGTTCTCGGCTTCGACCCGATGCCGGGGGCCGAGCCGTTCGGGCTCGAGTTCGTGCTCTTCCAGACGATCTGGAGCATCGCGAGCTTCGGCTCGGTCGTTTTCCTTCTGGGGCTCGGAGCGCGCTATCTGAATTTCAATAACCGCGCGCTCGCCTACTGCAACGAGGCGGTGCTCCCGTTTTACCTGTTTCACCAGACGATCATTCTCCTCGTCGGCTACTTCGTCATTCGCTGGAACATGGGGATCCTGCCGAAGCTCCTGATCGTCGCCGTGCTCTCGTTCGCCGCGATCATGGCGCTCTATGAGTTCGGCGTGAGGCGCATCCGTGTCATGCGGTTCCTCTTCGGAATGAGACCAATCGGGAGGTCGTGATGAAAATCCTCTTTGTCAGCGGCTCGGTCGGGCTCGGGCACGTTTCGCGCGATCTGGCGATCGCCTCCGCGATGCGGGCGCGGCGCCCGGGGCTCGAGATATCGTGGCTCGCCGCATCGCCGGCCGATCGCGTGCTCCGCGAGGCCGGAGAGAATCTTCTCCCCGACGCCGCGGATTTCGCCGACGCGAGCGCCGTCATGGAGCAGTCGGCGCGCGGCGCGAGCACGAGCCTCGTCCGCTACGCGATGAGCGCCCGGAAATCGTGGCGTCGCAACGTCGAGGTCGTTAAGCGCGTTACCGCCCGCGAGCGGTTCGACCTCGTGATCGGCGACGAGACGTACGAGATCAGCCTCGCCTACCGGCGCGACCGCACGCTCAAGACGTGCCCCTTCGTGATGATCTTCGACTTCGTCGGGCTCGACGCGATGTCTCGAAGCCCGCTCGAGAGGCTCGGCGTCTATCTCTGGAACCGGGCCTGGAGCGGCGGGCGAAGGCCGCCGAAGCCCGCGTACGATCTGGCCCTGTTCGTCGGCGAATTGGAGGACATTCCCGACGAATCGTTCGGCTTCGGCCTGCCGAATCGCCGCGAGTGGGCGAGACAGCGCTGCCGCTTCGTCGGCCACGTGTTCCCGTTCGACCCGGCGAAATACGCGGATCGGGCGGCGGTGCGAAGCCGCCTCGGGTACGGGGCGGAGCCGCTCGTCATCTGCTCGATCGGCGGCACCGCGGTCGGGCGCGAGCTTCTCGATCTCTGCGGCGCGGCATTCCCGATCGTGCGGCGCGAGATCCCCGATCTCCGCATGGTGCTCGTCGGCGGCCCGCGGATCGGCGCGGACACGATCGCCGCTCCCGAGGGAGTCGAGGTCCGCGGATACGTCCCGGCGCTTTACGAGCATTTCGCCGCGGCCGATCTCGCGATCGTTCAGGCCGGAGGCACGGCCACGCTCGAGCTCACCGCCCTGCGCCGCCCGTTCATCTATTTCCCTCTCGAGGGGCATTCGGAGCAGCAGGTGACCGTGGCGGGCCGCCTCGCGAGACATGGGGCAGGCGTCCGGATGAATCATCTCGCAGACGACGGCTCAGGATCTCGCGCAGGCGATCATCGCGAACATCGGAAAGCCTGCGACGTATCCGGCGATCGCGTCGGACGGGGCGCGGAAGGCCGCCGAGCTGATCTGTGGCCTGCTCGTTGGGCGTTGAACCTTCAGAATGGCACTTGACAATGGTATAACTTATGTTATACTCATCTTCGTGAAGACTGCCATCTCGATACCGAACTCACTCTTCGACGCGGCCGAGAAGCTCGCCAGGCGGCTCGGCGTATCCCGCAGCGAGCTTTTCCAACGGGCCATGCGTTCGTTCCTGCAGGACAACAAGCAGGAAGGGATTACCGAATCCCTGAACATCATATACGAGAAGCAGGATGACAGGGTGGGGCTCGATCCTGTCCTTGAGCAACTTCAGGGAGCGTCGATTGCCCGGGAGGAGTGGTAGTGTTTCGCGGCGAGATCTGGTGGGCGAGCTTGCCGGTTCCTCGCGGATCGGAGCCCGGATATCGCCGCCCCGTGGTGATCGTACAATCCGACGCATTCAATCGAAGCGAAATATCGACGATCGTCGTGGCCGCGATATCGTCGAATCTGCGGTTGGCCGAGGCGCCGGGCAATATCTACCTGAAACGGCGCGACAGCAAACTGCCCAAGGACTCTGTGATCGATATCTCGCGGCTATTCACCATCGATAAGAAATGTCTTATCGAAAAAGTAAGGGAGCTCTCGCCAGACGGAATTTCCGAGTTGGATGAGGGATTGAAGATAGTTCTCTCGATATGACTTGTGCAGGAGCGGAGGAGGATGCATGAAGGGCGAACGTCAAAGCGATTCCGAG
Source organism: uncultured bacterium (assembly GCA_963747385.1). Taxonomy (GTDB): domain Bacteria; phylum Krumholzibacteriota; class Krumholzibacteriia; order Krumholzibacteriales; family Krumholzibacteriaceae; genus SSS58A. Next base: position 40,131 of record CAVVEY010000025.1, on the reverse strand, counting down.
GTCATATTCTACCAGACGGACGACGGCAAGAGCCGCCTGCAAGTGCGCTTCTCGGGCGAAACGGCATGGCTGTCGCTCAGCCAGCTTACAGAGCTTTTCCAACGTGATAACTCTGTTATTTCAAAGCATATCAGGAACATTTTCGAGGCGGGAGAACTCAGATCGGAGGCAACTGTTGCAAAATTTGCAACAGTTCAAACGGAGGGCGTGCGAACGGTTACACGAGAGATTGAATGCTACAGCCTCGACGTCATCATCTCCGTGGGCTACCGGGTCAAATCCCCCCGGGGCACGCAATTCCGCATCTGGGCGACTCAGCGGCTGCGGGAATATATCATCAAGGGCTTTGCGCTCGACGACGAACGGCTGAAGCAGGTCGGCGGCGGCGGTTACTTCGACGAGCTGCTGACGCGCATCCGCGATATCCGCTCTTCGGAAAAGATCTTCTGGCGCAAGGTGCTGGACATCTATGCGACAAGCATCGACTACGATCCGCGCTCCGACGTGTCGGAGCTCTTCTTCGCCACGGTGCAGAACAAGATGCACTGGGCGGCGCACGGGCAGACCGCCGCCGAGATCATCCACGGCCGCGCCTATGCCTCGAAGCAGAACATGGGCATGACGAATTGGATCGGCCCGAAACCCACCCGGGATGAAGCGGTTGTGGCCAAGAACTACCTGAAGCCGGCGGAGCTCGAGTATGAAAAATATCGGCGGCGACAACTTGCGGAGACGTCGCAGGTGGAAAAGGATTTTGAGAACGCAATGAAGAAACTCCCGAAATCCAAGAAACCCAAGCGGTGATACTATCGAGCCCTGCAACAAGCGGCGGAACCATATTCGCGATCTCGCGTATAATTCTCCATGATCGGAATCGCTTTCATACTATGTCTTCTGTCGTTTGATGCACCTGCGTCCGTCACGGTCCCGTTCATCCTCGATCACAACCGCATGCTGGTGGACGTTGAGATCCAGCGGGCCGACGGCACCTGGCGCACGGCTCGCCTGTGGGTCGACACGGGAGAGCCGCGCTTCTCCATGAGCGAGGCGCTCGCTCGCGACCTCGGGGTCGATCTCTCGGCTCTCGGCACTAATCCGATTGTGCCGCCGCCCGCGAATGTCCGCATCGGCGGGATGCCGCTCGATTGCTCGGACATCGAAACTGTCGTCGGCGGCGCTCCGGCGTGGATGTTCAACACGATGCACAACGACGGCCACCTCTCTTCGAGGATTCTTCAGCGCTATCAGGTCGTCTTCGACTATCCCGCGCGTCTTCTCACGATCGCGGCGCCTGGAACGCTCGAGCACCGCGGCGTGCGCGCCCCTGCGGCCATCAATGCGAAGACCGGCATCGTCCAGATCGACGCCGTCATCGACGGGGACAGCCTGAGCTTCGCGCTGGATATGGGGGCTTCATACAGTTTCGTCGACAGCGTCGTCGCGGCGCGGTTCGTCGAGCGGCATCCGAATGTGCCGCGCATGACCGGCGCCGTCGGCTGCGCGAATATGTGGGGCTGGTGGCCTCCCGGCGAGCAGAATGCGCCCGTCGCGCGCGTGAGCGAAATCACGTGGGGCGGTGTGCGGCTCGCCGGCGTCGGCGTCGTCGGGGTTCCGGCCGTCGCGCCGGGCGGCCCGCGGCTCGGGGCCTGGTATTCGCGGAAGACCGCGCGTCCGGTGAACGGCTTCCTCGGCCCGAACGCGTTCAAGGCCTTCCGCGTCGAGATCGATTACGCGCTCGGCGCGGTGTATTTCGAGAAGGGCGCCGGGCCCGATGAAATGCATGACATGGATCTCGTGGGCCTCACGCTGCGCCCGGAGAACGACGGGAGCTACTCCGTTCTCGGCGTCGCCTCGAAGGACGGGAAGCCCGCGGTCGAAGGGGTCGAGCCGGGCGACAAGCTCATCCAGATCGGCGATCTCGAGACCACCGGCGCCACGATGGGAACCGTCGTCGACGCGCTCAGGGGGAAGCCCGGCGACGTCCGCGTTCTTCTGCTCGAGCGAGGCGGCAAGCAACTCGCGATCGAGGCCAAAGTGGCCCGCCTGCTATAGCGCCCCGCTTTTCCCGTGAGATTATCGGTTGAGAGGGATCGTCCATCCGAGAGACACGGACACGTCCGACGTCGATTCGGTGAGCCCGATCATCGCCGTGCCGCCGATTCCCCGGCCGCTGCGCGTGAGGTAGTTGAATCCGGCGCCGATCTGCCGCGGCGGCTCCATGCCGGGCACGATCCCGGTGCACGCCGAAAAGATCGCGCTCACCATCGCCTTCCCGCCGCCGAAGGATCGCCCGAGGCTCGCGTTCAGTGAGAACGGATTCTCCAGCTCCGCGTCCGGCGAGTCGCCGAGCATCCAGTAGGCCGCTTCGACCAGCACGAAATTCTTCCCGAGCGATTTCGACAGCGAGAGCCCCGTGGTGAAGTCCCATTCTCCCGTGCCGAGGCCGTCCGCCGGATCGGCGAGGGGGATCTTCGTCTGGCCGAAGATCTGTATAACGGGGAAATGCGCCCGTATCCCGAGCGCCTCGAGGTCCACTCGCACGACGGGATCGCCGACGCCGTACACGCTCGAATAGCCTGTCTCGCTCGCATCGGCGCTTCCCCTGCCGCTGCCGCTCGATTCGCCCGAAGGGATTACGCCGGTTCCCGTGGTGGAAACGAGAGGCGTGCTCTGGCCGATGGCGGGAACGTTCGCCGAGATCCTGAACGGGTGCGCGTACAGGTTCAACCCGTTCGAGAGGCTGAATCCCGTCGTGCGCTCGGCGAGGCCGTACATTCCGGTGCCGAAGAGCGCCGAACCGGTATAGCACAAATCGGCGGCGCAGAGGGGCGATGCAGCGGCCGAGATCGCGATCGCGATCCCGGCCGCCCATTTCGCCGAAGCGAATGCTTTATCCCTGACACGGCTCATATCGTTACTTCGTCGATTCCATCTGCTCGAGACGGTTATTGATGCGCTCCATGATCGTGAGCGTATTCTCGACGTTCTCGCCCATGTTCTGGAAGTTCTCGTTGAGCTTGAGCATCTCCTGCTCCATCTGCTGATCGGCGACCATGTTCTTGCTCTGCATCATCTTCTGGAGCTGCTCCATCGAGATCTTCATCTCGTCGGTCATGGTTCCGATCGACGCGCTCATGTGCTGCATGAGCCGCTCCTGCTCGCGCACGCGCGTCTGATCTTTGCGCTCGATGCGCTGGGCGAGCTGCTCGCCGAGCTTGTTCGCGCGCTCGCGCAGGCGGTTCATCCATTCCATCATATGCTGCGTGCGCGTCATGTGCTGATTCATCGACTGCTGGCCCTGCTGGGTCATCTGCTGCTGCATCTGCTGTTGCTGCTGCTGCATCTGCTTCTGCTGCTGCGCCTGCTTCTGCTGCTGCGCCTGCTGTTGCTGCTGCTGTTGCCCGCTCTGCTGGGCGAACAGGGTGTTGGCGATCGCCGCGAGAACTAGTGCGAACACGGCGACGGCAAGAATCGTTCTGGACATCTTCATTTGGGCACCTCCTCGTGCGCAAAAACGTGCAAACTCACTCATGGGTAATTACAAGAAGCATGCCAGCCGAAAATCAGCGATTCCTGCCGTGCCAATCCGTGTCGGGAGGGGCGATTATAGTGCCGAGAAGGCCGCATATCTCCTTGAGTTCATTGACGTTTTATGGTACAATGAAACGAACGGCATATCCGCGGCGCGGCGCGCGGAGAAGGGGTAGTTGTGCTCGAGGATCGGCCCAATAGGGACATAATAGAGCGGGCGGAGAACCTGATCGTTCGCCTCCGCGAGGTCCAGTCGTGCCGGATCTACGCGGACGAATCGGGCACGATCACCGAGATTCACGTGGTCGCCGTCACCGAGCGGGCGCCGAAGCTCATCGCCCGCGACGTCGAGACCTGTCTCAAGGCCTCTCTCGGGATCACGGTCGATTACCGCAAGATCGGCGTCGTCGTCATCGATCCCGAGAAGAATACGATCGCCCGGGTGAAAGCGGAAGCCGGGATCGGAGGCGGGAGAATGCCCGGCGCCCCGGCCGGCGCCGGATCCATGCCCGAGGCCGATGACGACGATTTCCCGGTGATCGATCTCGAGGAGCTGGTCGACACGAAATTCGACGCCCCTTCGGCGTGGCGCGCGCCGAGCGAGCCGGGCGCATTCCCCGCGGCCTTCGCGACTCCCGCGCAGCCTGCGCAGTCCGAGCCGCCCGCGCCGCCCGCTCCCGATATTTCTCCGCGGATCGCGTTCAAGGGGCTCCGCGTCAATTTCGAGGACGCACGGGTCGACGTCGAGGTGCGGCTCGCGAGAGGGCCGCTCGTCGTGACCGGATCCCAGGGGGATCACCGGTTCAACGGCAAGCTCCCCGAAGCGATCGCCGGCGCCACGCTCCATGCGATCTCGGAACTCCTTGACGAGGATATCCATCTGTGTTTAGCTGGAATCGAAGAGGTGGTTCTGGGCGGCCGCACGGCGCTCTGTGTCGTCGTGAACGCGGTCCGGGAGCGTTCGGTCACGAGCTACATCGGTTGCGCGCTTATCGGCACGGAGCGGAACGAATGCGCGGTCCTCGCGGTGCTCGACGCGCTGAACCGGCCGCTCGGCGAATGGAAGCTGCGCACGGAGATCCACTACACGATCAGATAGCCCCCCCGCAAAGGCGCCTGAATCGGATTTTTGGCATGGATTCTGCTTTGGGAACTGTGCCTCTTATATTAATGTATACCGGAGGGATCGAACATCGTTGCCTCGCTGAACGTCAACCGGCCGGGTGAACCTTGACAAAGGAAATCAAGAGATCCGCGTGGGGCTTCAGGCTCTACTATATCTTCATCGTGCTGGCCGGCCTGGCCTTTTTTGTTTATCTCACCCGGGGCTTCCCGACGAATCACTGGCGCGATATATTTCTCTTCGTCTGTCTCATCATCCTCGCCGACTCCGCGCAGATATCTCTTCCGAGGGGGGGCGCCTCGATCTACGCTTCCTCTCCGATCGACCTCGCCGGGATCATGCTCTTCGGCCCCGCCGTCATGGCGGTGATCGAGGGGATCGCGACGCTCATCACCGAGGTCGTTCTCCAGCGGCGGCCGTTCATGAAGGTGATCTTCAACGTGCCGCTCCTCGTGATGACGGTCGGGGTCTCGGGCCTCGTGTACAAGGCGTTCGGCAGTCTCGGCGCCATCGACTCGCCGCTGTTCCTCGTCCCTCTCACGGCAGCCGGAGTCGTCTACTACCTCTTCAATACCTGGGCGGTGAGCCTCGTGATCTCCCTCTCCGACGCCGACGGGAGAAACCCGCTCCACGTCTGGAGACAGAACTACATGTGGAACTTCTTCCACATTCTCGCGTTCCTCCCCGTGGCCGCGATCATCGCTCTCCTCTATGCGAATTCGGGCGTCTGGACGATCGCCCTCTTCATCATCCCGCTGTTCCTCGCGCGCTACTCGTTCCAGCTCTACCTCGACATGCGCGAGGCGCACATCAACACCGTCGCGGCGCTCACCTCCGCGCTCGACGCCTCCGATCCGTTCACGCACGGCCATTCGTTCAGGGTCTCCCGCTACGCGCTCCGCATCGCGCGGGCGATGGGGATGTCGTCGCGCGACCTCGAGATGCTCGAGTACGCGGGGCTTCTCCACGACATCGGGAAGATCGCCGTGCAGAACGACGTTCTCCTCAAGGTGGGCCCGCTCACCGACGAGGAATGGCGCTCCCTGAAAGCGCACCCGAACGTCGGCGCCGACATCGTCGATCAGCTCAAGTTCCTCAGGGAAGCGTCCGACGTGATCCGCAGCCACCACGAGCGGCCCGACGGGAACGGCTATCCCCGCGGCCTCAAGGGGGAGGAGGTCCCGCTCGCGGCCCGCATTCTCAACGTCGTCGACGCCTTCGACGCGATGACCTCGGATCGTCCCTACCGCAAGGCGCTTCCCATCGAGCGCGTGATCAAGGAGCTCGAGACGTACAAGGGGAAGCAGTTCGACGAGCAGGTGGCCACGATCCTCCTCGATCTCTACCGGAAGGGCGAGTTCCAGCTCATCGTCGAGGCTGACGCCACGACCGAGATCTACAATTCCCTCGTGGAGCACGTGCAGGTCTGATGGGCCGGGACCCCGGCCGCATGGAGGAGCGAATGACAGGCTCGAAATACAAGGAATCGGGCGTCGATATCGACGCCTCGAACAGGGCGAAGAAGAAGATCGCGGCGCTGGCTCGGGGGACGTGGGGGAAGGAAGTGCTCTCGGAGATCGGCAATTTCGGCGGCCTCTTCGAGATGCCGAAAGGTTTCGAGAGCCCCGTGCTCGTCTCGAGCGTCGACGGCGTCGGGACGAAGCTCAAGGTCGCCTTTCTCGCGAAGAAGCACGACACGGTCGGCCAGGATCTCGTGAACCACTGCGTGGACGACATCCTCGTCCAGGGCGCCGAGCCGCTCTTCTTCCTCGATTATATCGCGAGCGGCGTCGTCGATCCGGAGATCGTGGCCGACGTCGTGAAAGGGATCGCTCGCGGGTGCGCGGAGAACGGCTGCGCGCTCATCGGCGGCGAGACCGCCGAGATGCCCGGGTTCTACGGCGGGGGAGAGTACGACCTCGCCGGGTGCATCGTCGGCGTCGTCGATCGCGCCCGGCTCATCGACGGGCGCTCGATCCGGCCGGGGGATTCCGTCTGGGCCTTTCCCTCGAGCGGCCTTCACACGAACGGCTATTCCCTCGCGCGGAAGATCGTCTTCGAGGAAGCGAAGCTCTCGATCGACGACGAGATCCCCGGCACGGGAACGAGCGTCCGCGAGGCGCTTCTCGCCGTTCACCGGAGCTATCTTTCCGAGATCCGGGATCTGCGCTCGCGCGTCGATATCAGGGGGCTCGCCCATATCACGGGCGGCGGACTCCTCGAGAACATCCCGCGCATACTTCCCGCCGGCACGGCGGTCGAGATCGACTCCTCGAAATGGGATGTGCCGCCTCTCTTCAAATTCCTCGAGAAGCGCGGCGGGGTCGACCGGATGGAGATGCACCGCGTGTTCAATATGGGAATCGGCATGGTCGTCATCGTCCCCGCCGGCACGGACGAGGCGGTCGCGAGCGGCTCCTATCGCTGGGACCCGTTTCCGATCGGCCGCGTGATCGCGGGGGACAGGAAGGTCCACGTCGTATGACCGGCAAGATTTCACGCGAGATCGTCGACGCGATTCTCGAGACGCTGCCGCTCGAGATGACCGTGCTCGACGAGAACGACCGCATCGTCTGGTGGAACACGAGGCACCCGCGGTTCTTCGAGCGGACGGACGGCATCCTCGGCAGCGACGTGCGCTCGTGCCACTCGGAGAAGAGCGTCCCCATGATCGACAGGCTTCTCCGCGAGATGAAAGCGGGCGAGCGGGAACGCGCGCGATTCTGGTACAACCGGATCGACGACGGCGTTCCGCGGAAGCTCGTCGTCGACTATATCGCGATCCGCGACGGGAGCGGCCGCTACCTCGGATGCATCGAAACGCTTCAGGACGTGGCGCCGTTCCGCTTCATCGAAGGGGAGAAGAGGGTGCTCGATGACTAAAATATTTCCGGCTCAATCGATCAAGCTCGCGGCGAGCGTCGTGCTGTGCCTGCTCGCCGGGTTCGTCGGATCGATCTTCACGACGCCCAAGATCGACGGATGGTACGCGAGCATACATAGGCCTTCGTTCACGCCGCCGGGCTGGCTCTTCGGCCCCGTATGGACGCTCCTCTACGTGTTGATGGGAATCGCGCTCTACCTCGTCTGGCGTAAGGGCCTCGCCGCGAAGGGGGTCAAGATCGCGCTCGCCGTCTTTCTCGTCCAGCTCGCGCTCAACGCGCTCTGGTCGTTCGCGTTCTTCGGCGCGGAGTCGCCGCTCGCCGGTCTCGTCGTCATCGTCGCGCTCTGGGGAATGATCGCCGCCTCGATCGCGGCCTTCGCGCCGGTTTCGCGCGCGGCTGCAGCACTCCTCGTGCCCTACATCCTCTGGGTCAGCTTCGCGACGATTCTCAACGCGTCGATCTATCTTCTCAACCGCTAGGGGCAGGCGCCGCCCGCCGGGCGCGCGTCGCGCCCGGGTCCCTCGATCGGAGGATCTCATGAGCTCTCCCGCCAGGCCCACGATCGTCGTGAGCAAGTGTCTCGGGTTCGCGGCGTGCCGCTACAACGGTCTCAGCGTCTCTTCGGACGTCGTGAACGCCCTCATGCCGCACGTCGATTTCGTTCCCGTCTGCGCCGAGATGGAAATCGGGCTCGGCGTGCCGCGCGAGCCTATTCGCGTCGCACGGGGCCCGGACGGGCTCAGGCTCCTCCAGCCCTCGACGGGCGCCGACGTGACGGACAGGATGAAGAGCTTCGCCGCGTCGTACCTCGATTCGCTCGCGGTCGTCGACGGCTTCATTCTCAAGAGCCGCTCTCCCTCGTGCGGGGTCAGGGACGTGAAGGTGTTCCGCGGCGTCGAGAAGGAAGCCGCGGTCGGGAAGGGCTCGGGATTCTTCGGCGCGGCCGTCGTGGAGAAATTCCCCGGCCATCCGGCCGAGGACGAGGGGCGGCTCCTGAACTTCCGCATCAGGGAGCATTTTCTCACGAGCCTCTACGCCCTCGCGCGCTTCCGCGCGGCCCGCGCGCGGCTCGCGACGCGGGATCTCGTCGATTACCAGGCGCGCAACAAGCTCCTTCTCATGTCGTACAGCCAGAAGGAGATGAGGCTCCTCGGGAAGATCGTCGCCAATCCGGAGAAGAAGGCGCCGGCCGCCGCTTTCGACGAATACGAAGCGCACCTGCGCGCGGCGCTCGCGAAGCCGCCGAAGTACGTCTCGAATATCAACGTGCTCATGCACGCGATGGGGTATTTCAAGGATGGGCTCACGCCCCCCGAGAAGGCGCACTTCATGGCGACGCTCGAGAAATACCGCGCCGGGAAGATTCCCCTGAGCGCGACGATCGCGATCGTGAACGCGTGGCTCGCGCGTTTCGGGAGCGATTACCTGAAGCAGCAGACCTACTTCGAGCCCTATCCCGAGGATCTCGTCGAGATCACCGATTCGGGGAAGGGCAGAGATCTCTGAGATGTCCGGGGTCGCCGTCCAGCGGGAGAGAATCAAGCCCCTCAACGACCGGGCGGTCGCGCCAGGCGGATTCGTCCTCTACTGGATGCAGGCCGCGCAGCGCGCCGAGTGCAACCACGCGCTCGAGTACGCGATCGAGCGCGCGAACGAGCTCTCACTCCCCGTCGTCGTCTATTTCGGCCTCACCGAAAGATATCCCGAGGCGAACGAGCGGCATTACCGGTTCATGCTCGAGGGGCTCGCCGAGGTGCGGGGCGCTCTCGAGAAGCGCGGTATCGCGTTCGTCGTCCGCGCCGTCTCGTCCCCCGAGAAAGGCGCCGTCGAGCTCTCGAAGGACGCGGCGCTCGTCGTGGTGGACCGGGATTATCTGAGACATACGCGGGCATGGCGCGACGTCGCGGCGCGGCGCATGGAGTGCCCCCTCGTGCAGGTCGAGACGAACGTCGTCGTGCCGGTCGAGGAGGCCTCGCCCAAAGAGGAGTACGCGGCGGCGACGATACGGCCGAAGATCATGAAACAGCTCGGTCGCTTCATGGTGCCGCTCGGCGCGCGAAGGTCGAAGCGCAATTCCCTCGCCCTGCGCATCCCGTCGCTCGAAATCGCCGACGCCGGCGCCGCGCTCGCGCGCCTGAAAATCGACAGATCCGTGCGCAGGATCGAGAGTCCGCGCGGCGGGACGAGCGAGGCGAAGAAGCGTCTCCGCGCGTTCGTCGCGACGAAGCTCTCCCGTTTCGCGGATTCGAGAAACGACCCCAATGCGGACGCTCTCTCAGGCATGAGCCCCTATCTCCATTTCGGGCAGATATCGCCGCTCGAGGTCGCGCTCGAGGTCGCGAAGAAGGGGGGGGCCGGAGCGAAGGAGTATCTCGAGGAGCTCGTCGTCCGCCGCGAGCTCTCCATGAATTTCGTATTCTACAACGAGCGCTACGATTCGTTCGAGGCGCTTCCGGAATGGGCGCGAAAGACGCTGCGCGAACACGCGAAGGATCGCCGCGAGTACGTCTACGGCGAGGAGGCATTCGAGAACGCGAGCACGCACGATTCCTATTGGAACGCCGCCCAGGACGAGATGCGCGTCACCGGGAACGATGCACGGGTACATGCGGATGTACTGGGGGAAGAAGATTCTCGAGTGGAGCCGCACGCCGGAGGAGGGATACCGGATCGCGCTTGCCCTCAACAACCGGTACGAGCTCGATGGCCGTGACCCGAACGGATACGCCGGTGTAGCCTGGTGCTTCGGCAAGCACGACCGGCCCTGGCAGAAGCGCGCCGTGTTCGGCATGGTGCGCTACATGAACGCGAACGGGCTGAGGCGCAAATTCGACGCGGACGCATACGTCGAGCGCGTCGCTCGCCTGAAAGCGGCAGCCACGGCGTAACCGTTTTAATAATAATGCCTTGGCAATCTCGCCCGCCCGCCCCGTTTCAATCGCTTGACATGAAAATGCCCGCGTGATACGATTCCGCTCGCCTTGGAGCATTTTCCATTTGTTCCGGGAACGGATAACTTTTACATTAATGAATACGCGGAATTTTCTACGCCATTTCAGACGCAAGAGAGAGGAGAATGCGATGTTGAACATCACAACCCGCGATAAGGCTGGTGTGATGATCATCGACCTCGAGGGCCAGATCGACGGCGGTCCGGTTTCGGCCAAGGTCCATGAGCTCATCAAGCAGAGCCTCGACAAGGGCCAGAAGAAGTTCGTCTTGAACCTGACCAAGATCAGTTGGCTGAACTCCCTCGGAGCCGGGATATTGATCGCCGCCTACGCTTCGGCGAAGCGTCAGGAAGCCGGGCTCAAGCTCTTCGGCGTGAGCGATCGCGTGGAAGCCGTTCTCAAGACGTGCGGGCTCATCCCCGAGGTGTTCGAGGTATACAATGACGAGGAGAGCGCGTTCGCGAGCTTTGCGTGAAACGGAATCGATCTGCGAGTAGCTTGAGGAGAAGGATGAAACGATGAAGATAAAAAGTCGAGAGGTTGACGGGATAACGATATTCGACGTCTCTGGCGAGATGTACGGCGGGGCGGAGAACATGGAGCTCGTCAACATGGTCACCGAGCTCGCCAAGCAGAAGAAGCTCGACCTCCTGGTCAATCTCTCAAAGGTGAAATGGATCTCGAGCACCGGCCTCGGCATCCTGGTCTCCGCGAGATCGCGCTTCTCGAAAGAGGGCGGCGTCATAAAGCTCTGTCACCCGAACGACAGGGTGCTCGGCATTCTGCAGGTCACGCGCCTCAATATGATATTCGACGTTTTCCCGAACGAGGCGGAGGCTCTCGCCAACTTCAAGAAGAAATAGCTTCGCTTTATTGCACGGCACGGAATCGGACGGGGCGCCATCGAGGCGCCCCTTATTATTTGCCCGCGCAGAGCAGCGTCGGCGACGCGCAGATCGCGTAGTGATCGCTTTCGTCGAGGGGCCGGGAGAAAGCGGTGTTCTCGATCTCCGCGAGCCACTGGCCCGCTTTCGAGACGACGACGAGCCGGTCGTTGCGGCGATCGATGACGTAGAGCTTTCCGGCGAGATAGGCGATATCCCCCCAGCGCCCCGCCTCCTGGCTGTTGCTCCCGTAGTACGTGTAGAAGTTGAAGAAATCGTAATCGACCGTGCCGTCCGCCGAGACCGAGACGATGCGGCGGTAGTTGTCGTTCCCGTCGAAGCATATGTAGATCGTCCCCGACGAATCCGCGCACATGCCGCGCGGCTCCGCGGCGCCCACCGAGAGGTTCGCGACCGCGTCGTAGGCCTGGATGGACGTCGCGCGCCCGTCCCAGTAGCCGCGCCAGAGCACGTAGTTCGTGGGGCTGGATCCGGTCATCATGTAGATGTCTCTCGTCACCGGATCGACGGCGAGATTCTCCCAGAGAATGTTGGCGAACATATGCCCCGAGCTGAGGGCATACAGCGAATTCGGGCAGCCGATTCGCTGGGGAGCTTCGTAGGCGAGCCCCGTGACGACTCCGCCCGGGTTCGGCTCCATCGAGAATCTGTATGGAGCCCAATCGTAATTGGTATAGCTTTCGAGAGCGAACGTCGTGGAATTGACTTTCCGTATTCTGTTCGGCGACGAAACGAAGAGCTCTCCCCGCGACGAGAAGGAGATGCCGTCGATCAGATCCGGCGTCTCGAGGACCTCGGCGATCTCATCGGTTTCGGGATTGTAATCGATGACGACGGAACCCGAGCCGCCCAGGAGAGACGAGCTCGTCGTCGCGATGAATATGTGCCCGATCGGCCATTGGCAGACTTTCACGGGGCTCTCCTCCGGGCAGCCGATCGCGACCGCCGTGGCGGAGAGGATGGTGCTGTCCTCGGCTATCGTCGCCCATACCTGCTGGGTTCCCGCTCCCGTGCCGAGCCGGAATCCGCACGAGGCGAGGCCGTTCGCGTCCGTCGCGGCGTGGGAGGGGATTACGGAAGCCGACGGCGCATTTGTGCTGAACGAGACGGAGATGCCGGTCTTTGCGTTGCCGAGAATATCGCTCACCTTGACCACGAGCGGTTCGGGGAGCGTCGCGCCTTCGCGCTCCGTCTGGTTGTTGCCGGAATGCACCGAAACGCGGAGATTCGACGAGCTGTCCGAAGGATTCTCGTCGCACGAGGATTGCGCGAGCGCCGCGAGCGCGAACGAAACCGCGAGGGCGAACGCGCGCATGAACGAGGTCCGGTTCATCGCTGCCTCCCTGATCGTGAAACCGTTCGAGCGTGATGGGCACTGTCCCTTGAAATCTAGCGAAAGGCCGGAATTTCATCAATCAATGATTTCGCCGTTGAAACGGTCGGGCGCGCTATGATATAATGTCGAAAATCAAATTCGGCGTCACCGCGTTCCAGAGGGGAGAGGATCATGCTTCCCGGGCCTCCGGAGCTGGAAATACGGTACCGCCGGTTCTTGGAAGGCAGGGGGGACGCCGTCGCTCCCCTTTTGCGTTTTATGCGGGGCGATGGCGGAGCGCGGGCCGGCTCGGGAGCCTGGGCGGCCCTCATCGTTTCGAGGATATTTCTCCTCAAGGGGAATATTCCGCTCGCGCATTCCTATCTGCGGCTCGCCGCGGCGCTCTCCGGACGGGCGCGCCGCGCCGATTCGGGGCGCGCGGCCGGCGACGCGACGCTGCGGCTCGGAATTCTCGTCAACAAGGCGCTCATTCTCAAAGCACAGGGAAAGTATCGGCAGGCCGCGGCGCTTCTTCGCGCGGTCGTCGATCGCGCGCTGCGGGATGGTGAGATCTTCGTCGCGGCAAAGGCGGCCTCGAACCTCGCGCTCTGCATGGCGCGGAGACGGCGCGAGGAGCGGCGAACGACGACGCGGGGCGCGATAATGAAGCGCGCGACGGCGTGACGCGCGATGCGATTTCGTATCTCGGAATCGCCGAGAAATACTATTCCGCCGTCGGGTGCGAGAGCGGTCTCCTGCGCACGGGCATGACGCGCGCCCTTCTCGACGCGAAGCGGGGACTCGTCGACGAGGCGATCGACCGCCTCTGCGTCGTCACGGGGAAGTGCGCGGATACGCGGCATTCGCGCGAGAGGGCCGTCGGCCTGCTCCTCATCGCGGAGATCTCGCTCGCCCGCGGGGACAGGGAGCGCGCGCGGGAGGCGCTCGACGGAGCCGCCGCGATGCGCGAGACGCTCGAGCGCTTCGGCCCGCAGCGGCTGGCGCTGCTTCGCCTCGAGGGCGAATTCAATCGAAGATCGGGGAAGGCATACGAGCTCTTCGAGGTCGCCGGCGCTGGGCGCGGCGTCCGTCGCCCGGGAGGCTGCGCCGCGGGTGCTGCGATGCTGAGCGAGCCGTGACTCCGGTTGCCCCACGCCTCGGCGAAGCGCCAGAATCCGCCGCCGAGACGTTCATCACCTGCGACCCTCGCATGGCGGAGCTTCTTCGCGAAATCGAGCGCGCGGCGCGGCTGCCGTTTCCCATTCTCATCGAAGGAGAGTCCGGCACCGGCAAGGACCTCGTCGCGAGGCTCGTGCATATATGGAGCGGGAGGGAGCGCGAGCCCTTCGTGCCGGTGAATGCCGCCGCGATTCCCGCGGAGCTCTTCGAGAGCATGGCGTTCGGTCACGCGCGGGGCGCGTTCACGGGCGCCGTCGAGCGCCGAGCCGGCCTCGCGGCCGCGGCCGGCGCGAGGCACGCTCTTCCTCGACGAGATCGGGGAGCTCTCCCCCGCGGTGCAGGCGAAGCTTCTTCGTCTCATCGACAGGCGCGAATACATCCCCCTCGGCGAAACGAAGCCGCGCGCGTTCGAGGCGCGCGTCGTGGCCGCGACGAATCGCGATCTCAGGGCGGACTGCGCCTCGGGGAGGCTCAGGGCCGATCTCTACTACCGCCTCTCGCCGCTCGCGTACAGGATTCCGCCGCTCCGCGAGAGGCCGGGGGACATTGCGCGCCTCGCGCGGCATTTCGCGGATCGCCTGCGGGCGCTCCACGGGATCGGCCCGGCGGGCTTGCACGAGAGCGCCCTCGCCGCGCTCGCGAAATACGCGTGGCCCGGGAACGCGCGCGAGCTCGAAAGCGAGATTCTCAAGGGTGCGCTCGCGGCGAAGGGGGGTGCCATACGCGCGTGCCATCTCTCGCCGGCGATCATGATGAGCCTGGCCCGCGGCGCTCCGCCGGCCGGTTGCGCCTCGCCCGCCGGCGGCGATCTCGGGGCGAAGCTGAACGCTCTCGAACGAGAAGGGGTCATCGAAGCCCTGCGCGCATGCGGCGGAAACCGCACGAACGCCGCGCGGCGCCTCGGCCTGAAACGAACGACGCTCCTGAGCGCGATGCGGCGTCTCGGCATCGAATATTGAGGCGCGGCGCGGCCGCCGCCGCGGCGGCGGATACGCCCGAGCGCCGCGGCTGAAAAACTTGCCCGTTCGTGCTATCATATATATGTGATCGAGAAACGGGTGAAAACGAAGAGGGGCGAGGTGATCCTCGTGCGCGACTTCGGCGAGGATCTCATCCGCAACCTCGGCATGGGCGAAGGCCTCGGCGTATTTTTCCATTACCGGTATCAGGACGCGCACAAAACGCGAAAGATCCTCTCTTCGGTGAGCGCGTTGGGAGATTCCAAGCTCGCCTGTGCCGTCTTCGCGAACTGCATCGTCGGCTACGTGCTGATCGTGAGCCCCGAGGCCGATTCCCGCTGGAGCGAGATCAACGACGCGCTTCTGGGGAGCTTCCCGGCGCTCGTCGATCCCGTACTCCTCGAGCTCGGTTCGATCGAGATGAGCACGCCGTGGCGGGGTCTCGGACTCTCGCGCGAGCTGCTCCGGTTCATGTTCGAGGATCCGCTTTTCGGGGAGAAGATAGTCATCTCGCGGGAGCTCTCGTGGACGTGGGATCTCCGCTCGACCGGGCTCACGCCGCTCGCGTACCGGAGCAAGCTCCTCAGGCTTTTCGAGAGCGCCGGATTCAGGTACTGCGACACCGACGAGAACGAGATCGGCTACGCGGGGGAGAACATGCTCACGGCGCGGTTCGGGGAGAAGATTCCGCCCGAAGCGGTGTTCATGTTTCACCGGCTGCTCTCGAAGCGCGAGCAGCGGGGGTGGGGGTGGGGATAAGCACGGCGCAAATGCGCCGCCGCTTCGAATTGCGGCCCCGGCCCGTCGGCCATCGAAGAACTACGAGAGCGCAGCCGCCGCTCAGAGCTTGTATCCGAGCTTCCTCAAGAGGCCGTGCCGCCAGGCGACGTCTTTTTCCTTCTCGACGCCTTTCGGCATCTCCCCGTCGATGACCCCGAGTATCCCGCGCCCCTTTTCCGATTCGGCCACGATCACCTCGACCTCGTTCGCCGTCGCGCAGAAGATAGTGCACACCTCGGGGACGCTCTTCACGGCGTTGAGCATGTTGATCGGGAAGGCGTCCCGCATGAATATGATGAACGTGTGCCCTGCGGCGATCGCCTCGGCGTTCGTCGTCGCGAGCTCGATCAGAGCGGGGTCGTTTCCCGAACAGCGGATGAGGCACGAGCCGGAGGCCTCGCAGAACGCGAGGCCGAACTTGATTCCCGGCACCGACGACACGGCCGTTTCGTGGAGATCCTCGACCGTCTTGACGAAATGGGACTGACCGAGGATGAAGTTCACGTCCGCCGGCTTTCTGATGGGCACGCTCTTGATTTCCATGGGAACCTCCTCGATTGAGACGCCGCGGCGCGCGACCGCGGTCAGAATATCTTCCAGTGCGGCTTGAGATTCGCCTTGAGATAGTCGAGCGTCGCGCGCGTCACGCGCTCGATGCGGGCGCGATCCTCGGGCACGGGGTACTTCATATCCTCGGCTATCGAGAGCTCGAACGTCTCGCCGAGAATCCCGCGGACGATGGCGAGCCACCCTTCCGTGACGTACGCCCCGTACCCGCTCAGGAAAAGATCGGCGAGGGGGATATTCGATGACTTCGCCTTTTCCGCGATGCGGCGGATGAGCCTCGTCAGCTCGTCGAGCGTGAGGCCGAGGTTCGTGAGGGTGTCGGTGTAGAGCGGATCGCTCCCGCCGTTGCGGATAACGATCTCCGGCTTGAATTCGTCGATGAGGGGGAACACGATCTCGTCGAGCGCAAGATCGTACATCCTGCCCCCCGACATCGCCGGCATCGGGATGTTCACCGTGTAGCCGGCGCCGGGGCCGCTCCCGATCTCGTCGGCGAAACCCCTTCCCGGATAGAGCGTCCGCGGGTCCTGGTGAATCGAGATGAAGAGCACGCGCGGCTCCTCGATGAAGATATCCATGGTGCCGTTTCCCTGGTGGGCGTCGGTATCGAAGATGAGGATGCGCCGCTTCCCGTCGCGCAGCAGCGCCGCGGCCGCGACCGCGACGTCGTTGAATATGCAGAAGCCCTCGCCGTACTCCGGCCCCGCGTGGTGGAGCCCGCCGAAGCCCGCGGCGAGCCCCGTGCGCGCGGCCTCTCTCGCCGCCGCGACGGAAGAGCCGACGATGAGCCGCGCCGCGTCGATCGAGCCGGGAAGGAGCTGCGTGTCGACCGACAGATACCCGCGCCTCTTTTCGAGGGAGGTCACGCGGTCGATGTACGAACGGTCGTGGACGAGCTCGAGGAGGTCGTTTCCCGCGCTCTCGGCCCGTCTGATATCGAGGCGGGCGTAAGAAGCGGGGAAGCGTTCCTGAAGCTCCTTCATGAAGCGCCCGAAGCGGCTTCCCTGGAACGGATGGCTCGGGCCGAAATCGTAGGAGGCGAAGCTGGGGTCGTAGAAGAACGGGATTCTCATCGCGCGTCGTTTCCTCCGGGGCGCCCGTCCGGCGCTCCCCCGGATGCCGTACGCGCGATCGCGCGGAGGGGAAGGCGGCGGACGTCAGTGCGACGTGATCTTGTATCGCTTCATCTTATTATGGAGATGTTGCCGCGTGACGGCAAGCAATTCCGCCGCACGGGTCACCCTCCAGCCCGCTTTTTCGAGGGCCTCGACGATGAACCGCCGCTCGACCGCCTGCAGCATCTCCTTGAGGGATTTGCCCTCGGTGATTCTGTCGTACATTCCCGATTCCCCGGCGAGCTGCGGGAAATGCTCGGGAGCGAGCAGGCGCGAGGCGCCCGACAGGGCGAGCGCGCGCTCGATCGAGTTCTCGAGCTCGCGGACGTTCCCGGGCCAGGGACTCGTGAGAAGGAATTTCATCGCTTCAGACGAGATCTCGACGCCGGTCTTGTTCATCTTCGATCCGAACTTTCGCAGGAAATGCTCGACGAGGGGGATGATGTCCTCCTGCCTCTCCCGGAGCGGCGGAATCGTGATGGGCACGACGTTGAGACGGTAGTAGAGATCCCCGCGGAAGAGCCCCTTCTTGACGACGTCGTTCAGATCGCGGTTCGTCGCGGCGATGACGCGCACGTCCACTTTGCGATCGGTGTTCTCGCCGACGCGGCGGACCTCCCCTTCCTGGAGAACGCGGAGCAGCTTGACCTGAAGCTCGATCGGCATCTCGCCGATCTCGTCGAGAAAGATGGTGCCGCCGCTCGCGGTTTCGAAGAGGCCCGCCTTGTCGCTCACCGCGCCGGTGAACGATCCCTTCTTGTGGCCGAAGAGCTCGCTCTCGAGGAGATCCTTCGGCATCGCGCCGCAGTTGATCGTGACGAGGGGCTTGTTCTTGCGCGATCCGTTGAGGTGGATCGCGCGGGCGATGAGCTCCTTGCCCGTTCCCGTTTCTCCCTGGATGAGCACGGTCGTGGTGTAGGAAGCGACCTTCTGGATCATGAGGAAGATATCCTGCATCGACCTGCTCCGGCCGATGAAGCCCGAAAGCTCGTATTTGCCGGTGAGCTCCTGGCGGAGCTTCAGGTTCTCCCGCTCGAGCGTTTCCTGGGAGCGGACGATCTTGCCGTGGAGCTTCGCGTTCTCCACCGCGATCGTCGCTTGCGCGGCGAACGCCGAAATGATCGACATGTCGTCCTTGGCGAGCGCGGGGGAGAGGCGGTCGCTGTCGGCGTAGATGACCCCGATGACCGACTGCTCGAGAAGGAGCGGCACGCAGACGGCGCGCTTGAGCTGGAGATCGATGACGCTCTTCTGATCCTTGAAGCGGTTGTCGTCGAGAAGATCGGATATGAAGAGAGGCTCCCCGCGATCGGCGGCGTCGTTCACGATGCTGAAGCTTATCTCGAATTCCTCTATCGCGAGCGGGCGCTTCTCGCGGTCGCGGGCGACCCTGAACTCGAGAACGCCGCGGTCGTCGGCGAGCATGAGAAATCCCCGGTTCGCGTCCGCGAGCTGGATCGTCGAATCGATGATCTGCTCGAGCACCTCATCGAGGTCGAGAGTCGAGTTGAGCGCTTTCGTGATGTCGGTGAGCATCTCGAGCTTCCCGATCCTGTGGGTCATTTTCTCGAGCTCTCTCGCCGCGCTTTCTCCCGCCAGCACCGGTGCGGACGCTTCGAGATCCCGGATATCGCTCCGGGCCTGCGCGAAGAACTCATCCGACTTCGCCGCTTTGAGAGGGACGCTCGGCTTGTGCTCTGTCTTTTTGCTGCTGCTCATGGAGGGGCTCCTCTGTTTCTTCAGTGTACTCCCGGGGCACCGTGAACGTTCACGTGAACACATTTTCCCCCACCCGCGTCGGCCGGCGGACGGGGGTAATCGCCGCGCATCCGCATGCCATGGAAGCGGTTGCGGAGCAGGCACGGCCGGCATGGCGAGAAAGGCACGCCTCTTGTTATCTCCGGCACCGGAGGCGATGTACGAATGATTGAAATCCATGAGGGGGATCCGGACGATCCGTTCGCGGAGGATATGGGATGGCGGTAAAACGGACCAGGGACTACCACTTCCTGCACGGCGGAATATCGGAGAACCGCGGGCCTGACACACCCCGCCGCTCTCCTCGCGGGACTCACTCCCCGTGCAGGATTGTCGAAGCGATTTACCCGGTTTCTGCTCATCTCAGCGCTCGGCCTTTCGGGTCGGGACTGTGCTCAGACCTTCGGCCACTTTGCGGGATGACCGCCGAAATCACTGAGAATCTAACTCTCTCCCGGGCACACGCCATCGGTGATAGTCCCTGGTCCCTGGAGGGGCGCTCTCTCAACGCTCCTTGGGGTCCGGCTATTTGGCTGTTGCGTATGCGACTGGTTGCAATACGATCTGGAATACAACGCATGGGGTATGCCACTCGAGGAGTGTTTCGATGCCACCTTCTAATGTATTGATAAATAACGTGATACAAGAGCCTTCTCCGCCAGGGTGCGGTTTCAGGAGCGGGATGGGTCTTGAAAGACGTAATATTATGTTTACAGTTTGTCGGCATAATTTTCCTAATGGGCTTCTCTATAAGAGATTATACGCTTGTAAACTAATTATGACAATAGGAAAAATTAGATTACGTTTTTTGGGTATTGACGGGCTCTGAGGGGTCTGATAGAATTTACCTAGTTAGAGTTCGACAGGCGGCTCCTTACTAGGGTTGAACGACAAAACTGAATTCCCGCGTGCAACGCTCGGCTTTTTCCAGGATCGAGTCATATGAGGCATTATAGTCGAAAAATAGCGATTCTCTTGGTTCTGGCTCTCGCCGCCGGGGCAGCCCCCGCATTCTTCGCGACGCGCATCGAGGCTCGCGAGCCGCGGGCAGGCGTCGCTCTGCCGGAAAATTATACCCTCGGAGGCGAGCCCGGCGAGGATCCCCATCTGAAGACGATTCCGAAGATCTACATTACTCAAGAATCGGAGCTCCTTGGCGCCGACGGCGACGTGGGTCCCGTTCTATTGGACGAGTGTTCCCTGAGCAGTGTTGGTTCACGGGAGGGAAGCGGGCGCGGTCTGGGTTCTCGGGTGAATCTTGCTTGGAGGATGTTCCTCCGCACCTGGCTCTGGCAATTGCATCGGTAATTCACTGGGAATCGGATTGATGAAAGACGAAGAGCTGATTCGCACATACGTGGTCGAGATCGAAGACCTGCAGAAGCGCGGGGAGTATCCGGGGAGCTATGAACGCGCGAAGCAGGTCCTCTCTCTATGCGACCGCGACGACGTCGATCCCGGGACGCGCTGCGAGATCCTGATTCTCGCGGCGAGAAGCGCCTACTACGTCACGCTCTTCGACGAGGCGCTCCGGCTGTGCTCCGCAGCGGAGGATCTCCTCGGAGCGAACGACCTTCCCGCGCGCGCCGCGCGTCTCTTCGCATCCGCCCTCGTGAGAGCGAACGTATCCCGCCGCCGGGGAAACCCGAGGGAAGCCCTCGCGATACTGGAGCCGTATCGGGAGCCCGCCGCCGGGGAATTCACGCCGGCTCTCGTTTCGGAGCGGCTGCTCATCGAGGGCGCGTGCCGGTTCTATCTCAACGAGATTCGTTTGGCCGAGGAGAGCCTCGAGGCCGCGCTCGGGCTCGCGATCCATCATGCGGACGCCCGGATGAAATCCCGGGTGCTCATCATGCTCGGCCTCGTCGCCCAGAACAAGGGATTGCACGAGGCCGCGCTCGAGTACTTCGATCGCGCAAAGGATATCTGCCACGCGGGCGAGGATCATTACGGCGAGGCCGCCGCCGCGCTCGACGCGGGCATTCTCCTCTATCGAGGGGGAAGATTCGCGAGCGCCGAAACGCGTATCGAGCGCGCGCGAGAGATCTTCGCGCGCATCGGCTGGAGCGTCGGCCTCTCGCGGTCCCTGCTCGCGCTCGGCAGCGTGGCGACGTACCGTGGAGAGTTCGCGCGCGCGGTGCGGTGCTTCCGGGACGCGAGCCGCATCGCCGAACAGGGAGGCTTTGCCCGCGAACGCGCGCTCGCCCGTGAATATCTCGGCGACGTGCATCTCGAGCGAGGGAGGCTGGAGACCGCCGAGAAGCGCTACGGGGAGTGCCTCCGCATCGCGGAGGAGATCGCTCCCGAAGGGGACATCGTCGTCGAAATCGAAAGAAGGCTCGGCGAGCTCTATCTCGCCAAGGATGATACCGACACCGCCCTGGCCCATCTGCGCAGAGGGCTGAGACTCTCGCAGCGGCTCCAGAACGAGCTCGAAAAGGGAGCCATCCTGCGATGCATGGGAAGAGCGGCCTTTTTCCTCGGGGAGCGGGGGCGGGGCCTCGCGCTCTTCAGGAAGGCCGTCGGCACGTTGCAGCGGGCCGGCTGCGATTTCGAGCTGGGGAAAACGCATGCGGCGCTCGCCGAAATTCTCCTGGAGAACGATTGTCTGCTCGATGAGGCGTGGGCGAGCGCGGTGGAGGCGGGGCACATCTTCGGGGCGCTCGAGAGCGAGGCATGGAAGGCCGCCGCGGGGCGCTGCATCGATCGCGTGATCGCCCGGCGCGGAAGGCGGTTCCAGGCGGATTCCATGCTCAAGGGCGGGAAGAAGGTCGTCAAGATCGAATACTCTCCCGAGTTCGCGCGGCACGAGGGATTCGTCGCCGTCTCGGAGGCGATGCTCAGGCTGCATGAACAGGTGCGATTCGCTTCCGGATTCGACCGGCCGGTCCTCGTGACGGGCGAAACGGGAACGGGCAAGGAGCTCGTGGCGCGGATGATCCACGCGCTGAGCTCGAGAGGGCGGCGTCCGTTCGTCGCGCTGAACTGCGCGGCCATCCCCGATCATCTGTTCGAGAGCGAATTCTTCGGGCACCGGCGCGGGTGCTTCACGGGCGCTCTCACCGACAGGATCGGACTCTTCGAGGAGGCGAACGGCGGCACGCTCTTCCTCGACGAGGTCGGCGAGCTCACGACGCTGCAGCAGGTGAAGCTCCTGAGAGTGCTGCAGGAGGGAACGATTCGCCGGGTCGGCGAGAATCGCGAGCGGCCGGTGAACGTGCGCATCGTCTCGGCGACGAACCAGAACCTCGAGGAGAAGCTCGGCAAGGCCGCCCTGCGCGAGGATTTCTATTACCGGATCAACGCGGAGCATCTCCTCGTGCCGTCGCTCCGCGAGCGGCGGGAAGACATCGTGCCGCTCGTCGCGTTCTGTCTCTGCGCGGGCGCCGGGGACGCTCGGCGGGTCGCGAGAATCGAAGAGGCCGCGCTGAAGTGCCTGCAGCGGTACTCGTGGCCCGGGCAACGTCCGGGAGCTCTTCGCGGTGCTCGAGCGCGCGAAATATATAGCCAACGGCGGGGTGGTCACGCTCGAGATGCTGCCGGAGCGGATCAAGGCGCGCGGCGGATCGCCCGACGTCGTCGCGAGGCTGCTTGGCTCGGCGCCGCTGCCGGGCGCGGCCGCGCCGGGCGCCGTCGCGCCGGGCAACTCGTCGCAGAGGGTCAGAAAGGCGCTCGATCTGTGCGGCGGCAACAAGGCCGCGGCGGCCCGATGGCTCGGCGTCTCTCGCGGCACGATCTACAAGGAGCTTCGGCGCTCCGGGCTCCTCGACACCGTCAACACTCGGAACCGCTTCAGACTGTAATCACCGTAGACAACGTGAACACTTCGTGAACGATCGCAGCGCTCTCCTGCCGGCGCCGCGGAATGCGTTTTTCGCGGCAGCGAAAGCGCCGCGGATAACTGCTTATAATTATGATGCATTGGCGGGTCGAAGAATATTCCCGCGGAATCGCGCGCGAAGAGAGGAGATGGCACGAAGTATGTTATTGCATATGGCAGAGAGTCGTACGGTCAGCAAAAATAAAAGAACCATTCAGATCTGCGGTCCGCTCTTTGTCCCCCCATCGCGCAACCGTACCGTAGTGAGGATGGTTCTTTTTTTATGTGCGCAAGATGTGAGCGATATGGTAGTGCTCTTGGCATGTTGTGATCTCTTTCATTGGAGGATTCGAGGGGATGAAACGATTTGCTCTCTATGCGGCGCTCGTGTGCGCCATCGCTTGACGTGCATCATCGGCTCCTGCTCCCGTCCGCCGAAGATCGTCTCGGAGCTTGCGCGCTATGAGCTCAACTCCCTCGATGGCGTTCTCACCGTGTCGAATGTCGCGGTGGACAGCACCGTTTCGAGCGACGGCACGGCTTCGCTCAAGATCACGGCCCCGGGCCCCACGACCGTTAATCTATTCGAGCTCGGAGACCTCGACGTCGAGAACGCGAAGGTCGTCTATCGCGCGATGCTCCGCTCGCAGAAGCTCTCGGGGAAGGCGTACCTCGAGATGTGGGTTCATTTCAAGGACGGCGGGGAGTATTTCTCGCGCGGTCTCGATCGCACCATAACCGGCACGACGAACTGGATGACGATGGAGATCATGTTCATTCTCGAGAAGGGGCAGAATCCCGACAACGTGAAGCTCAATCTCGTGATCGAGGGGAAGGGGACGGTCTGGATCGACGACATCGTCATCCTCAAGGGGCCGCCGATAACCTGAGAGGCGCCGAGTATTATGAAGCGGTTGTTTTTCTTTGTCGCTTTCATGGCCATTATTTCGATCGGCCTTTGTTCCGGATTGAGGGGCGAAGCCAGAATCGCTCTCACCATCGAGGACGCCGACCGCCTCGCCCAGCTTCCCCTGAAATGCCTGCAAAGGGAGTTTCCCAACAAACCTGGGGAGACCCTCGCGCTTATGACCGACATGGGGTTGCCGCAGACTCTGCACCCGGCCTTTTACGGCTGTTTCGACTGGCACTCGTCAGTGCACGGGCACTGGATGCTGGTAAAGCTGTTGAAGACATTCCCCGGACTCAAGGACCGGGACCTGATCCGCGCCAGGCTCGCCGAAAATCTCAGCGCCGGGAATATCCGGGGCGAGGTGAGCTATTTTCTGAGAACGGAGGAGAAGTCGTTCGAGCGCACCTACGGCTGGGCCTGGCTGCTTGAAGCTCGCCGAGGAGCTCCACACCTTCGACGATCCTCTGGCCCGGGAGCTGGAGAACAACCTGCGGCCGCTGACCGACCTGATCGTGCAGCGGTATCTGGAATTTCTGCCGAAGCTTCTCTATCCCATCCGCGTCGGCGAACACAGCAACACCGCGTTCGGTCTTTGCTTCGCCTGGGATTATGCGAATGCGACCGGAAACGTCGAGCTCCGGGCGCTCATCGAGAAGCGTGCGAGAGACTACTTTCTGGCCGATAAGGGATGCCCGCTGGGCTGGGAGCCGAGCGGCTTCGATTTTCTTTCCCCCTGCCTGGAGGAGGCCGACATCATGCGCCGGGTTCTTCCCGGGAAGGAATTTGCCGAGTGGCTGAGGGGATTCCTCCCGCAACTCGCTGACAAGGAGTTCTCAATTGCCCCCGGCGAGGTTGTCGACCGTACCGACGGGAAGCTCGTCCACCTCGACGGCCTGAACTTCAGCCGCGCCTGGTGCCTGTACGGCATCGCCGGGGAGATCGAGGGATACGGGCATCTGAGGCGCGTCGCCGACGAGCACATGCGGCAGTCGCTCGCTGCCATCGCCGCCGGCACGTACGAAGGGGAGCACTGGCTGGCCTCTTTCGCAATCTATGCGTTCTGCGCAGAGTGAGAGCGCGGCTGCGAGAAGCGGCGGCTATTTGAGGTACTTGATCTCATCGAAGACGCGTCTGCGGAAGGGCACTTGGAGGTAGGATAGCCTGAGCTCTTCTTCGTCTATCGTCTCGGTGATCTGCTTAATCGTTTCGATCGCATCTTTGTATTGGGCGAGCGCCTTGTGCGGCTCGCCTTTGTCTTTGTGGTACAAGGCGAATTCCCTCTGGATCTGCCAGGTGGTCTCGCGGGTGCCCATCTTCTTGCTTACTCTGAGTGCGTCGGCGAGGATCTTTTTCACGTCGTCGGCATGCTCGAGTCTTGCAATCGTCGCCTTTGCGAGCATGAGCAGCGGCTTCAGATACTCGCAGTGGATCGCTTCGTAGATCTCCTCCGCCTGCGCGAGGTTGGTCCGCGCCTGCTTCGGCTTTCCCAGCGACATCTGGATAATGGCAATGTGAGCGAGAGCCGACACGACGTCATCCCTGTCGGCGGCTTTCTTGAAGAAGGATAGCGCCTTCCTGGCGTGAACCAGCGCTTCGTCGGGTTGAAGCTTGTTCATGTGATAGATCGCGAAGGCCATGGAGTGGTGGCCGAGGCCGATGTGATTCTTGGTCTTTGTTGCTCTTTCGCACAATCGGCAAGCGGCGGCTTCGAAGTCCTTCTCTTTGGCTCTGCCGAGCATCACATACAGCATTGTTGGTTTGTTCAAGAAAGCCGAATTCCATGCCTGAATGCCTTCTCGCTTGTTGATCTCTCTGCGCTTGCAATAGCATCTTTAGGGATAGTCCGTAATCAGCTACGCTTCTATACCCCAACGACAGATTTGAGAGAATGGTGATGGCACTCATGTAGTTGCTGTATTTCATCGCTGTATGGTAATGCCTCTCTTAGAGTGTCGATCATTCTGTAGAAGGAACCTTCTGTGTAGAAACACCCCGCAAGAGATGACATGCTGGCGGACCAATTTCAGAGAGTTCTCAGTCTTCTTCTCCAGTTGAATCTTCTTCATTATGTAGAAGCTTGGCGGCTCTGTAGTCTGCCGTGTAGAAATTAAGTCGAGTAAAGACTAGCCGTAGATCTCCCTCTTCGCCGTCAGGTCGGCCTTGTGCATCTCCTTGATGACTGTCTTGCTGAATATCTTGATGCTTTCTTGGGTTCTCCTGCGAGTTGATGTCTGTAGGCCAGATGAGCCAGAGACGTAAGATATAGATTGATGTTTGTCTTCCTGCTCAGCGTGGCTGCTTTTTCAAAGAAGGGAATGCTCTTGTCGGGGAGCAGATAGGCGAGTTCATGATATACAGTCGCTATGAGATCTGAGTCGTTGGCTCTTCTTCGCTGATCGAAGTGCTTTCTGGAGCAAAGCCTCGCGATTCCTCAATGTTGCCAAGCAAGCCATAATGTACATCGGCCAGTTGCATGTAGTAGTAGGCCTTTTGAGAATCAGCTATCGCGCGGTATCCACGAGCGGTGTCGTAGTCCTCGATGGCCTCCCTCGGAAGACCAGTCATGTGCTCAATCGGAGCGAGTTTCTCGAGAACGCCGAGCAGTTGGGATTTGTCTCCCTTTCTAGTTGTCAGGTTCTTCAGGTCGAGACAGGAGCTTCAGGCAATCGTAAAACAGATATGATGAGTACATCTTGTCGACCGCATGAAATCCGTATTCAAGAGCTTCGTCAACTCTTTCCGCCGAGATGTAAAGTTGAGCTATGCGCAACGGATCATTCGATCCCTCCGAAACCAGACGGTCAGCCAGAAGCGCGCTGTAGTTCCTCATAACATTGGAGGGGATGTGTCTCGATTATGAACTGGGCAGTAAAGAGGGTGGGCAAATGAAACTGCGCCATCAGCGCGATAGACGAGGATTGTCTTCTCCAGGAGACCACTCAACGCTTGCGAGGGATCCTCGATAATGCCCCGGGCAAGCAGCTGCAGCTCCTCGGATTTCAGCGCTTGGCCATGAAGCGCAAGCACCCGCAAGAGTGCCTCTTGATCCTCCGACAGGTCTTTCATCGGTGATCGAGAGAGAATCATCGATGTCGGTTGGTATTTGCTCTCTGCTTGTAGAGTCGTCTGTCGAGGATCCAGTGCCCTTCTTGATTCTGAATGACATCGGCTGGCAAGAAGGCTTTTCAGGAAAGCCGCAATAAGGAGCGGAAGGCCTTGTGTCTTGGAGAGTATGTCTCGTCTCTCTTTTTCCGGCAGCAAGCGGTCCGCCAAAGCATTTCATCAGATACTGTTTCAGCAGCTTGTCATCGAACGGCTGCACTTCGATTACCGCTGCAAGGGGTGATCTGGCGATTCTGCTCAAGTTCTTCGGATATACCTGCCCGATTCGAGAAGTCGGCGCTGGATGTGATGAGGAGATTGATCCGTGATTCGGAGAGCTCCAATTGCTTGATCAGTTGAACCATGAAGAGGAGAAAGTCCTTGCTGCCTCGCTCAATATCGGAAACCATGATCAGGATTGGCTGCGATGCCGACATCTCGATGAGAAACTGAATAATGTGCGCATAGATCACTGAAGCCCTATTGGGGTCGAGATCTTGCATTCTCATGCTTGGGCCTGGGTTCTGCTTGTGCGGGCAGTCCCGACAGGAATCGTTTTCTCTCCTTTGCGCCCAGATTGGAGACGAGCGCATCGATGAAGTGGTCGAGCGCGAAATACGAAGAGGATGGTGTGAGATCGATCGGTAGAAAGCCCTTGAGTTGGGCGTTTTGGGCAGCCTTCCTGACAATGGACTTCTTCCCGATTCCCCGAGGGCCGGATAGAAGCATCACTCTTTTCGCGGCAGAGGCGTCCGCCAGGCAGTGCTCGATTTCTCCGAGCTCTTCGGGTCTTCCGATGAAAATGCCATCCATCTGGATTTCCTGCCGCGGCGTCAATTCGTCTGCAATCATTTCGAACGATCGAGTTGCTTCCTTTGCGTCCAGCATTCGATCGGAGGGATCAATTCGGCACAAATCGAGGATGAATGCCGAGAGCGCGGAGGGATTTCTTATGCCGGCGCTCGCCAGTGTTCTGTTGAGATCGACATACGTGTTCTCGAAGAACTGCCTCATTCATCTCGTTCGAGCCGGGAACCTCGATGGAGAGTATCGACTCGATGAGGGACACTCCCAGCGCATACAGATCGGTTGCCGGCGAGTTGGGCCTTCCGTGGAGTAGGATCTCCGGAGCCAGATAGCGAAGAGTGCCGCTCATGAGCTTCCTCTCGTCGCCGAGGCTCATGGCCAGGCCGAAATCGAGCAGTTTCGTCTCGATATCATGATCCTTATCTTCGGTGATAACGATGTTCTCCGGTTTGATATCTCCGTGCAGGATTCGATTCTTGTGAAGATAGCGCAGGGCCTTCAGGGCCTGTCTGATGATCACTGGGATCGAGAATGATGTTTGTCTTGTTTCGGAGAAATTCTCTGAGATTCTTGCCATCGATGAGCTCCATTGTGAAGTAGGGCGTATGCGGAGGCAATGTCCCGTAGTCGAAGACCCTGACGAGGTTGGGATGCTGGAGCTGGGAGAGTGTCTTGAATTCTCTGGTAAGAGTCTCTTGCGCAGGATGTTGCCGTATCCGGGAGGATCTTGATAGCGAGAGTCTGCTTCAGATGTGAATCGTATGCTTTGTATACTTCCCCGAACCCGCCTTCCCCGAGCTTGCCATCAACTCTGTACCGCGAAGGCAGTTTATCGACTGATTTCATGATGTCATTCTACGGGGGAGTTTCCTAAAAGCCAATAAAAAACCCTCCCCGGGAGGGGAGGGTGTCGAGCAAGCGATGGTACCTCCAATCCCTATGGAGTAATCCCAGGTTCAACCCGGCCATTTCCCTCATCGGCGTATTCGCTGAAGTGCTTCAGCTCGGCCTTCAGGGCGCCGTCTTCCACGTAGCCGCCGATGCTTTCCCAGAGCCCGCTGACGTCATTGAGCCACAGGACATCCCAGCTGCTGCTCATATCCGCCGCCATCGCCAGGTCCAGCGACAGGATCACCGGTGCGTCGAACTGGATCCCGTGCGGGCTGAGGCGGACGATCGCCTTGGGGAACTCGGGCATCTCTATAGAAATCTCGGTATCTTCCTTGAGCGCGCCGGGCGCGAAGAAGACCGAGTAGTAGCCGTTGCTCACCGTGCCGCCATCCTTGGCCGAGATCATGGCCGAAGCGACATCGCTTCTCATGGCGGCATCAGACCCTTTGGAGGCAGGTAGAAGTGTAGCGAAAGCAGGGTTTTCTACGCCGGGCATGGAGGAGTTTGAGGGGGCGACAGGAGAGTAGGTCCCACACCCAAGGGCAGCCAGTACGCTAAGGGAGGAGATCACCAGCAGGATTCTGAGGGCTTTCTTGTCTCTACACATTCTACCCACCTCCTTCGGGGTTTAAAGTCTCTTGTTCTCTCGCTAGGGGGATATGGCAAGGCAGAGGCCACGGTTCATTTGAGGCGGGTTTCGGGCAGGCACAGCAGGGTCAAAACGATGCCGCGGATGAGGCCTCTAGCGGCCTCGCGACGGCCCACAACATCTTGATAATGCTACAATTACACAACAGCCGCGAATCGTCGATTCCCGCCGCCCCGCCGCCTCCAATTTCTCCAAAATGGCCGGCACAGGAGCCGCCAAGGCCGATCCGGCGTTTGGGATTTTTTCTGATGTTTGGGGGGGATTTCAGGGGGCGGCCCGGAAGCCCCGGGCTATTATGAAATATTTCAATCAGTTACGGTGACTGGCTCAAATGATCCACTTTGGAGTTTTTTCTTCGATTCGTCGGCGTCGATTCCGTGTTTTTTCATCTTGTACCTCAAGGTGCCTCGTCCGACCTTGAGAAGCCCCGCCGCGCGCATGACGTTGCCCTCGGATTGGGCCAGCGCGGCTTCGATGCACGCCTTCTCGACCGCCTCGAGCGGAAGTCCGCCCGATGGCATGTCGATGACGATCCGTTCCTCTTGTTCCTTGAGAGGGAGCACGATTTCCCGTTCGACCCTGGAGAACGGAAAGTCGGCCGGCTCGATCGTGCCGCCGGCGTTGAGGAGTACAGCCCGCTCGATGACGTTGATGAGCTCGCGGATGTTGCCGGGCCACGTATAACGCTCGAGGGCCTCCATCGCGTCCTCGCTCATCCTGATCTCTCTCTTGTTGATGCCGGCGGCGAATCTCTTCACCGACGCGAGCGCTATCGGCCTGATGTCGGCGAGGCGCTCCCTGAGCGGCGGGATGCGAATCTCGACGACGTTCAGGCGGTAGAAGAGATCCTCCCTGAACCGCTTCGTCGCGACGGCCTCCCGCAGATTCCTGTTCGTCGCGGACATGACCTTGACGTCGACGGGGAGAAACCGCGTGCCTCCCACGCGCCAGATCGTGCGCGAGTCGAGGAACTTGAGGAGCTTCGCCTGCAGCGAATAATCGATCTCGCCCACCTCGTCGAGAAAGATGGTGCCGCCGTTCGCGCATTCGAAGAGCCCGATCTTCTCTTCCTTCGCGTCGGTGAACGCGCCCGGCTCGTGGCCGAAGAACTCGCTCTCGAGCAGGTTGCGCGGGATCGCGGCGCAGTTGACCTCGATGAACGGCCCCTCGCGGCGCGGGCTCGCGAGGTGCATCGCCTTGGCGAGAGCGCCCTTGCCCGTTCCGCATTCTCCCGTGATCATGATGGAGGTCGTGTCGCTCGCGGCGACCTTGCGCGCGAGGTCGATCACTTCGCTCATCCGCTCGCTCGCGCCGACGATCTCCGTAAATCCTTCGCGCACGGCCGCGCGCTTCTCGAGCACGCTCCTGCGCGTGCGCTTGCCGACGCCCTGCGCGACGGCCGCGAGAATCTGCGCGACGTCTTCGTCGCGGTAGGGCTTGTGGAGAATGTGACGCGCCCCGACGATCAGCGCGACGCGGTCGGCCGCATGAAAATCTTCCGGCGCGAGAAGAACGATCTGCGTCTGCGGGTGGCTTTCGCGCCAGGCGCGAAGACCCGCGAGAGTCGTTTCGATATCCTCCGCGGGCGCCCCTCCGCTCAGCGAGATGAAAAGTATCTGATATTCCGTCTTGTGCCGAGCCTCCGCGAAATCGCCGACCGACGCGAATCCCTTCGCCTGCCAGCCGCTTTCCTCGCAGAGCCGCACGAGGCTCTCGCGCTCGGCGGCCGCCGATTCGATTATGCTTGCGTTGAGTTGAGACATTCTCTCGAAAACGAGCAAATTGCATGCCTTGCGCGCAAGTATTTGTAAGAAGCGGGACAATCTGGTATTTTACGAGCAGCAATCGGTTTCGGCTTCGCGGGCCCTATCGCAAAGGTCGTCTGCACTATGAGATATACTCGTTTCGGCGCCTGGGTCGTTCTTCTCGCGCTCATCGCGGCTGCCGGCTGCAGCAGCGATCCGGATACCATTATTCTGGAGGAGCCCGTTCTCGCCTCGGTTTCCCCCGGCTCGGGGGCATACGGCGATACGATCGTCGTCACCGGCTCGGGCTTCGGCCCGCTGCCGTCGGCGAACGCGATCGTGATCTCTCCCGACAAGTTCTCCGCGCCCGCCTCGCGCCGCGTCGTCGTGCCCTTCGGCGGATCCGGCACCGAGCTTCGGGGAGTTGTTCCGGACGGAGCGTTCACGGGAAGCGTGCGCGTCGAGCGCGCGAATCGAATCGGCAGGGTATTCTCCCTCGCGCTGGAGCCGCCCGCGTCCGCCTCGGCCGCGCTGCCGTTCGACGTCAGTCTCGCCGCCGGCGACGTGGGCAAGTCGTTCTTCTCCGGAGACGAGTACAGCTTCTCGATCACGGCGGGAGCCTCGAACGAAGATTATCTGATTATCGTTTTCAGCGATCAGGCGCCTCCCCAGAGCACGTGGACCTATCTGTACAGCGTAACGGCGCAGATTCCGGCGAGAATCGCCGGCGGAGAGCCCGGCGCCGGAACGGCGGCCGCTTCCGTGTCGGCACGGAGCGCCGCGCCGCGGCAAAGACCCGGCGTGCCGCGGGAATTCTCCGCGGGAGCGGCTGGTGCGAGACGAAGCGATTTCCAGAGGCGTGTCGACGAAGAGATAAAAGGACTGCTGGAGACCGGCGCGGGGACGCCCCGCCGAAGCGCCCCGGTTCGTTCGCCCGCCGCCGTCAGCGCAGCTCCACAGGCGACTTTCAAAGTGCTTGTCAATCCGTCGGGGAGCATTCTCGACCCGGCTAATTTCACGACGGTCACGGCGAATCTGAAATATAGCGGCGCGCATACGCTCCTCTACGTGGACGCGGAGACGCCGCAGTCGTGTCTCTCGGACGCCGAAGCCGCGGATCTTGGCCTCGCGTACGACGCGAGCATATACGACGTCGATCGCAGCTCCTTCGGGAGCGAATCGGACATCAACGGCGACGGGAAAGTCGCGATACTCATGAGCCCCGTCGTAAACAGGATGACACCCGAGGGCGAGGCTACCGGGCCGAACGGTTACATCGCGGGATTCTTCCTCGCGAGCGATCTCCTTCCCGATCTGGTCGACAGCCGCGTGACGAACGCGATGGAGATCTTCTACTCGATGGTCCCCGATCCCGATGCCCCGCCGGAGTTCGGCAACGTGTTCCCGAAGGAAAAGACGTTGGGCGTCATCAGGAGCGTGCTCGCGCACGAATTCCTCCACATGATTCTCTTCAACTACCGCGTTCTCATCTATGGCGAAGGCTATTCGGGCGACTATATGGAAGATCTCTGGGTCAACGAGGGGCTCGCGCATATCGCCGAGGATCTCAACGGAATCGATGCGAGCAACATCGGGCGCGGGAACCTCTTTCTCGCGGATCCCGGGGACGTCACCCTGATCTACGGAGGAGACGAGCTCGAGGAACGAGGCGCGTCGTTCCTCTTTCTCCGACATCTCGGAGACCGCTTCGGAACGCCCGTTTTCAGGAATCTGGTTCAATCGAAGAAGGCGGGCACGGCGAACGTCGAGGCCGCGACCGGCGCGTATTTCAACGAGCTGTTCGCCGATTGGGCCGCTGCCTGCTATCTGGACGACAGGGGGATCACGAGCGATCCCCGGTTCAATTACTCTTCGCTCAACCTGCAGGACGACGCGGTCGACCCGCATTTCGCGCCTCTCCTCACCGTGCCGGGGAGCGTTCCGGGAACGGTGACGAGCTTCGTCAAGGCGATGGCGCCCGAATACATCCTGTACACGATTCGGGCGGGGGAGACGATCGATTTCACGATTCAGGCCCAGGTGAGCCCGTCGGGGAGAATGAATGCGGTCGTTGTCCGGACCCGGTAGGCGCGCGCCGTCCGTCATGCGCGTGTTCGCCGTCATGCGCGCGGCCTTCGCGCGACGCGCGCTCGCCGTCGCGTTGCTCCCGCTCGTTTTCTGCACGCTCTGCGCGCCGCCGCCGAAGATCTCTCCGGCTCCGGAGCCTTCCGTCACGCTCGAAGGCGAAGTGGCGCTCGCGGGCGAGAACCCGCTCGATCGGGCGATCGTTCTCGCGGACGCGGGAGGGAGCGTCTGCGCGCTTTCGAGCCCCCGGTTCGAGTACGAGCTGAGAAACCTCGCGGGGCAACGGGTGCGCGTGACGGGAAGGGTCGTGGGGAAAACGGCGAACGGTCCCGAGTTCCTCGTCGAGAGCTATGAGCTGGCCCCGTCCGGCGGCCGCGCGCCGGTAACGGGCACGATCGCCGTGCGCGGCGACGGTCTCGTTCTCGTCGAATCGCGCTCGGGTATCGAGTATGCCCTTGCAGGCCCCTTGGCCGACGCCTTGCGCGCGTTTCCCGGATTCAAGGTGTGGATCGACGGGCCGGTGACGCCCTTCGATAAAAAGCGCGGCGCGGGAGGAACGATCGCGGTCGAGGGCTACGGGATTATCGCTGCGCCTGAGCGGCCTTGAGGCGCTCCTCGAGATTCGTGTAGCTGATGAAATGGGCCTGTTCGAGCTGCCGGAAGAAGGCGGCGAGCCTGTCGTTGCACGGCTCGATCCGCTCGTTGAATTTCTCCCTCATCGAAGCGGCGATCTCCCCGATATTCCGCGTGCCGTCGCAGAGGAGCCAGGCCTCGCTCCCGATATCGTCGAGCGTGATCTTGATGTACGGGCTCCGGTACTTCGGCACGAGCCAGCGCTGCATGAAGCGGTTCCTGAAGCGCGGCATGAGGACCGTAACGAGATTCGCCTCGCCGATCTCGTGCTCGGCGGTTCTCCGGGGAACGAGGTCGAGGAGGTTGACGTCCGCTTTTGTGCGTTTCTTCATCGAGAAATCCGTCCATTCGAGGAAAGAGGGTGACTGTCTCACCCTCTTTCCTCATTGAGATCGATTCGATCCAGACGTCTCTACATCATCGCTGACGGCGGCGGAGGCTCGTCCGCCTTGCCGGCGTTGCGCAGCGGCCGCACGATCAGGTAGAGCGCGAGAACGATCGCGACGACGATGGCGAGAATGCCGCCGGGCGTATAGAAGGTCTGCTGCCAGAACGGCTTGTCCTGGAAGAAGACAAAGGCGGCTATCACCAGCCCCATCAGCGCCTCGCCGGCGATCAGACCCGCCGCGCCGAGAATTCCGGCGTTGTCGACCCGGATCTTCTGCCCTTCGTTGAATTTCTTCCTCTTGGCCAGCATGTCGGTGATGCCCCGGATGATGCCGCCGACGAAGATGGCGAACGTCGTTTCGAGCGGCAGGTACATACCGACCGAGAAGAGCATCGGGCTCCTCACCTTGATCAGGATCATCGCGAGCCCCATGACGCCGCCGACGATGACAAGCGGCCATGCCATCTCCCCGCCGACGATACCCTTGGCGAGCATCGCCATGAGCCCGGCCTGAGGGGCCGAGAGCGCTTTATCGCCGAATCCGATTCCTCCCATTTTAATGTTGGAGGCGTTCAGAATGTAGAGCGGGAAGAACATGACGGCGGCCGAAATCCACACGCCGATGAAGTTGCCTGCCTGCATCTTCCACGGAGTACCGCCGAGGATGTGTCCCACCTTGAGATCCTGGAGCATCTCGCCGGCGACCGCCGAGGAGACGCACACGACGCTCGCGACGCCGAGAACGGCGGCGACCCCGGGGTCGCCCTTGACGCCGATCACGACGATGAGGAGCGCCGCGATGATCAATGTCGAGAGCGTCAGCCCCGAGATCGGGTTGTTGGAAGAGCCGATCATCCCGACGAGGTTTCCCGACACGGCCGCGAAGAGGAACCCGATGACGAGCATCACGAGAGCCGCCACGATAGCTCCCCCGATCGTGCCCGAGAAGCCGAAGTAGATCGCGATCATGAACGCGAAGACGATCGTGATGCCGAGGAGCACGATCTTGAAGTTGATGTCCTTGTCCCTGCGATCCGTCGCCGCCTGGGCGCCCGCCGATTTCTTCACGTCCGCGAACGACCGCTTGATGCCCGCCGCGAGGCTCTTCCGCATGCGGTAGAGCGTGTAGCAGGCGCTGATGATCATGCCGCCGACGGCGATCGGCCTGATGATGAATCGCCAGATGCTCGCCGCGAGCGCGATCCACGTCTCCGTGGCCGTCGGATCGATCTGATTCGACGCGGCGAAGTCGGCGATGATCTTGGGTCCGAGGAGGAATACCAGGAGCGGAACGAGGAGCCCCCACGCGAGCAGGCCGCCCGCGAAGTTGAGGGCGCCGAGCTCCGGCCCGATGATGTAACCGACGCCCATGTAGGCGGGCGATACCGCCGGCGCGGAGATCGTCGAGATGCCTCCCGCGCTTATGACGGGGGACTCGGGCTTCGCGCCGAGGCGGACGATGCTCTTGCCGACCTCGCCGACTCTCAGGAGAAAATCGTTCGAAGCGCGGAAGAATCCCGACCCGGCGAGGAACTGGATAAGGGCGCCGATGCCCATCGCCTGGAAGAGCTGGGCAGCCGCCTGCCCGCCGCGCTGTCCCGCCTTGTGAATCTCGGCCGCCGCGACCGATTCGGGAAATTTGAGATCCCGGTCCTCGACGAGGACGCGGCGTAGAACGGTGACGAAGAGGATGCCGAGCGTGCCGCCGACCGCCATCAGCGCGGTGGCCTTGAGATAGGTGTTGAAATGAAACGTGGAGAAATCCCAAAGCCCGAGTATGACGAACGCCGGGATCGTGAAGATCGCGCCCGCCGCCACCGATTCGCCGATCGAGCCGACGGTACGGCAGAAGTTCTCCTCGAGGATGGAGCCGCGGAAGAGGCGCAGAACCGCCATGCTGATGACCGCGGCCGGATAGGTCGCCGCGATCGTCATTCCCGCGCGAAGCCCGAGGTAGGCGTTCGCCGCGCCGAGAACAACCGCCATGACGAGCCCGAGAATCAACGGAAAAAGGGTAAATTCCTTCAGGTCCGTCTTTTCGGGCACGTAGGGCTTAAACTCACCGCTCATCGAGCACCTCCAGTATGCTGTCGAACAGTCGACGCCTTTTGAGATTAGGGGCATAGTAGTCCGTTGGCCGAAACCAAGTCAAGAAAATGATACTGTCGGGAAAGTGACGCCCCGGCAGGGGCGTGGAGCCCGTCGACGCGACGCCAAGCGACATGCGATATCGCGAGATCGCTCGTCGCTGCCGGCAGGGGAACGGAACTTGCCTTCCTGCAGCGAGCCATGAAGCGGATCATGGGCTCCTTTCTCAATATAATGTGCGAGGCGTGCGGGGCCGAGCGGGCGCGCATGCGCGTCGCGGTGGCCGACGGGGGACGGGCGGTGCTCGTTCTCGATCAGAGAATGCCGGCGGCGAGCTACGCCGGGCGTTCCGGCGAGCGGCGCCGATTACGGGGTCGGCCGCGGGGACGGCGCGCAGCTCCCGCTCCCCGATTTCGCTTCGGCTGTGTCCGATCCTCGTGAGTGGAAGTTGAAGCGCTCGGCGAACGGCTTCGATATCGAGATCGATCTCGTGCTCGGCGGGGCCGGCGAGGGATTCGCCGGCGATCGCGTCTCGAAGGCCGCGGCGTTTCTCGATCTGTTCGAAACGCTGCTCGACGGCGGAGAGCTTCCCGGGCGCCGAACGGATGACGAATGCGGCGCGGCCCCTCGATTCGACCCGCCGTTCGTCGGGGAATCGATTCCCATGATCGAGCTCAAGCGCACGATCGGGGCCGTCGCCGCGAGCGACGTCTCCCTCCTTATAGAAGGCGAGAGCGGGACGGGGAAGGAGGTCGTCGCGCGCAACGTTCATTCCCTGAGCCGGCGGCGCGCGAAGCCGCTCGTCATCGCGAGCTCGATGGAGCTGCCCCACTCGCTCCTCCAGAGCGAGCTCTTCGGGCACGCGGAGGGAGCCTTCACCGGGGCGAGCAGGGAGCGGGCCGGGCTCATCGAGAGCGCGGGCGGCGGGACCTTCTTTCTCGACGAGATCGGGGAGATGCCTCTCGCGCTTCAGGCGGCGCTCCTGCGCGTGCTCCAGGAGAAGGAGGTCAGGCGCCTCGGGGAGAGCAGGCGCCGGCCGGTGGACGTGCGCTTCGTATTCGCGACGAACCGCGATCTCCTCGATCTCGCGAGGAAGGGAAGATTCCGGAAGGACCTCTATTACCGAATCGCCGGAGTGCGGCTGCACGTTCCGCCCTTGCGCGCCCGCAAGGAGGACGTGCTGCCGCTCGCGAGCTTCTTTCTCGCGCGCTGCGCGAGGCGCGCCGGCGTCCGCGCGCCGTCGATCGCTCCCGCGGCCGTTCGGACGCTCGTCAGGTATCGCTGGCCGGGGAACGTGCGGGAGCTCGGAAACGAGGTCGAGCGCCTCGTCGCGCTCCACGGCGGCGAGGGGACCATTCTGCCCCGGATGCTCTCGCCGCATCTCGAGGAATCCGGACGGCGGCGAAGCGGGCGAA
This sequence comes from uncultured bacterium, assembly GCA_963747385.1. Taxonomy (GTDB): domain Bacteria; phylum Krumholzibacteriota; class Krumholzibacteriia; order Krumholzibacteriales; family Krumholzibacteriaceae; genus SSS58A. Next base: position 2,530 of record CAVVEY010000025.1, on the reverse strand, counting down.
AGTGGCGGGCGGGAAGGCGGCACCATGCCCGACGCCGTGCGGACGCTCGAGAAGTCGATGATCGCGGACGCGCTCCGCCGGTGCGCCGGGAATCGCACGAGGGCGGCGGGAGAGCTCGGGATAACGAGGCAGGGGCTTCTGAAGAAGCTGAAACGCTTCGGGAGATCGTAGATGAAATCCCTGCTTGTCTGAGCCGCAATCCTCCACTATACTCCGCCGGATATTTCCCGCGCGGGAGGGCGCATGACGATCAGGGAAAATATATTCGTCCGATGGCGCGACGAGATCGTCGCCGGCGTCTCGGGCGGGATGCTGCTCGCCCTTTCCTTTCCGCCCTTTCCGACGAGATTCCTCGCGATGTTCGCGCTCGTTCCCATCCTGCGATACTACATAGTGAAACCCCGGCCGGGGCTCAGGCGCGCGATCGTCCTCGGATTCGTCTTCGGCTTCTCGTTCTTCTGCCCGCTCCTCTTCTGGATTCTGGAGCTCATTCCGGCGGCGGGCGCCACGATGCCGTGGCTCATGGGCCCCGCGCTCGCGCTCCTCGTCGCGTACCTTTCCTGCTACACGGCGCTCTTCACGGTTGCGCTCTCGCTCTGCGCGTCGCGTTTCGGGGCCCGCGCCCTCGTCGCCGCGCCCGCGCTCTGGACGCTCGCGGAATACGCGCGGTCGCACGGGGAACTCGCCTTCTCGTGGGGAACGCTCCCGAACGCGCTCGCGATCCATCCCCTCGCGATCCAGGGAGTCTCCGTGTACGGGCCGTTCGGACTTTCGTTCGTTCTCGCGTTTCTGAACGTCTGCGCCGCCTGGGCGCTCTTCGGCCGGGGCGCTCGCGCGCGCGTTCTCGCGGCGGCGGGGCTCGTGGCGATCGTCGGGGGACATCTCGCGTTCGGCGCATACGAGATCGCGCGTTTCGACCGGACGAAGACCGCTCTCAACGGAAACGAAGCCGTGGCCGTCATGCAGCCGGACGTCGACCTCGGTCTGAAATTCGAGCCATCCTACCGGGACACCATTTTCATGCAGATGGAAAAATACGCCGCGATCGCCGCGCAGCACGGCGCCGGCCTCATACTATTTCCCGAAACGGCCGCTCCCGTCTCGTTCAAGGCGACGCCGCAGTATCTCGGGCTCCTCGAATCGATCGCGAGCGGCGACCGGATCGATATCCTCACCGGGTACGTCGATCACACGGTGACGGATAAGGCGTGGATCGCGCATAACGCAGCGGCGCTCATCTCGAAGAACGGCGCGCTCGCGGGCAACTATCACAAGATGAATCTCCTGCCCTTCGGCGAGAAGATGCCGTGGAGCCAGTACTTCCCGGCGCTCGCCAGGCTCGATTTCGGGCAGGCGAATTTCACCCCGGGGAAGAAGCAGACGATATTCGATTCGGACGTCGGGAGATTCAGCGTCCTCATATGCTTCGAGTCGACCTTCTCAGGCTTCACGAGGCGCGCCGTTCTGGGAGGCGCCGATTTTCTCGTGAACATCACGAACGACGGCTGGTTCGGGAACAATCAAGGGCCGATCCAGCACGCCGAGATGGCGATTCTCCGCGCGGTGGAGAACCGCGTCACCATGTTCAGGTCCGCTTACACGGGCGTCTCGATGGTCGTCGATCCGGTCGGCCGGGTGACGCAGCGTCTCGGGCTCTTCACCGAGGGGATGATCTACGGTTCCGCCGATCGATCGGACGGCCAGACGTTCTACACGAAGCACGGGGACGCGGTCTATTTCGCGATGACGTTCGCCTGTCTCCTCCTTGCGTTTGTTGGCGCTCCGCGCGCGCGTCGATAACCCACGCACCGGGGAGCCCCCTGCGATTGGCGCCCCCGCGCAATATTATTTGCGCGCTCCGGGCGATTCATCTATGCTTGCGCCAATACTATGGGAATCTACGGGCAGCTCATGCTTTCGTTCTTCAAGACCGGCCTCTTCGGCTACGGCGGAGGCCCCTCCATTATTCCCCTCGTGGAGAAAGAGGTCGTCACCAACTATCATTGGCTCACGCAGGAGGAGTTCATCGACGTGCTCGCGATGGCGAACGCCCTTCCGGGCCCGATCGCGACGAAGATGGCGCTCTGCGTCGGGCTCAAGGTGGGCGGTCCGTGGGGAGCGGCCGCGGCGCTCGCGGCGCACATATTTCCCTCGACCGTTCTCGTCGTCATTCTCGCGACGCTCTACTTCAGATACCGCAGCGTGCCGGCGATTCAGGGAATCACGAAGGGCGTGCGCCCCATCGTCGTCGCGCTTCTCCTCGTCACGGTGGCGCACATGGCGCCGAAATCGGTCTTCGCGTGGGAATCGGCGCTCCTCGCGCTCGCGTGCTTCGCGGTCGTCTATTTCCTCGACGTGCATCCGATCTATGCGATCGTCGCCGCCGGGATCTTCGGCTTCTTCTATTATAAATGAGCGGCCGGTCGTGAGGGCCGCGTGGAGGATCGTTCATGAATTTCGATGAACAATGCTATCTCGCCGACCCGTACACGGTCGAATTCAAGTCGCGAGTGCGCGAGGTCGAGCCGGC
>CAVVEY010000024.1:0-46193 GCA_963747385.1 uncultured bacterium | reverse complement strand
CCTCGGAAGATACAAGAACGTCATCTGGACCTATTCGTCCGAGATCAACGCGTGGAGCAAGGCGATCCCGTTCACGCCCGAGAGCCAGGTGGGAAAGGCGGGAGACACCCCGTCAATTATCTTTCGATGTTTCTCCTGAAGGGCGGACACCTCTGGACGCTCGGGCAAGGGCAGAGAAGCGGGGGGCTCGCCGCGGCGCTGCCGAGTCTCGCGGCCCAGTCGTTTCCCATGAATCTCGCGTGCGAGATCACGGCCAACAGAAAGGACTGCGGCGGCGACCGGAGCGGCGTGCGCAGCATGCCGTATCGCGATTACTGCGTGACGATGATCGACAAGATCGACGGCATCTTTCGAACGGGCGCCGGAATGCCGGAGCGAATCAAGAACCACTACGATTGCATGTCGTATGCGCTGCGCGACGACTCGGACCCGCTCACGGCCGCGCATCCGGGTTTTCCTCCCCGCATCGATCTCTGGACGGAGGTCGTGAAGCCGGGGAGGTATTTCAATCCCGAGGACTCCCTCGGGCCGGGAGGCTTCACCTACGCGGAGGTATACGACCCCGGGTACTGGATGGGGCGAACCGCCGCGCGGTCGCAGCCCTGTTTCCATCCGATCTATGCGATGCGGGCGAAGAGCGAGAGCTCGGCGCTGAACGACGGCGCCGTCGCTCTGTGGGTGACGAAATACGAGCGCGTCGTTCCCGAGGTTTCGGCCGGCACGGGCGTCGCCGCGGCGAGCTTTCACTTCGGATTTCCTCTGTGGTTTTTCAGGCGGAGCGCCGTCGATAGTATCGCCGCGGTCGTGTTCGACGAATGGGGCATTCTGACGCCGCAATGAGGGCACGCGCGAGAATAACGTTCCTTGTCGGGCTCGTCGCCGCATGCGCCGCGAGCGCGGGCTGCGGCGCGGACGCGCCGACCCGGCCGCGGGACGAGGGAGCGGACACTCGGATTTCCGGCGACGTGTTCGTCGTGGATGAAAGGACCGGTCTCTCGCTCGTCGATGCGGGCGATTCTCTTCTCGTGTACGACGTGCTGGGCAGGATGCCGGCGATTCCGCCGGGCACGATCGTCGTCGGGACGGACGGCGGGGGCTACATTCGAAGGGTGCAATCGGTCGTCGCCGGCGGGCGCCGTCTCTCGCTCCGCACCGCGCCCGCGGTTCTGACGGATGCGGTGATCGACGGCATATTCGACGCGTCGACCCGGATCGGTTTTTCCGGGATCGCGCAAGCCGCAGGGAGCGGCACCGGGCGAAGCGAACTCGCCGTCGCCGCGCGGGGCGTCTCCGTTTCGGGAAGCGGCCTGGATCTATCGAATATCGTCCTGTTTTCGAGCGATTCGGGAGGCGTCGCCTTGTCCGTGACGATCGCGAGCGGGCGCATCGAGTTCGAACCGGCGATCGATCTGTCCATGCGGATCGTTCCGGGCAAGCTCCACGAGTTTCAGGCGAACGCGGGAGGGAACCTGCGTCTCAGCTGCGACGTGGCGATCGAGGCTTCGGGACGAATCCGCAATTCCCGCAGCATGCCGATCGCCTCGGTGAGAAAGACGATCGTCCGGCACATCGGTTCCGTGCCGGTCGTCGAGGTGGTGACGCTGAGCTTCGTGGCCGGCTTCGACGTTTCTTCCGACACGGCCTTCACGAGCGAGTTTGGCATCGAGAGCGCCGGGCCCGTGCATTGCGGCATGCAGCTCGCGGGGGGCGTATGGTCGCGCACGCTCGATGCTTCGCCTTCGTTCGCGCCGCGGCCGTTTCGATACGACGGCCGTGAAGGTGCCCGGATCGTCTTCACGCTCGAGCCGCGGATCACGGTCGAATTCTTCGGCGTGCGGTGCGCCGATCTCGCGTTCGGGCCGGCCTTCGGGTTCAGCGAGCGGGATGAAGGATTCCCCGTCCTTGCATGGGAGCTGTTCGCTTCATTCGACGGCGCGGCGAAGTTCGATCGCGGCGCGCTCGATCGCAGAACGGCGCCGTACGATTCGGAGCGTTTCCGCTGCTGCGATGCGGCGCTTGCGTCGGGACCCTTTCGCACCGACTCCCATGTCTTCATCAGGCAGTGGGGGATAGAGGGGCCGGCCGGCGGCGTTCTTTCGTATCCGAGAGGAATCGCCGTGGATGCGGCGGGAGACATCTATGTCGCCGACGGCTGGAACGGCGACGTTCAGAAGTTCACCGCGAACGGCGCGTTTCTGCTGCGCTGGGGCGGAGCGGGGACCGAAGACGCTCAGTTCGATTCTCCCGAGAAGATAGCGGTCGACGAGGAGGGGTACGTTTACGTGGTCGACGGCGGCAACAACCGCGTTCAGAAGTTCACGTCGGGCGGTTCCTTCGTCTTGAAGTGGGGAGGTGAGGGGACGGGTGACGGCCGGTTCCGGTCTCCCGTCGGCGTCGCCTCGGCCGGCGGAACGGTTTATGTCACCGACGGCCGGAACAACCGCGTTCAGAAATTCTCGGCGGCCGGCGAATTTCTCGGAGCGTGGGGAGAGTACGGCGACGGCCCCGGGCAATTCAACGGCCCGATGGGTATCGCCGTGAGCCCGGAGGACGGGAGCGTCCTCGTCGCCGATTGTCAGAACCACAGGATTCAGCGATTCTCGCCCGACGGCGTGCCGCTCGCGGCATGGGGCGCCTACGGGCAGGGGGACGACCGTTTCAACTGCGCAATCGACGTGACGGCCGCGGCCGGCGGGGCGATCTTCGCGGCCGATCTCGGGAACGACCGCTTCGTGCAGTTCACCGCCGGCGGAGCATTCGTGACGAAACTCGGGACCCGCGGGACCGGCGAGGGACAATTCGATCATCCCGAAGGAGTGGCCGTGAACGCCGCCGGCGACGTCTATGTCGTCGACGCGCGGAACCGGCGCGTTCAGCAATTCGCGCCGAGAGTCCGGTGATGCGCGCCGTCGGCCGTGAAAATGGAGAATCCGCCGGAACCGGTAGGAGGGGGTTAGCTTCTTTCCCGGATTCCGGCGGATCCCCACTGCTCATTCTTGTCAGGCCAGCATCGCCTCGAGGTCCGCTTCGGGCGTCGTGACCGGCTTGATGCCGAATTGATCGACAAGGATGCCGAGCACGGGCGGCGTCACGAAGGCCGGGAGGCTCGGGCCGATTCTGATATTCTTCACTCCCAGATAGAGAAGCGTCAAGAGCACGGCGACCGCTTTCTGCTCGTACCACGAGAGCACGATCGAGAGAGGCAGCTCGTTCACGCCGATCCCGAACGCCTTCGAGAGCGCGAGCGCGATCTGCACGGCCGAGTAGGAGTCGTTGCACTGCCCGACGTCGAGGAGCCGCGGGATGCCGCCGATGTCCCCGAACTCGAGCTTGTTGAAGCGATACTTGCCGCACGCGAGCGTGAGGATCACGCAGTCGTCCGGCACCGCCGTGGCGAGGTCGGTGTAGTAGCTCCGCCCCGGTTTCGCGCCGTCGCAGCCGCCGATGAGGAAGAAGCGGCGGATCTTTCCCGCCTTGACGGCGTCGATCACGGGGCCCGCGACCCCCATGACGGCGTTTCTGCCGAAGCCGACCGTGATCGTCTTCTCCGGCTCGTCGGCCGCGAAGCCCGGCGCGGCGAGAGCCGCCTCGATCACGGGAGCGAAATCGCGCTTCTCGTCGATATGCCGCACGCCGGGCCACGAGACGAGGCCGCTCGTGAAGATGCGCCCTTTGTATTTGTCGCGCGGCTTCTGAATGCAGTTCGTCGTCATGAGCACGGCGCCGGGAAACGCCTCGAACTCCTTCTGCTGCTCCTGCCAAGCGCCGCCGTAGTTGCCTGCGAGATGCTTGTATTTCTTGAGGCCCGGGTAGCTGTGCGCGGGGAGCATTTCTCCGTGCGTGTAGACGTTGATGCCCTTGCCTTCGGTCTGCTTGAGGAGCTCTTCGAGATCCTTGAGATCGTGCCCGGAGACGACGATCGCACGCCCCTTCACCGGCGTGACCCGGACCTTCGTGGGCGTCGGGTGCCCGTATGTCCCCGTGTTGGCCGCGTCGAGAAGCTCCATCGCTTTGAGGTTGATCTCGCCCGTCTTGAGAGCCCAGCCGAGAAGCTCTTCCGCGGCCGGCTTCTCCTTCGCGAGCGCGTCGAGCACCTCGTGGAACGAGGCGTAGAGAGCCGCGTCCTCCGTGCCCAGGATCTGAGCGTGGTCGGCGTAGGCGGCGGCTCCCTTGAGGCCGTACATGACGAGCTCCTGGAGGCCGGTGACGTCGGCGCCGAGCTTCGCGCTGCGCTCGAGAATCGATATTCCGAGGCCCTGGGCGACGAGTCCGTCGATGTCGCGCGCGGGTCGGATCGCGGCGGGACCGCCGAGCGCTTCCGGCGCTTTTCCGGCTTTGGCGCAGGCGTCTTCATAAAGCTTCCGCGCCCTGTCGCGCGTCGCGGCGGCGCGGTCGATGAGCGCCTTCAGATTCTCCGGATTGAAATTGACGTTCGTCACGGTCGAGAAGAGCGCCTCGATCGTGAACACGTCTATGTCCCGATCGCGCGCGCCGAGTCTGGCCGCCCGGTGGGCGTACATCGAGATGCCCTTCGCCTGGTACACCAGCAGATCCTGAAGCGCCGCGGTTATCGGATCCTTCCCGCAGACCCCCGTCGTCACGCAACCCGTCCCCTTCGTCGTTTGCTCGCATTGGTAGCAGAACATGCCCATCGAAAGCTCCTTTCGTGTGTGTCCCGGTTATCGATTCTGAAGAAAATCCCTTCGGCGCGGCGTTATGCCGCGCACGGCTTCTTCGTCGCCTCTGCGATCTCGCGGCCGAACTCGCGGCACGCGTCGAGCTCCTCGGGCCGCGGCTGCCATTTGAACTTGAGCCCGTCCCGGACGATCCCGATCCCGGAAGCCGCGAGATGCTCCTCCACGATCTTGACCGCCTCGCCGCTCCATCCGTAGGAGCCGAACGCCGCGCCGATCTTGTTCTTGAACTTGAGCCCCTTGATGTCCGTCATGACCGGCATGATCGTCGGCAGCACGCCGTTGTTGATCGTCGACGAGCCGACGAGGACCGTCCGCGCCTTGAAGACCTCGACGAGAACGTCGTTCCGGTCGGAGACGGCGAGATTGAGGATCTTGTAGTCGACGCCCGCTTCGGCGAGGCCGTCGCCGATCGCCTCGGCCATCTGCCGCGTTCCGTTCCACATCGTGTCGTAGAGGATGACCGCGCGCGGCTCCGGTTTCTGCGCGGCCCATTCCTGATACCTCTTGACGATCTGAAGCGGATCCTTGCGCCAGATGATGCCGTGGCTCGGCGCGATCATGTCGACGGGGAGCTTGAGCGCGAGGATCTCGTCGATCTTCTTGATCACGCGGTCGCTGAACGGCGTTATGATGTTCGCGTAATACTTGATCGCCTCATGGTAGAGCTCGTCCTGGTTCACCTCGTCGTTGAAATGGAACGCCGAGGCGTAATGCTGCCCGAACGCGTCGTTCGACATGAGGATGTCGTGCCCGGTGAGATAGGTGAACATGCTGTCCGGCCAGTGAATCATCGGCGCTTCGACGAACACGAGATCGTTCGCCCCTATGTTGATCCGGTCCCCCGTGCCGACCTTTCGCATCTTCCAGTTTTCGTGGTAATGCCCGGGGATGCTCGTCGCTCCCTGTTTGGATACGATCAGCTCGGCGTTCGGCGCGTGCTTCATGACGACGGGCAGCGCCCCCGAATGGTCGGTCTCCGCGTGGTTGGCCACGACGATATCGATCTTCGCCGGATCGACGAGCTCGCGGATATTGTCCATGAGCTCGTCCGAGAACGGTCCCCAGACCGTGTCGACGAGGACGGTTTTCTCGTCTTTGATAAGGTAGGCGTTGTACGAGGAACCTCGATGGGTGCTGAGCTCGTGCCCGTGGAAGGTCCTGAGCGCCCAGTCGACGACGCCGACCCAGTACACGCCTTCTTTCAGCTCTACGATCATCGATCCCACCTCCCGTGGTATCAGGTTTCGGGATGAAAGCCCTTCGCGAGCTCCGCGAGCGTCGTTCCGGTGAGGCAGCGCTTCACCGCTTCATCCGTTTTGTGAAGGACCGTTCCGAGCGCGCAGCGGTTGCCCTTGCAGACGGGGAGCCCGAGAAGGCAGTGCCCCGGCGCGAGCGGTCCCTCGATGGCTTCGTAGATCTCGACGAGCTTCATCCTCTCCCAGGGCGTCCGAAGTCTGAACCCGCCGTTCGGGCCCCGGGTCGAATGCACGATTCCGCTGCGCGCGAGCCGCTGAAGAACCTTCGAGAGGTGGTTCTCCGACGCGCCGAGCGCCTGCGCGATCTCGCGGCTCGTGACGAGCCGCACGGGGTTCTGCGCGAGGTAGGCCGCCGTGTGGAACGCGAGGGAAGCGGCCTCGGATATCTTTATGAAACTCGACATGAAACACCTCAATTGCTACAATCAGGTACTAAAATGCCAGAATATGCCGGCGCTGTCAAGATCAATCTTTCTCCCGCGCCGCTTTTCGGCCGGACGCCGGTCCGGCGCCGTTCCCCTGTGCTATACTATCCCGCGGGAGGAGTGCCGCATGGCGAATCAGGAAACATGGGCGGGACGCCGCGTTATCGCGCATATCGACATGGACGCCTTTTTCGCGTCGGTCGAGGTGCTCGACGATCCCTCGCTCGAGGGGAAGCCCGTCATCGTCGGCGGGGACATGAAGCGCGGAGTCGCGAGCGCGGCGAGCTACGAGGCGCGCGCCTTCGGCGTGCACTCGGCGATGCCGCTTTTCCAGGCGCGCCGACTCTGCCCGAACGGCGTATTTCTCCCGGTCCGCATGGAACGCTACGTCGAGGTTTCGCGCGCCGTGATGAGGTGTCTCGGGGAATTTTCCCCGCTCGTCGAGCAGGTGTCGGTCGACGAGGCGTTCGTCGATCTGACCGGCACCGGGCACCTTTTCGGCGACCCCGAGCAGGCGGCACGATCGATGAAGGAGCGGATCGGGGTGCGGACCTCGCTCACGTGCTCCGTCGGCGTTTCCGTCTCGAAGCTCGTCGCGAAGATCGCCTCCGACATGAACAAGCCGGACGGCCTCACGATCGTGCCCCCGGCGTCGGTGGTGCGCTTTCTCGCGGAGCTCCCCGTCGGCAAAGTCCCCGGAATCGGCGGGAAGAGCGGCGAAGAGCTCGCGAAGCTCGGCATCCTGCGCGTCGGCGACATCGGGAAATATTCTCCCGAGCGGCTCGAGGAGCGCTTCGGGAAGTTCGGCGCGTGGCTTCTCGATGTCGCGGGCGGCGGCGAGGGCGTTCCGGTCGAGCCGTACACGGCGCCGAAATCGGTCAGCGCGGAAGATACGCTCGACGAGGACACGATCGACGAGACGGTCCTCAGGAGATGCCTGCTCGAGCAGGCCGACCGCATCGGGCGGCGGCTCAGGGAGGAAGGGTTCCGCGGCCGGACGGTGACTCTCAAGCTCAAGCACCACGATTTTCGCCAGATCACGAGGAGCTCGACGCTCGACGAGCCGACGCAGCTCGGCGAGACGATATATCATGAGGCGCTCAGGCTCCTCGCCGTGTATAATCCCGGCTCGAAGGTGCGGCTCGTCGGCGTCGGCGTGTCGAATCTCGAGCCGCTCGACGCGGTCGATGGGCCGTCGCAGATGTCGCTCTTCGGCGCGTCGAAGGGGGCCGAGGAGAAATGGGAGAAGGTCGAGCGGGCCACGGACGAGATCGCGAAGCGGTTCGGCCGCGGCGCACTCAGGCGGGGGAGCCTGCTCGAGGAGTGACTCGCGGAGAGGTGCGGATATGATCGAGGTCATCAGGGAAACGATCGTCATCACGGGTTTCGTCTTCGTGATGATGCTTGTCATCGAGTACGTGAACGTCGTCACGAGCGGCGCCTGGCAGAGCGTCCTCGCGCGCAACCGCTGGGCGCAGTACGCGCTCGCCGCCGGGCTCGGCCTCATCCCGGGCTGTCTCGGGAATTTCGCCGTCGTCGCGATGTACTCGCACCGCATCCTGAGCCTCGGCGCCGTCGTCGCGGCGATGATCGCGACGAGCGGCGACGAAGCGTTCGTCATGCTCGCCCTCGTGCCGCGGCAGGCGATTCTCATATTCGGCATCTGCTTCGCGCTCGGCGTGCTCGTCGGCGCCCTCGTCGACGCGATCGCGAGCCGCCGCCGGCGCCGTCGATCCGCTCTGCTGCGACGGGCTCGAGGTGCACGAGCGCGTCGAGGGCACCGCGCTCGATCGCGCGCAGATAAAGAGGCAATGGAAGGATTGCACCGCCGCGCGGGGAGTCCTCGCCGTGTCGCTCGTTCTTCTCGCCGCCGGCGTTATATCGGGCCAGATCGAGCCGGAGAGATGGGACTCGGTGCGCGTCATGCTCCTCATCTCCTCCGCGATCGCGCTCTTCATCGTCGCGACGGTATCCGATCATTTCCTCGACGAGCACCTCTGGCGGCACGTCGCGAAGCGCCACCTCCCCGGCATATTTCTCTGGACCCTCGGGGCGCTCGTCGCCATGTACTTCCTCCTCGATCGCGCGCACTTCGACGCGGCGGGCGCGATCGAGCGCGGCAAATGGATCGTGCTCGCCGCCGCGTGCCTCATCGGCCTTATTCCTGCGTCAGGCCCGCATCTCGTATTCGTGATGCTCTTCGCGCGCGGGGAAGTCCCTTTCAGCATCCTGCTCGCGAGCTCGATCGTGCAGGACGGCCACGGCATGCTTCCGATGCTCGCGCAGTCGCGCAGGACGTTCGTCACGGTCAAGGCGATCAATTTCGTCGTCGGTTTCGCGGTGGGAGCCGCGGTGCTCGCGTTCGGGTATTGATGGATTACGATCGAATCATAACGCATGGCGATTTCGACGGCGTCGTTTCGGGCGCGATCTGCTCGCATGTCCTCGGCGTCGATACGTTCATCTTCACGGGTCCGGGCGCGATCACGCGCGCGGAAGTTTCGATCGGGACGCGCGACGTCGTGTGCGATCTTCCGTACCCGCTCGAGTGCGGGCTCTGGTTCGATCACCATCCGGGAAATCGCGAGGCGCTGGCGCTTCGCGGGATCGATCCCGCGGGGATCCCCGGCCGCCTCGACGGAACGAAACCCTCGGCGGCCCGCGTCGTGTTCGAATATTTCTCCGAGCGGGCAGCGGATCTCCCCGCGCGGTTCGCGGAAACGGTCGCGGAAGCCGACACGATCGACTCGTTCGATTACCGGACGATCGAAGAATGGCTTCGCGAAACGCCGGGGAAGCTCGTGGACATGAGTCTCAAGGCGCCGCATCCGAACCCTCGGGATCGCACGAAGTTCCTCGACAGTCTCGTGCGCCTCGTGCGCGACGGCTCGCTCGCGGACGTTCTGCGGGACGCGGTCGTGGCCGGGCACGTCGCGCGATATCGCGACGAGGAGAAGCGCATGATCGAATTCCTGAGAAAATCGATCGGCTTCCTGGACGAGGACGCCGCTCACGAGCTCGTCATTCTCGATTTCACCGCGCACTCGAGGCCGCCCCGCGTGCTCAAGAATCTCGCGTACCTTCTCGAGCCCGGAGCGCTCGGTGCGCTGACCGTGACCCCGATCTTCCGCGGCGATCGCAAGACGACCGACATTTCCATCTCGATGTCTCTCTCCATGAACATGACGGACAAGGCGCACGGCAAGGACATCGGGGAGATCATGCGCACGCTCGATCTCGGAGACGGGCACGTCGGCGCCGCGGCCGGCACCGTTCATTCCGCGTCCAAGGACGAGATGCTCCGAAAGAAGAAAAAGACGCTCTCCGACATCTGGAGGCTCTGGAAGGCGATGAAGTGAACGCGCACCGTTCGGCATCGGCGATCGTGCTGCTCGCTCTCGCTCTTGCCGCGGGTGAGGCCGGGGCCGCGCCGGCGCCCGCGGGGAAACGCGCCGAGACGTACGCCGTCGGGGCGGCGCTTCTCGACGCCGGGGAGAACGAACGGGCCGCGCGGTTTTTCGAGGAGGCTCTCGCGGAAAACGGCGGGCTCGTGGAGCTCGCCGAGGGGCTCGTCGAAGCGCGCTCCAGGCTCTGCGCGCCGAACGCGGCGATCGCCCGCTGCGCTCGGTCGATGCCGGCGACTCGGGGCGCGGGGCGAGAAATCTTCGAGCTGTATCTGAGCGGGGAGCGCTCGCGCCTGCTGAGGGATTTCAGGGCCGCCGCCGCGCATTTTCGGGGCGCGTTTTCGGCCGCCGAGAAGGACGGGGATACGCTCTCGGCAATCGTGTGCGGCAGGGCTCGTGCGCAGTCCCTCGTCGCGAGCCAGGACGCATCGGGCGCCCTCGAATCGGCGAGGTCGCTCTCGACCGTCGCGCCGGGGCTTCCTCCGACGGGAAGGCTCGCCGCTCTCCGTCATGTCCCTTCGTGCCGAGTGCCTGAACGCGGCCGACAGCATCGAGGCGGCCGAACGTCTTTTCCGCGAAACCCTCGCGCTCGCGAAGGCGGGAAAATTCCGGCAGATCGAGAGCGGCTGCCTTGCGGGCCTCGGGCGTCTCGACGAGAAGCGCCAGAGAAACGGGGAGGCGATTTCGCTCTACGGCCAGGCGCTCGTTCTCGAACGGGCCATGGGAGACAGGGAGAATACGGCGACGCTTCTCAACAATCTGGGGCAGGTCGAGGTGAACGAGGGCGACCTCGAGGCCGCTGCGGGACGGTTCGCGGAAACGGAGGAGATCGCGAAGTCATGCGGTCTGAAGTGGATCCTCGGCTACGTCTCGTACGGCCGCGGCGCGCTCGCCGAGAAGAAGGGGGACAGGGAAGGAGCTCTCAAGCTCTTCCGGCAGGCTCTCGCGATGCACAGGGAGCAGGGAAACGTCTGGGGAGAGCTCGGCGTCGAGCTCAGGCTCGGATACCTCCGCGGCTCGACGGGTCAGTACGCGATGGCGGTCGCGCACTACGAACGCGCGCTCAAGGTTTACGAGGAAATGAAGAGTCTCTACGGAATGAGCTGGACGCTCGCGGGGCTCGCCGTCACCTACCACAAGCTCGGCGATTTTTCGAAAGCCGAGGAGTACTACCGCAGGACGCTCGACGTGAAACGCAGGCTCGGCGATCTGCGCGGCGCCGCCTGGAGCCTCAATTCGCTCGGGATGATCGCCGATATGCAGGGCCGCTACCGCGACGCGCTTTCGTACGAGCACGAGGCGATGGCGATCTACGGAGAGGCGGGCGACCGGGCGGGAGTCGGGGAAGTGCATTTCAGCATCGGCTCGGTCTATTTCTACCTGGGAAACTACGCCGAAGCAATGAAGCATTACGAGAATGCGTTCGCCGTCGCGACCGAAACGGGGAACGGGCGGTTTCTCGGCACGGTCGCGAGCGGAATGGGATCGGTCTACGCCGCGGCGGGAAGGCTCGATCTCGCGGGGGAGCTGTACCGGAAGTGTCTCGAGATCGCCCGCGCGTCGAAACAGAAGACGGATATCGTCTGGGCTCTCAACAATCTCGCCTCCCTCGAGATTCAGCTCGGGAATCCCGCCGCAGCGCGCGCGCACGCGGGGGAGGCGCTCGCGATCCTGCCGGCCGAGGGGCAGGAGTATCTTCGCGCCCGCGCACTCTATTTCATGGGGATGGCGGGAGGCCCGGCCGAGTCTTCGATCGGCTATCTCGAAAGCGCGCTCGCCCTCGCCGAGGGGAGCGGCATCGAGGAGCTCAGGTGGAAATGTCTTTCCGATCTGGGTGAGCTCCACCTGGCGAAGGGGGACACCGCGAAGGCCTATTCGTTCCAGCATCGCGCGATCGTGTCCGTGGAGTCGCTCAGACGTCTCGCCGGCTCGGACGAGCTTCGGCGGCATTTTTTCCAGCCGGCGATTCTTCCGTACGAGCGCATCGTTTCGGTCATTCTGGCGAGGTCGGGCCGCGCGCAGGACGTGAAGGAGGCGTTCAGCTACACGGAGCGCTGCAGGGCGCAGATCCTCGCCTCGCTTCTCAGGGAGGCGATGGACCGGAACGGAGCGAAGGGGAACGGCAGGCTTCTCGACGGCGAGCGCGAGATCCTCTCGCGGCTCACCTTCTACCAGGCGCGCCTCCAGGACGGATCGCTCGCGCCGGACGAGCGCGCCGGTTTCCTCGATAAGATCGAGGGCCTCGAGAGACGCTTCACGAGCCTCAGCCTCAAGTTCGAGCAGAGAGACAAGGATTATCTCTCTGCGCTCTATCCGAAGGTCGAGCAGCCCGACGAGCTCCTCTCGACGCTCGCTCCCGGCGAGATAGCGCTCTCCTATTTTCTGGGAGAGATGCGGTCGTACGTATTCTGCGGCACCAAGGAGGATCTCGCCGTCTACGAGCTCCCCGCGAAGGCCTTCATCGAGCAGCGCGTCGAGTATTTCCTGAGTCTGATCCGGCAAATGGCGAACGCTCCGCCCGGGAAGCCTTCCGATCCGGCCGCGCCGGACACGGCGTCGTCGGCGGTTCTTGCGCTCCCGGCGCAGGTGTTCGAGCTCGCGGCGAACGAGCTCTACGACCTGCTTCTCGCGCCCGCGGCGCGGTCGCTCGGAGCGGGGAAGAAGCTCATCATCGTTCCCGACGGTCTTCTCGCCAGACTCCCGTTCGCGCTCCTCAAGAGCGGAGACCGCTACCTCGTCGCTGATCACGACATCTCGTACGCGCCTTCCCTGAGAACGCTCCGCTACCTGAGAGAGCGCGGCGCCGTGCGCTCCCGCTCGACGCACGCGCCCGAGTACGACGTCATCGCGATCGGAGCGAGCGGCGAAGGCGCGGCTGGAGCGAAGGACGGGGCGCGCGTCTATCCGTTCACCGATATCCCGATCGAGCCGCTTCCCCGCGCGGCGCAGGAGGCGAAGGACGTCGCGTCCGTATTTTTCCGGTCGCTCACGCTCGCGGGCAGGAGCGCGGGGGAGAGCGCGCTCAAGGCGAGCCGCATCGACGACACGGGGATCCTTCACATCGCGGCGCACGCCTATATCGACAACGACGATCTCAGGCGCTCGTTCATCGTGCTGAATCCCGAGCGCGGTTTCGGGGACACGCTTGCGCGCGCGTCGGAAGACGGCATCCTCCAGTGGCACGAGATAGCCGCGCTCAAGCTCAACGCGGCGCTCGTGACCCTCTCGGCGTGCCGGTCGGCGGGTGGCGTCCTCTCGTACGGGGAAGGCATATCGGGTCTCACCGAGGCGTTTCTCTACGCGGGGGGAGGCTGCGTGGTGGCGGCCCAGCTCGACATACCGGACGATCTCGCGGGCGAGATGACGGTCGAATATTGCCGCAACATCAGGAAAGGGCTCGATGCGTCCGCGGCCCTGAGCGCCGCGCAGCGCTTCGCCCTCGCGAAGGGCGGCGCGATCGCGAGCCCCGCCGTGTGGGGCGCATTCGTCGCGATCGGGGACGGCGCTTCGGCGCCGAGGCTCTCGCACGGGCTTGCCCGCACGAAATTCGTTTTTCTGGCGCTCGTTCTCGCCGCGGCCGTTCTCGTCGCGTTCGTCATGCGCAGGCGACGGCGCTGAATCTCAAATGGTGAATCTATGCCGCATCGCGAGTTTCTCCGTGTCATCGTCGGGTAAGGGAGCGTCTTATTGATTGAGAACGTGCAATCGGCGACCGACGAGGCGCTCGCGGCGGAGATAGCTCTGGCGCCGCGCGACCGGCTCTGCACGGAGCTTTTCCGGAGGTACAGCAAGAAGATATATCTCTGGAGCTTCGGCTACACGCACGACGTGGAGGAGGCGATCGATCTCTCGCAGGAGATCCTCGCCAAGATCTTCCGGAATATCCGGAGCTTTTCGGGGCGCTCGCGCTTCTCGACGTGGGTCTACCAGGTGACGAGGAATCACTGCCTCGACGAGCTCTCGAAGCGGCGGGTGCGGTGGCGCGACCGGCTCCTGTCGTTCGATGAGGGTATTGGCGCGGAAGCGTCCGAGGCGGAAGCCTTCTCGCGGGTCGACGAGCTCGAGGATCTCGAGCGGATTCTCGACGCGGCGCGGGAGTGTATGTCGACGGACGAGATCGAGGCGTTCGTTCTCCATTACCGGGAAGGGCTCACGGTGAACGAGATCACGAAGATAATCGGGTGCGCGAACGCGACGGGCGCGCGGACCCTGATCCAGAGCGCGAGAAGAAAATTCGGCCGTCTCGTCGAGGAGAAAGGCTTCGGAAATGTCTCGTAACGAGCATATCGACCTCGAAACGCTGGAGAAATATCTTCTGGGGAAGCTCGAAGAGCGAGAGGCCGAGACGGTGCGGCGCCATGTCGAGAAATGCGCGCTCTGCGACATCGAGCTCAAGCGCCTTCAGCGGTTCGCGGCGATCGATTCGGACGACGACCTGGCGCGCTCCGCGGAATGGATCTACGCGCGGAGAAGGCTCGAGAACGCGTTCGGCGAAAAGATAGCGCCCTCGGCGGCGGGCGACGCGCGCGCGCGGAAAATCCGGTTCTCCCGCGCATCGCGAGCCGCCCGATGGCTTGTCCCGGTTGCCGCCATGGCGGCCGGCCTCGTCCTGATCGCCTATTTCTCGAAGCGGGAGGGATCCCGGATGAGCGAGCCTGTCCGGCGGGTCATGCGGGGCGCTCCGCCGGTCCGTTACGACGTCGAGCTCGTGGAGCCGGCAGGGGAGATTCAAGCGTCTCCGGCCGTGTTCAAATGGAGGTCGGAGCGGGAGGACGCCCGATACACGCTCGATATATTCACGCCGACCCTCGCAAGGATATATCGCGTGGAGAATATCGGCGGATCCTCCTGGACCGCCCCCGACACTCTCGGAGCGATCCTCGAGCCCGACGTCATCTACCTCTGGAGCGTCAAGGGTTTCAAGGGTCTCGAGCGGGCAGCCTCGTCCCCGAACGGCTGGTTCAGGATCGCGCGCACGTCGGCCGCAATTCAGTCCATTCCTTGACATCGCCGAAGACCCCGTGATAGCGTTCGATCCACGGATTTTACCGCCCTCAATGCGTGCTCTCGAATACGGGGAGGATCGAACGATGGACATCAAGAAAATTCAGGCCGCGCTCAAGGAGAAGGGTGTCGGCGGCTGGCTCCTGTGCGATTTCCACAACCGGGATCATCTCGCCTACCGCGTGCTCGGCCTCGATTTCAAAAAAGGGACGTCGAGGCGCTGGTTCTACTACATCCCGGTCGCGGGCGAGCCGATCCGCCTCGTATCCGCCGTCGAGCCCGCGCGGCTCGACGCTCTCCCGGGCGAGAAGAAGTACTACCGCGCGTGGGAAGAGCTCCACTCCTCGCTCAAGGAGATTCTCGGCAAGCCGAAGAAGCTCGCCATGCAATATTCTCCGTTGAACAATATCCCGTACGTTTCCATCGTCGACGCCGGCACGATCGAGATCATCAGGAGCTTCGGGCACGAGATCGTTTCTTCGGCCGATCTCGTCCAGCAATTCGAGTCGCTCATCGATCGGAAGGGCTACGAGAGCCATCTCAAGGCCGGCGACAAGATCCAGCGCATCAAGAACGAGGCCTTCGCCGAGATCGGCAAGGCGTTCGCCGAGAAGCGGAAGCTCACCGAGTACGAGCTCGCGCAGTTCATCCTGAGACGCTTCGAGGAGGAGGGGCTCGATTGCGGCGGTGAATCCCCCATTGTCGGCATCAACGACCACCCTTCCGATCCGCATTTCGAGCCGAAGCAGGAAGGCACCTACACCTTCAAGAAGGGGGACTGCATCCTCATCGATCTCTGGGCGAAGCTCAAAGAGCCGGGCTCGATCTACTACGACATCACGTGGTGCGGGTTCGCCGGGGACGAGCCGCCCGAGAAGTATCAGGAAATATTCCATACGGTGCGCGACGCGCGCATCGCAGCGGTGAACTTCGTCCGCAAGCGCTTCGCCGAGAAGAAGCCCTGCTACGGCTGGGAGGTCGACGACGCGTGCCGCAAGGTGGTCGTCGACGCCGGCTACGGCGACTATTTCGTCCACCGCACGGGGCACTCGATCGGCGAGGAGGTGCACGGGAACGGCGTCAACATCGACAACCTCGAGACGAAGGACGAGCGGCTGATCGTGCCGGGCATCTGCTTCTCGATCGAGCCGGGCATCTACCTCAAGGGAGAGATGGCGGCCCGCTCCGAGATCGACTGCTTCATCACGCTCGATGGCTCGGTCGTCGTGGCCGGCGAGGAGCAGATGGAGCTCGTGCGGGTGCACGTGTAGCTGCGTGCGGCGACGGTTTCGGTCCGGCCGCGCGCCATACGAGGCGCCGGCTCAAACAGTCCTCGCGCGCCGGCTCCTCCATCGGCTGCACCTCGAGAAAGGGTAGCATCACGACGCCATGACGATGACGATCAGAGAAAATCTCGAGCGCGTGCGGGAGCGGGTCGCCGCGGCGGCGGCGCGAGCCGGGCGCGACCCCGTCGCGATCACCATCGTCGCCGTGACGAAGACGCACGGCTCCGAGATCGTCACGCAAGCGATCGAGGCGGGTCTCGCCGACGTCGGCGAGAACAGGGTGCAGGAGTTTCTCGCGAAGGCTCCGGAGGTGAAGCTTCCCTGCCGCTGGCATCTCGTCGGACATCTCCAGACGAACAAGGTCGCGAAGATCGTCGGCCGATTCGCGCTCGTTCAATCGGTCGACTCGTTCCGGCTCGCCGAGCACCTGAGCCGCTCGGGCGCGGCGGCCGGCGTCACGACCGATATTCTTCTCGAGGTGAACACGAGCGGCGAGGAGTCGAAATTCGGGCTGCCGCCCGGCGGTGTGGCGACCACGTGCGGTCTCATCGCGGGACTCCCCAATCTGCGCATTCGGGGTCTCATGACGGTGGGACCCCTCGTGAGCGATGCGCGCGCCGTCGGCGCCGCATTCGCGAATCTCCGGCGCCTCAAGGAAGAGATCGACGCCGCCCGCATCGAGAACGTCTCGATGGAGCACCTCTCGATGGGCATGACCGACGACTTCGAGATCGCGATCGCCGAGGGATCGACCATGATCCGTCTCGGGCGCATTCTCTTCGGCGAGCGGCCGGCCGCCTGATAAGAAAACAGGCACCGCGGCTGGGCGGTCGCCTGCCGCGACCGGGCGGTTCGACCCCGCACCGGCGCCTGGCGCGAATATAATGTCTTGAAAAGGCGTAAATTATGGGCTACGTTGTCACAAATGGAATTGGTCTTATTATTGCTTCGCTCAATACAGCGACATTCATTACGCTCGTTTACGTATTCTTGAAGGCGGTTGAGCAACGAAGCCGATTGTTTCACGCACTCGACAAGATCTACGGGCCGCTCCTCGCTCCCTTGAGAAGGATCCTGCCCGCGTGGAGCCTCGACGTCGCGTCGTTGATACTCGCCGCCGTTCTGCAAGCCGCAGTGTTCGGCATTAAACATTACCGGCTCTAGCCGGGCTCAGGAGGCAGCACGATGAGAATCACGCCGCTCGATATCAGGAAGCAGGAATTCAAGAAGGTCATGCGCGGTCTCGACTCCGAAGAGGTGTACGCGTTTCTCAACACGATCGCCGACGAATACGAGGCCGTTCTCTCCGATAACAGGAACCTGCGCGAGCGTCTGGTCTCTCTCGAGGAACGCCTCAACGAGTTCAAGGCGATCGAGACGAATCTGCGCAACACGCTTCTCACCGCGGAAAAGCTCACGCAGGAGGCCAAGGAGAACGCGCGCCGCGAGGCGAGCCTTCTGATCCGCGAGGCCGAGATGGAGGCCGACAAGGCCGCCGAAACGATTCGCGCCCATACGAGTCAGCTCCGCCGCGAGATTCTCGAGCTCAAGAAGAACAAGGACGGCTATATCGGGCGTCTCAAATCGCTCCTCGACAGCCACAAGAAGATGCTCGACGGCTTCCAGGAGGATTTCGCGGGCGTCGATCAGGCGATCGAAAAAATCGGCCAGCAGGTGGAGGACGACGTGCGGAAGCCGGTCGCGCCTCCGCGCATGAATCGCGACAAGATTACCGAAGAGTTCGGCCATGAGCCGAAGGACAAGGTCACGTGGGGAGACGAGCAGCGCAAGCGCGAGGAAGAGCCGCGGCCGCAGATGCCGAGGCCCGGATTCGAGACGCGCGAGAATCCCAATCAGAAGGCGAAGCCGCCCGAAGACGTGAACGTCTTCGCCGCGCCGGCGCCGAAGCCGTCGCAGCAACTGAACATCGAGCCGATCGGCGCGACGGTTTCAGAGGCCGAACCCACGCCCGCACGCCAGGCGCAACCTGCTCCGCCCCAACAGGCGCAGAGCGAAGCTCCGAGAGCCCAGGATGACTGGAGGCAGTACGAGGTTCGCAAGCAGCCGACCGATTGGAAGAGCTACGAGATTCCGGGGCAGCAGCCCCAGCAGTCTCAACAGCCGGCGCAGCAGCCGGTCCAGCAGCCGATGCAGCAGTCAGCACCGGCGCACCGCATGGATGACGCGGATTTCGAGAGCGCGCTCTCGAGCCTGAAGGAAGTCGCAGGCGCAGCGGAGAGCGCGCCGCGCAGAGAGACGGCTCAGATGCCGTCCCAGGCGCCCGCTCAGGCCCAGAGGCCCGTGCAGCAGCAGGCACCCGCGCCCCAACCGGCGAATGCCGACACGAATCCCGAATCGACCTGGTCGATGGAAGATCTCAGGAAGAACCTGACCAATCTCTCGAAAGATGAAGGAAATCAAGGATAGCGATAAAGGGCGGATCCGGTTCCGCGTCAGAGTTCAACCCGCAGCCCCTCGAGACGAGCTCCTCGGCTGGAACACAGCCGGGGAGCTTCGTATTAAAGTGGCCGCCCCGCCGCACGAGGGGGAGGCGAACAAAGAGCTCGTGAGATTTCTCGCGAAACGCTTCTCGATTCCGCGGCGCGAGATCGTCGTTGAATCGGGAGAGAAATCCAGAACGAAATCGATCTCCGCGCCCGCCTCGATCGCCGAAGCCCTCAGAGAAATTCCCGAAATCTAGAATCGAGCGTTTTCGATTTCACGGCAGCCTCTATTTGAAGAGGCTCTTGACCGCGCCCCACGACTCTTTCTTCACGGCGATGGGCGGCACGGCGCGAAGGACGAAGCCGTCGTCGGTCTGCCCGATCGTGAGGGTACTGAGCGTCCCGACGGGCGTGCCCTCGGGGACCGCGACGAAGATGTGATCCGTCTGGATGTGCCACGGGCAGGTCAGACATCCCGTGTCCCAAAGGTAGAGCGTCGTAGTGCTCAGCCAACTCTTCTCGTCGGCGACCGGCACGACCGGTCCTGGATAGCCGGGGCCGCTCTGCTCCCACTGGATCTTGACGTCCGTCTGGCCGCCGATGTACACGTCAACGGTATCGGGATGATACCAGAGCAACGATCTCCAATAGCAGTCGGGATAGAACGGACGCGTGCAATAGTCCAAAGCCGCGATCGTTTCAGCGGTCGGGCGCTCGAGCCACGCGTCTCGAACGCAGAAGCCATGATCGGAGTATGCCCCTGGAGGGCTCTCTGCGTCTTGCAGGATCACGAGCGCCAGTGCGCGGAAATGCCCCGCTAGAAAGGCTGGAAATGAGATCGTCATTCCCTCGCTCATGTTTCCGCTCTCTATGGCGACGCCGGGGCACGGGATGACCGCCTGTATCGAGTCACAGCAGGGGTAGTCCGCCTCGAGCCGAAAATGGGCGCGCGAGACGCCGATTGGATCGTTCGCGTAGATGAACACGAACATGGTGTCGGGGGTCGGACAGCTCATGTGGCTCGTGCAGTAGAGAAAGCAATCCTCCGCTTTCTCCGCGCAGTAGATCCATTGACGATCGCCGGGGTAGACATACTCCGCGGCGGGTGCGGGGCGCGAGAGCCCGGCGCTCGCGACGAATAGAACGAACAGGACCGATCCTATGGTCCCTGCCTTTCTACGCATAGTACTATCCATTCCCCTCGAGAGAGACGCTCTTCCCTGCAATTATACTCCCGATTTCGAGAAAAGTCTACGGCGTGGCGCGCGAGCTCTCGAGAGTAGCGGCACGCGCCTTCGCGTCGATGAGCTCGGGCAGATCGGGATCGGCGTCCTTCCAGTATCGCAGAAATATTCTGTAATGCTCGAGCGCCTCGACGGGCTTGCCGCTCTTTTCGAGGAGCTTCGCGAGGCGGTACTCGTAGCGGGGGCTCTTTATCCGCCGGTCTTTGCTCACGGGGTCGAACGAGAGGAGTCTCTTGTACTCTGTAATCGCTCGATCGAGGTCGCCTTTTGCCGCATAGCTCCGCGCGAGCACATCCTGCGTGAAAGGCGCATTCGAATAGAACAGCTCCGGGCTGGCGAACGGCACACTCAGCTTGAAATCGCTCGCGATGCATCGAATGGCGTCGTTCGATCGCCCCTCGGCGAGAAGAATCTCCGCTTTGAGAAGGGCAAGCCAGTTGGCCGCGCGCAGGCCGTCGGCAGCAGATTCGGAACGCGCGGCGGGCAGGAGAGCCGCGAGCCGTCTCATCGCTTCGCGCGCCGAGCTCGGGTCGTTCGCCGCCGATGCAATGAGTCCCAAGTAGCACTCCCGGTAGGCGGCCGCAAAGGGAGACGCTTCGAAGTCGGGGCCGGGGACGATGTACCGCGCCTGAAAGAGCTCACGGGCGTCGTCAAGCCGTCCCCATTCAAAGAGGACATACCCTTCGACCTGCCTCCCGACCCCCATCATGCCGCTGTTGCCGGTTGAATCGGCTACCGTGAACCCGCGCCGAACGTCCCGCAGGGCTTGGTCGAATTCCCCGCGACACATCCGATAGGCGGCTCTCCAGACATGGTCGACCACGATCTGCCCGGGCAGCGTTACCGCTTGCATGTCCCGTTCGATCCACCGAATGGCCTCGCGGTAATCCCCGCGCATGCCGCGCAGGTAGGCGAGCATGACGGCCGTGCCCAGCATCGGCTTCAGCGCGAACGCCTTTTCGTACGTCCGGGCGGCTTCGTCGAGCCTGCCCATCGCGAAGTACGTCTCCGCCATGGAATCGTATGGATTCGCGTCGCCCGGATAAAGAGAGATGTATCGCCGGAAGATCTCGAGCGCTTTTTCGTAGTTCTCCATGCGCAGATAGCCGTAGGCGAGATCGTTCAAAGCTCCTCCGAAGGTCGGATCGAGCTCGAGAGCGCGTTCCTGGCACGCAATGGCTTCACGGTGCATTTCGTTCTGGCGATAAAGAACGCCGACAAAGGTCCACGCGTGCTTCTCGCGCGGATATTTTTCGAGGAGCTCCCGATATATCCGAATCCCCTCGGCTCGATTGTCTTGGACCGATACGGCGTATTGTGCGTTGATATAGAGACGCTCGCGCTCCGTCGCCCTGGCGGCGTGACGCAGCGCCTTTGTATAGGATCTCCTGGCCTCCGCATTGTCGAAGGCGCCGGAATGAGCCCTGCCGAGAAAGAGGTAGGAGATGGCGAACGTCGAATCGATCTCGATGGCCTTCGTGAAGTCCTCGACCGCCTCTCCGTAGTAGAGCCTCTCGAGCGCGTCCCTTCCCTTGAGGAAATACGTGTAGGCGTCGATCGAGGACGTGGTCACGTCGATGACGGGGCGCTGCATCTCCTCGATCTTGCGCTCCGAGAGACCGACGCCGCGGGAGATCCGCCGGCTCAGCTCGTCCACCTGCTCCGGAATGCTCTCGAGCCCCCGGCCGTCGGCCTTCGCGACGGCGAGGCTCCCTTTCGAACCGACGTCGAGCACCTTGATGTCGGTTACGAACCTGTCTCCGAGCTTGGTGAAGCTCCCGATGACGATGGCATCGATCTTCTCGCGGCGGCAGAGCTCGAAGCCGAGGTCCGCGTCGATATCCTCGACACCCTGCTTTCCCGCCTGTTTGACGAGGTCGCGCAGCCGCTCCCACGTGACGACCTGAAGATACTTCGACTGTTCGAGGCTCGTGATGAGGAGGTTCGGAATGACCTTCTTGAGGTTGTCGTACTGCGGGTCGCCCGTCTGGTTCTCGAAGGTGATGACGGCGACGGGATGGCGCTCCGTCGAGATCGCCTCGCCGAAGAGCACGGGCCTCAATAAAGTGTAAAGTGCGATTGACGCCGCAGCGACGCAGAGAGCGACGAGTATCTTCGCGTAGCGCTTCCGCGAGCGCCGGGCGCCGGGTGCCGGGATCGATTTCGCGCCCGCCGTTCCGGTCCTCGACGCCGCTCCGGACTCGAGGCTCTTCTTCAATGCGCGCAGATCGGCGATGAGCTCGTCGGCGTGCTGGTATCTCTCGGCGCGATCCTTCACGAGCGCCTTCGCGACGATGCGGTCGAGCTCCATGGGGACTCCCGCGCGCAAGGCGGTGAGCGGCTCCGGCGCCTCGTTCAGGATCGAATAGAGCGTCGCCTGCTCGTAGTCCCCCTTGAACGGCGTGTGGCCGGTCACCATTTCATGGATAACGGAGCCGAGAGACCAGACGTCGCTGCGGTGGTCCGCTTCCTCGCCCCGCGCCTGCTCGGGGGACATGTAGGCCGTCGTCCCGAGCGTCGTCCCCGTCTTCGTGAGCTTGCTTCGCCCCGACATTTTCGCGAGGCCGAAATCCATGATCTTCACGAGACCGCCCGCCTCGATCATGACGTTTGCGGGCTTCACGTCGCGGTGAACGACGCTCTTGCGGTGGGCCGCGTCGAGCCCCTGCGCGATCTGGATGGCGACGTCGAGTGCCTCGTCGATCTTGAGGGGGCCCCGGGCGATGCGATCCTTCAGGCTCTCTCCCTCGACGTACTCCATCGCCATGAAGAGGCGCCCGTCCGCCTCGTCGATCTCGTGAATGACGCAGATATTGGGGTGGCCGAGCGAGGCCGCGGCTTGCGCCTCATGGAGGAATCGGGCCTTTTCCTCGGCGCTCTCGATTCCCCGCGGCGCGATGAACTTGAGCGCGACCGTGCGTCCGAGCTTCGTGTCCTCGGCCCGATACACGACGCCCATGCCGCCCGCGCCGAGCTCGCCGAGGATCCGGTAATGGGATATCAATTTGTCGCTCATGAGGTTCCTATTGTAGCAGGAGGCGAAAAATCTGTCCACTCACTTTGGCACGGCTTTGCGCCGCTTCGCCGCCGCCGGCTCTTTGCTCTTGCCTGGCGCCGCCGCAATCGGCTAACCTGACGCGTAACACGCATCCTGAACACTCGTGAAAGGGGTCTCTCGTGGCCGGTCTGTACGATCGAATCAAAGAAAGCGCCGCCTATGTCAGGGGCGTCGCCGGTATCAAGCCGTCCTTCGGAATAATCCTCGGAAGCGGTCTCGGGGGGCTCGCGAAAAAGATCAAGGTCAAGGCGACCATCCCCTACGAGGATATCCCGAATTTTCCTGTCTCGACGGTGAAGGGGCTCCACGCGGGGAATCTCATCCTCGGCGAGCTCTCGGGGAAGCAGGTCGTCGCGATGGAGGGGCGCGTTCATTACTACGAGGGCTACACCCTCGAGCAGGTGACCTTTCCCATCCGCGTGATGAAGGCGCTCGGCGCGCGCTCCCTCATTCTCACATCGGCGGTCGGCGGGATGAGCCCATGGCTCGACCCAGGCGACATCGTCGCGGTGACCGATCACATCAACCTCATGGGGGACAACCCGCTCATCGGCCCGAACGACGAACGCCTGGGCCCACGCTTTCCCGATATGAGTGAGCCGTATTGCCGCGCCTATATCGCGCTCCTCGAGAAGGTCGCCCTCGACGTGAAGGTGGCCGTGAGAAGGGGCGTTTTCGTCGCCGTGGCCGGGCCCAATCTCGAGACGGCGGCGGAGTACCGTTTCCTGCGCCGCATCGGCGCCGACATCGTCGGCATGTCGATGGTGCCCGAGACGATCGTCGCGGTGCACGGCGGTGTCAAGGTGCTCGGGATATCGGTCGTCACGGACAAGGCGACGCCCGACTGCCTCGAGCGGGTCGATATCGCCCAGATCGTCGCGACGGCGAAGGCGGGGGAGGCGAAGCTCGCGAAGCTCGTGTGCGAGTTTCTGCGGAGGGTGTGAGGCGGAGGCGCGCGTCGAGCACGCGGGCATCTCGAGGGCATAAAACGAAGGGCGCCGGAGAATTTCTTCCCCGGCGCCCTTTTTCTATCATCCAGCCTTAGTTCGGGCTGCGATTAGTAACGGTCCCGGCTTCCGCCGCCGTCGTAACCGCCCCCGCCTCTCGGCTTGTCCTCGCGGGGCGTGGCCTCGCTGATCTTGAGGGTGCGGCCTTCGACGTTCTTGCCGTTGAGCTCGGCGATCGCCTTGTCGGCCTCGGTCACGTTGTCCATCTCGACGAAGCCGAAGCCCCTCGAGCGGTCCGTGTACTTGTCCTTGATCACGCGCGCGGAGGCGACGGCGCCGTACGGCGTGAAGATCTGGTTCAACTGTTCGTCGTTCGTGTCGAATGATAGATTGCCTACGTATATTTTCTTGGCCATTGTCTTAGGTCCTTTCACTAACTGTTACAAAACGCTGTTAATTGATCCGCTGGTCTCTGATGCTTCAGGTCAAATACGCTTCACCTCTCCCTTATCCGAATATCCCATTGTTCTTTCCCGATGACGCGGTATGCGGCTCATCGGGAAGACGTACCACAAGATCTCTGTCGACTGGAATTTGTCCCTGGATTAATAAGGTAGGATTGTACCGTATTGATGGGGGCCTGATATCGAGGCGATCTTGGATTCCAAACTGCTACGTGCTCTCAAATGCTCCTTCAGTAAACGTATCACTGACGCAATATACTCCCATCCCTTGCATAAAGCGAGCACAATTTCATATTTTTCAATAATTTATTGAGACCGGCCCCGAGTGTCGACGGTGGGTGGAGGGGTGCCCTGCGGGGTTCTTGGAGGGCGTAATAGAGCACTATTGACACCGGTCGCCGTTTTCTATATATGGTATTAGTTCAAGCTTGGGCTCGCGATTAACCCCGGGCGTCCCATCGAGAAGGCGCGGGGTTATCGTGTTATATACCCGTCCGGCGGAAGCGATTATGGCCGAAAAAGAGAATACCAGAAAACACTACCCCGAGCTCTCGCCCTTCGGCGAGGCCACGAAGCTCGAAGCGGAGATCCTCGCCTTCTGGGAAGCGAATCGCATCTTCGAGCGCAGCGTCGAGGAGCGGCCGGCCTCGAGCCCCTTCGTGTTCTACGAGGGGCCGCCGACCGCGAACGGACGTCCCGGCGTTCATCACGCCCTCTCGCGCACGATCAAGGATCTCGTCTGCCGCTATCAGACGATGAAGGGGCACCGCGTCGTCCGCAAGGCCGGCTGGGACACGCACGGCCTTCCCGTCGAGATCGAAGTCGAGCACCAGCTCGGCCTCGACGGCAAGGACCAGATCGAGCGTTACGGCGTCGCCGCGTTCAACGAGCAGTGCCGCAAGAGCGTCTTCAAGTATCTCGACGAATGGCTCGAGTTCACGAAGAAGCTCGGCTTCTGGCTCGATCTCGACGACCCGTACATCACCTTCAAGAACGATTACATCGAATCGGTCTGGTGGATTCTCAAGCAGTTCTGGGATCAGGACATGCTCTACCAGGGGCACAAGATCGTCCCGTACTGCCCGCGCTGCGGCACGTCGCTCTCGAGCCACGAGGTGTCGCAGGGATACGCGGACGTCCAGGATCCATCCGTCCATATCAAGCTCAAGCTCGTCGACGAGGACGCCTATTTCCTCGTCTGGACGACGACGCCGTGGACCCTGATCTCGAACGTCGCGCTCGCGGTCGGTCCCGATCACGATTACGTCCGCGTGCGCAACAAGGGAGAGGTCCTCATTCTCGCCGAGGCGCTCGTCAGCGTCCTCGACGGGGACACGGAGATCCTCGGCACGGTGAAGGGGAGCGAGCTCGTCGGCAAGCGCTACGAGCCGTGCTTCCCGTTCTTCGACAAGATGGTCGACGCCTTCCGCGTCATCGGCGCCGACTTCGTATCGCTCGAGGACGGCACCGGGCATCGTGCACATGGCCCCCGCGTTCGGCGAGGACGACTACAACGCCGGGAAGGCCGAGAATCTCCCGATGATCCAGCCCGTCGACGAGTCGGGAAAGTTCACGGAGGAAGTGACGCCGTGGGCGGGGATGTTCATCAAGGACGCCGATCCCGAGATCATCACCGATATGAAGAAGCGGGGCGTTCTCTACCGGAGCGGAAAGATCACGCATTCGTACCCGTTCTGCTGGCGCTGCAAGTCGCCTCTCATCTATTACGCGCGGCGCTCGTGGTACATCAAGACGACCGCGTTCAAGGATCTTCTCCTCGAGGCGAATTCAAAGATTCAGTGGTTCCCGCCCGAGGTCGGGGAGAATCGCTTCACCGCGTGGCTCGAGGGGAACGTCGACTGGGCGCTCTCCCGCGAGCGCTACTGGGGCACGCCGCTCAACATCTGGACCTGCGAGAAGTGCGGGGAGCGGTTCTGCATCGGCTCGGTCGAGGAGCTCCGCTCGATCGCAGAGGCGTTTCCCGAGGAGTACGATCTCCACAAGCCGTTCATCGACGATCTCGACGTCGGCTGTCCCGAGTGCGGGGGCTCGATGAAACGCGTGCCGGAAGTGATCGACTGCTGGTTCGATTCGGGCTCGATGCCGTTCGCGCAGTACCATTATCCGCACGAGAAGATGGACGTTTTCAAGAGCCAGTACCCGGCCGAGTTCATCAGCGAGGGAGTGGATCAGTCGCGCGGCTGGTTCTATTCGCTCCTCGTGATCGGCGCGTTCCTCACGAAGCGGAGCCCGTACAAGCGGTGCCTCCCGCACGGCATGGTGCTGGACGCGGCGGGGCAGAAGATGAGCAAGACGCGCGGCAACGCCGTCTTCGCGAGCGACGTGCTCGCCTCGGACGGCGCCGACGCGCTGCGCTGGTATCTCCTCGCGAGCGGCTCTCCGTGGCTCCCGAAGAAGTTCGATCACGCGTCGCTGCGCGACACGGCGAACCGGTTCCTCGGCTCGATCAGGAATCTGTATAATTTCTTCTCGATGTACGCGGAGATCGACGGCTTCGCGCCCCGGGGGGACGTGAAGAGCGAGAACCTGCTCGATCGCTGGATCGTGTCGCGGTACAACTCGACCGTGCGCGAGGTGACCGACATGCTCGATCGCTACGAGCTGACCCGCGCCGCGCGCGCGATCCAGGTCTTCGTCATCGACGAGCTCTCGAACTGGTATCTCCGCCGCAGCCGCCGCCGTTTCTGGAAGAACGAGATGTCGGACGACAAGCTCGCGGCGTACGAGACGTTCTACAAGGTGTTCGAAGGCATAACGCGTCTCTCGGCGCCGTTCGTCCCGTTCCTCGCGGACGCGGTATATCGCAGGCTCGGCGGCGCGAAGGAAAGCGTCCACCTCGATCTCTATCCCGCGGTCGACGAATCGGCCATCGACGCCGATCTCGAGAAGAGAATGGCGGGAGTGCTCAAGACGGTTTCCGTGGGGCATGCCCTCCGCAACGCGGCTCAGGTGAAGGTCCGCACGCCCCTGGCCGAGATTTTCGTTCACAGCCCGTACCCGACCGAAACGGAATGGCTCGCCGGGGAGGAGTTTGCGTTTCTCGTGCGGGACGAGCTCAACATCAAGAAAATTACGCTCCTTTCCGACCCTGGAGCTTATGTAAAATATAGAGTTAAGGCCGATTTCTCGAAGCTCGGGAAGCGTTTCGGGAAAGATATGAAGCAGGCGGCGGCGCTCCTCGAGACGCTGGATGTCGCCATCGTCAAGGCCCTCATCGCCAAAGGGGAGGCCTCCATAGAACTCGCTGGCAAAAAAGAGGTTATAACGAAGGAAGAGGTACAGATCCTGCAAGAGACGCAGGAAGGCTTCGCTGCGGGCACGGATGGGGACCTCACGGTCATTCTGGATACGCGCCTCACCCCCGAGCTTCTCAGGGAAGGGACGGCTCGGGAGATCGTCAATCGCATCCAGAACTTCCGGAAGGAATCCGGTTTCGAGGTGAGCGATCGCATCGCGCTATCGTGCCGCGCTCCCGAGGAAGTTTCTGTTGTGCTGAGGGAGTTCGGTGAGCATATTTGCATGGAAACGCTCGCCGAAGGGCTCGAAGAGGGAGAGAAAGACTGGCCGTTCAGAACCGATTTCAAGGCCGGCGAGCATACGATCGAATTGTGGATGAAGCGCCTTTAGCGTCCTGATCGAGGCAAGGAGAATCAGAGGATGCCAATAAAGAAAATCGTCAAGAAGATCGCAAAGAAAATAGGCAAAAAGGTCGAGAAGAAGCAGCCGAAGAAAACCGCTGCAAAGCCGGCCCCGAAAGCCGCCAAGAAGATCTCGGCCAAGAAGATCTTGGCCAAGAAGAGCCCGGTCAAGAAGACCGAGACCAAGAGGAAAAGACTCGCCAAGAAAGAGCTCGAGCACTACCGGCAGAGGCTTCTTGCCGAGCGCGACAGGATTCTCCGCGAGCTCGGGCGGATCACCGAGGCGATCAACGAGTCGGCCGAGGAGCAGGACGCCGCGAAGCAGTCCTATTCGAACCACCTCGCCGACATCGGCTCCGATTACATGGAAAAGGAAAAGAACTACTACTACGCCGACCAGGAGGGGCAGTACCTCAAGGCGATCGAGGCCGCGATCGCGCGCATCGATAGCGGGGAATACGGGCAGTGCGCGGAATGCCTGGATCTCATATCCGACAAGCGGCTCGAAGCGGTGCCCGCCGCCGAGCTCTGCATCGCATGCAAGGACAAGAAGGAAAAGCTCGAGAGGGGACGTTGAGCGGTGCTCTACTTCGCGATCGCGGCGCTCGTCGTCATCCTCGACCAGTCCTCGAAACGGGTCATCTGGGAGCTCTACAAGTATAGCGGCGGAGCCGACGTCATCGACGGCTTCTTTCGCTTCACGCTCAGCAAGAACAGGGGCGCCGTGTTCGGCATTCTCTCGAACGCGGGGCATCTTCTTCTCGTCATCAGGATGATTTCCATCGCGGTGCTCGCCTTCTTCGCCTACCGGATGCGGTATGCCCCCGCGCACAAGCGCGTGTGTCTGGGCCTTATCCTCGGCGGCGCCTTCGGCAACCTCATCGACCATCTCGCGGCGGGGGAAGTGCTCGATTTCCTCGATGTCGGAATCGGCATGCACCGGTGGCCCACGTTCAACGTCGCCGACATCGCGGTCACGGTAGGGGCCCTGCTCCTCATCCTCGGTTACGCGCTGCACCCCGATCCCTATCCGAAGGAAAAAGAGCCGCCCCTGCGGGAGCAGTCTTGACGGATAGCCAATCGTTCGAATTCCTCGTCGATGAAGACGACGTCGGAGAGCGCCTCGACTCTTTCCTGAGCGCGCAGATCCCCGAGCTCTCGCGGGCGCGGATACAGAAAGCGCTGCGCGCGGGGGACGTGACGGTCGACGGCGAGCCGGCGGTCAAATCGGCCCGGAAGGTGCGGCAGGGGGAGCGGGTCGCGCTGACCTTCAGCCCGCCCCGGCCTCTCGAGATCGTTCCCGAGGACATTCCGCTCGCCATCGCCTACGAGGACGAGCATCTCCTCGTCGTGAACAAGGCGCCGGGAATGGTCGTCCATCCCGCGCCCGGCCACGCGACGGGCACCCTCGTTCATGCCCTCATGGCCCATTGCAGAAATCTCTCCGGAATAGGGGGCGTGCTCCGTCCCGGCATCGTTCACCGGCTCGACGCGGGGACCTCGGGGCTCCTCGTCGTCGCGAAGGACGACGTGACGCACATCGCGCTCAGCCGCGCGCTCATGGAACGCGCCGTGAGCCGCCTGTACTGCGCTCTCGTATGGGGGGAGATGCCGGAGCAGACCGGTGTAATCGACATGCCCATAGGAAGATCCCCGAGCGACCGGAAGAAGATGGCCGTCGTCGCGGAGGGCGGCAAGGAAGCGCATACGACCTACTATGTTATAGACACATTTGGACCCTTCCAGTATATTAGGCTCAAGCTCGGAACGGGACGGACGCATCAGATCCGCGTGCATCTTTCGCGGGTCGGTCATCCCGTTCTCGGCGATCCCGCGTACGGCGGGAGGCGCGAGCGGCGGGGGGGACTCACGGGGAAAGCCGCCGCGACGGCGGACAAGGCTCTTTCGATGATCGACAGGCAAGCCCTGCACGCGGAGGAGCTTTCGTTCGTTCACCCCGCGACCGGGGAGGTCGTGACGTTCAAGGCGGCTCTCCCGGCCGATTTTCGGGACGTTCTGGGTTTCCTGAAAACGACGTGAGCGCGCGTGCGCTCACGGGGAGCGACGACGGTGCGCATCGAAACCCGCGAAAAGAACGGAATCGTCATTCTCGACCTGCAGGGAAAGCTCATGGGAGGCCCCGACGCCGAGACGTTCAAGACCACGCTTCACAAACTCCTCGAGAAGGGCCGGAAGCACGTTGTGGTCAACCTGCATGGCGTCGATTGGATCAACAGCACGGGCATGGGCATTCTCATCTCGGGGTACACGACGATGCGGCGGGGAGGCGGCGACCTGAAATTGCTTCACGTCTCGGACAGAATACAGAGCATTCTCTACGTCACGAAGCTCAACATGATCTTCAAGTGCTTCGACAGCGAGGACGAAGCGGTGGCGAGCTTCCTGGACGGTTGATTCGAAAATAATTCCACGAGGAGGCAATGAGCCGCCATGGCCGGAACGGTCGTCCTGGAGTTCCCGAGCGAGTACAAGTTCCTCAATATCGTGGACCTCGTCTGCAACGAGGTGATGCAGAATCTGTGCGAGAATCGGGAAACCGCCAACGAGATCGCGATATCGGTGATCGAGGCGGTCACGAACGCCATCGAGCACGGCAATCACGAATGCTGCGACCAGAACGTCCGGATCTCGTTCACGTGCAAGGAGGACCGTTTCTGCGTAGAGGTTGAGGACTGCGGCAAGGGTTTCGATTACCAGTGCTTTCTCCAGAACATCCCCGATCCGACGAACGTGGGTCATCTGCGGGGAAGAGGCATCTATATCATGAAGAGCATGATGGATTCGCTCGAATTCGAGATGATGCCCGGCCACGGCATGAAGGTCAGGCTCGAGAAGGCTCTGAAGCCGAAAGCCGACGGCGAGGTTCGGAAGGATTAGCCGGGGCCCGACGTTTCCGTTTTCCGCGCGATTTCCGGAAGTGATTTTTATGGGCGCCTCCTCCTTTCTCGCATCGTTTTATCTCGTTTGCGGGATCGTCATATTCTTTCTCGCCGTGATGATCCTGCGGCAATCGGGAAAGAGCGCGGCGAGCTGGTTCACGGCGCTCGTGCTCTTCTTCGCGAGCTTCGGCCCGATCCTCGGCGCGATCAGCTTTCTCCTCGAGCTGAATCCGCGCGAGGGCACCGTCCTTTTCAAGAACCTCGTCGCGAGTTTCGATTACGTCTGGGAGTTCTTTTTCCCCTCGCTCGTTCTGTTCGCGCTCGTGTATCCGCGTCGGCATCGCTCGTGGCCGTGGCTGCGGAAGGTCGCGTGGATACTCTTTCTTCCGCACCTCTTTCATCTCATCCTCGTCATATTCCTCATGCACCGCGTCAATCCCGCGCGCGTGTTTCAAGGGGTCGGCCAGGTTGCCAAGTCTTTCGCCACCGTGAACGCGTTTCTCGATCGATCGGCCGATTTTCTCAACGTCTTCATGGCGCTTCTCCTCAAGGCGCACGTGCAGCTCTTTTCCATCGTCGACGTCGCGTACGCGGCGTTCTCGATGATCCTCCTCGTCGGCGCGATGCGGTCCGACGTGTCGCCGCGCGTGAAACGCCAGGTGCGCGTCCTGCTGGGCGGGCTCGGGCTCTGCATCATCACCTTTCTGTTCGCCCGGCTCGTGCCGGCGTTCGCCGGGGCGCAGGAGGGCCAGGATATCTCGACCGCGTTCATCAACGCGTCGCTCATCATCGGCGGCGGTTCGATAGCGTTCGCGATCGTGCGATACCAGCTCCTCGACATGCGGCTCATCGCGCGACGAGGCATCCTCTACGTCGCGGCCGCCGCCGTCTTCGCGTCCGTTTATCTCGTCATCATCAAGGAGATCACGAGGCTTTTCGCGCAATTCTCGGGAGGCAGGGTCGAGATACTCGAGACGGGCTTCATCATCCTCTTCATCGTCGCGTTTCAGCCCGTGCTCGGGCGGATCGAGGAGTGGTCCGAGCGGTTTCTCGTGCGGGAGCAGCACAACCCCCGCGCGCGCATCCGCGCGCTGAGCAGCGAGCTTCTCACGATGATCGACGTCTCCGCCATGAAGGAGCGCATCAGCGCGGTGCTATCGGACGTGTTCGAGACGAAAGAAGCGGAGCTCGTCCTCGCGAAGGAAGTCCTCGACGAGGGCGGGGGAGATCCCGACGTCCAGACGGCGCTCGATACGCTCGCCGGCATCGGCGAGCCCGTCACGCGCCCGGATCTTCTCGAGGCGCTCGGGTTCCTGAGCGCGCGCAAGAACGTCCTGCGGCGCCGGCGAAAGAGCTTCGCGGACGCGGCGGCGGCGAATCTGCCCGCCGGGATGCGCCGCTTCGCACGCAGCGATCTTCTCGTGCCGATCACGCACGACACCGGCTGCGTCGCGGCGATTCTCCTCGGCCCGCGACCGGGGCAGGATCGCTACAACGCCGAGGAGCGAGCGCTTCTCTCGATGCTCGCCGCGCAGGTCGCGGCGTCGCTCCACAACATCGCGCTCCTCAAGGAAGTGGTCGAGAAACGCGTGCTCGAAGAGGAGCTCAATATCGCGCGATCGATCCAGCTCAACCTGCTTCCCTCCGAACCGCCCGAGCTCGAGCGCTTCGAGGTGGCGGCGCTGAGCATATCGAGCAAGCAGGTGGGAGGCGACTACTACGATTTTCTGCGCCGGGACCCCTATCTCGCGATCGCCGTGGCGGACGTATCGGGGAAGGGTTTCCCCGCGTCGCTTCTCATGGCCACGTTGCAGGCGAGTCTTCGATCGAACGTGGATCGCATGGAGTATCCCGCCGAGCTCGTGGGGACCCTCAACGACATGATGTGCGAGGCGACGACCGAAGACAAATTCGCCACGCTCTTCTACGGCTGTCTCGATATGGATAGGGGCGTGCTCTCGTACACGAACGCCGGCCACGTCTTCCCGACGTTTCTCAGGAGCGGCGGCCGCGTCGAGGTGCTCGATTACAGCGGGCTCATCCTCGGGGTGCTGCCGGGATTCCGGTACGAGCACTTCGATCTCGCACTCGAGCCGGGGGATACGCTCGTCGTGGTCAGCGACGGCGTGACCGAGGCCTCGGACAACGACGGCGAGTTCTACGGCGAGGAGCGGTTGAGCGCGCTGCTCGCGTCGCTTCACGGCAGGCGAGCGCACGAGGTGCGCGACGCGATCATCGAGAGCGTCAAGGAGTTCTCCGGCCCGAAGGGCGCCGGGGACGACGTCACGATTCTCGTGCTCCGCCGGAAGGAATAGAAGGCGCCGATGGCTGAATCGAACAGGAAAGAGGGACGCGTGCTCGCGATCGATCCCGGCACGAAGCGCACCGGGCTCGCGGTGAGCGATCCGCTCGGGATGACGGCGCAGGGGCTCGATACGTTCGTGGAGAGCGAGGGGAAGACCTTCCTCGATCATCTCGGCGGGCTCATCGATCTCCTCGAGATCCGCGCGGTCGTGGTGGGGCTCCCGCTCTCCATGCAGGGCAAGGATATCGAAGGCTCCGGCAGGTCGCGCGCCCTCGCCGCGCGGATCGCGGAGCGGTTCGGGCTCGAAGCGCGCTTGATGGACGAACGCATGACGAGCCTCGAGGCGGAGCGGGTGCTGCGGAGCGGCGATCGCCGCTTCGATCGCGGCGATATCGACAAGCTCTCCGCGATGCTGCTGCTCCAGAGCTATCTCGACGAAAGGCCGAAACGATGAGGAGGCTATCGACGATTCTTGCGCTATTCTTCGCCGCGGGGCTCCTCGCCGCCGTGTACTTCGGCGTTCTCTTTTTCAGCGAGAACGTCCGGACGGGGACGCCGAAGGTCGAGATCCGCGTCAATCCCGGCATGTATCTGAGCGACGTCCAGAAGATGCTCGTCAAGTCGGGTGTCCTCAAGCATCCGCGTCTCTTCCGCTGGGTCGCAATCGCGACGGGGAAGGACAAAAAGGTCCAGGCGGGGCGCTACGTGTTTCTCGACGGCATGAGCATCTCGAGGATGCTTCACAAGCTTTCGCACGCCGAGTTCGAGGTGACGCGCCTCACCGTGCCCGAGGGATTCATGCTCCGCGAGATCGCGAGCGCGGTCGCGCAGGAGGTCGAGATCGATTCTGCGCGATTCTGCCAGGCCGCATGCGATCCCGCGCTCGCGCGGCAGCTCGGCATCAGCGCGCCAACGCTTGAAGGATACCTCTTTCCGGACACGTATCTCCTGAGCTGGCCGATCTCGTCGCGCGACCTGGTGCGGCTCA
This sequence comes from uncultured bacterium, assembly GCA_963747385.1. GTDB lineage: Bacteria > Krumholzibacteriota > Krumholzibacteriia > Krumholzibacteriales > Krumholzibacteriaceae > SSS58A. Next base: position 12,112 of record CAVVEY010000024.1, on the reverse strand, counting down.
TGGTCGAGCGATTCCGCGAGGTCTATAAGGAGCAAGTGGCGAAATACGCGAACGACGTCGGGCTCTCGACGAACGAGATCGTCTCCCTCGCTTCGATCGTTCAGGCCGAGGCGCAGGACGAATCCGAAATGAACCGCATCTCCGCCGTGTATCACAATCGCCTGCGCAAGGGGCTGCGGCTCGAGGCCGACCCGACGGTCGCCTACGCTCTGGGAGGCGTGCGTCGCGGTCTTCGCTACAGCGATCTCAAGATCGATTCGCCCTACAACACCTACCGGAACAAGGGGCTTCCGCCGGGTCCCATCTGCAGCCCCGGCCTCGCCGCCCTTATCGCGGCGGTGCGGCCCCTCGAGGGGTGCGACGATCTCTATTTCGTCGCGGCCGGAGGCGGGAGCCACTTCTTCTCGAGGACGCACGAAGAGCACATGAAAGCGAAACGATACGCGAAGACTCTGCGGGAGACGCTCGCGAAAACGAAGGCGGACGCGGAAGCGGAGGCGCTTCAGGACACGACGGCGAATGAGAACGAAAAAACAAAAGAGCGCGCAAAAGAGACCGGCGCCGGCGAATAAGCTCGCGAAGCTCGAGAGGATCGTCGCGCGATGCGAAGGCGCCCTCGTCGCATTCTCGGGCGGGGTCGATTCGACGTTTCTTCTGAGCGTCGCGAAGGACGTTCTCGGAGCGAGGCTTCTCGCCGTCACGGTCGCGTTCCCCGCGGTGCCCGCCGTCGAGGTTCGAAAGGCGAAGGCGCTCGCCCGATCTCTCAAGGTGCGGCATCTCGTCGTTCGCGCGGACGACGTGATCGACATGGAGCGCTTCCACGCAAATCCTCCCGAGCGGTGTTACCACTGCAAAACGGCCATTCTCTCGAAGCTCATCGCGGTCGCGCAGGCGCTCGGCTTTCCGTGCATACTCGAGGCGTCGAACAAGGATGACGTCGGGGACTATCGGCCAGGACACAGGGCGGTGAGAGAGCTGGGCGGTAAGAGCCCGCTCATCGAGGCCGGGCTCACGAAGGCCGATATCCGCGCGCTTTCGAAGAAGCGCGGGCTCCCGACGTGGAACAAGCCGTCCGCCGCGTGCCTCGCGTCGAGGATTCCGTACGGCGAACCGATCACGAGGGAGAAGCTCGGGCGCATAGAAAAGGGGGAGGCGTATCTCGCCTTGCTCGGATTCAGCACGAGCCGCCTGCGCCATCACGGCGCGCTCGCCCGGATCGAAGTTCCGAGCGACGAAATCGCGCGGCTCGCGAGCGGCGCGTTGAGGGGCACAATCGTCGCGAAGATGAAAACACTCGGCTTCCGGTACGTCACGTTCGATCTCGAGGGGTTTCGCTCGGGCAGCATGAACGAGGCGCTCCGCCCGCGAAGGCGCCCGGCCGGCGCTCGAGAATAGAGCCTTCTTGACATCGCCCGTTTAATGGCTATCATGGAGAGAGGATTTTCAATCGACCTGGAAAAGAGAGGACTCTGAAATGCATGCTCTTCGAAAATACCGGAATCTGTTCCTGATCGCCGGGCTCGCTGCGATCGTCGCGGGCTACGTGTTTCTCGGCTACGGTTCCATATCCCTCGCCCCGGTGCTCCTCGTTCTCGGGTACTGCGTCCTCGTGCCGATGGCGCTCCTCTAAGGCCTCGCGGGCGAATAGCTCAGTTGGTTAGAGCGCCTGCCTTACAAGCAGGAGGTCGCAGGTTCAAGTCCTGCTTCGCCCACCACTCAGCTATAAGAGGGAACTTTGGCCGCGAAATGTGGATGCGGATATGGTAGCATATGCGGTCAGGGAGACGAACATGAAACCTCGTCCGAATCATAGATTGTATCTTCAAGCGCTTCGCCGGATGACACCCGACGAACGGCTTCGGAAGGCTTTTGAGCTCTCCGAGCTCTCGCGGAAGCTGTTTCTCCACGGGTTGCGCCGCAGGTTTCCCGATATGCCGGAGCGAGAAGTGATGCGAGTCTATCGGGAGCGGCTGAATAAATGTCACAACAGGAATTATTGAAGAAAGTCGCCGATGTCCTCCATGACCTCGGGATCGACTACATGGTGTCCGGCTCGCTCGTATCGAGTCTGCAGGGGGAGCCCCGGTCGACCCACGATATCGATATCGTTGTCGCGATTCATGAGTCGTCGGCGAAGCCCTTGGCCGCCGCGTTTCCGCCGCCCGATTACTATCTGACGGAGGAGAGCATTCTGGATGCCCTCCGCACGAACGGTCTGTTCAACCTCCTAGACGTGAATTCAGGCGACAAGATCGATTTCTGGCTGCTGACGGATCAGCCTTTTGATCTGTCCCGTTTCAAACGGAAACGCGTCGAGGACGTTCTCGGCATGCGACTCGCCGTTTCGGCGCCCGAGGACACGATTCTCGATGAAGCTGCATTGGGGGAGGGAATCGGGCGGGAGCGACAAACACTTCGCCGATGCGCTGCGCGTGTACGAAGTCCAGTACGGACTACTGGATCTGGAATATCTGAGAGACTGGGCGCGGACGCTCGGGGTCTCATTCCTTCTCGATCGGATCGAAGAGCAGGCGGAGACGTTATAGCTGTCGGCGACCCGCAGCGGAGCTTCGCGCGCGAGATTCCTCTGCATGAGCGGCGCGTGTATCCCGTCGATCGACGGCTTTCGGCAGGAGGTCGCAGGTTCAAGTCCTGCTTCGCCTACCAGATAATCTTTCAATAGAAAATAGTCCTTGCAATCAAAGGTTCGTCCGCCGCATAATGACCTTTATAGTAGGTCATATGACTCTATAAGGAGGTCAATAGAATGCTCGAGCCGTTGCTTGGGTCCGCAAACAAGGAAAGGGTGCTGTTCTACCTGCATTTCCGTAAAGAAGGGTACGCGAGAGAGATCTCGCGGTTCTTCAAGACAGGCCTTGCCCCGATTCAGAAGCAACTCGAAAGGCTCGAAAACGGCGGCGTGCTGTACAGCAGAACCGAAGGCAGGACGAGGCTCTATGGGCTGAACCCGCGATATCCATTTCTCGCCGAGCTTCGCGCGCTCCTCGACAAGGCCATCTCATTCTATCCGGTCGAAGAGAAAGAAAGGCTGACCATGGCGCGAACGCGGCCTCGGAGAAAAGCGAAACCGCTATGAAACCGATCGCGAAGATGTCTCTCGGAGAGCTCGCCGCCTTTGTCTGCACGCAACTGAGAAGGCGCGATATCTCGGCTGTTCTTTCCGGAGGCGCCTGCGTCGCCATTTACACCGACAATCGCTACCGAGTCCTTGATCTCGATTTCGTCGAGAGTGCGCCGTCGCGCAGGAAGCGCATCGCGGGAGCGCTGCTCGAGATCGGATTCGTCGAGAGAGATCGCTATTTCAGGCATCCAGACACGGATTATATCGTCGAGTTTCCGGCCGGACCGCTGGCGGTCGGCAGCGAACCCGTAACCAGGATCGAAGAGATGGAGTTTTCCACCGGACGCCTTGCGCTGCTATCGCCCACGGATTGCGTCAAGGACAGGCTCGCTGCTTTCTATCACTGGGACGATCTGCAGTGTCTGGAGCAGGCGCTGCTCGTCGCCGAGCGCCGGAAAGTCGATCTCCGGGAGATCAGAAGGTGGTCCGCCGCGGAGGGCAAGGCGACTGAGTTTCAGGCGATACGCCCGAAATTCGCGAAGGCGGCACGCAGAGGGGCGTCTCCTGAAGTCGATGCATCCCCTCGCTCGCGTCCGGCTATCTCGCCACGATCGCTTTCCTGTATGCCGTTTTCCCGCCCGATTGGATCCGGACGAAGTAAACGCCCGACGCTACCTTCTGGCCGCGACGGTTGGTGCCGTCCCATGAGATCTCGCTGCGGCCCGCCGGGTACGACCCCTCGCCGATGACACGAACGAGACGCCCCGCGACGTCGTGGACCGCGAGCCGCGCGCGGCCTGGCCGCGCGAGATCGAACGCGATGCGCGCGCCGCCGGGAGTCGGATTCGGATACGGCATATGGAGCCGGAAATCGGCGGGCGGCGTTTCGGTACCGTCGGCGCCGGTGAAAACGTCCGGCGTCAGAATGACGAACGCCATTTTCGCGAGCGCGATTTCGATCGACTGCGCGTACCCGTCGCTCGCGATCGGGTCCGGCGCGATCGCATTCGGATTGGCCGCCCCGTTGCCCATGTACTTGGGGTCCTGCGAGTTCACGGTCTCGATCCAGTCCGCGTTCAGAGGGACGCCGAGCCGGTAGCTCCCGAAGTCGGTATTCGAGAAGTTCGCGACGACGACGACGTCGTTCGCCCCGTAGTCGGTCCTGCGGAACGCGATGACGTTCGAGGCGTCGTTCACGTGGAATATCTCGATTCCGGCGTCGGCGCGGAGCGCCGGGTTCGACGTTCTCATGTGTATCACGTCGGAGAAGAAGTCGAAGATCCCCGCATAGGCGGTCTTTTTCGACCAGTCGATTCGATTCTCGGCGTCGGTTCCGAAGTTGTTGGACTCGAGCCACTCGGTGCCCTGGAGAATGGCCGGGATGCCCGGGGTCGTGAGGACGATTCCCTGGGCGAGCTTCACGCGGCCCTTCGCGAACTGGTCGTCATGGGGAGGAGTCGCATCGATTGTCCGTACCATCCGCTGCCCTCCGCTCGAGGGCCAGGCTTCGTCGTGGAGCTCGAAGTAGTTCGTGACGTGGCGGCCCGAGAGGTACTCGCCGCTTCCGTCGAGGATATCGGCGATGACCCACATCTCCGGGTCGCCGTACGCCGCGTCGACGATCTCCTGGCGGAGCCGATCGGTGAAATAGTCGTTGTACTGCGTGTCGAACCCGGCGCCCCCGAGGCCGGTCGGCCGGGTCACCCACGAGTCGTCCGGCAGCTGCTCGGCGATGTCGATCTTGTCGATCCAGCGGCGATCCATCTCGTCGTTGAGCCACTGCATGAGGCTCCAACCGGACGCCTCCTGCGGGTAGATGTTCATGAAATCGGTCGCATCCATGCGGAATCCGTCCATCCGATACTCGCCGAGCCACATATGGGCGCTCTCGATGAACCACCGGCGCACACCGTCACGGTCGAAGTCGGCCTGGCTCCCCCAGGGCGTGCTGACCGCCGGATCGTCGAAGTAGTACTGCGTCCCGTCGTAGTACCAGAGGAAGTTGTCGCTGTAGGAGAAATGATTCCACACGATATCGTTGATAACGGCGATCCCCCGCGCGTGGAGCGCGTCGACCATGGCGCGGACGTCGTCCGGGTCGCCGTAATAGGACTCCGCCGCCCACTGCGTGACGGGATTGTAACCGGCCGAGTAGTCGGTCGGGAACTCGGTGATCGGGCAGAGCTGCACGACGTTGACGCCGAGATCCGCGAGGTGCGCCGCGCGTTCCGTCACGTTCGCGTACTTCGCCGGGAACGAAGTCGAGCCGTACGGGTCGTTCAACCCCGCGAACGTCCCGACGTGGAGCTGGTAGATCACCATCTCCTCGAAGTCGGGAACGGCGAAATCCTCCACCTGCCAGTCGTAGCTCGTCGGATCCTCGATGATGGCGTTGTAGTTGTTCCCAGGGCTCAGGGCCCGCGCGCACGCGTCGGTGTTCCACGTGAGATTCTGGAAATAGTACTTGTACATGTCCCCGTCGGCGGCGGCCGGCACGCGGAGGATGAAGTCCTCGCCGACGCGGCTCATCGGATTCGACGTGCCCCAGCCGTTGAACTCGCCGCGGACATGGCAGATGGTCCGGTTGGGCGACCAGACCTTGAAAACCGTCCCTCCGCCTTCGAGCGGCGTCGAGCCGTACGGGGCATGAGAGAGGGTGGCGAAGTCCATCGCGAAACCGGATGCCGGCAGATCGTCGGAGACGCCGTCCGGGCCGAGGTAGTCGGTATCGCTCCCGTCGGTGAGCACGAAGACGAACTCGACGGCGCTCGCGGACGGCGCAGGAATCTGCGCCTCCCAAATATTGTACGGCCCCCGATCCCCGATCGGAAACGCGTTGACGAACGTCGCACCGCCGTCGACGACGCGGACGCGCACCGAGGTGAGATCGTTCGCCCAGCACTGAACTCGTAAGGCGAACGACTGTCCGGCGAGGGGACACATGGGCGTGCGGTCGAGGAGGGGGATGTGAGAGATCCCGCTCCATTCGACGTTGTTGTCCGGCCCGGATGCGCAGGCACCCGCCGCCAGGAGCGCGATCAGCGCCATGGTAGTAAGAACGATTTTCACCTGGGTCTCCTTAGCTGGCGCCTGGGTGCAAAAGTGCTGACTTCCATTAAGTATACCACTCTTGGCGGAGAGTCGCAAACCGCATGGTCTCATGAAGATGGCACCGAAAGGGAACTTTGGCCGCGAAATACGGAAACGAATGTGTTAGTATGTGTTGTCGGGGAGACCAACATGAAACCACGGCCGAACCATAATGTGTATCTTCAAGCGCTTCGCCGGATGACGCCAGACGAACGGCTCCGGAAGGCTCTCGAGCTCTCGGAACTCTGCCGGAAGTTGTTTCTCCACGGGCTTCGCCGCAGGTTTCCCGATATGTTGGAGAAAGAAGTGATGCAAGTCTATCGGGAGCGGTTGAGCAAATGTCACAACAGGAATTGCTGAAGAAAGTCGCCGGTGTTCTCCGCGACCTCGGGATTAACTACATGGTATCGGGCTCGCTCGTCTCGAGTCTGCAGGGAGAACCGAGGTCGACCCACGATATCGATATCGTTGTGGCGATCCATCATTCATCGGCGAAGCCCTTGGCCGCCGCGTTCCCGCCCCCTGATTACTATCTGACGGAAGAGAGCATTCTCAATGCCCTCAGCACGAATGGCCTGTTCAACCTCTTGGATGTAAACTCAGGCGACAAAGTCGGTTTCTGGATGCTGACGGATCGACCCTTCGACCTGTCCCGGTTCCGGCGGAAACGTATCGAAGACGTTCTCGGAATACGACTCGCTGTATCGGCGCCCGAGGACACGATTCTCATGAAACTGCATTGGGGCAAGGAATCGGGCGGGAGCGAAAAGCATTTCGCCGATGCGCTGCGGGTGTACGAAGTCCAATATGGATTATTGGATCTTGAGTATTTGAGAAACTGGGCGCGAACGCTCGGCGTTTCCTCCATGCTCGAACGGATAGAAGAGCAGGCAGAAAGATTATAACGCCGTACGAATTCAAATAATCCCGCCGTCGATTCGTATGAAGATAGCCGGATACATTGCATTCCTCATGGTCCTCTTTCCATGGATGGCGCCCCATGCGCGCGCCGGCGAAAACGACATCACACGGTATCAGGGACGCATCATCCGAAGAATAGATATCGTTCGGAAAAATGTCTTCGACGACAAAGTCGAGAGCAGCGACTTCTTCATATACCAATGGGCGAATGCGCTTCACGCGATAACGAAAGAACGGGTCCTTCGCCGCGAGCTGCTCTTCGCGTCCGGCGATTCGCTCGACGCCGAGAGAATATTCGAAAGCCGGCGGAATATCCGTCTCACGGAGCTGATCGAAGACGTCGAGGTCAAGGCGACCCCGGTCGGCGCCGACAGCGTGGACCTGGAAATCGTATCGAGCGACCTGTGGACCACGAAGGTTTCGCCGATGTTCGAAACCGGCGGGGGGAACAGCAAGATCGGGTTTCTCTTCGCCGAAAAGAACTTCATGGGCACCGGCCAGCTCATCGAAACCACGGGCCAGGCCGGCACGGACCAAGATGGTTTCTCGATCCTGTACCGGAATCGGCGGGTGTGGGGCACTCGCATCGCGGCCAGCCTGGGCTATTCCGATTTCACCTATGATAGACATTATTTCGTTCAGCTGGAAAAGCCCCGGTATTCCCTTTCGGTGCATTCTCGATACAACGCGGGAGTTGGCCATAGCGAGGGAACGACGCGCCTGTTCGATAAGGGCGACGAGTACTATCGCTATCGTTACGAAAGCGACGACGTCTATGCGGAGGTAGCGCGCTCCTTCGGAAAGCGCCGCAGAATCGATTTCATAGCGGCATACGATTATGCCGGCAGGGCATATCGCGAAGACGCGGCGGATTCTTCGTTGAGCCGCGTCATTCCGCCCGACGAGGTGTTCTCGTACCCGTCGCTCGGAGCGGGATTGTCGTACGTGCGATATGGCGTCGAGCGGTATCTCGACGAAGCGGGAACGCCGGAGGACCTGACCTATGGCGCGGCGGTGCGATTCACGGCCGGCAAATCGTTGAAGAGCCTCGGCGCCGATTACGAGAGCTGGATCAACTCCGTGGCGATGCGATTCCTCGCGAAGCCCTTCGCGCGGGTGATCGTGGGCGCGCTCGACGCGGTTTCCTGGCACAGGGTCGATGGCGTCAGTCGACGAATTCATCATACGACCGAGGGTTTCGCGTATATCAAAACGGGCGGCACACAGGTCATCGCGATGCACGGGCTCGCCGATTTCACGTGGCGCGAGCGTCCGACGTATCAGGTCCTGCTCGGCGGGGACAACGGCCTGCGGGGTTACAAATACTACAGCCTGTCCGGAGATAGAATGGTGCTCGCGAACGTCGAGTACCGGTTCTACGTGCCGGTGGAGATACTGTCGGTCAGGCTCGGCGGGGCGGTGTTCTTCGATTGCGGGGACGTCTGGCGGGCTGGCGAAGCGATCGACCTCTCTCATCTGAAATCAGACGTCGGCTTTGGCCTCCGGCTCGGGCTCACCAAATCGTCCGCCGCGCGGATCGTGAGCGTCGACTTCGCGAAGTCGCTCACGGAGGGCGGCTATTACCTCACGGTCACGAGCGGTCTCCTGTTCGGTCTCGGCGCATTCGGAAATTGAGCGGAAGCGGGGCGCAGGTGCGTGTCACGACTCGATGGCATTTTACCTTTGACCGGCCCTCGTCGGTTTGTTAGGATCGTGCACGAAATTCACAAGCAGCGAAAATGATTCAGCGCGCGTGCGCCTCGAAGCTCGCCTCGCCGCGGCCCGCTGAATCCGCATGGGTATGCGCGGGGAGACGCGGCCGAATGAAACGCCGGATATTATTGACGACGACGCTTATCGTTCTTTGTTGCGTTTCGGCGCGTGCGCAGGAGCCCGATACGACAGGAATCGCCAGGGTCCGCACCCTCGAAACCCGCCTCGATTCGCTGAGGGCGACCATTCGATTTCTCGACAACGAGCTCCAGATCATGAGGCAGCGGATGATCGAGGGCCGATCGGACGTCGACGATCTTGTCGCGCTCCTCAACGACGAGGAACCGGAAACGGCGCCCGAGGACCGGCGTTCGCGCAGAAAGCGCGTCGACGCGCTCCTGAAAGCCATCGAGCAGCGGCCGGGACAGCTGCGCATCAACGGCGGGGCCACGGCGAGCTTTCAGGGAAGCCCGCGCGATGAATACGGCGGCTCGACCGGCGTCGCCTCCTTCGATATTTACGCGCATACGACGTTCGGTCCCCGCACGGTGCTCTTTCTGGATTTCGAGGCGATCGGAGGCGACGGCCCCGACGCGCTCCACCCGACCTTCGGCGGCCTCAACGGCGACGCGGGCTCCACTCAGGACTCCGACGGCGTCGATCGGATGACGGTCCTCGAGGCGTGGGCGGAATTCACGATTCTGAAGGAGCTCGTTACCGTAACCGCCGGCAAAATCGATCTCACGAACTACTTCGACAACAACGCTTCCGCGAACGACGAAACGATGCAGTTCCTGAGCGGCGCTTTCGTGAACAGCGCCGCGCTCGTCGTCCCCGGGAATTCCCCCGGAGCGCGCGTCAGGACCGCGATCCTGCGCAGATTCTTTCTTCAGCTCGGGGTGGCGAGCGCGGACAACTCCGGCGGGGATCTCTTTCGCGATCTCTATACGATCGGGAGTTGCGGCTTCGGGATATTCCCGGATTCCGACTGGGAGACCAACATGCGCGTGTACTCGTTCCATCATCCCGCCGCCCCCGGCGCCTACGGATTCGGCTTGAGCTTCGACGCGGCGCTCTTCCGCGCGTACAACGTGTTCGCCCGCTACGGCCTGAACGAGGACGGCGTGGCCGACCGGTACGGCGTCGCCTCCGCCTGGAGCGCGGGCACGCGTTTCGTGCGGCGTTTCGGCGGCCGGGCGACGGTCTTCGGCCTCGCCTACGGAGAGACCGAGCCGCGTCCGGACGTCTTGCGCGTCGAGCGTGTGTTCGAGCTCTACGCGCGGCATCAAATAAACAAATGGGTTCACGTGTCGCCGCACCTCCAGATGGTGTGGAATTGCGCCGGATCGTCGGACCGCATCGCCCTTGTCGGCGCGCGCGTGCATTTCAATTTCTAGCGAAGGAGAAAACAGCATGAAGCGAGGCTGGAAGATTCTCGTCGCCGGAGCGATCCTTGCCGCCGCGTTCAGGAGCGCGGGCGCCGCTGAAACGAGCGAGCCGCTTCTCGAGGCGTTCCGGAAAAATCTCAAAAAGGACTATATGAGCGTGGGCGTCCTGCTGCAATTCGTTTTCGATTTCCAGAACGAACGCGTCCTCGAAGGAACGAACGGATTCAGCGTGGCGAACGCGCGGGTGCGGATCTCGGGCGATTTCGACCGCGGATTCGGGTACTTTCTCCAGACGAGTTTCACCTCCACGCCGGCCGTGCTCGACGCCGAGATGCATTATCGCGTTCGTCCCTCGCTCAGGCGCGAATCGGCCAGTTCAAGGCGCCGTTCAGCAGGGAGCTGCTGACGTCGGCGGCCGATATCGACTTCGTGAATCGCGCCCGTTTCGTCTCCGCTCTCGCGCCCGGTCGGCAGATCGGCCTCGAGGTGTCGGGCGCCGCCGCCAGGGACGCGCTGAAGTACCACGCCGGCGTCTTCAACGGGAACGGAATCGCCGCGAACGGCAACGACGGAAGTTTTCTCTACGCCGGAAGGCTCGCGTACTTTCCGAACGCCTGGAACGGGGACGGGGCCGATCGCTTTTTTGAATTCGGCGTCAGCGCGGCGTTCAGCGAAGACCGGGCGGCGCGGATACTCGGCGGGCTCATCCCGGCATACAGCGGCGAGCGGATTCTGTACGGCGCCGATATCCGCATGCGGCGCGGGCCGCTGCTCCTGGCGGGGGAGTGGGCCGGCGCAAAGCTCGATCCCGACGCCCGCCTCGAAAGCGAGCCGTGGGGATTTCACGCGACCGCGGGCTGGATGGTAAGGCCCTCGGCGCAGATTCTCGCGCGATGGGATCGTCTCGATCTCGATGGTGCCGTCCCTGGAGGCTCTGTATCGAACGAGCTCGTCCTGGGAATGAACGTCTGGCCGACGGGCGCCACGGAAGTGCAGATCAACTACGTCGTGAATCCCGACGAGGCGGATATCGACCGCAATCAGGTTCTTCTGAACGCGCAGATAGCGTTCTAGCCCGCACGGCCGCTTCGTTCGCGGCGATGGCCGCCGAGCGAAAGAGGCCCGGGGCGTCCGGCGCGGAAGAGGTGTCCCATGACCTTTGAAATCGCAGCGGTGCTCGGCATACTCGCCGGCACCGTCGTTCTCCTCGTTCTCGAGATCTTTCGCATAGATGTCGTCGCGTTGCTCTGCATGCTCGCCCTCGCCTGGAGCGGCATCCTGGAGCCGTTCGAGGCGATAGCCGGCTTCTCCAGCAACGCCGTTATCGCGCTCATCGCGGTCATGATCATGGGCCGGGGAATTTCGAAGACCGGAGTCATGGAGCGTTACTCGCGCGTTCTCGTGCGAATCATCGGCCGCAGCCGCCGGCGACTCATCGGGCTCGTGTCGCTTTCCGTCGGTCTGACGTCGGCGTTCATGCAGAATGTCGGGGCGGCGGCGCTCTTTCTGCCCGCCGTTCTCGACATATCGAAACGGGAACGCCTGCCGTCCTCGCAGCTCATCATGCCGCTCGGTTTCGCCGCCATCCTCGGCGGAACGCTTACGATGGTCGCTTCCGGTCCGCTCATTCTCCTGAACGACGTTCTGCGGGAGGCGGGCTTGCGTCCGTACGGTCTTTTCGGCGTCACGCCGATCGGCCTCAGCCTGCTCGCGGCCGGAATCCTCTATTTCTTCGTCTTCGGCGCCCAGGTGCTTCCGGGCGCGAAAACCACGGGCGGCGGGACTTCGGAACAGGAGAAGCTCATCGACGCCTGGCGCCTCCCCCATACGATTCGCCGGTACCGCGTTCCGGCGGACAGCCGGCTCGTCGGCATGACGCCCGAGGAGACCGGGATATGGGACGCGTATCTTCTGAACG
>CAVVEY010000023.1:0-20253 GCA_963747385.1 uncultured bacterium | reverse complement strand
CGCGCAGCCAGAGCACGGAGCTCGCCACCGCCGCGCAGCGCAGCCAGTCGCCCATGCTCAAGCTCACGGTCGAGAACGCCTGCTGGAGAAACGGCACGTAGATCACCGCCGCCTGCAGCAGGAGCGACAGGAGCACCGATCCCCACAGCCATTTGTTCGAAAACAATCCGGCGAACGCGCTCCGTTCGTCGGAGCGCGCGTTGAAGACGGTGAAGAGCGAAAAGAACACCAGCGTGGTGAAGGCCATCGTCTGCGCGTAGCGCATGGTGCCCGAGCCTTCGATCAGGCCGCCGGGCAAGGCCGCGTCGAAGACGAGCAGCGTTCCCGCGGCCATCACCGCGCCGACGAAGAAGATGCCCGCCCACATGCCCGCGGGTGATCACCCCTTCTCCCCGCGGGCGCGGCGGCTCGCGCATCAACCCCGCGTCCCCCGGATCGACGCCGAGCGCGAGCGCGGGCGCGCCGTCCGTCACGAGGTTGATCCACAGGATCTGCGTCGCGAGGAGCGGCAGCATGAGGCCCGATTCTCCCTTCCCCATGCCGATCACGTCCGCCAGCAGCACGCCGAGAAACATCGTCATCACTTCTCCGATGTTCGACGAGAGGAGGTAGCGCAGGAACTTGCGGATGTTCGAGAAGATCGCTCTCCCCTCCTCGACGGCCGCCACGATCGTCGCGAAGTTGTCGTCCGCGAGCACCATGTCGGCCGCTTCCTTGGAAACGTCCGTTCCGGTGATGCCCATCGCCACGCCGATATCGGCCGTCTTCAGAGCGGGCGCGTCGTTGACGCCGTCCCCCGTCATCGCCACCGTCGCGCCGTTGCGCTGCAGCGCCTCGACGATCCGCAGCTTGTGCTCGGGGTTGACGCGCGCGTAGACGGAGACCTCCTCGACCGTTCGATCGAGAGCGTCGTCCGACATCTTCTCGATATCCGCTCCGGTGACGGCGCGCCCCCCGGCGGCGAAGCCGAGCTCTTCGGCGATGACCGCGGCCGTCTTCGGGTGATCCCCCGTGATGATCATCGGCCGGATGCCCGCGCCTTTGGCGCGCGCCACCGCGTCCCGGGCCTCTTCGCGCGGCGGGTCGATCATGCCGATGAGTCCCAGGAAGACGAGCTCCCGCTCGACGCGCTCGTCGGCCTCCGCGTGCTCGAGCGCGTCCCTGGGAAGCAGGCGCAGGGCGACCCCGAGCGTCCGCAGCGCCGCGCCGGCCAGCTCTTCGTTGGCCCCGAGAATCTCCGCGCGGCGCTCCGCCGTCAAGAGTCTCGCCTCTTCGCCCACAAGCTCCTGCGAGCAGCGCGCGAGCAATATGTCCGGCGCGCCCTTGGTGAAAACGATCAGGTGCTCCTCGCGCTCCGCGTCGCTGTGAATCGTGCTCATCAGCTTCCGCTCGGAGGAAAAGGGCACTTCGCCCACGCGCTCCAGTCGCGCGTCGAGCGCTTCGGCCTCCAGCCCGGCTTTGCGCGCCGCCACTATCAGCGAGCCTTCGGTCGGGTCTCCCTGCACCGTCCATTGCCCGTCGCGCTCCTGCAAAACGGCGTTATTGGCGCGGTCCGCGGCGACGAGCGCGCGTTCGAACTCGACGCGGAGCGTGCCGTCGACGGGGCCTCCCCCCTCCCGCCGCACTTCGCCTTCGGGCTCGTATCCCGTGCCGCCGAGGCTCACGCGCCCGCTCGCGGTGACGACCGCGCGCACCGTCATCTCGTTCTTCGTGAGCGTCCCCGTTTTGTCGGAGGCGATGACGTTCGCCGACCCGAGCGTCTCGACCGCCGCGAGATTGCGCACGACGGCGTTCTTCCGCGCCATGCGCTGCACGCCGAGCGAGAGTACGGCGGTCACCACCGCCGGCAAGCCCTCCGGCACCGCGGCGACCGCGAGCGCCACCCCCAATATGAGCACGTCGAAGAGCGCCGAGAAACCGCTCACATCCTCGACGACGACGATCGTGGCGATCATCACGACCGCGATCGCGACGACGATGCCGCCGAGCAGCTTGCCGACGCGGGCGAGCTCCTTCTGGAGCGGCGTCATCGTGTTCGGGGCCCTCTCCAGCATCCCGGCGATGAGCCCCATCTGGGTCTGCATCCCCGTCGCGACGACGACCGCGCGGCCGCGTCCGTACGTGGCCGCCGTGCCGCTGAATATCATGTTGTGGCGGTCGCCGAGACCGGCCTCTTCCGCGAGGGGAATCGTGTCTTTCGACACCGGCAGGCTCTCGCCCGTCAGCGACGCCTCCGCCGTTTGCAGCGCGGTTTCCTGAATCAGTCTCGCGTCGGCGGGAACGGTGTCGCCTTCCTCGATGAGGATAACGTCGCCGGGCACGACCTCTGCCGCCGGGACGCTGCGCCGCTCGCCGCCGCGGACTACGTTGGCGCTCGCCGCCGACATCCGGCGCAGCTTCGCCACCGCATCCTCGGCCCGCGACTGCTGGACGTAGCCCATGATCGCGTTGAACAGAACCACGGCGAAGATCGCCATCGCTTCGTAGGGAAGCGCGGATTCGCGTTCGTAGAGCCACAGCCCCGCCGAGATCGCCGTCGCGGCGAGCAGCAGGACGACGAGAACGTCGTGAAATTGCGCGAGGAACTTCCTCCAGCGGGGGACCGGTTCTTCCGCCGTGAGCTCGTTCTTGCCATGGCGTGCGATTCGCGCGCGCGCCTCATCGAAGCTCAAGCCGCGTTCGGGGTCCGTGCCGAGCGCGGCCAGCACTTCGTCGACCGTCAGCCGGTGCGCGGCCGGCCCATCTCCCCGAGGCGCAGGCGGCGGGACATTCTGCTTTCTATATGTCTTTATTCTCATCAGATGAATCGTAACGCCGACCGCCGCGACGAGCAACATCAGCTTCGCCCACCATGGCGACACGACGAACGAAGCGGAATAGCCGATCGTCAGCCACAAGAGCGAAATCGCGAGCGCCTTCTGCTTGAGCGGCATACCCCTGCCCTCCCGGTAGTTGCTGATATACGCGCCCCACCGGCGATCGGTCAATAACCGGCGATAGAACCGTTCCGAGCTTCGCGCGAAGCAACCGGCGGCGAGGAGAAGGAAAGGAGTGGTCGGAAGCACCGGCACGAACGCCCCGAGAACGCCCAATACCGTAAAGAGAATTCCGCAGACGATCAGCAGCGCTCTTGTCAGCCTGTTCATTGCGCAAACTCGTATTCAAGTCGAGTGATCCTGCCCCGCCAATACGGCTTGGGCCCCCGGGGCAGGATCCAGGCGACCTCGCCCCCGAGCGGCACGAGCATGCCGTCGCGCACCTCGTAATCGGACCACCGGCCCTCCCACGGGGTCGGAACGACCTCGCCGCCGACGACCCTCCCGCGCGCATCGGCGCGCGCCGACTCGATGAGCCCCGCGTCGTTGAAAGTGAAAAGCAGCGTGAGAGCGATATCGCCGTCGGCGAGCGTGGCGCGGGCGGAGGAATCGTCCACTCCCTCCCAGCGAACGCCCTGGCTCGGAAGAAGCGCCGTCGGATACCACGCCGTCTCGGCGAAGAAGCGCATGAGCTCCCCCTCCGCCACGTCGCGCGTGCCGCGCATATCCATTATCGTGAAAAGTCCGAGGACGCTCGGGTGCAGGATGCCGACACCGCCGACGTACGCGTCGTGCACGTACACGTTCAGCCCGGGAAACATCGCCATGCGCGCGTCCCAGAGGAACCCGGGGCGATTCACGATCACCCGTTGCGTCGAGGTGAACTTCTTCCAGTTGTCCTTCTTCTCCCCCATGTTGAACGTGCCCGCGTGCTCGACCGTGACCGCGGCGATCAGCGGCTGTCCGTCCCGGAGCGCCTTGCGGAAGTAGCGCTGCACGGGCGCGGGGAGACCCTCGATCTCGCGCGCGTCGAACGTCTTGGGTTCGACGGGCCGCCGCCCGGCCTCGAGCTCGACGCGCAGCTCGCGCGTGAGCGATTCCCAGCGGTACTTGCCGTAGAGGGCCGCCGCTGTCACGGCGACCGCCAGAACGAAGACGATCAACAGAATCGTTTTCTGCATGGTATATTCACCTCTGAATCCGCGTGTCGGCCGTGTATCCCTTCACATCCTCAACCAGGCGGCGATCATGATGCCGAGGTCCGCCGCGACGTGCGACACGACCGGCAGAACGAGACCGCCCGATTCGCGCGCCATTCGCCGCCACAGGAGCGACGCCGTCACGAGAACGACGAAACATACGGCGAGCCAGGGGGCCTTCATGAGCGAGTATAGCACCAGCATATGGTAACCCGCGAACGCGAAGTGCCCGAGCGGAGCGCTCTCGCGCAGCGGGGCCCAATGGATCTGCTCGAGGAGCGGATGAACGAGACCGAAGTAGAAAACCATAACCGTAAAGCCGGCGCCGGACAGGCCGTGATCCGCCAGCCACCGCGACAGGTCCGCGTGTATCATGCGGGGAAGGAGGAAATACAGCAGAGGCCCGGCGAGCGCCGATGCCCCAACGAACAGCATCGCGGGAGCTCGCTTGGGTTTCGCCGGCTTCGGAAGAGATCCGCGGGACCACCACAGGATCTGCGCGTGGTAGGCGAGGATCGCGAGCCACGCGTTGTGGAGAAGACACCAGAAGACCCCGACCGCCAGATACGGAGCGGCCAGCTTGAGCGCAAGCCGAGGGAGCTTCCGTTCTCGATTCATCGATCACCCTCGATCCGGCAGCACCGATTCCGCCAGCCACTCGAGCATGCGGCCATCACACCGAACCGAAATATCGGATGCCGACGCGCTTTCCGTCGAGCGCATAGGTGATGAGCCGTGATTCCATCAGGTAATACTGCGTCTCCTGCGAGCGCTTGCCGGCCAGATCGAACTCCCTGTCCAGTATGGAATCGCCGCGCGGCGGGAGTCCGGATTCGACCTGGACCGCGAAAGCGGCCAGGCAAGCGCAGATGAAAACCGCTAGCCTAATCGACCTGTCCCTCATGCAGAGAACCTCCTCGACGCCGGCTTTCCCATGGCCGTCTTTCTCGATTTCAAACCACTGAGCGGAGTCTGCGCTTCATTCGCCTCCACAGAAAACCGATGAGCATTATGTAGACAAGGAACGCGCTTGCTGCGATCGCGATCCGGGGCCCCCGCGCAACCACCTTCGCCGCCACTCGCTGCCCCTCGAACGCCTCCCGCGTCGGACCCCGCCTGATTAAAATATGCGGTCCGCGGGCGTCGGGAAGAAAATGTTCTGCAGGACAACGCCCAGAATAAACAGCGCCGCCGCCGCCCCGATGATCACCCCGGCGCGACTCCATGGGCGCCCGCCAACCAGAACCCAGGACATAACGCCGCCCGCGACGGTCGATTCCAGAAGGCTCGATGCAGGCCACACCGCCAGAGCGGCAGGCGGCATGCGAAATGCCGAGTAGGCCGCCAGCACGGAACCGAGCCCGGACACAAGCCCGGCGATCGCGCCGAATCGCAGACCGCGCGACAGATTCAGGCGGTCGCCATAGAGTCGTATCAGCAACCACGCCAATGCGGCGCAGTAGATCGCGAACGACGCGTACCCAAACGGGATCCGGCGCAAAAGCTCGAAGGGTGGCAGCCAGTAGCTCTCCGTCGCCCGCCACCACCGAGCCAGGAACACCGCATGCACCAGGAAATCGAACACCACGTACGCGGCCCATCCCGCCACTGAAGCGGGCAGCAGCCTCGCTCGCGCCTCTCGCCGCGCATCTTGGCTGTTCATACAAGCACTTCCCTCTTCGCTCGTTTCGTTCTATCGAACGCCAGGCTCAATCAGGCACCTGCTGGGCCTGAAAAGAGCCGGCGAATCACCATTCCGCCGTACGCTCCCGCGAACGCCACGACGAGCGCCAGCATCGTTCCGTAATTCTGCGTCCGGACAATGCCCACCAGCGGTATCCAGACTCCGAGGGCGAGCGCCCACAGCCAGGGACGCTTCGGCCCCAGGAATCCGAGCGCGCCGGAGATGATGAGCAGGGCGGCCACCGTTACGCCCGTGTCGTCCCAGGTCGGGCGGGAATCCACGTAGGCGACCAACCAGCCCAGCACGAGCGCAACAGCCAACAACACTCTCTGCATCGTGAACCTCCTTCTCCCGAACGGCGGCCGGCTGACGCGCGCCGCGTCAGACGGCTTCGATTTCTCCAAGCTCCCAAAGCTGCTTGAGCCTCTTCAGCACGGCTACGATATGCCCGCTCTCGCAGAGGCCGGCCAGATGCCCCTCGCAGAAACGTTCCTTCGCACATGAGTCGTCAGCAGCCGCCTGATCGTGAGCAGAAGCGATTTCTCGAGTCCCGACTTCGATATTTGATCTGACGGTTGGCGCATGAATTCTGAATCCCTCCGGCAACGGCCGCAAGCTATGCTTCATTCTGCACGGCGTTTTGCAGGCCGGGCCGTCTTCCTCTCATGACGAGGTGCCATACCACCGCTATGGCGATTCCACTGAACGCGACGCCCGCACCGTGAATGGCGGCAGCGCCGTAGAGGCCGGCAAGATAATTGAAATCGCCTTGATTCCAAACCACAAAACCAAGGTAATTGCTCGCGATATCAAAAGAGGGGCGCAGGCAGAATATCGTGAGAAGCAAAGCCGAAATGAAGAACCTCTTCCTGCCGATCGCGCGCAGGAGCAGCACTCCTATCAGGAGCGAAAGGAGATCGAGGACATAGGGGGCGGGCACGCTGATGGCGCCCTGCCCCCGACTCATGTTCCGGGTATGGACATACGCCACGAAATCGCCCTTCCAGAACTGAGGGATCAGCCGAACTTCCGTGATCTGCTCTCCGGCCAGAATACTTCCGAGATAATGCGATCCTTCGTGAATAATCACCGTCGTCAGATACCAGACGACGTAAAGTATCATGATGAACGAGACAATATGAGTCCTCGATTTCCCCTCTCGCCGCACGAACACGGCCAAAGGCAGCACAAAACATAGCATCATGCATACGAAGGCGATCAAGAATCTATCGGCGTTGCTCATGCGCGTATCATACTACAAATCGACATGCCGCCTCAAGATATGCGGGCTTGATTGTCGCGGCCCCGCGAGCTATACTTAATATGGAACTCCGGAAAATTCCAGGGGGTGTGATATGCGACGACTCGCTCTCTCGCTCGCTCTGCTCATTGCCCTCGCATCCAGCTGCAGCGACGAAGCCACCCGGCCGACGTCCCTCACGCAGCCGACTGTCGATTACAGCGGCACATTCGGCGTTCAGTACGCGCTGATCGGCGGGGATTGCTCCTCGCCGGTGCTTCCCTTGCCACGCGCCGTGACCATCTCGATCGCCGACGAGGCCTTCAGGCTCCGGGATGTCAGCGGGTTTTTCGACCCTGCCACCGGCGCGTGGGACGCTTCGACCCGCAAGGGCGACGGCGCGGCTCCCGACATGACCATCCTGTATACGGACTACGGATGGTACACCGGCAACTACAGCGTTTCGGTCACGTTCGAGAGCGCCAACAGATTCACCGGCACGATGCTCTGGCAATACAAGAGCATCCCCGGCGGCGGGGCCTGCAGCACCGGGTTCTCGATGATCGGGCAGAGGAAGTAAATCGCCTGCAACGCTCGCGACGGCGCGCGCCGTTTCAGGGCTTCGGCGGGCACTCGCACGGCGGGCAGCCCTTGTCGAACACGATCTTCCAGCTGCCGTCCGCCTCGCGGCGCCAGACGGAATTGAACGTGCCGATCTGCCGCCCCTGCGGATCGCGAACGGGCCCGAGCTGAAAGCCAGCGTGCCGGAATCGAGCACCTCCACTCGCTCGGGCTCCCAGGAAAACGGAGCGGTGTCCCCTTCGAAGAACTGCTTCCATCCCGCCGCCACCGCGACTCTTCCCCGCAGGACCCTCTGCTGCCCGAAAAATACCGCCTCGTCGGCGAGATACGATTCGAACGCAAGGTGAGAGCGCGCGGACATCGTCTGCGCGAAAGCGCTCTCCGCCTCGCGAACCTGCAGGGCGAGCTCTTCGTTGGTCGCGCACTCCGCCGCCGCGGCGAGCGCCACGACGAAACAGAAGAAGATGAACACTCTATTCATGCTTCCGTCTCCTTTGGGATGCCGCCCTTTCATTTCGACTCCGCCGAAACGAGCTTCGCTTCTTTCGCAAGCGCACGCGCGAGACTCCCCGCCGCGCTTTCCATGGATTCCCCGCGATATTTATCGGAAATCGACACGTGGCAGAGCACATCGAGCGTCCTGGTATCCACGAGTCTCAGATAGGCCGCTCTCACCCATATGACCGTCGGATCCCGCTCGTCCGCGACGAAATAAACGTTGCCGACCAGAATCGCTTCGAGCCCGTAGTCTTCCCGAAGACGCTTCAGCGTTTCGAGACTGACGAAGAAGGTGTTTTGATCCTTCTCGCCTTGCTCCGGGGGAGCCTCGACCGGCAGCTCTTTCAGGGTGAACCCGTTTTCCGACAAGCGAGCCGAGAGAAGACCCGTCATCAGCTGGCTCTGCATCGTCGACGCGAGCTTCGTCTCCGCCGGCGCCACGATATACAATCGATCGTCCGACGCTCTGGTGCTCGCGGCGTCGGTGCTCATCGGAGAAAATCGCCGCTGCGTGATTATCTTCACCGCCTCGGCCGTGAGCAGAGGATACACCGCGATCTTCGTGGGAATTTTCTCGACTCCCGCGGCCGGAGTGACGACTACCCTCTCATCCATTGATGCGCATCCGCAGGCCACGGCCGCCAGCAGAAGCAGAGCGACTATTCCTTTGCTCACTTCGACCCCCTTCTTCCGTATCGGTCTTCTCTTTCCGCGCACGCGCCGGCACGCGCTGAACCGCGACCGCGAATCTTCCTCTCCACGTGTCCGGCACCGGCCGCAACTTCATCCCCGGGAGCCGCTCAGCGGCGGAGAGCACATCGAAGTCGGTGAGGACGCGAGCGACCTGACCGTCACGAAAATCGAGCACGATCGCCGGCTCCCTGCGAAGGGCGCTAACTGACACCAAGCCACAGTCTCGCGGTGTTGGAATCACCAAAGACGATGACCACTTCCGGCGAATGAAGAACCGCCATGCCTTCATAGAACCTTGCAAGGTCCCACGCCTGCGCGTCGCCGTATGACACGACCATCGCACAACGATGCGCCGTGGGAGCCGCGCCCGGCTCTTTGCGGCGCTCCAATACCAGGGACACATCCTCTCTCGTAACCTGCCTCAGCGCGCCGTATTGAATCTCGAACAGCTCCGCGACCGGGGATTTGATTCGTTTGTCACTTGCGTGGGCAATCTCGAATTCAACGAATTCCTGCCCGGTCACAGAACCGCTGGCAACAACATGAAGGAAGTGACCATCATCAGATACCGTATATTCGATCGGCATATTCACCGCCTCGCTTTCCGAGTGCAGAGCAGGCAGTTCCGGATGATCGAAACGCCCCTGTGGCCCTTGCTGCGCAACGATGGATGCCTTTCCATGGGATACCGGCATTCTACTTCCAATCAACACATTATGCAATGGGGGATTCCGCTGAAAGAGATGAACATGGGCGCCCGACGCGCCCCGACACGCCGCGGAACGGCGCTCAGTCGAGCTCGATCTTCACGAGATCGACGAGCTCCGCGAATCGTCCCGTGATGTGCTCATCGGTGAGCCCGCGGAGCCGATCGACGGAGAAGCTCTCGCAGGCGAAGCTTCCCGTAATCGTGCCGTAAATCATCGCGCGGCGCAGGTGCATTTCGTCGAACGACGCGGCGCCCGCAAGGTATCCCATGAACCCCCCCGCGAAGCTGTCGCCGGCGCCCGTGGGATCGAGCACCTCGTGGAGCGGATAGGCGGGCGCGAAGAAACGAAACTCCTTCGTGAAGAGAAAGGCCCCGTGCTCCCCCTTCTTGACGACGACCACGCGCGGTCCCATCGCCGAGGATCTCGCGCGCGGCGAGCACGAGATTCATCCGGCCGGAGAGCTGGCGCGCCTCCCCGTCGTTCACGAACAGGACGTCGACGCGCCGGAGCAGCCGCGCGAGCGACTCGGCCTTGCGCTCGATCCAGAAGTTCATCGTGTCGCAGCCGACGAACGGCCGCCCCTCGATCTGGTCGAGCACGCTCATTTGCAGCTCGGGGTCGATGTTTCCGAGGAAGAGCCACCGGCTCGAGCGATACGACGCCGGGAGCTCCGGCCTGAATCGCTCGAAGACGTTGAGCTCGGTGCAGAGCGTCTCGCGCTCGTTCGGATCCTCGCCGTAGCGGCCGGCCCAGAAGAAGGTCTTGCCGCTCGATTCGACGACGAGCCCCTCGAGATCCACGCCCCGATCCTCGAGAATCGTGCGGTGCTCGGCGAGAAAATCGGCGCCGACGACCGCGACGAGCTTCACCGGCGTGAAATGGCTCGCGGAGAGCGAGAAAAAGGTGCCCGAACCGCCGATGACCCGCTCGGCCGTTCCCCGCGGCGTCTCGATCGTATCGAAAGCGACCGTTCCGACGACGACGATGCTCATTCGAGTCCTCTCGATAGGCGCCGCGGCGACCCGGGGCCGCGCGGCGCGGATGACGTTACATTTTATCCGGCGCCGAGACCCCGAGCACGCGGAGCGACTCGGCGAGCACGATCCGCGTCGCCTCGGCGAGCAGCAGCCTCGCCTCGCTCAGGCGCCTGTTGCTCGAGACGATCCGGCACACGTGATAGAACCGGTGAAACTCCGCGGCGAGCTGCTGCGCGTACGCCGTGAGAAAATGCGGCTCGCGCGTGAGCGCCGCGCCCCGTATCAGCTCGGGGAATATGACGAGCTTCCGCATGAGCTCGATCTCCTCGTTCTCGGTGAGAAGCTCGACGCAGGAGGTGTCCGCCGGAAAATCGACGCCCCCCTCCCGCGCGTACGCGACGACGCTCGAGATGCGCGCGTGCGCGTACTGCACGTAGTAGACCGGATTCTCGTCCGATTCCTTGCGCGCGAGCGTGAGGTTGAAATCGAGATGCGCCGAGGTCTTGCGCATGAGGAAGAAGAACTTCGCGGCGTCCGCCCCGACGTCCTCGACGAGATCGCGGAGCGTGACGAACTCTCCCCCGCGCTTCGACATGCTCACGACCTTCCCGTCCTCGACGAGACGCACCCATTGCACGATGAGCACCTCGGGCCAGCCATCGGGCGCTCCGAGGACATGCGAGGCCGATTGCAGCCGTTTGATGTGCCCGTGGTGATCGGGCCCCCAGAGATCGATCGCCTCGACGAAGCCGCGACTCCACTTGTTCAGATGGTACGCCGCGTCCGCGAGAAAGTACGTCGGCGAGCCGTCGCTCCGCACGAGCACGCGGTCCTTCTCGTCGCCGAGCTCCGCCGAGCGGAACCACTGCGCGCCGTCCTCCTCGTATACGACGTTCCGCTCCCGGAGAAGCGCGAGAGTCTTCTGAATCTCTCCGTCGCGGTAAAGCTCGGATTCCCTGAAGAACCTGTCGTACTTCACGCCGAAGAATTCGAGGTCGCTCTGAATCGTCTCCATGATCCGCCCGAGCGCCGCCTGGCCGAAGGCCGTGACGGCCGCGTCTCCCGGAAGGGCGAGCCACGCGCGAGCGTCCCCCTCGGGGATCTCGCGGGCGATCTCGACGAGATATTCGCCCGGGTATCCCTCCTCGGGAAACGGAATATCCTCCCCGAGCCTCTGCCGGAACCTCGTGAGAAGCGAGAGCCCGAGCTTCGCCACCTGCGAGCCGGCGTCGTTCACGTAATATTCGGCCTGCACGTCGTAGCCGGCCTTGCGCATGATGCCGACGAGGGCGGCCCCGATCGCCGCGGCCCGCGCCGACACGATCACGAGAGGCCCCGTCGGATTCGCCGAGACGAACTCCACCTGCACCGCGCGCCCCCGGCCGAGGCCGCCGTCCCCGTAGCTCGCCCCGAGGCGGACGATCTCCTTCACCTGCTCCGTGACGTACGCGTGGGAAAAGACGAAATTGATGAAGCCGGGGCCCGCGACCTCGACTCTCTCGACGAAGTCCGCCTCGGTCTTCACGCGAGAGGCGATCTCCCCCGCGAGCTCGCGCGGGTTGCGCTTCAGCTGCTTCGCCGCGACGAGCGCGACGTTCGACGAAAGATCGCCGTGCGCGGTGTCCGCGGGGCGCTCGATCTGGATCGACCCCCGCTCGAAGGCAAGGCCCAGCTCCGCGAGAGCCGCGGAGAGCGCCGAGCGCGCCCGCTCGCTCGCCGATGCCGCTTCGCGCTCATTCGTCATCGAAGAACTCCTCGCGCGGCGCGTCTCCCCAGAGGCGCTCGAGCCCGTAGAACTCCCGCATCTCGGGAAGGAATATATGCACGACGACTGCGTAGCAGTCGATGAGGATCCAGCGGGATCCCGCGAGCCCTTCGGCGCTGCACTTGATGCGGCTCTCCCCGAGCGAGTCGAGGATCGCCTCGGCGATCACCCTCGCCTGCACCTCGCTCCCCGCCGAGCAGACGAGGAAATAGTCCGTCATGCTCGAGATCTTCCTGAGATCGAGGAGAACGATGTTCTCCGCTTTCTTGCTCCATGCGATCTTGACGATTCTCTTTGCCAACGTTTTCGGCGCTAATTTGGTCAATTTACCTCCAAACCCCTTTTACCTGCGTGCCGCATCCGGGGCATTTCCCCTCCGGCCCGAGCACCTCCGCCTCGTACCCCGCTCTCCGCACGACGGAGGCGCCGCATTTCGCGCAGCGGGTATCCTCCGTCCCGTCGATCATAATATTGCCCACGTACACGTAGCGAAGCTTTTTTCGCGCTATCGAGAACGCCGTTTCGAGCGTTTCCTTCGGCGTCGCGGGCCGGTCGTTCATCCGGTACTGCGGGAAGAAGCGCGAGAAATGGAGCGGGATGTCGGCCGACACGCCCGCGAGCCATTCGGCGAGATCCTCGAAATCCTCCGCCGCGTCGTTCAGCCCCGGGATCACGAGGTTCGTCACCTCGACGTGCGAGACTTTCGAAGCGATCTCGATGAAGCGCTTCACCGGCTCGACTCTCCCCCCGCAATGCTCCTTGTAGAATTCGTCCCGGATCCCCTTGAGATCGACGTTGAACGCGTCGACGAGCGGCGCGATCTCCCGCGCCGGTTCCTCGTTCAGGAATCCGTTCGTGACGAGCACCGATTTGAGCCCCTTCGCGCGCAGAAGCGGCAGGGCGTCCTTCAGGTATTCGAACCACAGCAGCGGTTCGGTGTAGGTGAACGCCGCCCCGATCGAGCCCTCGCGCGCCGCGAGCGCGCTCAGATCCTCGGGCGCCAGGTACTGCGTGGGGGCGAGCTCCTGCGAGATGTGCCAGTTCTGGCAGTTGTCGCACGCGAGCGTGCAGCCGTTCGGCCCGATCGAGAGGATCGTGCTCCCCGGCATGAAATGATAGAGCGGCTTCTTCTCGATCGGATCGAGATGCGCCGTGACGGTGCGCCCGTACGACGTCGCGAAGAGCGTGCCCCCCCGGTTCTCGCGCACGCCGCACTTTCCCGCCGTCCCGTCGGCGACGCCGCACAGGTGCGGGCAGAGACGGCAGCGGACCTTCAGAGCGTCGAGCTTCTCGTAGTACAGCGCCTCTGTGTCTTTCAGGGGGTTCCTCTCATCTGCAGAAAGTGCCCACGCGCTCCACGACGTAATCGCCGGCGACGATGAGCGCGTCCCGCTCGGGAGACGAGCTCACGTCCACGAGGTGCCCCTTCGCCCGCTCCACGAAATGCTTCGCCTTGCTGAGCGAGTATTCGACCCCTCCGTAGCTCTGAACGAAGTCGACGACCTCGCCCCAGTGCTTCCCCTTGTCGAAGCTCACGGTGAAGAGGTCGCTCACGCGCTTGCGCACCGGATCCGGGGCGTTCCGGAAGGCCGTGATGAAGGGAAGCGTCACCCGCCCGTCCGAGAAATCGGACGCGGTGGGCTTGCCGATGTCGCGATCGGCCGCGACGTAGTCGAAGAGATCGTCCACGATCTGGAAGGCGAGCCCCATGTTCTTCCCGAAACGCGAGTAATTGCTGCGCCCGCCGTTCCGCTCGCCGCCGAGAATCGCGCCGCACTCGCAGGAGGCGGAGAAGAGCGCCGCCGTTTTCTTGTAAATCATGTCCATGTAGCGGTCCTCGCTCAGATCGATCGTGCGCCTGAGCTGGAGCTGCATGAGCTCGCCGACGCTCATGTCGTGCGTGACGCGGGCGAGGATGTCCATGGCGTCGAACATCCGCGCCTCGGCGAGACACGAGAAGGCCATCGAGTAGAGATAGTCCCCGATGAGAGTCGCCGCGTCGCTTCCCCACCGCGCGTACACGGTCGGCTTCCCCCGCCGCATGAGGTGGTCGTCGATGATGTCGTCATGAACGAGGGTGGCGGTGTGAACGAGCTCGACGGCGAGCCCGGCCGTGACCAGGTCCGCCTCGGAGCTCCCCGCGCTCCGCGCCGTGAGGAAGAGGATCGTCGGCCGGATGCGCTTCCCCGGCCTGTCGTTCAGGTAGCTGCAGATATTCTCGATGAGCGGGATATCGGACAGAAGGATTTCCTGGAGCCGCGCTTCGAGCGATTCGAGCTCGCCGCGAACGAGAGACTGTATGGGCACGAGCTTCTGGAGGTCGGATTGGGTCATCGTCGTCCTTTTCCATCGTTCCCCGATCGCGGAACACGCTGCCGAACGCCCTAAAAGTACCACGCGACGGGCCTACTGTCAAGGTTCTGACGGCTTCACGCCTCGCCGGCGGCGGACTTCTTCCTGCGTCTCTCGATGGCGAACGAGGCGGCGACGCTCGCGAAGAACAGCACGCAGAGCGGGACCGCCATGCAGATCTGCGAGATGGGATCGGGAGGGGTGAGAACGGCGGCGACGATGAAGATGACGAGAATTGCCCATCGCCACTGCGCGAGGAGCGCGCGCGCCGAGACGACCCCGAGCGACGTGAGGAGGATGACGACGAGCGGAAGCTGGAACACGAGGCCGAAAGCGAAGGAGAGCTTCGCGACGAAGCTGAAGTACTTCTCCACCGAAAGCATCGGAGTCAGGCTCTCCGTGCCGAAAGTGACGAAGAATTTCAGCACGAGCGGCATCATCACCCAGTAGGCGAAGGCGAGCCCCATATAGAAAAGGGCGACCGAGAGAACGATGACGGGGAAAACGAGGCCCTGTTCCTTCCTGAAGAGGCCGGGCGAGACGAATCGCCACGCCCTGAAGAGAAGATAGGGGAACGAAACGAGGATGCCGAGGATGAAGCTGAGCTTCGTCCTGACCAAGAACGCTTCGCCCGGGGCGAAGAAGTAGAGGTCCCTGGCGGGAAGATGGCGGATGAGGAATTCGAGAATCGGGCCCGAGAAGAACCAGAGGACGGCGGAGGCGCCGATCCACGCGACGAGAGAGGCGATCAGGGCCGACCGAAGCTCCTCGAGGTGATCGAGGAGCCCCATTTCCCTGAGATTCTCTTTCCGCTCTTCCGCCACCGTCGCCCCGCGCTATTGCTGCAGCTTGCGCTCGAAGATCTGGGTGACGGCGGTTTCTCTCTTCGTTTCCTTGTCGGTCAGGGGGTCTTTCGCGACGATGTCGCCCCGGATATCGATCGTCTCCTTGAGCTCGACGATGTATCCGCCGCTCAGGGCCACCTGCGCCTTGAGATCGGCTTTTCCCTCGCCGACGAGCATGCCCGCGGGAGTATCCTGGTTGAGCTCGAGCTTCATCTTGCCCTCGATCACGGCGATTTCGAGATCCCCCTTCTTCTCGATCTTCTTGAGCGTGTAAGTCATCTGACCCTTCACGCCCGGGGGGCCGTCTTCGCGTTTTCCCTTTACGATCTCCTCGGTCCAGGACTGCCCGACGGCTATCTCGCCTTCGGGGAACCTTACGAACCAGGCGTCGATGATATCGCGCAGGTCCTCGACGCTCTGAAGACCCGGAACGCCGCGCCCCGGATCGAATTTGACGATATCGCCGTTCGGCATGATCGTGATCCTGATCGTCGTCCCTTCGAGCTTGATCGGAGGCGTCCAATCCATGAGCCGTCCGCCCGAGAGGAGGCTCGACTTCACCTCGATATACTTGAGATCGACCCTCGCGGCCCCCGTGGAGTCGGGAGCGCTTCCGTAGGCCATATCGACCTGCGAGGTCTGGTTCATCGAAACGTCCGTGCCGCCGAAATTCTGATCGAGCTGGTTGAACGACTTGTAATGAAGAACGGCGCCCTCCGGGAGTCCGAAGAGGAGCGTGCAGGATTTCTTCGCCTCGTCCTCGGCCCGCAGGGAAGCCGCCGGAACGATCTGGACCATGGCGCACACGAGAGCGCATGCAACAAGCATGCGCGCCGCCGGGAATCGCATCGCCCATGACATAGCGGAACCTCCTTCATCGCTTTTTCTCGAGCAGGCTCCGCAGCTCGTCGAGAAATTGCGTCACGTCCTTGAACTCTCGGTACACCGAAGCGAAGCGCACGTAGGCGACCTGATCGAGGCCGCCGAGGTGCTTGATGATCTCGTTGCCGATCTCGCTCGTCGGGATCTCGTCCCGCACGCGGCGGCCGATCGACTCCTCGACGTCGTCGACGAGCTTCTCGAGCGCCTCTCGCGACACGGGGCGCTTCTCGCACGCGCGGAGCAGCCCGTTCATGATCTTTTCCCTGCTGTAATGCTCCCGGCGGCCGTCCTTCTTCACGACCATGAGCGGCGTGTGCTCGATGTACTCGTACGTCGTGAAGCGCGCGTTGCACTTGAGACACTCGCGGCGCCTGCGCACCGCGGAGTTCTCCTTCGTCGCGCGGCTGTCGACGACCCGGTCTTCCTCATGACCGCACGAAGGGCACCGCATGAACAACCTCCGGACCGGAACCGCTCAGGGCTTCGGTTCGAGTATATGATACTCGGTCTCGATAAGCGCTTCCTCGACGAGGGTCTCGCCGAGGGAGTCGGGGTAGCGCCCGCCGAGAACGAGGCGTTTGACGCCGGCGTTGATGATCATCTTCGCGCACGTCGCGCACGGGGCGGTGGTGCAGTACATCGTCGAGCCCTCCATGCTTACGCCGCTGGAGGCCGCCTGGATGATGGCGTTCTGCTCGGCGTGCGCGCCCCGGCAGAGCTCCTGGCGCTCCCCCGAGGGAATGCCCATCTTTTCGCGCAGGCAGCCCACCTCGAGGCAGTGCCTGAGCCCGCGCGGCGCGCCGTTGTAGCCCGTCGATATGATGCGTTTGTTATTGACGATGATCGCGCCGACGCGTCTCCGCATGCACGTCGAGCGCTCGGACACGAGCGCCGCGATCTTCATGAAATATTCGTCCCAGCTCGGTCTCGTCATGCTCGCTCCCGTGCCGCGCCGCCCGGCGCGGCCGCCTCACTCGTACAGGGGGAAACGCTTCGCGAGGGCCCCTGCGGCCTCCCGCGCCTGCAGAATCGCCTTCTCGTTCGTGAAGTCCTCGAGGACCGAGGCCATGAGGACTCCGAGCTCCTCCATTTCGCCTTCCTTCATGCCGCGCGAGGTGAGCGCCGGCGTCCCGACGCGGAATCCGGAAGTGACGAAGGGGCTCTTCTCGTCGAAGGGAACGGTGTTCTTGTTGACCGTCATGCCGGCTCGTTCGAGCGTCTTCTCGGCGTCCTTCCCGCTGAAGCTGCGCTTCGAAAGGTCGACGAGGAAGAGGTGCGTGTCGGTGCCGCCGGTCACCACGTCGAAGCCGCGCGCCATGAGGACGCTCGAGAGCTTCTTCGCGTTCGCGACCACCTGGCGCTGGTACGCGCGGAACTCCTCCGACATCGCTTCCTTGAAGCAGACCGCCTTCGCCGCGATGACGTGCATGAACGGCCCCCCCTGCGTGCCGGGGAAATTGATCTTGTCGACTTCCTTCTGGTACTTCTCGGGGCAGAGAATGAGCCCGCCGCGCGGCCCGCGGAGCGTCTTGTGCGTCGTCGAGGTGACGACGTCCGCGTACGGAACCGGGTCGGGATGGATCTTCGCCGCGACGAGCCCCGCGAAGTGCGCCATGTCGACCATGAGGATCGCGCCGATTTTATCGCATATCTCGCGAAGGCGCTTGAAATCCCACGCGCGGCAATAGGCGCTCGCACCGGCGACGAAGAGCTTCGGCCGCTCGGCGAGGGCCTGCTTCTCGATCGCGTCGTAATCGAGCGTCTTCGTCTCGCGGTCCACCTCGTAGTGCACGACGTCGAAGAACGATCCCGAGAAATTGACCGGGTGCCCGTGCGAGAGATGCCCGCCGTGCGAGAGGCTCAGCCCCATTATCTTGTCGCCGGGCTTCAGAAAGACGAGGTACGCGGTGATGTTGGCGCCGGTGCCGCAATGCGGCTGGACGTTCGCGTGCTGCGCGCCGAAGAGCGCTTTCGCGCGATCGCGGGCGAGATCCTCCGCCCGGTCGACGAACTCGCAGCCGCCGTAGTAGCGCTTTCCCGGATAGCCCTCGGCGTACTTGTTCTGCATCGGGTTCGAAAGGGCGGCGAGCACGGCGCGGCTCGCGAAATTCTCGCTCGCGATGAGCTCGAGCTGCCCCTGCTGGCGCGCGAGCTCGCCCCGCATCGCCTCCATGATCTCCGGATCGGTCTCCTCGAGGTAGGTGAAAAGATTCTCGTTGAACATCAGCGACGCTCCTCGTATTCGCGTATTTTCTCGACTCTCCGCTCGTGCCTTCCCCCCTCGAAGGGGGTGGCGAGCCACGCCGCGACGATCTCGTCGGTCGCATGCGGATCGTCGAGCGCGCGCTCGGGAAGCGCGAGCACGTTCGAATCGTTGTGCCGGCGGGTCATGCGGGCGTCCTCCACCGTGCGGCACAGCGCCGCGCGGACCCCGGGCACCTTGTTCGCCGCGATCGACATCCCGATGCCGCTCCCGCACACGAGGATCCCCCGCTCCGCGCCGCCCGAAGCGACCATCTCGCCGACCGCGAACGCGAAATCGGGGTAATCGGCGGGCTCGACCCCCGAGCAGCCGAGATCGACGACCTCATGCCCCGCCTTCGCGAGCGTCGAAACGAGATGCGCCTTGAGAGCGAAGCCCCGGTGATCGGAGCCGACCGCTATTTTCACAGGTCTTCCTCCCGTGGCCGCCTACTTGGCGATCGGCGTCATCCATCCGTGCGTGTCGCCGGTCTCCATGCCGCGCGAGGTGAGCGCCGGCGTCCCGACGCGGAATCCGGAAGTGACGAAGGGGCTTCGCGAAGGGAACGGTGTTCTTGTTGACCGTCATGCCGCTCGTTCGAGCGTCTTCGGCGTCTTCCCGCTCAAGCTGCGCTTCGAAAGGTCGACGAGGAAGAGGTGCGTGTCGGTGCCGCCGGTCACCACGTCGAAGCCGCGCGCCATGAGGACGCTCGAGAGCTTCTTCGCGTTCGCGACCACCTGGCGCTGGTACGCGCGGAACTCCTCGACATCGCTTCCTAGCAGACCGCCTTCGCCGCGATGACGTGCATGAACGGCCCCCCTGCGTGCCGGGGAAGTTGATCTTGTCGACTTCCTCTGGCATTCTCGGCAGAGATGAGCCGCCGCGCGGCCCGCGGAGCGCTCTGTGCGTCGTCGAGGTGACGACGTCCGCGTACGGAACCGGGTCGGGATGGAGTCTTCGCCGCGACGAGCCCCGCGAAGTGCGCCATGTGTTCGCGTGCTGCGCGCCGAGAGCGCTTTCGCGCGATCGCGGCGAGATTCTCCGCCGGTCGACGAATTCGCAGCCACCGTAGTAGCGCTTTCCCGGATAGCCCTCGGCGTACTTGTTCTGCATCGGGTTCGAAAGGGCGGCGAGCACGGCGCGGCTCGCGAAATTCTCGCTCGCGATGAGCTCGAGCTGCCCCTGCTGGCGCGCGAGCTCGCCCCGCATCGCCTCCATGATCTCCGGATCGGTCTCCTCGAGGTAGGTGAAAAGATTCTCGTTGAACATCAGCGACGCTCCTCGTATTCGCGTATTTTCTCGACTCTCCGCTCGTGCCTTCCCCCCTCGAAGGGGGTGGCGAGCCACGCCGCGACGATCTCGTCGGTCGCATGCGGATCGTCGAGCGCGCGCTCGGGAAGCGCGAGCACGTTCGAATCGTTGTGCCGGCGGGTCATGCGGGCGCTCCTCCACCGTGCGGCACAGCGCCGCGCGCACCCCGCGCACCTTGTTCGCCGCGATCGACATCCCGATGCCGCTCCCGCACACGAGGATCCCCGCTCCGCGCCGCCCGAAGCGACCATCTCGCCGACCGCGAACGCGAAATCGGGGTAATCGGCGGGCTCGACCCCCGAGCAGCCGAGATCGACGACCTCATGCCCCGCCTTCGCGAGTGTCGAAACGAGATGCGCCTCGAGAGCGAAGCCCCGGGTGCATCCGGAACCGACCGCGATTCCTCCAGTGTCCTCCTCCGCGCCTACCGCGACCGCCATCCATCCGTGCGTGTCGC
>CAVVEY010000022.1:0-167062 GCA_963747385.1 uncultured bacterium | reverse complement strand
CTCAATCTCCCCCGTCGGCGTCGGCGAAGCCCTGAGCAAGCACGTCGCCGAGATCGTCGACATCATCGACAGGTCGGGGCTCGCGTACAAGCTCGGCGCCATGCAGACGACCGTCGAAGGCGACGACGCCGAGGTCATGGCGCTCATCCTGCAATGTCACCGGCACATGCGCGCGAAGGCCAAGCGCGTGGTCACGCACATCGCGATCGACGACCGCGAGGGCGCTTCGGGGCGCCTCACGGGCAAGGTCGCGGACGTCGAGAAGGCGCTCGGGCGGAAGCTCTCGCGCGAGTAACGATTCCTGCCTCGCATGATACAATCGATCGAAGGCGATACGGCCGCTCGGCGAGTTCCTCGCGAGGCGCTCCGCCGAGGGCCGGGCGTTGCCGATAAAAGAGCTACAAACTTGAGGTTTCATTTTGCAACCTCAAACGGCGAGCGAGATTGACCCGAGAAGAATGATTCTGGGTGGTCACAATTTGCAACCACCTCACGGCCTTGACAATTCCCGGTTAGTGCCATAACATCCGCTTCGCGTGATGGGGTTTGGGAGGTGGCGGCGGATGGGAAACAGAATCCGCAAGAGTTCGGATCATCAACCATCAATTGTTCCCGCAGAAATCATCGAGCGCAAAATCCTGCTCATTCGAGGCGAAAAGGTGATCATTGATGCCGATCTCGCCGCGCTCTATGGGGTGGAGACCAGAAGACTGAATGAGCAGGTTGTCAGAAATCTCGATCGGTTTCCGGGCGATTTTATGTTTCGGCTTACGAGACAAGAGCTTAGAGCTTTGATATCGCAATTTGCGATATCAAACGGAGGGCGAGGCGGTCGCACGAAGTGCCCCTATGCCTTCACCGAGCACGGCGCCATTATGGCCGCCTCCGTGCTCAACACCCCGCGCGCCGTCGAGATGAGCGTCTTCGTCGTCCGCGCATTCGTTCGCCTGCGCAACTTCCTCGCCGCCCACAAGGAGCTCGCCGAGAAGCTGGCCGAGCTCGAGCGCAAGCTCGAGAGCCACGACGAGCAGATCGTCGCCATTATCGACGCGATCAAGCGCCTCATGGCGCCGCCCGCGCGGCCTGACGCTCCTGCGCCCCCTGACAAGAGGCGCATCGGATTTCAATCGGAAGATTCTTGACGAACTGCCGATTCGCAGACCGGCACTCTCTCTGGATTCATTTTTTCGCCCTTCCTTCGCGAGGAACATTCTGATACGATTGCCCCGCGCGGGATCCCGAATAGGTTCGCACGCAAGGAGGTCATCGATGAAGCGGATCGTCATGCTCGCCGCGGCGGCGCTGCTCCTCGCGGCCGGGTGCACGAAGATAGATTACGTGGGCAAGCAGTTCGCGCCCACGACCGACGTGGCCGTCTTCTTCTCGCTGGACGACGTCGAGCGCGAGTACGAAGTGATGGGCCATCTGACGGCCACCGCCGACGACATGGTGAGCGCGGAGAAGATGCAGGAGGACATCCTGAAGAAGGCCCGCGAGAAGGGAGCCGACGCCGTCGTCATCCTCGGGCTCGACAGGTATGCGACCTCCTCGCCGACCTCATGGTCCGAGACGACGGAAACGAAGAAGACCGAGTCGGGAACGAAGACCACCAAGTCGGGGACGACGTCGGCCGGCACGGAGGAGAAAAAGGAAATCCGCGCGACCTTTCTCAAGTACCGCTGACGTGCACGCGCAGGCCTGACATCGCAGAGCCCGGAATCGTCAGGCCCAGAGTCACCCCGCTTGACATTCTCTGTTTCCTGCCATAATATCAGCTTCGTGCGACGGGGTTCGGGAGGTGGCGGCGGATGGGAAGCAAATCCAGCAAGCGGACAGATACTCATTCACCAATTGTTCCGACCGAAAGAATCCAGCAGACGATTCTGCTCATTCGCGGGGAGAAGATCATCCTGGATGCTGACCTTGCGGCGCTTTACGGCGTCACAACAAAGAGACTCAATGAGCAAGTCAGGCGTAACCGTGATCGATTTCCGGAAGATTTCTCGTTTCGCCTTACCAGAAAAGAAGTTACGGTCTTGAGGTCGCATTTTGCGACCTCAAGTGGTACGCATGGAGGCCTCCGTTATCTCCCTCTCGCCTTTTCTGAGCACGGCGCCATCATGGCCGCCTCCATCCTGAACACACCCCGCGCCGTCGAGATGAGCCTCTTCGTTGTCCGTGCGTTCGTTCGCTTGAGGACATTCCTTGCGACTCATAAGGATCTCGCCGAGAAGCTCGCCGAGCTCGAGCGCAAGCTCGAGAGCCACGACGAGCAGATAGTCGCCATTATCGATGCCATCAAGCGCCTGATGGCACCGCCAGGGAAGGCGGATAAGCGCCGCATCGGATTTCGCTCCAAGAACGGAGGCCCCGCGGAATAGCCCGGCAGGAGATAAAAGATGTTGAATGGTTGAGCTCGCAGGCGGATGAGACTGCAATTCTCTCACGGCCCGTGAGAGAATTGAGGGAGGTGGCGGCGGATGGGAAGCAGATCCAGCAAGCGGACAGATCCTCATTCATCAATTGTCCCGGCAGAGAGAGGCGTCATCCAGAAATCCGGCGGAGAGATCGTCGGCCTTCCCGCTGGTTATGGCGAAATGCTGGGGGAGATCAAGGCCAGAATCGCCAGATCCAGGATCGAAGCTGCCTTGGCGGCCAATCATGTGCTGATCGATCTGTACTGGCACATCGGGACGGTCGATAGTCGAGCGCCAGAAGCTTCAAGGATGGGGCAAATCCGTGGTGGAGCAGCTTGCGAGAGATATTCAGGCGATGTTTCCTGGAATTCCGGGGTTCTCCCCACGGAATGTCTGGAGAATGCGAGCTTTCTATCTAGCTTATACAGAAGAAGTTACAATTCTGTCACGGCCCGTGACAGAATTGGGCGGGGTAATTCTGCCACGGCCTGTGGCAGAATTGAATGGCAAGAATCTACCACCGGCTATGCAGCAAATCCCCTGGGGCCATAATCTCCAACTGATATTCAAGCTGAAGGATCCTGCCCGCCGCCTCTGGTATGCGCAAAGAGCGGTGGAGCACGGCTGGTCCAGGGCGGTGCTCGTGCATCAGATCAAATCGGGGCTCTATGAGCGTCAGGGTGGTGCCGTGACCAACTTTGACGCGGCTCTGCCGCCTGATCAATCGGATCTCGCCAAACAGGCCATCAAGGATCCCTATGTATTCGATTTCCTGACGATGTCCGCCGACGCGGCCGAGGATGATCTCGAAAAAGTGGGGACACTGTCCCCCCAATTTCAGGTTCAAGCCGGCCAGGTTCTCCCACGAACATCGTGGAGTACGAGCCGGCCGGCGAGGCAGGAGGAATAGGAGCTCTGCCGGAAGCTGTCGCGGGAGTGGCAATTTCTGCCCTGTATGATACAATCGGTCGCATGAAGATCTCTACACGCCTGCAGACCGAAAGGACGAGGATCATGAAAGCCGCACTATCGATCATCGTATTGGCGGCGGCATTATCGCTGGGCTGCGGCGACGCGCAGGCGAGCCCGGCGTTCGCAAAGGTCCCGGCCGACAGCCTCGTGGCGCACATCGACAGGTATCGCGACGCCGGGGTCGAGGTGGAAGGTCTCGTCGTTCACGTGTGCGGCGTGGACGGGAGGAAGATGAAGCTCATGACCGCGGGCGGGGCGATCGTCAAGATCGTGCCGCGGGATTCGAGCGGGGGCTTCGACAGAACGTTCTACAAGAAGATGGTCAGGGTCCGGGGGATCGCGAAAGAATCCCGCATCGAAAGCTCGTACGTCGACAAGCTGGAAAGCGAAAAGGCGCTCCTCTGCCACATCGACGACACCCCCTGCAAGGATTCCACATGGGTGAGCGGACAGAGAGAATCGGGTGCAGCGGATTCGTTGTCGAAGCGAGATATCGGGAGATTGAGAAGCACGATGGCGCGGACGGGGAAGAGCTACGTCTCGGTCGTGACCGTCGTCGCGGAGCAGGTCGAGATCCTCGGAGAGCCGGCGAAGAAATAGCCGAACCTATTGATAGACAATGAGTTGCGGGTTTGATATCACAATTTGTGATATCAAACGACGGGCGAGGTGGCCGCAAATTGCGGCCACCTCTGGCTGGGCCTTGCCGATAAATGAGTTACAAACTTGATGTCACATTTTGCAACATCAAGTTTGATCTGAGGAGGTCGCAAATTGCGACCTCCTCGGCCTGGCCATTACAAACAAAGAAGTTACAATCTTGAGGTCGCATTTTGCGACTTCAAGATTGGACTGGGGTGGCCGTCGAAAACTCCCCCCACGCCTTCACCGAGCACGGCGCCATCATGGCCGCCTCCGTGCTAAATATTCCCCGCGCATTGGTCAAGACATTGAGTAAGATTACTCAGCATACTGAGCAAAAGGATGGTGGACGGGGCAATTCTGCCACGGCCTGTGGCAGAATTAAGCGGCGAGAATCTACTGACGTGTCGACGGAATCGACATGTTGCCGGCATGTGTCGACATTTGAGGTCTCTTTCGACAGGTCGAGGATTGAACGTTGACCCCACCCACCGCGCGCTATAAGATTTCATTTGAGGCAAATCTATGATCAAGCTGCCTTTTGAATCTGAAAAACTGATCGATATATGCCGGAAGAACGACGTGACGCGGATCGGTATATTCGGGTCGTTCGTTCGGGGCGAGGCCACGGACAAGAGCGATATCGACGTTCTCGTGACCTTTTCGCGCCCGAAGAGCCTGCTGGCCTTCGTCGCTCTGGAACGCGAGCTCTCGGCTGCACTGGGCCGCAATGTGGATCTCTTGACCGAGGCGGCGGTCAGCCCATACCTCCGCGACCGGATCAAGAAAGAGCTCGTGGTAATCTATGAAGCGTGACGTCACGGGCGACATCCCGACCCTCAAGGCGAAGATCCTCGCGATTCTTCAAGCGATGCGCTAGAACAGAAATCCCCCGTTGACGCTCCACGTCACGAAATTGTCGTTGCGCTTATCGTAGTAGTTGAACGTATTCACCAACGAGAGCTCGGCATTGATCGTGAAATGCCTGGCGAGGAGCGCCGCGCATCCCCAGTTCTCGATGACGAGAAAGCCGTACTCGTCATCGTGCGTGTTGTAGACTCCGAAGCCCGGCCCGATGGCGGCGTACGGGTGCAGCACGCTCAGGTTGGGAAGCCAGACGCAGAGCGGGAGCGTGCCCCCGCCGCCGGACCATTCATCCCCGGCGCTGAGAAAGGTCGCCGTCGGCATGAGACCGATCCTGAATCCCCCAAGATCCCCGGTCTGCGCGACGATCGTCGACACGGACACGCCGAAGCGATCCGCATCGGAAAAATTCTCCGAGATGTCCTTCCAGAACTTGGCCTGCAGCGTCAGCCAATCGGCCGCGCCGACGCGCGCCGTGAATTCCAACCCCTTCGCGGTCTTCTCGGGCGCCATGTTCGGACGCGCCTCGGGCATCTCGACGACTCCCCCGAACACCTGCACTTGCTTCGCTTTCAGCGGCTCGGGGGGCAGGTTGATCGACGGGCTGTAGATCATGCTCGGCGTGCAGCCGGCCGACGCGAGCGCCAACGCCGCGAGAATCGGCGCGACGCGGCTCGATGCGCGGGATGTGCGATTCATCAGCGATCCACCACCACGAGAGGGTATCGAAATGCAAACCGTCGGCGCCGACTCTACTCCCGTGGGATCCGGTCTTCAAGCGGGAAATGCCGGGCGGCGGCGGGCACGGCGCCGCCCGGGCCGGCGGGTGGCCGTGCGCGTGAATGAAGGCTCCCGCGAGAATTCATTTAATCCTTTATGCGCACCCGTCCCGCATGTATAATCAGACATGATGAACCACAAAATATCCCATAGCAGGGCCGATGAGACGCCGGAGGCGAAAGCGCTCTGGTTTCGCTCGCTCTCCCTCGAGGAACGGATGGATGTTTTCGTCGCCTTCACGGATCTCGCGCTCGAGTTGAACCCGAAACTGCCGGATAATAAAGATGCTGAACAGGCTCAAAGACGTATTCGCATCATTTCAAAAGCATGATGTGCGGTACGTGGTGATCGGCGGGGTAGCTGCCATTCTCCACGGCGTGCCGAGGGCGACGTTCGATTTGGACATCCTCATGGAGGCTACCCCCGACAACGCGCACCGACTGCTCGATGCGCTCCTCGAAGCGGGTCTCGGCACAGCGGCGCTGACAACCGAAAAAGAGCTCCTCTCGAACGAAATCACGGTTTTCAAGGACAAGGTACGTATCGATGTGCAGACATCGACCCCGGGCTTGAGCTTCCAGCAAGCATGGGATCACCGTCAAACCATGAGATATCAGAGCCAGGCTTTTTATGTAGCTTCCAAGAGCGACCTCATCGCGTCGAAAAGGGCCGCTTCCCGCGACATCGACCTCGAGGACGTCAAGCTGCTCGAATTGCCCGAGAATCCGGAAGCCGACACGTAGGTTCGAATCGTCCTCACAATAATTTTGCTCACCCTCCCGGCACTTTTCCCGCCCACCGATGTATAACGGGACAGGTAGGGCTATAGGGTGGCACCGCCCGGCATCGACCCCAGAGGGGGCCGCGCCGATCCCACCAAACGACGACGCCTTACAAAATATTTCAGCTCGTTTCGGTGCACAGGGAGGTGCGCATGCGTACGGTGCGAATGGTTTCCATTGTCATGATTCTTCTCTCCCTCGCCGCCTATGTCGCGGCGGGCGAGATCCACGAGGCGGTCCGCGGGGGGAATATTCAGGCCGTCCAGCGGCTCGTCGCCGCCGACCGGTCGCTCCTCGCGACGAAGGAAGCCGACGGCTCGACGCCGCTTCACATCGCGGCCCAGGCCGGGAATCTCGAGATGACGCGGCTCCTGCTCGACCTCGGGGCCGACGTCACGATCGGCGACAACGAAAATAGCAACGCGCTCCACGTCGCCGCCATCGGCGCCAACACGGCCGTCATCGATCTCTTGCTCGCGAAGGGGATGGACGCGAACTCCGCCGACGTGAACGGCATGACCGCCGTGCTCTTCGCGGGGAGCCGGGACAAGTGGGACGCCGTGAAATATCTCGCCTCGAAGGGCGCGAAGCTCGACACACGCAACAGCGGGGGCACGAACCTCGTTCATTACGCGGCGCGGCGCGGGAATCTCGGTGCGCTCAAGCAGCTCGCGGCCGGGGGAGCGTCCCTCAACTGCGGGCCCGACCAGTGGGGCGCCACGCCGCTCGCGGGCGCGGCCCAGCGCGGGCAGGTGGACGTCATGACGTTCCTCCTCGATAACGGCGCCGATCCGAACGAGGTGCCGCCGGACGGCCAATCGCCCCTCATGAACGCCGCCGGTGCGGGCAAGCGCGACGCCGTCAGGCTCCTGCTCGACAAGGGAGCCGATCCCAAGTACCGCCTCAACGAGTTCACCGCGCTCATGGCGAGCCTGTGGCATCCCGATCCCGAGGTCGTGCGGATGCTCCTCGCGGCCGGCGCGGCCGCGTCGCTCACGGGCTCGACCGGCTCGAATATCCTCCATCGCCTCGCGCAGACGCCGAACGTGCCGGTCGAGATCGCCCGGCTCCTCGTCGAGGCGGGCGCCGATCCTACGAAAAAGAATGCCGACGGCTACACGCCGCTCCTGCTCGCCTGCGAACGCGGATCGACCGGTCTGGTGAAATACTTCGCCTCGAAGGGGGCCGACGTGTCGAACGCCGGGGGCGCGCTCGGCGCTACCGGCCTTCACGCCGCCGCGGCCAAGGGCTACGGCGACCTCGCGACGTTCCTCGTCGCGTCGGGCGCCGACGTGAACGCGAAGGACTCAGACGGCCGCGCGCCCCTCTATTACGCCACCCGCTACGGAAACACGGAAATAGCCAAGGCGCTCAAGGCGAAGGGCGGGAAGGGCGGCTGCAAGGATATCTGCGCGGCCGACCTTCTCTCGAAGCGCATCCCCGCGGGGCAGGCGATCGTCGTCCACACGGGGCACTCGGGCTGGATGATCGAGACGGCGAACAACGTCCTCATATTCGATTACTGGCAGGACGGCCGGGCGCCCGACGCCCCGAGCATCCTCAACGGCTGCGTCAATCCGGCCGAGCTCAAGGGGAAGAAGGTCACCGCGTTCGTGTCGCACAATCATGCGGATCATTACAGCAAGAAGAACTTCGAGTGGAACAGGACGCTCGGCGACATGAAGTGGGTCTGCGGCCAGAGGCTCGCCGATACGACAGTCGCGGTCGAGATCCTCGATCCGCGGCAGACGAAGAACGTGAACGGCATGGAGATCGTCGCCGCCCGCTCCACCGACGCGGGCGTGGCGTTCCTCGTGACGGTCGACGGGCTCACGATCCTGCACTCGGGCGACCTTCACAACCGCGACGCGAACGTCGACGGCGTCTACGCCGAGGAGATCGAGTTCCTCGCCGGCCGCGCTCACAAGATCGACATCGCCTTCATGCCGATATCGGGATGCGGCTTCGGCGATCAGGAAACGATGAAGAAGGGCGCGTGGTGGGGCGTGGACCGGCTCGATCCCACGTGTCTCTTCTGGATGCACGGCGGGAGCTCCTGCTCGCGGTACTCGCAGTTCTCCGAGGAGGCCGCGAAGGCCGGCTGCACGGTTCCCCAGGGGCTGCCCAAGATCAAGGGGGACCGCTTCATGTACAAAAACGGAAAGCTGAACGCGATTTAGCGGTAGATTCGACGAGAGACTGTTTCGACGCAGACGAATGCCGATACGCTCGGCCGGGGCGGCGGGTTGGGGCCCGCCGCCCTTGACATTTCCAGGCTCGTGCAATAGCATCCGTTTTGCGCAATGGGGTTCGGGAGGTGGAGGCGGATGGCGAGCAAATCCGACAAGCGGGACGATCTCCATTCATCAATTGTCCAGGGCCAGAGAATAGAGAGCAGGATCCTGCTTATCAGGGGCGAGAAGGTGATTCTCGATTTCGACCTGGCAGCTCTCTATGACGTAACCACGAAAAGACTCAATCAGCAAGTCAGAAGGAACGTCGATCGATTCCCTCGCGATTTCATGTTTCGCCTTGCTAAAAAAGAAGTTACAAACTTGAGGTTGCAATTTGCAACCTCAAGTGGCGCGCACGGAGGCCTCCGATATTTACCCTACGCCTTCACCGAGCACGGCGCCATAATGGCCGCCTCCGTGCTCAACACGCCCCGCGCGGTCGAGATGAGCGTCTTCGTTGTCCGCGCCTTCGTAAGGCTGCGACATTTCCTCGCCACCCACAAGGAGCTCGCCGACAAGCTCGCCGATCTCGAGAGCAAGCTCGCGAGCCACGATGAGCAGATCGTGGCCATCATCGATGCCATTCGACAGCTCATGGCGGCGCCAACGCGGCCCGAGAAGCGACGGATCGGCTTTGAAAGCGAGGACCAATGCTAGCCGCGATTTGCTCAACACATTGAGTGAAATTACTCAACGTATTGAGTAAAAAGGGGGGCTCGCATACATGTCCGGGCCTCACCGCCGCCGGCCGAGGAAGAAATAGAAATTCTCGCGGCCTCTCTCGGCGAGGCCGTAGGCGAAATAGATCGGTCCGATGAGAGTGTCGAGACCGAGGAACGCGCTCCC
This sequence comes from uncultured bacterium, assembly GCA_963747385.1. Classification (GTDB taxonomy): domain Bacteria; phylum Krumholzibacteriota; class Krumholzibacteriia; order Krumholzibacteriales; family Krumholzibacteriaceae; genus SSS58A. Next base: position 157,525 of record CAVVEY010000022.1, on the reverse strand, counting down.
CGCGGCCCTGCCGTTATCGAACGCGATCTCCTCCCGCGTCTCAAACACGTTTCCGTACTCCAGGGACACGCCCGCGTAGAGAGACATCACACTGAAATCCGCGATCCGGCGATAGAGGAGCCCGGAGAGGAGCGCCGCGTGCTGGCCGATGAGCTCGTTCTGCTCGAGGCCCGAGAGCCGCGCGAAGCCTCCGAGCCGGAAGAGGCGCTGATAGGGCGCGTCGCTCGCGCGCGTCGTCGCGGCGAACCCCTCGAGGAACCCGGTCCAGCGTCCGAGCGAAGCGGCGCATGACGCTTCGAGCGATCCCTGTTCATAGGGGGCGTCGGAGCCCAGATCCTCGAGGCCGGCCGCGAGCCGCAGCCGCAGGTCGCCTCCGGAGCGGGGAAAATTGACGTCGTCGAGCTCGTCTATCGAGAACCGCAGGAACGCCTCGCCGTTGTCGAAGTCGACATCCGGCGTTCCGGGCGCGCCGACCTGCGTCGCTATCGTGCCCGCTTCGCGCAGAATGCCCGCGCGGATCTCGCCGAATGTCCCGAGCTCGCGGCCGGCGGCGATCTCTCCTCCGTAGGTCCGCACGCCGAGCTCCGAGATCTTGTTCCCCTCGGCGTCGAACACGTTATCGGCGCGATCGGAGAACGCCGCCGTGAGGTGGAGGAAGTAGCGGAGGGATTTTTCGAGCGGCTGATAGAGCTCGGTGAATACTCCCGGCTCCTGGCCGATCTGCACGCCGAGCCGCCATTCGCCGTTCAGGCGATTGACGGCCGTGCGCGTGTACGCGGCGGCGAGATTGAAGTTGGCCCCTTCGAACTCCTCGAATATCGCCACGCCGGCCTGCAGGTAATTGGGGCCCCACGAGCGCTCCCGCAGCGTCACCGTGAGCGCCGTGCGCCCCTGAATCCGCGCTCAGATCGTAATAGACCGACTCGAAGAGCTCGAGCCCGAAGATATGATCCAGGTCTCGTTCCAGCCGGTCGACGTCGAGGGGCTCGCCCGTTTCGACGTCGAGCCGCGCCGCGATGACGCCGTCGGCGAGGCGCGAATGATTGACGATCCTGAGCTCGTCGACGACGAGCGGCGCGCTCCGCGCGGCGCGCTGCGGCCGCGCCGCCCTTCGCCGTTCGCCCCGCCGCGTACGCGCGGTATTCCTCGGGGGAAACGGACAGGCGCGCGAGCGTGTCGAGGGCGGCCCCGGCCGCTTCGGCGCCGGCAGGGATCGCCTCCGCCGCGCGATCGAACGACGCCGTCGTGATGTCTCCGAGCTCGGGCCGGATGAGAACGTCCCCGGGGCGCAGCGAAGCGATCTGCTCGTCGGTGTCGCGGCGCGTCATGATTCCCATGATCTGGTCGGTGACGCCGAGCACGGAGCGAATCTGCTCCCGTTCCAGCAGCGGCGTGCTGATATCGACCGCGATGATCACGTCCGCGCCCATCCGCCGGAGCGACCTCGACGGGCAGGTTGCGGACGATGCCGCCGTCCACGAGCAGGCGGCCGTCGATCTCTCTCGGCGCGAACACGATGGGGATGGACATGCTCGCCCGCAGCGCGAGCGCGAGGTCTCCGCGATCGATCACGACCGGCTCGCCGGTCGCGAGGTCCGCCGCGACGCAGCGGAAGGGAATGCCCAGCGAGTCGAAATCGCGAATCCCGACGACCGGGAGCGTGTGCCTCTTGAGGAGCAGATCGATCTTCTGGCCGTCGAGGAGCCCGGGCGGAAAGAGGAGATCGAGGCCCCTGATGCCCGGCTTGTTCTTGACGAGATAGAGATCGTCGTCGCGTTTCCGGCGGAAGGAACGTTCCGTGCGCGGGATGAAGTCGGAGAACGCGGCGGTCCAGTCGATGGTCGTGATTATCGTCTCGAGCTCGGCCGCCGAAAGGCCCGATGCGTAGAGGCCTCCGACGATGGCCCCCATGCTCGTGCCCGCGATGTAATCGATCGGGATCCGGTGCTCCTCGAGCACCTTGAGCACGCCGACGTGCGCTGCGCCGCGCGCGCCGCCCCCGCTCAGGGCGAGGCCGATGCGCGGCCGAGCCGGGGGCTCTTCCGCGGCCGCGCCGCCGGTCCAGATCGTGAGCAAGAGCAACGAAAGCCCGGCGTTCTTCGCGGCGCCCCGCATCCGACTTGACATACGCCCCTCTCGCGCGATACCGTATTCGGAGGTAATCAATTGAATTCTTCATATCAGGATTTTTCCGGGTGCGCAACAGCATTCGAGGGAGGCGGCGCGGGCATGAAGCGACTGATACTGCTTCTTCTCGTCGCGGCGCGCGTCGCGGAGCTTCCGTGCGGCGCAAGAGCCGAATCGAGCTACGAAATCCCGAGCCGCTGGGCCGTCGCGCGGCTGCAGGGCCTCATGACGTTCCCGCTCGGAGAGCAACAACGTCGCGGCCTGGAACGACTGCGGCTCCGGATTGTTCGAGTACATCGACTTCGACAGCTCGATCGACACCCGCACGTCCGGCGGCGTTCTCGCGAGCTTCGAATACGTGTTCAAGCGGAAATACGGCGTGGAAATCGGCCTCACGTACTGGCGCCAGATCATGACCCTGTGGGCCGAAGCGGCAGGCTATACGTTGGAGGGATTCCCCAATTTCATCATGCCGACCTTCGGCGCGAATTACCATTTCCTGACCGACGGGAAGAAAGACATCTACGGCGGGGCGCTCTGCACCCTCGGCGTCATCGCCACCGGCTCCGGCTCCGATATCGACGTGAGCAAGGACGTGGCGCTGGGCGTCTCGTTCGGGATGGATTATTACGTGAAAGGCTCCTGGAGCGTCGGTGGCGCCGCCAAGTACATCGATTTCGGAGAGATCGATTTTTCTCTCTTCCCGGAGGGCGTGCAGGGCTTCCTCTGCGACAACGGCCTCTTCGGGCTGGGGCATCTGAACGTCGTTTCCCTGACCGTCGGAATCGGATACCGTTTCTGAGAGGAGCGATCCATGAGCACACGTCGCCTGTCGATTCTGTCGATTCTCGTATTCGCGATCGTCGCGTCGTTCACCGTCCCGTCGTTCGCCGGAGAGAGTCTCCTTCGGCGTCAAGGCGGGGCTCCTCACGTCCAACGTCACCGGGACTCCCGAATGTGGGAAGACTCGAAGTCCTACCGGACGACCTTCGCCGGAGGAGTCGTTCTGAACTATGCCTTCAACGACGCGTTCAGCCTGGAGCCCGAGCTGCTCTATTTCTCGAAGGGATTCGTCGGCAATCTGTATGAGGGAATTGTCGACGTCGACGTGACCGCCAGCTTCGATTACATGGAGCTCCCGGTTCTCGCGAAGTACACGTTTCTCCCGGGCAGGAAATTCCGTCCCTGCGTTTTCGCCGGTCCCAGCTTCATCTACTCGATCGCGTCGGAGCTGGAGATCTCCATCGGGACCGTTCGCCGGGAGCGCCGACATTTCCAGCCTGACCCACACGACCGATTTCGGCGCCATCCTGGGCGCGGGCTTCGGCTACGAAACCGGCCAGGGGACGCTCACCTTCGAGGTCCGCTATCAGCGCGGATTCACGAACGTCGTCACGACCGGCGATTTCCTGATCAACGGCTCCACGCGGACGATAACGGTCGACGACTTCAAGAACTACGGATTCGCTTTCCTCGTGGGGTACCGGCTCTAGGGGGCGGCCGCGGCGCGGGCTGACGCGCCGCGGGCGCCGCGCGTCAGAACGCCTCGAGCACCATCGCGTACACGCCGGCGTTGTCGTCGCTGCCGAAGCCGACATCCAGCCTCGCGTTGATCTTCTCCCGCCTGTCGAACATGAATCGAACCCCGCATCCCACGCTGTGTCTTGAACCGGTCGACGCGGAACTTCCCGGCGTCGCTCGCCACGTCGCCGGCGCCGGCGAATCCCACGGCCCCGAACCGCCACCACACCGGAAATCGATATTCGACCTGCGCGGTGATCATGTTGCGGTCGCGGTAGCGGCCGAGGTAGTAGCCGCGCATCCAGTACGAGCCGCCGAGCATGCCGAGCATCTGAAACGGGGCTTCGCCCGATATGAATGTGTCGAAGGTCTGGAAGGCCAACACGTGCGAGCCGAATAGGCTTCGATACATCCGCAGGTCGAGGCTCAACAGATTGAATGTGTAATCGCTCCCGACGGCCCCGCCGAAGCTGACGGCGGAGATCTGATGATAGAATCCCGCCGACGGCTGGTAGACATGATCGCGCGTGTCGTATCTGACGATGACGCCGAGGCCCGACGCCGAGCCCCCGCGGCTGCCGGGAATCGCGCCGGCCTGCAGGGCGCCGCGCGCGTCGGTCTCGTCGACGTTCATGTGCCGATATTGAAAGAGCGCCCCGGCGTAGATCCCGGGCGTTATCCGCCTCTGCAGGGACGTGTTCGATTCGAAGTCGTTTTTCCGGTAATTTTCCTCGGCGCCGTCGGGAGTGCCTCCGCCGATTCCCCAGAACTTGTCGGGATACCTGTAATACCCGTAGAAGCCGGCGTAATAGTACCGTTCCTTTTGCAGATAAATCTCGGGCATGAGCGCGAGAATGATCTGGCTCCGCTGCGTATAGGTCGTCGCCGCTCTGATGCTGGAGGGGCGGCCGTCGGGAAGGGCGTCGGAGGAGCGAAACGAGTAGATGCTTCCGGCCCCGAATGCGATTTTCGTCTCGGGCGTATAGTACGCGTAAGGCAGAATCACGAAACTGCTGCGGGGCTGCGGCAGGGAATCAAGCGGAGCCCCGTTGCCTTCGACGAAGCTATCGCCGCCCCCGACACCGCCCGCCTCGCACGGCGCGGCGCCGCAGCCGAGCCACAGGGCGGCGGCGAACAGACACGCGGGAATAGTTGCGCGCAGCATTCGCCGAGAGTATCACAACTCGCGGCCGGCCGCCAGACGCAGCCGCCCGGGCCGGCGGACAAAGGGATGGATTCCCGGCCTATGTCTCTATCGGTGGTCGAGTTCGAGATGTCACAGGAACAGGTCGAAACCGGCGAGGGATCTACATGATCGAGGTGCCGGCGCTTGCCGCGGGAGCAGGAACGGCGCCGGTTCTAAAGCGGCCTCCGAGAAGCAGCACGATCCATACGAGAAGTATGGGGCCGAGCGCCATGAGCGAGTCCTGGAGCAGGGAGGTCTCGACCTTCGCCGTCCACGCCTCGCGAAAGAGCGCGAGAGAGATCAGGTTGTTGAATGAATGGAGGAGCACGCAGGGCCACACGCTCCCCGATTCAAGATACAGCCAGCCGATGATGAAGCCGAGCAGGATGAAGACAAACGCGGCCGTGGCCGCTCCCGCGGCATCCTTCCCCTCGCCGTAGATTCCGTTCGGCAGGAGGAGAAGCGGCGCGTGCCACAGGGACCAGAGAACGCCGCTCAGGGCGAGGGCTTTCCATCGTCCCAGGGGTCGCAGCTTTTCGAGGAGGTAGCTGCGCCAGCCGAACTCCTCGCCGATGAAGATGAGGAGTCCCCCGAAGAGATTGATCGGAACGCGATACAGCCCGCGCGCAAGCTCCGCCCACCGCATATCGGAGAACCCGAGAACCAATTGCGCGGCATCCTGGATTCCATTCCAGAAAAAGGGCAGCGCGACGGCCAGGAGCCAGAAATACCAGCGCACTCGTCGAAAGCCGAGGTGTGCATCCCGGATGCCTTCCCGCGCGATCACGAGGCGAGCAAGAAGGGCGGCGATGAGCGGGCTGTACGGCCCCATGATGCCGAAGATTGTGCGCCAGGCGCCTGATCCGGCGCCTTCCGCGGCCAGGGCCGACCCGAAGAACGGGATCCAGAACAGGCCACAGGCCGTAACGTAGAAAAAGGCGATGTGGCGCCACTCGACGTTCCTGCTGCTCATCCGGTTGCTCCTTCGGGGGCGCCCGCGGCGCGTTCGGTGAATCTCCGCCCTGTTGAAAATACGACTCCGCTCCGAATTATATTCGACGCTCCGGCGGAGTCAACATCGCATTTGATATATTCAGGCGCACAATTCAGGCGCACGCATCCCCCTTGAACCTCTCCGGAGAATCTGCTAGCCTCTCTCCATCATCTCAAACAAACGGAGGGGGTAGCATGAAGTTCTCGGCTGCGTCTTGTATTCTGGCGGTCGTCCTCGTTGGCGTTCCTTTTCTCGCCGGCGGCGGCGCAGGAAGGCGAGCTCGATCCGGTGCCGCCGACCGCACGTCAGGACAGCCTGCTCCGCGTCGGCCTCGGCTATCACGACAGCGGCAGATACGAGGAAGCGATCGCGATCTACGAATCGATCCTCGAGGAGAATCCGGACAACGTCATCGCCCTTCACGAAATATCCTACAGCTGCATGGCGAAGGGGGACTATGAACGCTCGCTCTCGTATGCGCGGCGCGGACTCAAGTACCGTTCGGACTCGATGCCGCTCCTCTACATGGACGAGGGAAACGCTCTGGACAATCTCGGAAGGCCTGACGAAGGGATCGCGGCGTTCAGAAAAGGGCTGACGTCCGGCCGGCACAAATACCTTTTCCTCTACAACATCGGATTCGCGTTCTATCGAAAGAGCGATCTCGACAGCGCGCGGATGTATTTTCAGGGCGCGCTCGTCGAGAATCCTCTCCACGCAAGCAGCGATCTCGCCCTCGCGATGGTGTACGAGGCCAAGCAGAAGAAGGCCCCCGAGATTCTCGCTCTCGCGAGGTTCCTGATGCTCGAGCCCGACTCTCGGCGCTCGCCGGACGCGCTGCAGAAATTGCAGGCCGCCATGGGATCGGGGATTTCGAGTCGCGGTGGCAAGCCGGAACGGATCGAGTTGTCGTTTGCCCCCGATTCGGATGCGGTCGACGGCGACACGGGGCTGCTCGATCTGTCCGTGACGATGGCGCGCGCGGCGAGCATAACGGACGGCGAGAAGAAGGCTGACGTTCAATCCGCCGCCGAGACCCTCGATGGTCTCTTCGGGGTCATGGGGGAATACGAACAGAAGGAAGACCCGGCAGGATTCTGCTGGGATTACTACGCGCCGTACTTCGGCGCTCTGGATCGGAACGGGCATACCGAGGCGTTCGCGTACCACATTTTTCGCTCGACGGGGGACAAAGCCGTCGCGACATGGCTCAAGTTCAACGATCCCGAGATCAAGAAGCTCGTCCAGTGGGACAGCGAGTACACCTGGCGGTAAAGGAGAAGATCCCCAAATGCGCACCGTTCTCGTTCTATCGATGTGTTTGATGACGATCGGCTTCCCGGTGCTTCCCGCCCTGCCGGCGCAGGCCGCGCCGCAGAAGTCGAAGCCCGAGTCCGAGCAATATCTCCCCGTTCACGCGGTGCTCATGATCCACGGATGGGCCATTCCCGCGGAGGGGTGCTCGCGCCATGGCATCAATATCGTCTGGGAGGGGGACCTCGAGGAGTGCGATGACGATCCCGAGGGGATATACCCCTGCGCCTCCTACACGGGGAGCGGCCCCTTCGCAACCTTGCAATTCGACGATTGGGTATGCAAGCAGGAAGGCCGGGACGATGTTCGCTTCACGCATAAATACAACAGCGAGGCGACAGGAAGCGCGGACCTCATTCTCGTGGACCAGATGGATGACGGCTCGTTCGATCGCAGCATACGCTTCGTGTTCCACGGCTTCGACCTCGGCTATGAGCTTTGCAGCGATGGAACCGGGCCGGGGAGCCTCTCTATCGATCTCTCGTGGACAGCGGATTTCTTGACTCCCCCGCTGAGCTTCACCGAGGAAGACATCGAGCGGGGTTTTATGCGCACGCACCGCACGACGCAGGGAATAATGGATGTCAACGAAGAAGAATGGACTCCCGAAATCCAGGCTTCCAGCTGGGGCGACGATTACGAGCTCGAGGCGACTCTCACCCTCTCCTACAAGCGGGACACGAAGAAGCCCAAGGTCGAGATCGCGGGGTGCGCGCATCTTCTCCCCGGGGGCTCGGAGCAGCTCACGGCGACGGGGACGCCCTCCGGCGGGAAATACAAATGGAGCGCCGAGCCCGCGTCCGTGCTCGAGGTGTCGGGCTCGGAGAGCAGCGCGAGCGCGAAGGCCGGCAAGACCGGCCGCGCGACCGTCCGCGTCGAGTACGAGGCGCGGAACGGCAAGAAGGCCGAGGCGACGCTCCCGGGGAGCGTGGTGACGCTCACGAGCGTGAACGGCGGCGCCGCGATCCCGACCGTGTATCTGCTCGACGAGTACGGCAAGGAGCGGCCGCCGATCGAGGTGCCGACGGCGCAGGACCCGCCCGACGGCGACCTGCTGAACTTCGTCGTATCCTCCCCCGGCATCGCCACCGTGGCGAATCTCGGCTCGAAAATCCTCATTCAGGGCAAGCACGAGGGGTCCACGTACGCTCAGCCCACGACAAAATGCGGCAAAGAGACAGGCCCCCTCATCCCGATCAAGGTGGCCGCATGCGACCCCGAGATGGTGGCCAAGCTGAAGGCCCGCTATAGAGAGGCGAAGCAGCAGCTCGACGAGAGTGTGCGACGCGGCACGCGGGCCACCGGCAGCGATAAGTTCACGGAAGCCTCGAACGAAATCAAGGGCGACGTCGTGAACGTCGCCGTGCAGGCCGTCGACGTCGCGGCCGTGGGCGCGTCGGGCTTCGCGTCCGCGACGCACGCCGTGCATACCGCGGAGAAGGTGATCGCGGGCGGCACGGCCGCCTGGGATGCTCACCACTCGGGGGTCGAGGCCACGCTGATCAAGACCGCTGTGATAGCGCTGCTTCCGGTTGGCGGTGTTTCGCTCGTGATCGGCTATGAGAAGATACACGCGGTAACCAGGCTGGTGGAGCACACGAAGACGCTTCTCGACACTAACGAGAAGGTTTCGCGCGAGCAGGTCGTACAGAACGGATTGTCACAGGAGCTCGAGCACATTGACGACCTGATCGACAAGTGCAAACGGGCGAGCGAGGGCGGTCCGCCGGAGCCGAAGGCCCCGCCGCTCAAACCGGGACCGACCCCGCCGAAGCCGGGGCCGACTCCACCGAAAGACAAGCCGGGCGGGGACAAGCCCGCGCCGGGAGAGCCGACCCCGCCGACTCGGCCCGGCGAGCCCGAATCGGGAGAGGGCAAGACGCCGCCTTCCGAGCCGCCGGTGGTGGAGCCGCCGACGCCTCCGAAACCGCCCGGCGGTGGTGGTACAGCAGGCATCCCGATCGATTGCGGATGCCCCAAGGCGTCCTCCACTGCGTGGCGCAACGAGGACACGGGCCTCGCGGCCATCGCCGCGAGCCTCTCGCTCCTCCAGGGATGCGCGGAGAACTACGCGGACGAACTGGAGCAATTCCGGGCCGACTCCAGTTCCATAGCGGGGGCGGTGCGCGCAGTCGAGGGGGCGCTCGAGATCCCGGGCGAGAAGGGCTTCGAGCAGTTCCGCGCAGCCCTCTCCGGGCTCTCGGCGGCGGCGACAACCTTCGAGAGGCTCTCGAAGGCTGCCGAGGAGTTCAGGAGTACGCTCGATGGGTGCGACAAGAAACTGCCGGAGGCGGTCGAGCTCATCAAGAAGGCGGCCAAGGGCCCCGAAATGACCGCGCCAGGCACAAAACCATAAGGAGATGCACACCATGAAGAGTTTTCGCCTATCCGGGGCATTTCGCCGTCGGTCCATCATCATCGGCTGTTTCGCGCTCGTCGCTTCGGCCTTCGCGTCCGCACATGCGCTCGAGCGCCCGCTCACGGACGCCGATATCGCGCGCCACCTCCCCCGCCTCCGCGCCGAGGCGGCTGCGTTCACGAAGACTGCGCGCGAGACGCGCGAGGCCTCCGCTGCCGTGATTTCGACGGTCGAGGAGATAGAAAAGCTCCGGGCCGATCTCGTGGAGGGAAGAAAGGACATACTCGAATGGCTGCGCGCGCAATCCAACCAGGTGCTGATCCCGGGCGGCGCCGCCTACAGCGCGGAGTGCTCCCGCGCGGTCACCGGGGAAGCGTCGGTGCCGACGGCGGTGTTCACGTTCGGGAAGGAATCGCCATATTGCGACCTCCTGCGCCGCGCGGCCTCAGGCAACGCAGCCGCCGTCGATGAGTTCAACACCCGGCGCGGCGAGGAAGAAATTGGGAAGCGAAGCGCGGCGGCGCAGACGATGCACGATTTCGTGGCCGGCACGATCGCGTTCTACCGTGACCGCGGGTTTGTCATAATCGAGGGGAACCACCCGATCATCGTCACGTTTCTCGGCTCGCCGGACGGGCGCCTATCCGTGGCGATCTGGGAGGCGAATGCCTACTGCGGGCTGCTTCCCCGCGACACGCCCCCCGCGTGCTCCGCGCTCCCCACGGGGCCGATCGTCGAGATCTGTCTTGTGGGCGCATCGGGAGCGGATGCGGCGGGCGCGGACGTCGTGCCGGGCGAAGATCCGCACGGGCGTTCCCGCCGCCGAGGAGACGGCCGACCCCGACTACGAGCGCGTGAAGGAGGCGCTCCTCCTCGCGCGAATCGATGCGGACAACCCCTCGGCGTTGGAGTTCGATATCCCGCCCGACGCGCCTCCCGAAGTGAAGGCGGAGATCGCATCGATCGCCGCCGAGTTCGCGGCGCGGAAGGCGAACGTGCTCGTTTACAAGCGCCACGAGGCGGAGCTCGCGCCCATCCTCGACGCGCTTCTGGAAACGTCGGATAAGTAAGCGGCCGCGACAAGGAAATGGAGGAAAGGATCATGGGTACTTGGAAACTGACCGCGGTTCTGTCGATCACGCTGCTTCTCGGGCTTCTCTGCGCGCCGGCGATGGCGCAGGACGAGGAGGCCGAGGCGCAGGCGAAGGACACGCCCTATTTCTCCGGGATGCCGAACTACAAGATCACCGACTCCGGCGACAAGAAGTTCGCCGATTACCGCTTTTTCAACGGCAAGGACTGCACGACGGTCGAGGGAAAGAGATTCCACAGGGCATATACGCTGAAAGAGGACGGCGAGTCGGCGAGCGATCTTCAGATTTCGCGCAACTACGCGAACGCGGTGAAGAACATGGGCGGGGCCGTTCTCTTCGAGGGAATCTGCGAGGGCGCCGACTGCGCCGAGAACTGCGGCTACCAGATGATGGTGGGCAAGGTCGTGAAGGGCGGCGCCGAGCTCTGGGTCGAGGTCGTGCCGTTCAACGACGGTAACGACTACTACCTCACCGTGGTCGCCGAGGAATCGATGACTCAGGACGTCACGGCGAGCGCCATGCTCGACGCGCTCAACAAGGACGGCCGCATAGCCCTCTATATCAACTTCGACACGGGCAGGTCGACCATCCGGCCCGACTCGAAACCCATTATCGATCAGATCGTTCAGATGATGAAGACGAACGGGGCCCTCGAGCTCGGCGTCGAGGGGCATACCGATAACGTCGGGGACGCGAAATCGAATCAGGCTCTCTCGGAGAATCGGGCCAAGGCCGTCATCGCCGCGCTCGTCGCGCAGGGGATCGACGCGAAGCGCCTGAGCGCCGCGGGGCACGGGCAGAACAAACCCGTCGCCGACAACTCGTCCGAAGAAGGCAGGGCGAAGAACCGCAGGGTCGAGCTCGTTAAGACGGAAGGTCTCCCTTGAACCCATGCGGGAAATGTGCTAAACTACGATTTCATCGCGAACATCGAAACGTTTCCGGCTGACTTCCTTTCCGGAGGTGGGAACATGAGAAGAGTCGGGCTGTGCGGCGTGCTCGCCGCGTTTATCGTCGCAGCCGCCGCCCTGCCGGCCTCGGGTACCACTTGGCATATCTACGCGGACGGCTCGGGAGACGCCCCGACCATCAAGGCGGCCGTGGGCCTCGCCGCCGCGGGCGACAGTATCGCGGTCTTTGCGGGAACCTATTATGAGCATGACATCAACGTGACGAAGCAGCTCTTCATCGTGAGCGTCGCGGGAGAAACGAGCACCATCATCGACGCACAGACGCTCGGGCGATGCTTCCTGTTCGACAAGTTTACGCCCGCGATTGTGATCAAAGGGTTCACCCTTCGGAACGCCGACTCGAAAAACGATGCCGGCTACCCCGGCTTCGGCGGAGCCGTCCTGTGCAGAAGCCGCGCTCGCGTTGACATGCTCGATTGCACTTTCAGAAGCAATTCCGCCAACCTGGGCGGCGCGGTCATGGCCCGCGATTCAAGCAATGTCCACTTCTGGAGATGCAGCTTCCTGGATAATGTCGCCTATCAGGACAATTACCCCGGCGAGGGCGGCGCCATGATGCTGCGCAGCTCCACGAACCACACACTCTCAATCGAAATTGACTCGTGTCTCTTCGTGAATAATACGGCGCAGTCCGATGGCGGAGCGATATCCTTCAGCTACTTCACGCCGTGGATCAGGGATTGCACCTTCCACGCGAATCATTCGAGTCCCGGCGGGGGCACCATCTCCCTTGTCACCGAAGCCAACATTGTGCTGGCTCATAGCATCGTTTCTTTCTCCGCCGGCTACGGTATCGTCGCATGGTCTGCCCCCGTGGGGTCGCCTTATTTCTTGTGCAACGACGTCTACGGCAACTCGAGCGGCAACTACGGCGGCCTGTTCTCCGATCAAACGGGGACCAATGACAATATCTCTGCCGATCCGTGGTTCTGCAACGCTCCGGGCGACATGTCCATCTCGACGTCATCCCCGTGCGCTCCCGTCAATAGTCCATGCGATCTGCTCATCGGCCGGTATGGTCCTTCCTGCGGTCCGAACCTCGGCGTTACGGCCGTCACCTGGTGGTGGACCACGACGCAGCCCGTCGGGACGACCACCTATGCCGTTCTCGAAATGCAGAACACCGGCGACAAGGAGGCCGGCCAATTCATCGTCGATTATTACAAGAACCGTTCGACCCCTCCTCTGCCGGGACAGCGCGGAGAATCATTCGGCGTGATACCGGGCCTTGTCGCCGGTGCTCCCTACGCGTTCCAGACGTCGAATATGACGAGCGACACCTGCGCGGAATGGCAGAGCTGGTTCTCCGTCGATACGGATAACTCCGTGCACGAGACCAACGAGACCGATAACATGACCACGACCACGCTCACGTGGCAGCCTCCGGACCAGCCCGGCTGGCCCGTGTCGACGGGCGCCGGATTCCATTCGTCCCCGGTCATCGCCCAGCTCGACGACGATCCCTGGACGCTCGAGATCTCGATCGGCTGCGATAACGGGAATCTCTACGCATGGAAGGCGAACGGCGGGGCGCTCCCGGGTTTCCCCGTGACCCTCCCCGCCGCCATATGGTCGTCCCCCGCGGTCGGAAACGTTTACGGCGACTACCGGAACGAGATCGTCGTCGGCTGCGACGACGGAAGGCTCCGGGTGTTCAACTCGTACGGCGAGGAGCTTTGGCATTATTCCATCGGCGGGGCTGTTCGCGCGACGCCGTCTCTCGCCGACCTGGACGGCGACGGCAGGCTCGAGATCATATTCGCGGCGGCGACCGCGATCTACGTCCTCGACGGGCGCGGGGAGCCGGTAAAGGGCTGGCCATACGAGGAAGATGTCACGTTCGCCGGCGTTGCCGTCGGTGACGTCGATCTCGACGGCGTCCCGGAAATCGCGGCCGTCGCGCGCTCGGGCGAGTCTGTTTCGAAGGTGTATATCTTCGAGGCGAACGGCGAGCTGTTTTCGGGCGCGTGGCCGGTTCAGCTCGATGCGATCGTCACGGCCGGGCCCGCGCTCGGAAACATCAAGATATTTGACAGCGGCCTGGAGATCGCCGTCGGATCGACGGGGGGCAGGGTGTACGTGATCACGGCGGCGGGGAGCGTGTGGACGACGGTGCCGCAGGTCCTCGGCTCCATAGAGTCGTCGCCGATTATCGAGGACGTCGACGGGGACGGGCACCTCGAGATTGTCGTGGCATCGAAGATCCTGGGATTCTTCGGCTTTCCGCCGGTCCCTCGCTGGGAGGGATACCTGACGGCCATCGATCATACCGGCGTCATAGAATCGGGATGGCCCAACAGCGCCGGCTATTGGGCTGCCGACGTCGGGCCGATGCCGTCGCCGGTGGGGCTCGGAACGCACAAGAACGCCATGGGCGGGAGCCCGTCCAATTGGCTCTACTCATGGTACGGGGTCGGCGGGCGGGCCGTGAGCTTCCCCATCGATTTCGGGGCGGACATCCTCACTTCGGCCGCCGCCGGGCAGATCGACGCCGACAGCTGGGTCGAGTTCGTCGTGGCGACGAGCGCGGGCACGGTCTATTGCCGCGAGCTTCGGTCGTCGAGCTATCCGAAAAGCGCGCTTTGGTGGCCGATGTACGGGCACGACCGGGCGCGGACGCATTGCTACGGCTTCGAGGTTCCGACAGCGGCGGATAAGGATCCCGCCTTGCCGGCCGTCACCGCCCTCGGTTCGGTTTACCCGAATCCGTTCAACCCGACGACGAAGATCGCCTTCGATCTCGCCTCGAAGGAGCATGTCGAGCTTGCGATTTACGACGTCTCTGGTCGCGCGGTGGCGGTGCTCATCGACCGCGAGCTCGGGGCGGGGAGGCACGAGGCGCTCTGGAACGGAAAGACGGCGGGCGGAGCGACGGCATCCTCCGGCGTCTATTTCTGCACGCTGCGCGCGGGGACCGTTTCGGAAACGAAGAAGCTCGTGCTGCTGAGGTAGGCGCCCGGCCATTGCAGGGCCCTGCGGCGAGGTTTACTGCCGGTACACGGCGGCGTTGATGTTCATCCCCGCGCCGACCGAGGCGAACATGATGACGTCCCCCGGGCGGATCTCGTGGTTCTGCACCTTGCCCTTGAGGATCATGTCGTAGAGGGTGGGGATCGTGGCCACCGAGCTGTTGCCGAGCTCATGGATGTTCATCGGCATGATTTCGGCCAGGGACTTGTTGATTTTGCAGAGGCGCATGAAACGCGCGAGGATCGCCTCGTCCATCTTCTCGTTCGCCTGATGGATGACGACCTTCTTGATCTCGTCGGCGGGAACGCCCGACTTGTCCAGCGCCGCCTTCATGGCGGCGGGAACGTTCACCAGCGAGTACTCGTAGATCTTCCGGCCGTCCATCTTGAGGTAGCGGATGCGGGGATCGGCGCCCGGCGCGTTCGATTTGCCCAGATACAGGTAGCGCAGCTCCTCCTGCGAATGCGACATCACGGCGGAGGAGAGAATGCCTCTCCGCTCGTCGGACTCGATCCCCTCGACGACGGCCGCCCCCGCCCCGTCGGCGAAGATCATGGAGTCGCGATCGTGCTTGTCGATGACCCTCGAAAGGGTCTCGACGCCGATCACGAGACATCGTTTGGCCAATCCCGACTTGATGAAGGAATCGGCCTGAATGATCCCCTGCAGCCAGCCGGGGCATCCGAAAAGGACGTCATAGGGAATGCACGACGGATTCTTGATGCCGAGGTGGTGCTTCACCCGGGAGGCGATGCTCGGAACGATATCCGTCTGGATGGTGTCCTTGATGATGTCGCCGAAGTTGTGGGCGACGATGATCTGATCGATCGTCTCGCGGTCGATCTTCGCGTCCACGACCGCCTGCTCGGCGGCCCTGGCGGCGAGATCCGACGAGCGCATCTCGTCCGGGGCGTAGCGCCGCTCGGCGATTCCGGTGATATCCTTGAATTTGCTGATCACCTCGCGCACGAAGGTCGCTATCGCGGACTCGTCCTTGTCGAAAAAGGTGTGGCGGACGAACTCCTCGTTGGCGACCCGCACGTCGGGGATATAGCTTCCGGTCCCGGCGATGATCGTATTGAGAAACTTCATCGGAAGAGATTCCCGCTACTATTGGTACGCCTGTGCAATATTCCGCAAAAAGGTCTGACATCTACCTTGTACATGAATTTCGAAAGCAAGTCAATATGGAGCGTTGAAGCGCCCGGGAGCCGCCCGGGCGCCGGCCGGCGGCGGCGCGCGCCGTTACGTCGCTATCGCAGAAGGATCATCTTCCGCGAGAGCGATTTCTTGCCCGCTTCGAGCTTGCCGAAATAGACTCCCGACGCCGCGGCGCGGCCGTCGTCGCCTCTTCCGTTCCAGATCGCCTCATGCATGCCCTTCTTCTGGAACTCGTTCACGAGCGACGCGATCCTGCGGCCCGCCACGTCGAAGATCAGAAGGCGTACATGGGCGTCTTCGGGCAGGTTATATCTGATGGTCGTCGATGGATTGAACGGATTCGGGTGGTTCGGATAGAGCGCGAGCGGCAGGGCGGGCGTCGCGACGGGACCGATCTCGAAGAGCACCTTGCGCTCGGCGCCGGCGACGTACTCGACGCGATACCAGTAGCTGGTTCCGGGTTCCCAGTCCCTGTCGACATAGGAGAACGAAAGGCCGTCCCTCCCGATCGCGCTCGACGATAGCCCGACGAACGGCTCCTCGGGAGCGCCGTCCGCGCCCGCGGCCCGCATGACGAAGAACTCCGCGCTCGCTTCGACCTCGGAGAGCGTCCAGTCGAGCACGAGCCCTTCTCCGGTAAACGCCGCGGCGCACTCCTGAAGGAGAGTCGCGCACACCGTATGCCCGGCCCCGTCCACTCTCTGGGCGTAGATATCGTTCGCGCTCCCGCCGCGGGAGTCGTCCCACGTGACGATCGCGCCGCCCGCGCCGTCGGAAATGAGCCGGGGAGCGTACTGCGTCCCGTCCGCCGTGCACACGGCGGCGCCGTCGGCCGTCCACACCGGCACACCGCCCCCGTTCACCCGCTGCGCATAGAGATCGGTATTCCCCGCGCGGGAGTCGTACCACGCGACGATCGCGCCGCCGAGACCGTCGGTGACGAGGAGGGGATTCTGCTGGGTCCCGGACGCCGCGCAGAGGGGGACCCCGTCCGCCGCCCACTGAGGAGCGCCCGAGGCGCTTACCCGCTGAGCGTAGATATCGGAGTTCCCCGCGCGGCCGTCATACCACGCGACGATCGCGCCGCCCGCGCCGTCAGAGACAAGCCGTGGCGCGTACTGGCTCCCGGACGCCGTTGAGATCGCGACTCCGTCCGCCGCCCATTGAGCGACTCCCGCGGCATTCACCCGCTGGGCAAAGACGTCGCTTCCTCCATGGGAATCCTGCCACGTTACGATCGCGCCGCCCGCGCCGTCAGAGACGATGTGGGGGGCATACTGGTTTCCCGCCGCCGCGCTGATAACGACCCCATCCGCCGTCCACTGCATGGCGCCCGAGGCGCTCACCCGCTGCGCGTAAATATCGTTCCCCGACCGGGAGTCCTGCCACGTGAAGATGGCGCCGCCCGCGCCGTCGGGGATGAGATCGGAAGAGGCCTGATTCCCCGTCGCCGTGCAGATGGCGACGCCGTCCGGCGCCCATTGAACTGCGCCATTTGCGTTCACCCGCTGCGCATAGAGGTCGTACTGGTTCCCGCTGCGGTAATCATGCCATGCGACTATCACTCCGCCGAGGCCGTCGGAGACGGGCCGGGGAGTCTGCTGCGTTCCCGCGGCAGAGCAGAGAGCGACGCCGTCCGGCGCCCACTGAACCGCGCCGTTTGCGTTCACCCGCTGCGCATAGATATCGAAGTCGCTCCCGCCCCGGTAGTCGTGCCACACGACGATCGCCCCGCCCGAGCCGTCGGAAACGACTTGGGAATATTCCTGATCCCCCCCGGCCGCGCAGATGGAGACGCCCTGCGCCGGCCATAAGACAGCGCCGTCAGCGTTCACCCGCTGGGCGACGATCTCATAGCCGCTTCCGCTGCGGTAATCCTGCCACGCGATAATGGCGCCCCCGGCGCCGTCGGGGGCGATCTCGGGAGTCAATTGGGCCCCGCTCGCCGTGCAAACGGCAACGCCGTCCGGAACCCATTGGCCTCCGCTATTTTGACAGCATTTCAGGGAGATGTCGTCCAGTGCAAAATCGTTTCCGTTATTCGCCGTGTTGGAATCGAGGATCTCGATGGCCGCCGAATCGGCGCCGCCCGAATTGAAATCTATCTTGAAACGCTGCCAGACGCCCGCCGTGCCCGGCGCCTGTACGGAGCCTCGCAGCGCCCCGTTTATGTAGACATTCAATACCGCGGGCTGCGTGGACGTGCACGAGGAGATCCACATCCCGAACGTATAAAGCGTGTTCTGATTTATCGGAACGGTCTGCGACCATACCGCCGCGCCCAGCGTCAGCGCCCCGTTCGCGGCCAGCATGAGGCCGTGGCCGCTCGTGTGATCCCCATACGAATATGCGCTTCCATATGCCGCTTGTGGGTCGGCCAGGACGTCGTAGGTCTTCGCCGAAGATATGTCGCCGGGGGAAAACACATACGCGCCGGCGAATCCGGAATTGCCCAACTCGAAGCCACCGTTGAGGATAAGCTCCTGGGCTCCGAGTGGCGCAGCCAGGGACACAAGGCCGATCGCCAGCGCCGCGACTGCCGCGCACCGTCCGGCTGCGAATTCGCGCATCATCCCGCCTGTCCTCCTGATACCCCGCATCGATCATCGCCTTGGCAAAAACCCATCATGAGCACGCCGGTATAATTGAAGTTCAATCTCCGTGCCAGAATCCTTTCCAATCCGGCGTGTCATCCGAAATCTCCGGCCGGGGGGCGCCGCCCGCGAGGACCCGAATCGAATTGACGAGCGCTCGACAGCCGGCATACAATAACGTCTCTCCCCCGATAGGGGAGCTCATTCATGAACCGAGAGGCCGCCGATGCCCTTTATCAGAAAGGTCGGGAAGGTCTTCAAGAGCGCGCCGACGCTCGAGGGCGCCGGAGTGCATCTCAAGCGGGCGTTCGGCTGGCATCACGTGCCCGAGTTCGACCCGTTTCTCCTCCTCGACGATTTTCATTCGGGGAGGCCCGAGGACTACCTCGCGGGCTTCCCGTGGCACCCCCACCGCGGCATCGAAACGATCACCTACATGCTCGAGGGCTCGGTGGAGCACGGCGACAGCATGGGGAACACCGGCGTCATCGCTTCCGGAGACGTTCAATGGATGACGGCCGGGAGCGGCATCGTTCACCAGGAAATGCCGAAGGGGCGCGCGGACGGCCGCCTGTGGGGATTCCAGCTCTGGGCCAATCTGCCCGCGTCGCACAAGATGATGGAGCCGCGGTATAGAGGCATCGAGGCCCGCGACATCCCCGAGGTGCGGCTCGCCGAAAGCGCGGGCGCGGGGCCGAACGGCGCCGGCGGCGGCGCCGCGAAGATAATCTGCGGCGAGGTCGAAGGCGTGCGCGGGCCCGTGCGCGACGCAGTGACCGACCCGGAGTATCTCGACGTCACGCTCCCGCCCGGCGCGAGCTTCGCTCGCCGCGTGCATCGGGGCTACACCGCATTCGCCTACGTGATCGAAGGGGCGGGGGCGTTCCAGCCGAATGGCGAGCCGCGCGACCGCGAGAGCCTCGTCATCTTCGACGACGGGGACGAGCTCGCCGTGACCGCGGGCGACGAAGGCGTGCGATTCCTTCTCGTCTCGGGAAAACCGATCGGCGAGCCGATCGCCTGGTGGGGCCCCATCGTGATGAACACGCAGGAGGAGCTGCAGCTCGCCTTCGACGAGTACGATCGGGGCACGTTCCTCAAGCACGGGAAAACGTAGAGGGTCTTGACGTTCGCCGTGAGACCGTACTCGAATTGTTTCCCCATGACCATCGCGCGGCGCGCGATGCGGTGCCCGTAGTCGACGTTCCCGCTGAGTCCCGGCGCGTCGCCGGGATTGGCGCCGAGGCAACAGTCGCATGGGCGTTCGAGCCCGAGCGCCGGGTCGTCTGCCGTAGCCGCACGGCAGCGCCGGTAACGGAGCGCTAGACCTCCAGCTCTTCTCCGGAGCCCTTGTACACGATCTTGTACAGGTCCTTCCGTCGATCGTTCCAGTTCTGCGTGGTTCCTGCGTATCTGTGGCGGCGCAGGAGCTCCAGATCGACGTCGTGGAACACCATCGTCTCGGTGTTCGGCATGCACTCGGCGGCGATCCCGTCGCGACTGAACGGGATGTCCGCGGGCGTATATATCCCCGACTGCGCATAGTGGATGTCGGCGTTCTCGACGAACGGGAGGTTGCCGACGCATCCCGAGGTCGCCACGTACACGTGGTTTTCGATGCAGCGCGCCTGCGCGCAGTAGCGGATGCGGAGATAGCCGGAGCGCTCGTCGGTGTTGAAGGGGCAGAAGATGATCTGCGCGCCTTTTTTCGCGGCCACGCGCGAAAGCTCCGGAAATTCGATGTCGTAGCACACGCTGATGGCGATGCGCCCCCGATCCGTGTCGAACACCTCCACGCTTTCGCCCCCTTCGACGCCCCACCACCGGCGCTCGGAGGGTGTCACGTGAATCTTGTACTGCTTGCCCAGCGTCCCGTTCCGGCGAAAAAGATACGAGACGTTGTAGAGCTTGTCCTCCTCCTCGACGAACTGGCTGCCGCCGATGATGTTGACGTTGTACTGGAGCGCCATCTGCGTGAAGAACTCGAGGTACCGGGGCGTGTGCGTGGCAAGCAGGCGCGCCGCCTCGCCCGGCCGTTTGGCCGGGGTGAACGAGAGGAGCTGGGTCGTGAAAAGCTCAGGAAAGACGATGAAATCGCTGTGGTACTCGGCGGCCACGTCGATGAAGAACGCGCACTGCCGCGCGAACTCGTCGAAGTCCTTGACGGCCCTCATCTGATACTGTACCACGCACAGACGCACCATCTGAACCGGGTTGAGCTGCCGCTTCTCGTCGGGAACATAGTCGAGGTTTTTCCACTCCAGCTGAGTGGCCCATCCCGCCGAGTCCTCGTCGGAGGGCATGTATTCGGGGATGAGCCGCTGCAGGGCGAAACCGTTCGAGAGCTGGGCCGTCAACACCCGGTCGTACATCGTCTTGCTGACGACCTTGTCGACGTACTCCCGGGCGGTCATTTCGCTTTTATGTTTTGCGTATCCGGGGATGCGCCCGCCGAGGACGATGCGCATGACGTTCATTTTCCGGCAGATCTCCTTGCGGGCCGCATAGAGACGGCGCGAGAGCCGCATTCCGCGGAACTCCGGATCGACCATGATCTCGATGCCGTAGAGCGTATCCCCTTTCGGGTCGTGGTTGCGGATAAACCCCTGGTCGGCGACCGTGCGCCAGTCGTGCCAGTCGCTGTACAGATCAAAATCCACGATAAGGCTGGCCGACGAAGCGATGATCCTCCCCTTGAGCTCGATGCAGATCTGTCCCTCGGGGAACACGGTCGTCATGCTCCCGAATTGCTCGCGCGTCCACGCCTTCATCCCCGGGAAGCACTTGAGCTGGAGCGCGACGACCTGATCGTAGTCCTTCATCCGCAACGGTCGCACGTGGATTCTTTTCTCGAAGGCTTTCAGATCTATTTTCTTAACGGTCATCCGGCCCTCCCTCTCCTGCGGGTTATCATGCCATGTTCGCCGCGGCCGTCACATGTTATATCTTTGCCGCCCGTTATGCACCGATAAAACGAGGCTGCGAAGATCCCCCCCTCGAAGACAAGAGCGAAGCCGCATGGAAACTCCGTCCTCGATATGCTATGCTGGCGCCGGGCGATCGACGAACGAAAGCATTCCGGAGGTGGCGACGATATGGGATCGGCGATAATTCTCTTCTCCGTCATCAGCGCGGCGCTGATTTGCATCCGGGCGGGCGCCGTCGCCCTCGAGCTCACGGGAATGCAGGGCGAGAAGGCCCGATTCCAGGCGCTTTCGGCCTTCACGAACACCGGATTCACGACGCGCGAGGCGGAGGAGATCACCAGCATCCCCCTGCGCCGGCAGATCGTCACCGTGCTCATCGTTCTCGGATACGCGGGCACCGTCACGGTGATCGCCTCCTTCGCCACCTCGCTTTTCCAGCGCGAGCTCGCGTCCCTGGCCGAAACCGCGGCCATCTTCGCGGCTCTCTTCGTCGTCTATCGGATCCTCGCCTGGCGCGGCGTCACGAAACGCGTGACCGACGCGTTCCGCGCCGCCCTTATCCGGAGGTACGGGATCCATACGCAGTCCCTCGAGGAAATGCTGAACGTCGGCCAGGGGTTCGGCGTCGTCCGCGCCAGGGTCGGCGACGACTCGCCTCTGATCGGGCGCCCCCTCATCGAGCTCGACCTGAAGTCGCGCAAGGTGCAGATACTGAGCATCATCAGGGGCCACGAGACGATCAGCATCCCGCAGGGAAACGACGTGCTCCACGGAGGGGACGCGATCGTCTGCTACGGCCACTTGAAGGAAGTGCGGAATCTGTTCTTTCCCGCGCCCGCTTCCGGCGCGCTGTTCGAAGAGACCCTGCCTCCCGCGTGACGAGCCTTCGCGAGGTCCGCCCGCCGCCGCGATCGCGATTTCGCGGCGATTTCTTTTCTTTGAAATCGCCGCACCCCTGCTGTAGTATTCGCCAGTGATGAAGCGTTTCGATTATTTTATCGGCGCCGTCGCGATCGTCGCCTTTTTCATGCTCATGGCCGAGCTCAGCGGCTACTTCGATCGGTATGCGCCCTTTTTCAAATCCGCCAATCTGGTCGTTCTCGCCCTCTTCCTGACGCACGTCGCGCTATCCTTTATCAGAAGCAAGAGCAAGCGGGAGCATCTCAAGCACAACTGGCTCGACCTCATCGTTTTCGTCCCGCTCGTGCAATTCTATCAAGGCATTCAGAGCAGCCCCTTCTCGATCATCGTTCGCCAGGTGGTCATCGTCTTCATCGTCATCTCGCGAACCCGCAAGGCCAACAAGCTCGTCTCGCTTCTCGGGCTCAAGCCGGCGCAGCTCATGCTCACGAGCTTCGGCGCCGCGATATGCGTCGGGACGATCCTCCTTATGCTCCCCGCGGCGACGGTCTCCGGCGTTCGCACGAGTCTCGTCGACGCGCTCTTCACGGCCACCTCCGCCACCTGCGTCACGGGGCTCATCGTGAAGGACACGGCCGTGTACTTCAGCCCCTTCGGCCAGTGCGTCATCCTCGCGCTCATCCAGATAGGCGCTCTCGGCATCATGACCTTCTCCGTGTCGCTCGCGATCTTCGCGGGGAAACGCGTCGAGATGCAGCGCCAGATCGAGATGCAGGAGATGCTCGACCAGGACACGCTCATGAGCATCAGGGATCTTCTGAAATTCATCGTCAGAATGGCCTTCGTTTTCGAGATCGCGGGCGCGGCGGCGCTCTTTTTCGCGTGGCGCGGAAAGATCGGCGGGACCGGCCTCACGGCCTTCCACGCCGTCTTCCATTCCGTTTCGGCCTTCTGCAACGCCGGATTCTCGACCTTCAGCGACAGTCTCGTCCGTTTCTCCGGCGATATCCCCACAAACGTCGCGATCATGATTCTCATCGCGTTCGGCGGGCTCGGATTCACCGTCGTGCGGGACCTCATGGGCAATCTCCGGGCGCGGGCCTTCCGGCGATCTCCCCGGATCCTGAGCCTCCGGGTGCAAACCAAGATCGTTCTCGCCGTGAGCGCGACCCTCACCGTCGCCGGCGCCGTGCTTTTCTACGCGTTGGAGCGCGACTCGCTGCTCGCGGGAGCCGGGATCAAGGACAGCATCCTCTTGTCGCTCTTTCAATCCGTCACCACGCGCACCGCGGGCTTCAATTCCTGCGATTTCGGCGCGCTGTCTTCGGCCACGCTCATGGTGGTCATTATCCTGATGTTTATCGGCGCTTCGCCCGGTTCGACGGGAGGCGGGATCAAAACGACCACCGTCGCCGTGCTCTGGAGCGCCATAGCGAGCGGGCTCCGCAAGCGGACCGACGCCGAGCTGTATCGCCGGACGATCCCGAACGAGGTCATCCAGAAGGCGCTCAGCGTGCTCATTATTTCCCTCGTCGTCGTGCTCGTATTCGGCCTTGTGCTCCTCTATTATGAAAAGCAGAGCTTTGTAAACGTCATGTTCGAAACGGTGAGCGCCTTCGGCACGGTGGGGCTCTCGACGGGAATCACCCCGCAGCTTTCGACGGCGGGGAAGGTCGCCGTCACGCTCCTCATGTTCACGGGAAGGCTGGGGCCTCTGACGATCGCTTACGCCTTCCTGCGCCAGAGAAGACCGGCGCCGTACCGGTACGCCGAAGAGCGGGTCATGATCGGTTGACGACGCGAAAGAGAGGGACGCGATGCGATATGTCGCAGTGATCGGTCTCGGTAATTTCGGAAGCACGGTGGCGCGCGAGCTCACCGACAGGGGGGCCAAGGTGATCGCCATCGACAAGAGCCGCGAACGCGTCGAGGCGATCAAGGAGTCGGTCTCATATGCCGTCGCGCTCGACAGCATCGAGCAATCGGCGCTCCGGTCGGTCGGCATTCAGGACGTGGACATCGCGGTCGTATGCATCGGCGACGACATCGAGGCCAACCTCCTGTCGACGCTGCTCCTCAAGAAGATCGGCGTCAAGAAGATCTGGGCGCGCGCCATCAGCCCGCTCCAGCAGGAGATCCTGAAAACGCTCGAGGTCGATCATATCGTAAGCCTCGAGGAGGAGATGGGCCACCTCGTCGCCCGAAGCCTCGTTTCGCCGGGCATCAAGAAGAATATTCCGCTCTCGCCGGACCACAGCCTCGTCGAAATCGCGGTGCCGCAGAGTCTCGTCGGCAGAACGATCCGCGACGTCGACACCCGCGGGAAATATCACATCAATATCGCGGCGCTGAAGAAAAGGACGCCGTCGATAGACGCTCGGGGCGAGCGCAATTTTTCGGAGACGATCGACGTGACGCCGGCGCCCGACACGAAGCTCGACGCCGACGACGTTCTCCTCGTGGTCGGCACGGATGACAACATACGCAAATTCACGGAAGTGAGCTGATGCTCAAGAATCTCATACGAATCGCCGGCCTCTGCCTCATGTTCTGCTACGTCGCGGCCTACTTCGTTCTCCTGAGGGAATCCTCGGTCATCGGGCGCTACGCATGGTTCGCCTGGCTCGGTCCGCTCGGTTTCGTTTGCGCCATTTACATCGCCGCGCGGCTCCTCGCGTTCCAGATGAAATTCACGCGCTTTTCGCGGCGTCTCCTCGACGGCAACTATCAATCGGGAATCCAGACGCACCGGCTTTCGCGCGACGAGGTGCGCTCGCTCGCGGACCTCACGAACAAGGTAGCGGACCGGCTGCGCCTCTATGACGCGCTCAGGGCCGACCGGGTCGCCGTCAACGCCCGGGCCCGCGAGATCATGCACGAGCGCACGGGAACCGCGGTCGTCATCGCCGATATCGACGAGGGGGCTTTCCGCTTCAACCCCGCGGCGCGCGCCCTCTTCGGCGTCGAGCAGGAATCGACGTCGATCGAATCGATCGTGAAGCGGCCGGAGAACGACCGGTTCGCGCGTCTCTACCTCGCCGCGGTCGAACGCGACAAGGTGCCGCATACCGCTCGTCTCGACGTTGACGCTCCCCGTTCGCAACATTTCGCGGGAGATCGCCGTCGACATCGTCCCGGTCAAGGACAGGGACGAGAAGGTGCGGTTCGTTCTGATGTTCCTGAGCTAGTTCGCCCGCCTCGCTATATCTGGAAGAGATACTGCAGCTTCAGGAAGAACTGCCTGTCGGTGAGGTCCAGGCCCTCTCGTCCGTCGCTCGCGAAGTCGAAGTCGCGGTAGCCGTGCGTCGAGCCGATATAGAACATCGTGAGCGAGTTGATCCGGTAGGTGACGAGCGGGTCGAAGTCCCACGTTTTCCAGCGATCGTTGTACTGCGAGAAGATGCGTATCGAGAGCTCGCGCGACACCTGCAGAGACAGGCGCGACCAGAGCACGGACTGGGAAAAGAGCCGCTCGCCGGTCATCAGGTCGTCGCTTTGAATGTAGTTGAATGAGCCGTTTATCGTCAGGCGATCGCAGGGCTTCACCGTCGCCCCGAATCCGTAGTCGAGCTGCTTGCCCATGACGAGATCGCGGCGCGCGATGCGGTGCCCGTAGTTGACGTACGCGTTGAGCCTCAGGGCGTCCCATGGCTGGGTCGAGAGGCAGTTGTGCGCCGACCAGATGCCGTTGAACTGCGTGCCGCGGAAGTTCTCGTTGCTCGCCATATATGTAGCGTGCATCCCCGTCTGGGCGGCCCGGAACTGCACCTCGAGGCTCGGGCTGATCCATTCGTCCTTCCGGAGGCCGTCGAAATTCCATTTCCGGGCGACATTCACGGATGCTTCGATCTCCTGCAGTATCGTGCTCTTCTCGAATCGCAGCGTGCCTTCGGCGTCGGCCGAGGCCATGCGCTGGTTGTTCTGAGGTTCGAACCCGTTGTCCGCGCGGAAGGTCGGGCTCGTCTCGTTATAATGCAGGGCCACGCCATAGTTGCCCGTATTTCTGCTGACGCCGGCGGCCATCGCGCGCCCCCAGTAGCGCTCGCCGTCGAGGCCGGCCGTGTATTTCCCTTCGGCAAAGCGGCTCGCGTTGAAGGCGCTGTCGGGCACGAGGGCGAGGTTGTCGACCTCCTCGGTATGCGAGGCGAGAAACTGAAGCCTGAACGAGTTGCTCTTGGACAGCCGGATCTGGCCGTCGACGCTCGCCAGCGACCCCATGCCGCCCCCGTCGAAAATCCTGTTGGTCGCGAGCAGCCCCACGTGCGCTTGTTTGCCGAGATCGTGCCTCACCCGGAGAATATTCGAGTAGCTCTTCCCGTTCTCGACGAACTCGCTCGACTCCTCGAAGGGCAGGATGATGACCGAATGCTCGTCGCGGGCGGTGAGCAGCGCCATGCTGTTGGAGCCGTTTCGCCAGGTGAGCTTCCCCGCGGCGATCGGATCGTTGATCGATCTCGTGTAGACGGCGTTGAAGTACGTGTTGAAGAGGTCGCTTCCCTCCTGGAAGAAGGGGCGCTTCTCGGGGAAGAACAGGGCGAAGGTGGAGTTCACGTCGATCTGGGCCGCGTCCGCCTCTACCTGGCTGAAATCGGGGTTGATCGTCGCCTCGGCGCTCATCTCGGAGCTGATGTCGTAGGCGATCCCGAGCCCGATGTCTCCCTTGACGCGGCCGTTCTCGAATCGGCCGTCGTCGCGGAGAAAACCGGACTCGTGCGCGACGACCGACGGGCAGAAGCTCGAGGCCCGAGCTCCGTTCGATGCCGGAGATGCCGGTCATGGTGCCCCACTGGCAGGGCCAGCATTCGTCGTCGCGATTGTAGGCGGCCCATGAGTACTGGTAGCGGCAATCCCGCGGGCGGTTGCGCCAGAAATCGACCCGCCACACCTGCTCTTCGCGGTCGGGGAAGCGCAGGCTCGCGAACGGAATCGCCATTTCGACCACCCAGCCGTCATCGGTGATGCGGCCGGCCGACCGGAAGATCATGTCGTAGCCGCCGTCCTCTCCGTACGCCGAGGAGTAGAGAAGGTCGCCCGGAATGCCGTAGGGATTCGCCGCGATCTCGAATGCATGCGTCGCCTCGCCGTACGTGTCGAGGCACAGGATCACGTAGTCGCCGGAGAACATGTTGTCTCTCTCGCAGAACGAGGCCCGAACTTCGTCGGGATCGTCATAGCACAGCCACGCGACATAGAGATTCTCGTCGTCGTAGGCGATCAGCACTTCCGTGTCGACGGCGGGCTTGGTCTGGTTGCCGGGATTGTGCTCGGCGAAGTTGCCGATCTTCGCCGCTCCGCTCCAGCCGGCGTCGCCCAGGTCCCCGTCGATCTTGATGGGACCGGCCGCCCGGGAGATCTTGAGCTCGGGATGATAGACGGGCACATAGGACTTTTCCTGCCCCGCAGCCGGCGCGGAAAGCAAGGCGCAGGCCGGAAGAACGAGGCAGAGCGCGATTATCGAACGAGCGGGGCGGTTGAGTCTCATCATGTCTTTCCTTTGATCAGAATCGGTGTCCCGTGCGTCTGTTTCGCGAACTCGAATATGCTGGTTTCTTATACGATTCGCGAGGTCATAGGTTCCGCCGGCGGCCGCGATTTTCGCGCGGCGGCCATTCTCGCGGCGCTTGTGCCCCGGAAGAGGTGCGGCCTCCCTTTTCCGGCCGCTGAGGGCTCGTCGGATCGGGGAGGCCGTTTCATTCCTTCTTCATTCACCGTTGCCCAGGCACGCGCTATTCGTCCTCTTCGCTGCTCTCGTGGACCTTCGAAAGATGCCCGTCGCCGCGTCGATCTTGGCGAGCATCTTCTTGCCGTTCTCGTTGTCCGGATTCATCGCGACGGACTTCTCGTAAAGCGCGCGGGCCTTTTCGGTCTTGCCCGCCGCGAGCATCGCTTCCCCGAGGCTGTCGTAGGCGTTCCACGACTCCGGGTTCATCTTGACGTTGAGCTTGAAGATCGCGATCGCGGCATCGACGTTCTTCTCGTGCAGGTACAGGTACCCGAGCGTGTTGAACTCGCCTTCCTTGAAGTAGTACTTGTCGTCTCTCCGCCTGCATCAGCTTCATGGCGAGCTTCTCGCCGGCCTCGAGACCTTTCTTCTCGATCGCGTTGTGGATGAGCGCCGCGGCGGAGTTTTCGCTCTCCGAGATCTTCTCCCACGAGAGCTTTATCTTCTCCTCCGCGCTCATCTTCGACATCTCCTTCTTGGCCTTGCTCCTCCTTGAACTTCTCCCGCTCCTCGGCGCTCATGCTCTCCATCTTCTTCTGAGCTGCAGCTCTTTCTCCTTGGTCATCATCTCTTTCTTCTTGAGCTGGGCCCTTCTTCTCCTTGTCGCACTTTTCCTGCGCCTGCGCCTGCGTCCGCCACACGCCCGACAGCGAGAGGGGCAGCACGATCGAGGCAACGACGAGACACGACACGACGCCGGCCCGGCGCCGGCCTCTGTTCCTGTCGATCTTCGGATCGAGAATACACATGATCCGCTCCTTCAGATTCGAGCCCTGGGAAATTGTCGACAGCTGCCAGGCCGGCCCGCGGGGCGCGCCGAGATCCGCCGCGATGTCCATGAGGAACATCGCGTAGTCCGAGGGCCTCGCGCCGGCGTTGAGCACCGCGTCGTCGCAGTCGCGCTCCCGTTCGATCCTCGCCGCTTTCACCGCCAGCCAGACGAACGGATTGAACCAGTACACGCTCTTGACGACGATCGCGAGCACCTCGACAAGACCGTCCCGCCGCTTGATGTGGGCAAGCTCGTGGGACAGTATGTAACGGCGCTTCGCGGCGGGCCACTCCGCCGAGCCGGCCGGGACAACTATCGCCGGATTGATCGCTCCCACCGTTACCGCGGCTCTTGTTTCACACGACTCGAAAAGACGAACATGCCGGCACAGGCCGAGCCGGGCGGCGGTCTCCTCGAGGAGCTCCGCCCATTTCTCGTCCGCCGCCTCGCACCGGGCGATGATCCTGCGCCCGAGCGCGGTGCGCACGGCGAGCCAGCACAGCGTGAGCGCCGCGCCGGCGAGCCACGCGAGGATCGCCCATGCGTGCCACCCCTCCACGAGGAGCGCCTGTCCCGCCGCCGATGCGGCCCGGCCCTTGGTCGCGACTCCGATCCCGTCCTGTGCGTCGATCGTCTTGTCTCCGGGAATGACGAGCGCTTCGGTCGAGACGCCTCGAGCGAACCAGCCGCCCACCTCGGGGATGACCGGAAGATTCCAGATAGGGGAGACGAACCGGCCGAGCGGCAGCGCCAGAAGAACGACGAGGGTGAACACCCAGACCATGCTTCTCGCGTTCGCGGACGCCCTGCGCATCGAGAGCGTCGCGAGAGCCGCGATCGCGCAGACGAGCGCCGCCTTGATCGAGATGTCGAGCACGAAACCGAGAATTCCGGCCCAGGAGATCCCTCCAAGCCAACCGCTCAGGCTCGCGTTCATGTTATCGCCCGCCCTTTCTCGATTCCTCGATGATCTCGAGGATTCTCTTCCGTTCCTCTTCCGTCAGATTCGCGTCGGCCTTCGTGAGAATGGAGATCACGGCCGATGCCTCGGCGCCCTTGAAGAAGGTCTCGAGCACGCCGTCGAGCGCGGTTTTCCTCGCGCTCGCGAGCGGAATGGTCGGAGAATAGATGAACTTCCCCTTTTCCGTTTCGTGCCGCAGATAGCCTTTTTCCTCGAGAACGTTGAGCATCGTCCGCACTGTCGCGTTGGCGGGCCTCCCCGGCAGATTCGCCATGACCTCGATCGCCGTAGCCCTCCCAAGCTGGTATACAATCTCCATGATCTGACGTTCCCTGCGGGTGAGCTCTTTCAGATCCGTCTTTTCGACATTCTTGTCCACGGTAACCTCCTGCACATAACTGCCGCCGGCGGACTGCTGCCTTGAACACCGCAACGTGTTGCCCTGCAGATCGTAACGTGATTGCGGTGCGTTTAACATGTTAAACAAATCGCATGTTAAATATTTAACACTTGTGGGGCGAATGTCAAGGGGAAAAGGAAAATATTTTCCGGGGCGGCGAACAGCGCCCGAAATGACTTTTCGGGCGCTGCCGCTCGAGTGCCTGCGCGGCCCCTGCCGCCTATCTCCCGCCGAAGAAGACGCCGAGGAGGACCTTCACGTCCGGAATATCTCCGATCCCGAAGCGGGCTTCGACGTTGTACCAGCCGCTATTGCCCAGCGGCATGCGGGCGCCGAGCCCGAGGGTGAGACCTATTTCGGTATCTCCGTCCCCTGCCTCGGGAGTCCATATCATGAGGGTGGGGCCTGCGATACCGTAGAGGGACGACATGGACTTGGGGAGCGGCACAAACAGCTGAACATCCCCGTTGAAGGCGAACGTCGTCAAATGGTCGCCGAAGCCGGCGTCGATGCTCGGAACGATACGCACCCTGCGGTATATCTCTCCCATATCGGCCTGCGCGCCGATGACGAACTGGTCGGGTTTCGAGCTGTAGCCCGCCCTGATGCCGTAGCATTTCCCCGAATCGCTTGCCGCGTTTACGGCGGCCGCGGATAGAAGAATGCCCGCGCAGATTAATATCGAACCAAGAGCCAAGCGTC
Organism: uncultured bacterium; assembly: GCA_963747385.1. GTDB lineage: Bacteria > Krumholzibacteriota > Krumholzibacteriia > Krumholzibacteriales > Krumholzibacteriaceae > SSS58A. Next base: position 126,889 of record CAVVEY010000022.1, on the reverse strand, counting down.
TCATAACCAGCCTCCCGTGTTTATTCGACCTGCGCGCAGTATAGAATGGACCCGCGTCGACGACAAGCCTTTTCGCTCCCGCGAGCCCTCGCGCGGCGGCGCCGCGGCAAACCTCTGGAACAAACACCCTCACGACGTGTATCATCGGTATCGCAGGAAAATCGGAGTCTCACGCATTGAGGGAGGACATTCAAGAATGAAGAAACTCGCCGCTTCCGCCGCGATCGTCGTTCTCGTTTTGCCTGCCCTGCTCCTGGCCGCGGGGCCCGCGAAGGTGCAATTCCCGGATACGCCCGCGGGAAGGCTCGTCGCGGCCTACATCGAGGCGTTCAACAGCGACGACCCCGGCGCCATGCGCGCCTTTCTCGCGGCGAACCTCTCGCCCGGTGCGCTCGCGCAGCGCCCGGTCGAGCAGCGCCTCAAGGCCCTGCAGCAGCTGAAAGCGGACGCCGGAACGCTCGAGCCCGCGAGGATCGTCGAGGCGGGGGAGGGCGTTCTCACGATCATCGCCCTGGCGTCGAAGGGCTCCTGGCTGGAGATCGGCTTTGCGTTCGAGAAGGACGGGGCCGACAAGCTGGTCGGCGCGCGTTTCATGATGATGGACGAACCTCCCGATCTGAACGAGCCCACGACCCCGTTGACCGAAACGGAGCTCCTCGCCAAGCTCGACACTCTCATGGACGGGCTCGTGGAAAAGGACGAATTTTCGGGCGTCGTACTCGTCGCGAGGGAGGCCTCGCCGTTGTTCTGGAAGGCCTACGGCTTCGCGAGCAGGGAATACGGCGCTCTGAACCGGATCGACACGCGTTTCAATCTCGGCTCGATCAACAAGGTCGTCACGCGCGCCGCCATCGAGCAGCTCGCGGGAAAGGGAGCGCTCGGCTTCGACGACAAGATCGCGAAATTTATCCCCGACTATCCGAACAAAGACGCCGCGCAGAAAATCACGATTCGCCAGCTTCTCGACATGACCTCCGGCATCGGAGATTTCTTCGGCGAGAAATACGACGCGACACCCAAGGACCGTATCCGGGACCTCGGCGACTATCTGCCGCTCTTCGCCGACGAGCCGCTCCTCTTCGAGCCGGGCACGGACAACAGGTATTCGAACGGCGGATATGTCGTGCTCGGACTCGTCGTCGAGAAGGCGAGCGGCATGAGCTATTTCGATTACGTGCGGGAGAACATCTACAAGAGCGCAGGGATGGAGAATACGGATCACTTCATGGCGGATATGTTCGTCGACAATCTCGCGAGCGGCTATACGCGCAGCTGGGACGGCAAGGAGCACGCGAACGAGCCGCGGCGCGCCAACATCTATACGCGTCCGGCCCGCGGAAGCTCCGCCGGGGGCGGCTATTCCACTGCGGACGACCTCCTCAGACTGATCCTCGCCCTGAAGGCGGACAGGCTGTCGACGCCCGAGACGTCCAGGATGTTCTCGGGAAGCATGGCCTTCGCCGGAGGCGCCCCGGGGATCAACGCCTACGTCGAAACAGTCGCCACAACCGACTGCACGATCGTCGTTCTCTCGAACTACGACCCTCCGGCGGCGATGAAAACGGGCGAGAAGATCGCTCGCCTGCTCAAGCGGCTGAAATGATCTCCTAATTAAGAATTCGTTTGCATAAGAACGGGTTTTCTGCTGTCATTGTGCCGTTCACAGCAGGAAGGAGAACGGTATGGGCAAACTCGCCGCACTGCTCGCAGTCGCGGTGTTTTTCATTCCTCCGGCGGCTCTCGCGGGCTCAGATCCGGCCCGGCCCGGCCAGCCCCTCGTGGAAACGAGCGCGCTCTGGCTCGGCCCCGTGAAGCTCGGGGTTCTGCCGCCCCCCACGGTCCCGCCGGATAATCCACAGACGACGAGGAAGATCCTCCTCGGCAAGCAGCTCTACTTCGACACCCGGCTGTCGAAGGACAACACGGTCAGCTGCGCCACGTGCCACAGCCCGACGATGGGCTGGTCGGACAAGGGGCCGACGAGCAAGGGTATCGGCGATCAGATGGGGGGCCGCAGGGCGCCTCCCGCCTCCAACTCGGCGTACATGCCGCTGCAATTCTGGGACGGCCGCAGCCCGAGCCTCGAGGATCAGGCCAAAGGCCCCATCCAGAACCCGATAGAGATGGGAAACACGCACCAGGTCATGATACGCACCGTCAACGACATCCCCGGATACGTCGAGGAATTCAAGACGGTATTCGGAACGACGCCGATCACCGTCGACCAGGTGGCGATGGCGATCGCCGCGTTCGAGCGGACGACTCGTGACGACAGATTCGCCGTTCGATCGCTTCGTGAAGGGGGACGAAACGGCTCTTACCTGCCTCGAGAAAAAGGGGCTCGAGATATTCAACGGCAAGGGGCGCTGCTCGTGCTGCCACTGGGGGCCGAACTTCTCGGACGGGCGATTCCATAACCTCGGCGTGCCCGACATCGACCCGGCCAAGCCCGATCTCGGCCGCTACGAAATCACGAAGAACCCCGCCGACAGGGGCGCCTTCAAGACCCCGACGATGCGCGACGTGGGCCTTCGCCCGCCGTACCTCCACACGGGAGGCGAGAAGACGCTCGAGGACGTGATCGTCTTCTACAACAAGGGGGGCGGATTCAAGGATCCGAACATGGACCCGATGATGCTGCCTCTCGGGCTTTCGAAGGGGGAGATCGAGGCTCTCGTCGCGTTTCTCGAACACGCCCTGACGAGCCTCAATCCCGAAGTCGCGGACGTCAAACCGATTCCCGCGTCGGAATTTCCGCAGTAAGGAGGCGATGAACGTGAAAAAGATTTTCATTATTCTTCTGGTGCTCATCGCCCTCCCGCTCGTCGCTCCGGCGCCGGGGCAGGCGATCCCCGCATTCGCGAGAAAGTACGGCTTCAACTGCATGATGTGCCACACGGCCTATCCGAAGCTCAACGACTGGGGGCAGCGGTACCGCGACAACGGCTACCAGCTCCCGGGTCAGGCCGGAAAGGAAAAGACGGCGTTCGATTCCCATACGCCGATCGCGCTCAGGACGTCGACCGGCTTCAACGGCTACAGCGCGAAGGCGAACGAGAACGCGAACTCCCGGACGACGGGCGGCTTCGGGCTCAGGGGGCTCGATCTCCTCGCCGCGGGCGTCATGCACAAGAACGTCTCCGTGCTCGTGATCTACACGCCGCGGATCGACGAGCCGTTCGCGGACTACACGGGCATGGACGCGTCGCAGCCCGGCGCGCTCGAGTCGGCAAGCATCATCTTCAGCAACGTCGTTCCGAACGCCCTCAACGTGCGGGTCGGACGCTTCGAGCCGGCGTATCATCTCTTCAGCTCGAAGCGCTCCTACTATCTTCTGTCGCCGTACGACGTCTACGAATACGCGACGGGCGGGAACGACTTCATCTTCGGCGACAACCAGATCGGTGTCGAGGCGACGGGGCATTTCAGGACGGGATTCAAATACGGCCTCGGCGTCGTCAACGGAACGGGCGCGAAGAGCGACAACAACAAGTTCAAGGACGTCTACCTCACGCTGTCGCAGACGATCGGCGCCGGCGACGGGCAGAACGCCGGCCAGCGAATCGGGGCGTTCGTCTACTACGGGAAGCAGCCGATGATCGCGCCGAATATGAGCATTAGCGCTCCGGCCGATTCAACGGCATCGCCCGATACTACCTTTACGATGCCTGCGGCGATTTCCCCGGGCGGCGAATACGACGGCGGCAACAACGGCGCCTACTACCGCTACGGCGTCTCGGCGAGCCTCAACTGGAAGACGTTCAATCTCGCCGCCATGTACATGCGCGGCTCTCGACGACAAGACGTTCAACGCGCTCGATCCCGAGAAGGATTACGAGTACGACGGCGGTTTCGTCGAGCTCGACTACGCGGGCCTCGCGAACAACAGGCTCGTCGCGTCCGCGCTCTACAACTGGGTCGCGCCTCCGTCGTACGACGAAGAGAACGCCAAGAATCACCGCGTACTCGGGGCTGCTGCGTTACTACGTCGGCGACTGGAGCGCGGTGAACGTCGCCCTGCACGGCGAATACACGTACCGGAAGCTGGAGGCGGGGGAAACCACGATGACGGAGAACATCTACTCGATGCTCGTGGACTTCGCCTTCTGATGACCGTATTCGACGATCTCTACAAAGATGTCATCGACTATTTCGGGGCCGAGCCCGACAGCCTCCTCGTGCGCTTTCACGGCGAGCTGGCCGCAGGCGGGCGGGTGCTCGACATCGGCGCGGGCCAGGGGAGAAACGCGCTCTACCTCGCGCGTCAGGGTATTGCGGTCGATTGCATAGACCCCTCGGAAGTGGCGGAGGATCAGGTGTGGCCCTGCGTTCTCGGCGACGATCTCCCGGTGCGATTCTTTCCGCAGAGCTTCGAGACCTTCGTGCCGGACGTCGATTACTACTCGGCCGTCCTCGTATTCGGGCTCATCCAGGAGCTCCCGAGAGAGTCGATCGAGACTCTCGTCGAGCGAATCGAATGGATGGACCCGGCCCGGCGGCCTTCTCCTCGTGACCGCGTTCACGACCGCCGATCCCGGATTCGGAGAGGTCTCGCGCGACCTGGCGCGAGATAGGGAAGAATTCGTTCTCGAGCGACGCCGGTTTCGTGAGGACGTTTCTCGAGAAGGACGAGCTGCGGGACCTCTTCGGCGGCTGGGAAGCGCTTCACTACGTCGAGGAGCTGGGGCCCGAGCACCGTCACGGGACCGACGCCCCGCACCGCCACGGGAGGGTCGAGGGCGTTTTCAGGAAGAAGACGGATTCCATACGGTTGATTGCGTGACGATGCGACACACGAACTCCATCCTGGCCGCGATGCTCGGCGTCGCCTGCGGGCTCGCCGCCTTCACCTTTCTCTACGCCCGCGGCCCCTCGTATCTCTTCGACGATCCCCGGACGTGCGTGAATTGCCATGTCATGCGGGCCGAGTTCGACAGCTGGAACCGCTCGAGCCACAAGGGGGCCGCGACCTGCAACTCCTGCCATACGCCGCACGACCTCGCGGGAAAGTACGCCGTCAAGGCGCTCAACGGGTGGAATCACAGCGTCGCGTTCACGACCGGGCGGTTCCCCGACCCTATCACGATCAAGAGCCTCAACCGCGCCGTCGCCGCCGACAACTGCCACCGCTGTCACGAAAACATGGTGAGCCGCATGCTCACCTCATATTCGAGGAAAGACGTCGATTGCGCGAGGTGCCACGGCAACGTCGGGCACCCGGAACGGAACTGACAAAGGAGACGCTTCATGCCCAGAGGATCTTTCTTTCGCGCCAACAGATCGTCTCTCGTCGTGTTCGCCGCCGCGGCAACAGTGACCGTCGCGGCGGCGGCCCTTCTCGTCGATATCGTCGGGAAGAAGCGCGAGGCGCTGAGCTACCCGCTCAAGGTCGTCGAGATCGGGAAGAACGAGATCGACCCCGTCCTGTGGGGAAAGAACTTCCCGTTCGAATACGACGGCTTCGTCAAGACCGAGATCGATTACGGCGCGACGAAGTACGGCGGCTCGAAGCAATTCGACAGACTCGAGCGCTACCCGGCGCTGCGGCGGCTCTACGCGGGGACCGCCTTCGGCGTCGATTACAGGGAAGAGCGCGGCCACCATTACGCCGCGATCGACCAGGCGAACACGAAGCGCGTTTCGGTCGCGCAGCAGCCGGGCGCCTGCATCAACTGCCACGCGGCGGAGGCGCCGCTCATGATCGAGGAGATGGGATGGGAGGCGTTCAACCGGGCCCCGTACGACTCGCTCAAGGGTCGCGCAAAGACGGGCTCGTCGTGCTCCGACTGCCACGACCCCGAAACGATGGCGCTCAGGATCACGCGCCCGGCGTTTCGGATCGCGATGGAAGCCGCCGGAGTCGATTTGAAAAAGGCGACCCGCCAGGAGATGCGCGCCTGGGTCTGCGCCCAGTGCCACGTCGAATACTACTTCAAGGGAGAGGGCAAGGCGCTCACTCTCCCGTGGAGCCGGGGGCGCTCGATCGATTCCATCGAGGTCCACTACGACGAATACGCCTTCGAGGATTTCACGCACAAGGAAACGGGCGCGCCCATGATCAAGATTCAGCACCCGGAGTTCGAGCTCTGGGGCACCGGCGTCCACGCGAAGTCGAGCGTCGCGTGCGCGGACTGTCATATGCCGTACATCCGCGAGGGGAGCGTGAAGATCTCGGATCATTGGGTGCGAAGCCCGCTCGACCATCTCGAGCAGACGTGCCAGACGTGCCACCGGCTGACGAAGGAAGAGCTCAACGAACGCGTCATCAGCATTCAGGACCGCACCGCGGCGCTCCTCCGGCGTTCGGAGCTCGCGCTCGTCGCCGCGATCGACGCGATCGTCGCCGCGCGGGCGGCGGGAGCGGGGGACGACGCCTTGCGCGAGGCGCTGCAGCTTCATCGCGCGGCGCAGCTGCGGTGGGATTTCATATCCTCGGAGAACAGCACGGGCTTCCACAGTCCTCAGGAGGCGGCGCGGGTGCTTGCGGAGTCGATCGACCTCGCGCGCCAGGCCGAGCTCGCCGCGGGGAAATACGAACCGGGGCGCGATCGCGAGCGAATGTGAGAGGCCCGCGAAGGCGCCCCGCCGCGTCGTCAGGATTTTCTCGAAATCCACGACGCCCGCGCGCTGTCGACGGCCGCGGCCAGGAAAATGACGCCGAGAATCGCGTGGGGCCAGACGCGCGCCTCGCTCGAAACCGCGCCGTACACGCGCGCGCCGCAGTAGATCGCGGCCGCGGCGTATACGAACGGCATGAAGCGCTGCTTGCCGAGCTCCCGCGCCACCCGCGTGCGGCTCAGCACGAAGCCGCCCAGCGCGAGCGCGCACGATCGATGATTGCGATTGCCATGGGTCCTCCTTCCATCAGCAGATCACTTCCGTTATGCCGCCGGTGCACGAATCGCAGAACACGCCGTAGGAGCATATGAAATAGATCGTCGTGTTGCCTCCCGAGCCCACGGCGCACGCCGCGAATCCGGTGACGATCGCTCTACAGTTGCACTTCAGCGGAGCCCTCGCCGGAGCCCTGAGCGCCGGCGTCCCGTCCGCGGCAGAGCTCGACCGCGAGAGTCTTCGAGTAGCGCTCCCAGCTCGAAGCGGCGCAGTCGATGTCGCACGTTTCGAACGCGGCCGCCTCGCGCGCCCCGGCGTCCCTCAGCGTCGGATACCGGGCATACAGCGAGTTGAGGAGCGCGTCGATCCGCTCGAATCTCGCGCGCCGCTCGGCCTCCGTGAGCCCGAGGAGCTCGTTCGAGCGCTCGACGTCGTAGCCCGCCTCGCGGATCTGCTCCGGCGTGACGTTTCTCGCGATCGCCCGCGCGGCGAGCTCGTCTCTGATCGCGATGAGCTCCCGCACCTCGCTCGACTTTTCGAGCTCGCCGTCGAGCCATTCGGAATCGTCCGGCGCCGGACCGGCGCTCGTTATTCGTCCGGACGGCGTCGTTGTCGGCGCATGCCGACGCGAGAAGACAAAACAGCGAAACGAGAAACAGAACCGGTATGCCTTTTCTCGACATTATCCTCATCCCTCTCCTGCGGGCGGCCGCGCGCTCGCGCCGGCTCACCCGCGCTGCCGTCAAAACGTCTTCGACGATCCTGATTGAGCTGCCGCTGCGTCGCGGCCACCCCCATCGATTTTCCTCACCTCCAGGTCTCGTCCGATATCAAGAATGGTTCCACGGATCGATCGTCGCGGACAATCCGATCGCAACGGGAGAGTCGGGCGGGGAATCGCGGCACCCAATTAATTGTAATGTAATTAATTAGCGCGATCGCGCGCCGAGGCGGGCCGCCTGAACAATAGTCGCGGGGCAGGCTCGCCCGGCGGCGAGACGCCTCGCGGAATCGTTCAATCTGTTCAGGAAGATGTGAACGGCGGCGACAGTCGCGGACGCGGCGCAGGGACCGCTCCGCGCCGGCGGCGACGCTGACTACTGCGCCGCGAGCAGAGCCTCCGCGAGCTCCTCGAGCCCCGCTTCGACCTCCGGCGAGAGACCGTCGTCGAGCTTCAGGCTCTTCGGCTGCACCCCGACGAGGATCGCGTCTCCCTTCCACTGTTCCGTGAGATAGTGAATCAGAAAGTGGAGCGACAGCCGGTGCGTGCTGCTCGCCGAGCGCATGAGATCCTCGAAGGGAATGACGCGCCACTCGCCGGCCTCCCCTCCGAAATCCACCGCATCGACGAAGACCGCGGCGTCGAGCGCCTGCTTCACGACCCAGCCGCCGTAGTTCTCGGGGACCTCCGAGGCGTCGACGATCGGGAACGCCGCACGCCGCGCCCCGAGAAGCCCCACGAGCGCGGGGCCGGCCCCGTCGTCTCCCCTGAAGACGTTCCCTATTCCCACGACGCCGAAACGCTTGCCCTTGATGCGCGCCGTCAGCTCCGTCGTATTGCCCATCGAGCCTTCCATGAAAAGGGCCCCTGCTCGGGGGCCCCCATCGTCAGAATATGCGCGGCTGCGATCTCAGCTCTCTCCCCATTCGTCGGACAGGATGTACGAGGCGCGGCAGTTCGGGCAGAGCGCGCGCATAAAATCGCCCCTGTCGAGCGGGCGCTCGCCGACGCGGGGCGCCGTATCCTTCGTGAGATTCAAGGCTTTGTGCCGGGCGACCATGAACGTCTGGTTCGCGTAGGCGAGCTCGCCGAGCTTGTCCGTGCACCAGCGCACGTGATCGACCGCCGTCACGGGACTGCCGCAACGCTCGCAGAAGAGGAGCTCCTTGTCCTGCGTATCGACGAAATCGGCGGGGTCGGTCGTCGATTTGTCGAAATCCTTGTCGAGAACGATCCCCTTCTTCGTGATGCAGTAGACGAAGCACTGGCTGCACATGATGCAGTTGCCCCAGTTCCGCTCGATGCGGCGGACCATCCGCTTCTTGTCCTCGCGGTACTCGTCGACGACCGTGATCGCGCCCGCCGGGCACACCTGGCCGCACGCGCCGCACCCGACGCAGTCGTCCGGAACGTAGGTCGGCACGCCGCGGAAATGCTCCGGCACGACCGGCGGCGTCTTGGGGAACTTCGACGTGTAGGGGCCCTTGATCAAGGCCTCGATCGCGAATTTCAGCTCTCTCAGTTTCGGCTTGCGCATGCTACCTCAAACTCCCGTTCCCGACTCAGGTCTTGTCTTCAGCGCCCTCGCGGTCCTCGGCGTACTTGTCGCTCACGCTCTTGTCCCACAGCTTGATGCCGGCCCGGTGGGCGGCGCGCGAAATGGCGTGGGCCGCCGTCGGCGAGGTGATGAGAATGAACCATATGCAGAGAAGCGCTTTGATCGTGATCGCGCCGAATCCCGCGAAGAAGAAGACGCTCAGAAGGATCATGGCCGTGCCCAGCGTGGCGCACTTCGTCGCCGCCTGGAGGCGGTTGTACACGTCCGGGAGCCGCACGAGCCCGATGCACCCGAAGAGATCGAACGCGACTCCGACGGAGAGGAGCACGTATCCGATGAACTCGCTATTCATCGAAGCCCCTCCCCTCGAGATACTTGGCGAGCGCCAAGGTGCCGATGAAGTTGAGAAGCGCCCACGAGATGCCGATGTTCATGTAGAGGTCCTTTTTCGTCATGATCGAAAAGATCGCGCAGAAGCCGACCATGAGAATGCCCATGATATCGATCGCCACGGTCCGGTCGGGCGCCGTCGGCCCCTTCCCGACGCGGTAGAGGCACATGAACATGCAGACAATCAGGAGTGCGATGAATACGTTCACTCGAATATCCTTTCCAGATATTTCTCGAAGTTCGCGACGATGATCTCCGTGTCCTTCTGAATATCGGCGGACAGAACGTTTATCCAGTGAATGTATAGATGGTCGCCGATGATATCGACGGTCATGGTGCCCGGCGTGAGCGTGATCGAGTTTGCGAGGAACGTCCGGCCGAGGTCGCTCTTCAGCTTCGTCCGCACCTTGACGATGCCGGGGTTGATCGGAAGATAGAGGTTGAGCACGCGGTACGCGACGTCGAAATTCGCCTTGATCAGCGCCCAGAGAAACACCCAGAAATAGCAGATCAGCCAGAAAAAGCGCCGCGGATGAAATACCCGGACGCCCTCATACGGGAATATGTCGCCGAGCAGCAGCTCGGCGAAAAGCGCCACGACGACGCCGGCGAGCATCTCCTGCGGCGTGAACGACCACGTGAGAAGCAGCCAGATCGCGTAAATAATGAAAAAATGTATGAAGCGCTTCATTATTCTATCACCCGCCGAGTATATATCCCATATACGAAAGTTTGTCGAGCAAGGCGTCGCGCGCGGCCTGCAGGACGCTCTGGTCGATGAACGGATACGCGAGCCCGAGTCCCACGCAGAGGATCGCGAGCACCACCAGGGGAAGCGTCATGGCGAACGGCGCCTCCTTGATGTTGACGAACCGCGCGGGAAGTTGCCCGAAGAGAACGAACCTCTGGAACCTGATGAACGTGAGGAGCGTCATGAACGCCACGAGCACGGCGATCGCGCCGTACACGTAGAAGCCCGCCTGGATGAACGCCATGACGATGATGAGCTTGCTCCAGAATCCGTTGAAGGGGGGCACTCCCGCGATCGAAAGCGACGCGATCGAGCACGCCGCGCCCGTTACCGGCATCTTCCGGATCAGCCCGCCCAGCTCTCCGCGATTCCTCGTTCCCGTCCGGAACTCGATCGCGCCGGAACAGAGGAAGAGGAGCGATTTGAACACCGCGTGGTTCACGAGATGGAAGAGGGCTCCGAAAAGGCCGAGCGCCGCGACGACGGGCGGAACGTCGGGATTGAGCCCGAGCCCCAGTCCCATCATGACGTACCCGACCTGGCTGATCGAGCTGTACGCGAGCATGCGCTTGATGTCCTGCTGCCCCAGGGCGAGCAAGACCCCGACGACCATCGACAGCGCCCCGAGGAACATGAGAATGCTCGATACCATCGCGTTCGGACCGATCACGTTGAACATGATGCGCGCCATCGCGTACACGCCGATCGCCTTGATGAGCACGCCCGAGAGCATCGCCGAGATCGGGGCCGGGGCGCTCGGGTGCGCGTCGGGCAGCCACGCGTGGAACGGCACCGTCGACGACTTGAGGCCGAAGCCCATGATGAACATCGCGATGACGAACGCCACCGCCTTGTTGATGCCGAGAATCTCGATCTGCCGGGCGAGATCGGGCATATTGAGCGTGCCCGTCATCGAGTAGAGAAACGCGATGCCGAAGAGAATCACCGTGCTCGCCACGCTGCCGAGAACGAGATACTTGAACGACGCCTCGAGCTCCTCGTGCTCGCACCCGAATCCGACGAGCGCGTAGGACGCGATCGAGGCGATCTCGAGGAACACGTAGATGTTGAAGAGGTCCCCCGAGATGACGACGCCGTTCATCCCCGTGAGCATGAGGAGAAAGAGCGAGTAGTATTTCGGCTTCGCCGTGTACGTCGCCATGTATTTGATCGAGTAGATGATCGAGAGAAACGCGATGACGTTGACGATGACGAGCATGAGCGAGCTCAGCCCGTCCGAAATAAGGAGGATGCCCCACGGCGCCGGGAACCCGCCGACCCGGTAGGCGAACGGCTGCTCGAATATCGTCAGCACCGCCATGACGGCGAGCGTCCCCGCCGCGAGAAAAGCGATGTAATCGGCCGCCTTCTTGTTGATCTTCGTCACAAGAAGGTTGAGGAAGGCCGCCGCGAGCGGAAGCGCGGTGAATAGCGGATATATCGTCTGCATCGTCACTGCGTCTCGATCCTCTCTACCCTTTAAGCCTGTTGATTTCGCCCATATCGAACGTCTTGTATTTCTCGTACAGCCGCAGGCATATCGCCGTCATGAGCGAGAGCACGCCGAGCCCGATCACGATGGAGGTCAGCACCAGCGCCTGCGGCAGCGGATCGACCCCGTACTCGGCGAGCTCCTGTATGGTCATGTTCTTGAACATGATCGGGGCGATGCCCTTCGCGCGATATCCTATGAGAATGATGAACAGGTTGATCGCGTAGTCGGTGATCGTGAGCCCGATGATCTTCTTGATGATGTTCTTCTTTGCGATAAGGCAGTACACGCCCATCACGAAAAGCACGAGGGTGAGAAAATAGAGAATCATGGCGCGCAGCTCCCTTTCCTATTCTTCCTCTTCCGTCTCTTCAACGAGCTTCGAAACGAACCGCCCGAATATCGAGAGGGCGAGGAATATCGCGAACAGCGACGACGTCACCTTGAGCCCGATGATGATGTTGAACAGCGGGATCAGGCCGGCGCTCGCGAGATCGAACGGCTTGCCGTGCGGCGGAAAATTCAGGAAGAAACAGCCGAACGCGATCCCCACGATGGCCGTCGCGACGAAGAGAAACGCGGCGCTGTTATCGATGATCGACGCCGCTTTGTCGCTCATCTTCGCGAGCGCGACTTCCTTCCCGAAGGCCAGGGTCAAAAGGACGTACCCGCACGCGAGGATCGTACCCCCCGCGAACCCGCCCCCCGGCGTGAGGTGGCCGTATATTATGATGTACCACCCGAACATGAAGACGATCCCCATGGCGAACCGGACCACCGTCTTGACGATGGGGGTCATGCCCTTCGAGCTTTCGCTGATTATGAGTTCCGGTTTCGTCGCCATTCGTTACTCCCTGATGTCCCCGAAATCCTCTCGAATCTCCTCTTCGGACAGGATGCCGACCTTTTCGGTATCCGCTTCCGTTCTCCGCTTGCGGCCGCGGCGCCGCAGGAGCACGAACGAGCCCAGGATCGAGACGAAGAGCACCGTCGCCTCGCCGAGCGTGTCGTACCCCCTGAAGTCGAGAATGATGGCGCTCACGACGTTCGCGGCTCCCGTCTTCTGGAGGCCGGTCTGCAGGTACTCCCTCGAGACCCTCATGAGCGGCTGTCCGAACGGCGGCAGCTCCTGCACGGCGAGAAACGCGAAGACGAGAAAGAGGCCGAAAAAGACGAGGCTCGAGACGACCGCGAAGGTGTCCCAATGAGCCTCGATGGCCGTATTGTCGATCGTGATCGTGGCGCGGATCAGGATCACCAGGATGAGAATCTCCACGACCACCTGCGTGATCGCGATATCGGGCGCCCCGAGCATGAGAAACGCGACGCTGAGGGCCGAGCCGACGATGCCGCACGAGATGACCGACGAGAGCATGTTCTTGGTCTCGATGGCGACGATCGATCCGACGATCATGAATATCAGAAGAGCGAGAAGAAATGTTTCAACCATTGAGACGCCTCGCCGTTACAGCTTGAATATCAATATGAACGACAGAATGCCGAGACCGATCATGCACCACGAAAGATACGTGGAGAGATTTCCGTTGTGAAGCATCCGGAGCACCTGGACGAAGCCGTCCCCGAGCTTGCCGAACAAGTTGTACCCGTCGAGGGCGCCCTTCTCTCCATCCTTGAAAAGCGTCTTGATCGTGGGGCCGAGATCGTCCGTGACCGTATTATAGAACTGCGTGCCCGGATACCGGATCTCGTCGTTGTTCATCACGTTCCCGCCGATCCAGACGTTCTCGTCGATGCGGTACGCCTGCCTGCCGCTGAAAACGTAGATCAGGAGGCCGAGGGTCACGCCCACGACGATGAGGGCGGTCGCCGCGCCCGGGCTCCAGAAACCGTCGGTCGGTATCGTCAGAACGTTGCCCGAAACGACGCGCGCCGCCGATCCCCCCGTCACGACCGGAACGACGAACTTCTCGAGCGGATAGCCCGCGAATATGCCGAAGAGCACACAGAGGATCGCGAGGAACACCATCGGAAGCTGCATCGAGAAATCGACCTCTTTCACCCGTTCGAGGCGCTCGGGGCGGCGCCCGAGGAACACGGAATGCAGCACCTTCACGAAAGAAGCGAGCGTGAGGGCGCTTCCGAATATCGCGACGATGAGGAATATGACGTGCCGGCTCTCGAGCATTCCCTGATAGATGAGCCATTTCGACGCGAACCCGTTGAGCGGCGGAACGCCGGAGATCGAGAGCGCGGCGACGGCCATCGAAACGAAGGTTACCGGCATGAGGCGCGCGAGCCCGCCGAGGTCCTCGAGCTCGTTCGTGCCGGTGCGCTTCTCGATCGCGCCCGCGCCGAAGAAGAGAGCGCTCTTGTAGATCGCGTTGTTGATCATGTGGAAAAGGCCCCCCACGATCGCGATCGGGATCCCGCTCCCGACGCCGAGCACCATGTAGCCGACCTGGCTCACCGCGTGAAACGAGAGAAGCTTCTTGAGGTTGTGCTGCACGAGCGCCATGAGGACCGCGAACATGATCGTCACCGCGCCCACGATCATCATGAGCATCGAGAGCGACGAGCCGGGCTGGATGGAGAAAATGTCCATCGAGACGCGGGCGAGAAGATAGATGCCGAGCAGCTTGTCGAGCGCCGCCGGCAGGTACGCCATGATCGACGCCGGCGTCGAGGCCGCTATCGCGGGCACCCACGAATGGAAGGGCATCGCGCCGGCCTTCGTTATCGCGCCGATGAAGAGGAGCACGAACGCGAGAACGCCGAGCGGCGTGGTCGTCGGAACCGAGAGCTCGGAGATCGTGAGCGTTCCCGCCTGAACCCAGACGAGAATGACGCCGAGGAGCATCGCCGCGTCGCTCAGGCCGAGAATCGTGAACGCCTTCGCGGCCGCTTTTTCGTGATCCTTCTCTCCCATGTTCACCAGGAAGAAGAGGATCGCGGTGAGCGCCTCCCAGAACATGAGGAGGATCAGGAGGTTGTCGGCGAGCACCGCGCCGGCCCCCGCGGCGAGGGTCCAGAGCATGAAGGAGTAATAGGCGCTCGACTTATCCTTGCCCCAGAGATATCCGAACGAATAGACGATCGAAATGACCGCGAATACCGCGATGAAGAGGAGCACGAACGCGCTGAAGTTGTAGAGCCTGAGCGCGAACTGGAAGGGCATCGCCCCGGCGAGGTTGAACAGCGTGGTCGAGTAGAAAACGTCCCCCGCGCCGAAGAGCGCGACCGCGCGGAGCAGCACGTACACGGCCGCGGCGAGAGCGACGATCCCGGCCACGATCTTCCCCTTGCGCGGGATGAAGATCGGGATGATCCCCGCAATCGCCGGAATTACTATTGGATACAACAATTCGTGCATAGATGCGACTCCGGTTCGGTAGTCTACCCGTTCCCGCGATCCGCGGCAATTCTTTTTCTGATCTCTTCCGTCTTCTCGTGGCTCAGGCGCACGAGATCCGCCTCCGTAAGGACGCGCCGGCTGCCGTCGCGCCGGTCGACGACGCCCATGCGCTCCGTGCACGAGTAGCACGGGTCGACCGCCGCCGTGATGAGACCGGCGTCAGCCACGGTGTTCCCGAGAACGCTCAATTCGTTCGTCAGAATGTTGTTGAAGCTCGGCGCGCGCACCTTGTGCCGCATCGGCATGTTCCCGCCGTTCGACCGCACGTAATGGAAAACCTCGCCGCGCGGCGCCTCGTACATCCCGAAGCCCTCGCCCGGCGGGACCTCGCGGATCTCCGTGCAGATATCTCCCGGCTTCGTGTCCTCGAGAAGCTTGAGGGCACTGCCGTATAATCTTGATCGATTCGAAGTTCTCGAGCTGCCGGATGACCGCCTTGTCGAAGACGTCGCCGTGCTCGCAGAGGATCACGTCGAATTTCACCTTGTCGTAGGCGTCGATCGGATGATCCCGCCGTGCGTCGATGTCGTATCCGGCCGAGCGGGCCGTGGGACCGAGCGCCCCGTAGAGCCGGCACTGCGCCTTGTTGAAAATCCCGACGCCCTTCGTGCGCGCGTGTATCACCGGATCGTCGAGAATCGCCTTCGTGAGCATGGTGTTCTCTTTCTCGACGTTGTCGAGCATCTTGAGAATGTTCGGAATCTCTTCCTGCGGGAGGTCGCGGCGCACGCCCCCCGGCTTCATGACCGCGTAGTGGTTGCGATTGCCCGTGACCGCCTCGAGCACGTCGAGGACCGGCTCGCGGAAGCGCCACGTCCACATGAAAACCGTGTTGTAGCCGAGGAAATGCCCGGCGAGGCCCGTCCACAAAAGATGGCTGTGGAGCCGCTCGAGCTCGGCGGCGATGCAGCGGATGAGCTGCGCGCGAAGCGGCGGTTCGACCCCGCACAGGTCCTCGACCGCCTTCACGTAAGCGTACGGGTGCGAGCACGAGCAGATGCCGCAGATGCGCTCGACGAGGAAGGGCACCTGATCCCACGTCTTGTGCTCGGAAAGGAGCTCGATCCCGCGGTGGCTCCACCCGATCGTCATGTCGATGCCGACCACGCGCTCTCCGTCCACGTGGAGCTCGAAAAACTCGGGCTCCTCGAGTATCGGATGGAACGGGCCGATCGGGATTTTCTTAACCATCGTGCTTCACCTCAGGGATTCTTGCCTTTCGGCGCCTTGCCCGCCGTCTCGTCCGCACGGGTTTCGCCGTCGTCGCGCTCGCGAACCGTCTCGTGGCTGTCCTTGACCTCGCGCTTCGCGGGATAGTAATCCGCGGGGCGCGTGTCGGCGCGGAGCACCGGCCGGAGATCCGGATGGTTCCGGAAATCGACCTCGTACATTTCGAACATCTCGCGCTCGATCCATTTGGCGCCCGGGATAAAGGGCGAGATCGAGTTGAGCGTCGGATTGGGCTTCGCGGCGAAGGTCTTTATCGTGACGTAATAATGCTCCTTGTCGAACGGGAAGAAGAACATCACCTCGACGCCGTCGCGGTCGTCGACCGCGGCTCCCGTATCGAAACGGGCGTCGAGATCGTTGAAGAGAAAGCGCGCGAGGTCGGTCCAGATCTCGTTCTCCGCGTAGACGTAGACGCGCTTCGGGCTCCGCTCGGCGATCTTGACCTTCGCGCCGAATTTCTCCGCTATCCGTTTCTTTACTTCTTCACGTTCCATAATCGACTTTCCTAGAGCTGGTTCAGGACCTTCACGATTCCCGAGATGATCGTCTCCGGCTTCGGGGGGCAGCCCGGAATATAGGCGTCCACCGGAATGTATTTGTCGATCGGGCCGACGACGTTGTATCCGTCCCGGAATATGCCGCATCGGCAGCCGCACGCGCCGAACGCGACCACCTTGATCGGCCTCGGCGCCGCTTCATAGAGGCGCTTGAGCCGCGGGAGGATGTTCTGCGTGACGGGGCCGCTGATGAGAAGCACGTCGGCGTGCCGGATGCTTCCGACCAGAAGGACGCCGAAGCGCTCGACGTCGAACCGCGGGGTGAGGCAATCGAGGATCTCGATGTCGCAGTTGTTGCACGCTCCCGTGTTCACGTGGAACACCCAGGGCGATTTCTTCAAGGCTTTGAGCGCGAGCGACATTCTCCCGGCCTCCTAGTATCCGACGATCGCGAGAATCATCGCGATCGCGGACAACGCGAACATCGGCCCCCAGAAAAAGCGGACCGCCTGGTCGATTCTGACCCTCGGATTCGTATTCTTGATAAGAACCATAATGACGACGATCGCGACGTACTTGAGAACGGAGGTGAGAAT
The DNA here is from genome assembly GCA_963747385.1 of uncultured bacterium. Lineage (GTDB taxonomy): Bacteria > Krumholzibacteriota > Krumholzibacteriia > Krumholzibacteriales > Krumholzibacteriaceae > SSS58A. Next base: position 109,447 of record CAVVEY010000022.1, on the reverse strand, counting down.
CCTCCATCCGGTGAAATTCACGCCTCCCCAGAACAGCGTGATGATGAAGAGCGGGAGCACGAGATACATGATCGCCGTGTTGAGCCGGACGACGGCGAGCGGGGCGCCCGAATACTCGATGTGGGTGCCGCCCGCGAGCTCGGTCTCCGCTTCGGCGATGTCGAAGGGAAGGAAGCCGAGCTTCGCCTGCGCGCAGAATATCATGACGACGAAGGCGAGCACGCCCGAGACGCTCCCGAGCATGACGCCGTTGTATTCCTGATGCATCAATATCTTTTCGAACGAGAAGCTCCCCACCTTCACGACCGTCGTGAGGACCGCGATCACGAGCGGGAGCTCGTACGCGAAGAGCAGCTTCATCTCGCGGGCCGAGCCGAGCGCCGCGAGCGGATTCCCCGACGCGCTCCCGCCGATGATGAGCGCGATCGCGGGGATCGTCATGACGTAGAGCGCGACGATCGTGTCGCCGACGAACGAGCTCTCGGGCCGGAGATTGACGAGCCAGAGAATCGTCGAGGCAAGGGTCGCCGCCGCGAGGCCGACGACCGGCATGAGGAGGAATCCGGTGTGGCGCGCGCCCGCGGGGACCACGACTTCCTTGCCGAGGAGCTTGAACGTGTCGGCGAAAGGCTGGTACCACGGCGGTCCGACGCGGAGCTGCACCCGCGCGGAGACCTTGCGGTCGACCCAGGTCGTGAGCAGCCCGACGACCGCCGAGAAGAGGAACCCGGGGAACACGAGGTACTTCACGAAATAGAGTACGGCTTGCATGACACCTCTTCGCTACCTGTTCAGCATGAAGCGGACGAAGTATCGCCCGCCCTCGACCGCGCGCTTGTATTTCTTCTCGATGGCCGCGAGCTCGTCGAACACGAGCGCGCCCGACGTGCACGTCGCCACGCAGCGAGGCTCTTTGCCCTCGGCGAGCCGATCGGCGCAGAGATCGCACTTGGGGGACGTATGCCACGTCGAATAGGGAAGCATGACGCCGAAGGGGCACGACACGATGCACGACTTGCACCCGATGCACAGATTCCGCATGCGGACGATCGTGCCGTTCTCGTCCTTCTTGATCGCCTCCTGCGGGCAGACGTTGAGGCACAGCGGCTCGTCGCAGTGGCGGCAATGAAGCGGCGGCGTCGCCTTTTCCTGGACGCTTCCGTGCTTGAGATGCCCCTGTCCCTGGTGCCCCGCCGCGCACGCCGCGGCGCACGAGCGGCACGAGGTGCAGAGATTCATATTGATATAGACGCGCTTTTCCATAGCTTCACTTCCCGCTCTGGCGGTTCAGCTTTACCGGGACGGGGCCGAGGACGATCTCTCCGCTCTGGTCGAGCTTCCACGGAAACAGCTTGCGCACCGCGGGGAAATGGATCGTCGCTCCGACCGCGTTGGCCGGGAGCTTCTTCGTGATCTCGACCGGGAGCACGATCTCGGCGCCCGCGGTCGAAACCTCCACGTGGTCCCCTTGCTTGAGCTTGAGCTTCCCGGCGATTTCCTCCGGGACGAAGAGCGTCGCGACGGGACACGTGATCTGGGACCAGTAGAAATTCCTGCTGAAGCTCCCGTCCGCCGCGTGAACCGCCTCGCTCCAGGGGATGAGAACCGTCCCGGCCGCGTCGAGCTCCTTCATCGCGGAGGCGTACGCGGCCCATTCCGCGGCCATCCCGGCGACGCCGGCGGCGGACCGGTCCGTGCGGCGGGCCGGCTTCGCGGGGATCCCGAGCTCCGCGCCCATTTCCTTGGCGAGCATCGAGAGGAATCTTTCGGCGGTCACGGCGCCGGCGATCGGAGGCATGAATTCGTCGCGCACGAGCTCTTCGCCGAACGCCGGCGCGACGGTGCCCTTCTTCTCCATGAGGCTCGCGGCGGGGATGACGACGTTCGCGCGATCGGCCGTCTGGGTCCAGAAGAACTGGGTCGTGGCGGTGAAACGCTTCTCGCGCATCGCCTTCTCGATCGGAGCGGCCGGATATACGGAGAAAAGATCGAGCCCGAGGGCGATGATCGCCTTGAGCTCCGTGCCCGCGAGCTTCTTGAGGCAATCGCTCGATCCCGCGGCTGCGAGCACCGAGTAGATGCCCCACGTATTCTGCTGAACGAACTGCGGCACGAACTCCCGGTCCCCCGGACACACGTTCGTGAGCGCCTCGGCGAACGAAAACGCGAGCGCCGGCGAGCCGATGCGCCCGAAAATATTCGACAGGTAGGTCGTCACCTTCGCCGCGCCGAGCATCGAGCCGGCCGCGGCCGTCATCGCGTCCTTCGAGACCCCGCCGGCGCGCTCGATCTCGTCCCAGCCGAGCCCGTCGATCAGCTTCTTGAGCTCGGGGGGAAGCGCGGCGCCGGTCTTCTCCGCGGCGGCCTTCAACAGCCCCGCGACGACCGCCGATTCCCCGCCCGGCTTGCACCGGAGGTGGCGGTTCGCGAACCACGCCGTGCGGTTCGTTTCGGGGCCCACGACGATGACCTCGCTCCCGCGCGTGCCGTACTTGCCCGGCAGCACGCTCTTCGCCGTGCACGGATGTTCGGAGAATGAATCGCCGACGATGAGGCTTACGACGCGATCCCCCGGCGGCTTCGTTCCGGAGGGCTTGATCTTCGAAAAGTCGCGGCTCAGGTGCGCCCGGAACAGCGGGGCGTCGTCGGGGGCGAAGAGCGCGATGTTGCCCGTGCCGAGCACGTCGCGCGCGAACGCCACCGCCATACCCGCCTCCTCGATCGTGAGATTCTCGCCGAGGAGAACGCCGATGGAGTCGTTTCCGAACTCCTTCTTCACGTCGGCGAGGCTCTTCGCCGTTTCGCGCACCGCGGTCGCGATCGTCGACCGCTCGCCGAGGATGAAGGGATAGTTGACGCGCCGCGGATGCGTGAGAAATTCGGCCGCGGCGTTGCCGCGCGCGCAGACGCTCCCGCCGAACTTCGATCCCGCGCTCGCGTCCCAGTCGACGGAGAGGAGCGACTCGCCCGTGAAAACGGGACGGCGCTCGCCGCCGCGCAGAACGATCGGGCACGCGAGCGAGCAGAACGAGCAATGCGCCTTGAGTTCCTTCATAGCCTCACGGTCGCGGGGCCGCGCCCCGCGCGGTTATCATCCGAACACGTTCGGGACGTTCTTTATCTTGTCGTAACACATGTCGGGGCCGTCCACGCACAGGTAGTAATGCCCCACGTTGCACCTGCCGCACTTGCCCATGCCGCACGACATCTTGCGGTTCATGGAGAGATATATCTGCGGCGGCTTGTAGCCGACTTCGAGCAATTTCAGGGTGACGAACTTGAGCATGATCTCGGGGCCGCACGAAACGGCGATCGAGTTCTCGAGGTCGATGTCGAGGCCGTCGAGGAGCGTCGTCACGAGCCCGACCTTCCCCGTCCAGTTGGGCGCCGGCACGTCGATCGTGACGTTGAAATCGACGTTCGGCGCGGCCTTCGACCAGGCGTCGTGCTGGCGCTTGAAGCAGAGCTCGTCCGGCGTGCGCGCGCCGAGCTTGATCGATATGCGCTTGTATTTCTTCGGATTCGCGAAAAGCGCGTAGATGAGGGATCGGAGCGGGGCGATCCCCACGCCGCCGCCGACGACGAGGACCTCCTTGCCCTCCATCTTGTCCATCGGATAGCCCTTGCCGAAAGGCCCGCGAAGCCCCACTTCGGCGCCCGGCTTGAGCGCGTGGAGGACGTCGGTGACCTTGCCGGTGCGCAGGATCGATATTTCCATCTTTTCGGTGACGGCGGGATCGGAGCTCGGCGTGAACGGCGCCTCGCCGCAGCCGGGCACCGTGAGCTGCATGAACTGGCCGGCCTTGAACTTGATCGGCCGCGAAGGCGCGAGGACGAACGTCTTGATCGTCGGCGTTTCGACGATGACGTCCTCGACGAGCGTTTCTATGGGATAATACGGGTTCTTCATTCCGTCCTACGCTTTCTTCGCGCTCCCCGCTTTCTCCTTGATCCGCTTCAGCGCTTCGCGCATGTCGATGCTCGCCGAGCAGGTATCGACGCAGCGCCCGCATCCCGTGCAGTAAATCGCCCCGTGGCTCAGGGGGAGATAATCGTATTTGTGATAGAGCCGGTGTTTGACCCTGTCGGAGAGGCGCGGCCGCGGATTGAGCATTCCCGCCATGCGCGCGTAGCCGGTGACCTGGCAGGAATCCCACGCGAATATTCTCTGGAAATGCGAGCCGTCCGCCTTCTGATCGTACAGGAGGAAGCAATAGCACGTCGGGCAGATGTTCGTGCAGGCGCCGCACTCGACGCATCGGGCCGCGATATCGTCCCATATCTCGTCGCCGAGCGTCGCGCGCATGGCTTCCTCGAGCCCCGCGGCCTTCGGGTAGGCCTTGTTCTTCGCCTCGAGATCCTTCACGACCTTCGCGCGGGTTTCGTCGCGCATCTTGATCTGCGCGTCGCGCGCGTCGGCGAAGAGGTCCTTGCTCTCCCGGACGAGCTTCTCGCCGCGATCGCCGAGCGCTTCGACGAGATAGCCTCCCTGGATCTTCGATACCGCCAGGTCGCAGCCCTTTTCCGGCCACGGCTTCGCGCCGAGCAGGTTGCAGAAGCAGCTCTCGCCGCATTCGCTGCAGTCGGCGCCGATGACGAGCATCTTGTCTCTTCTGATCTTGTAGAACGGATCGGTGAATTCCCCTTCGACCTGCACCTTGTCGACGAGCGCGAGCGCGGCGAGGTCGCAGCCCCTCGCGCCGGCGACGACGACCTGCGGGAAGGCCTTCTCGTCGCCCATGTCGTCCCCTTCGGTCGAGGGATACCCGGCGACGGGGTAACGGAGCAGCTGCGCGAACGCCTTGAGCGGCTCCACCGTCCGGTACCCGTCGAGGCACAGGTTGTCGGGAAGCGGGAAAAGCTCGATCCGCTCGAGATGCAGCTTTCCGGTTTCGGCCTCGCGCACGGGCACGAAGAGCTCTCCCCCGGAAGAGAGTTTCTTCAGGAATCGCTCGAAGTTGGTAGAGTCTATAAAGTGCATAGATTCGCGCTTATGATAAAAGCGACCACTGAAGCGCATACTGCCCTGCTGCCCGAATCAATATCGCCCTCAGTGGCCCAGGCAAAAGAGTTAAACAAGGTGTAATTATTCACGAACGCGACGTTGTGTCAAGCCCATTTTTATTATTTTCCCGAAAATGATCCTTCGCGGCGCGGCGAGCGCCCCCTACTTCTTCTCGTCGAGAAGCTGCACGACCGCTTCCCTGAGCTTCTCCCCGCGCACGTTCTTGAAACGAATGATTCCCTTCTTGTCGACGAGAAAGGTCGCCGGGATGGAATTGACGGCGTAGAGCTGGGCGTACTCGCTCATCCAGTATTTGCCGTCATAGAGCTGGGCCCATTCCATCTTCGGGTTGTCCTTCAGGTAGCCCTGGAATTTTTCCCGCTCGTTGTCGAGGGATACGCCGATGATCTCGAACCCCTTTTTATGGAGCTCTTCATACGTCTTCACGACGTTCGGCATCTCCATCCGGCACGGGTTGCACCACGCGGCCCAGAAATCGACGAGGACGACCTTGCCCTTGTAATCCTGCGGGAAGCGAATCTTCTTCCCCTGGTACGACGTGGCCGCGAGGGGAATCGCGGGCGCGCCGATCTTGAGCTTTCGCAGCGCCCCGACCCTCGCGAGCTCCGCCGCGGCGCCCGACGCCGCGCGCGAGCCGGCCGCGCCTTCGACGTTCATCGCCAGCTTGAAGCTCCGCTCCGCCTCGTCGTATCTCTCGAGCGCCATGTAGCACGAGCCCATGACGAATCTCACCTGGGCGGTCACCTCGGGCCCCCCCTTGTCGCCGGGCTTGGCGATGTAGTCGCCGAAGTGGCGAAGCGCGTTATCGTAGGCGCCGCTCGACGCATAGATCCGCCCGAGCGCGTAATGGGCCTGCGCGGCCTCGGAAGACTTGGGGTATTTCTTGAGAAAATCGAGCATCGATTTCTCGGCGTAATCGACGTACTCGTAGGGACTCATCGTCTGCGATTTGACCCTGAGATCGTCGTTGATCTTCTTGAGCGCCTGCGCCGCGTCGGCCTGGGCGAAGGCGTCCCCCGCCCCGAGAGCGACGAGCACGGCGAGCGCGACTGCGATTCGGGTCCGGCGAAACGTCATTGCTGCCCCCCTGTATACGCAAAGGCGCATCTCCGGGACGGGACGCACCTTCGCGCACGATTCGGCCGATCGGCTATTTCTTGCCCTGAGGGACTCCCTCGGCGGCCTCGCCGACGCGGATGCTGCCGACGACGTCGAGGATGAGCTCCCGGTACTTCGGATTGTTCGTATAGATCTTGATGGAACCGGCGTACTGCCCGAGCCTGCTCGACGGCCTGATCCACACCGTTCCGCGGAACGATTTGCCGGGCTGAAGCTCCTGGATCTTCACCGTCATGTCGTCCCTGTTCGGCACCGCCTTGAGGATCTTGAGAGAATCCCCGCGGGCGGCGACGATATTGAAGGCTCCGGTCGAACGCCTTCGTCGCGCCGGGCGGTATGATCATCTCGCCGTAATAGAGCCGCTCGGGGTAGATCTCCACTTCTTTCTGGACGATGAACGCCATCGGGATGGTCTTTTCCTTGATCTTCGGGAAATCGGTCGTCAGCACGACGTTCGCCTGCAGACTCTCGGGCGTGAGCGCCTTCTTTTTCAACAGCTTGAGGCGGTACTTCTTCCCCTTCTCGATCGTCTCGAGCTTGAGCCCTATTTTCTCCGAGAGCCCCTTCGACGCGACGTCGTCGGCCCACCGGGCGCCCGTGATGTTGACCGGGGTGCCGAGCAGGTTCGTTATGTCGACCTCGAACGAGAATTTATCGTCCACGAATCCGCTCCACCGCATCTCGCGCGAGAACTCGAACGTCTTCTTGACGGTTCCCGTCACGGCGAGAACGAACTGCGGGTTATCGGGATCGTTCGTCTTGACGGTGAAGCTCTTTTCGAAAAAGCCCGGAAACAGCTTCTTGCCGTCGATCTTGATGTTGACCTTGCCCTCCTGCCCGGGAGGGATGACCTTGTCGTAGTCGGCCACGGAGCAGCCTCAACCAGGCCTCACGTTGAGGATCTGGGCTTCACCGTCCCCGGCGTTCTTGATCTTGTACGTGTAGAGGTAATCCTGGCCCTCGAGCACTTCCCCGAGCTGGACCGTCTTCGCGCCGATGACGAGCCTGGGGGCCTTCCCGGCCGGCTTGCCTTTGGGGGCGGCGGCCGCGGCGCCGACGAGCCCCGCGACGAAAACGAGCACGAGAACCGCGGCGAAAATTCTGGTCCGGATCTTCATGCGCTGTCCTCCGACGTCAGAGAATTCCGGGTGAGGCTATTTCTTGCCTTTGGACGCACCCTCGGAGCCGGTCCCGACGCGCACGCTGCCGACGACGTCGAGAACGACCTCCCGATACTTCGGATAATTCGTATAGATGGTTACGGAACCGGCGAACCGATCGATCTTGCTCGTCGGACGGACGAGCACCGTGCCCCGGTACGACTTGCCCGGCATGAGCTCCTGTGATCTTCACCGTCATGTCTTCCCTGCTCGACACGGCCTTGACAATCTTGAGCGAATCGCCGCGCGCCGCGATGACGTTGAAGGTCCGCTCGAACCCCTTCGTCGCGCCGGGCGGTATGAGCATCTCGCCGTAATAGAGCCTCTGCGGATGAAGCTCGACGTCGTTCATGATCGTGAACGCCACCGGAACGACTTTCTCCTTGAGCTTCGGATTATCGGTCGTGAGAATAATGTTCGACACGACGCTCTCGGGCGCCAGCTCGGCCTTCTTCCACACCGTGAGCCGGTATTTCCTGCCGCGCTCGATCGCGTCCAGCTTGACGCCGATCTTCTCGACGAGCCCTTTCGCCTTGCGCGTCGTCGTCCCAGCGGGCGCTCGAGATATTCATCGGAGAGGCGAGCAGCACCGTGATGTAGCTCTCGATCTTGAGCGGCTCGTCGGCGAAGCCGGCCCAGCGCATCTCGCGCGAGAACTCCAGCGCCTTCGTCACCGCTCCCTGCACGGAGAGGCTGAACTGCTCGTTTTCGGGATCGTTCGTCTTGACGGTGAAGGCCTTGTCGAACGCTCCGGCGCCGATCTTCTTCCCGTCGATCTTGATGTGGACCTTGCCCTCCCGCCCGGGCGCGACGACCTTGTCGAACTCGGCGACCGAGCAACCGCAACTCGGCTTCACGGCGGTGATCTGGAGCTCGGCGTTGCCCGTGTTCTTGATCATGAAGGTATGCTCGACGTTCTGCATCTCGAGAATTTCGCCGACCTGAACTATCTTGTTCTCGACGACGACCTTTGGGGCTTTTCCGACGGGCTTGCCCTGCGCCGACGCGACGACGTGCAGGCCGGCCGCGAGAAGGAGCACGAGCCCCGTCGCGATAATCTTTCTTTCGATCTTCATGCGCTGCCCTCCAGCCCATGCTATGTTTCGTAGGGGCGACAAACAAGTATTAAATTATAACCCAACGGGGGGCTTTGTTCCATATTAAAATCATTGGCGGCTTGCGCGCGGGATTTCTTTGGATTATGCTCTCTCCGGGAACACGCCATGACGGAAAACAGGAACAGAAGCGAAGAGATATACATGGACCACATCGCGGCGGCGCCGGTGAGGCCGGAAGCCGCGGGCGCCATGGCGGAGCTGCTGCGGGACGGCTTCGGAAACCCGCAGAGCGTCCACGGGCGCGGCCAGGCGGCGGCCGAGGTCCTCGGCAGGGCGCGCGAACAGGTGGCCGCCCTCGTCGGCGCGGAGGCGTGGGACGTGATATTCACGGCGACCGGCTCCGAGGCCAACAACCTGGCCCTCAAGGGGATCGCGCCCGCCCGCAAGAAGAAATCGAACCGCATAATAATCTCGGCCATCGAGCATCATTCCATAATGAATCCGGCCAAAACGCTCGCGAAGGACGGCTACGAGCTCGTGATCCTGCCGGTCGACGGCCACGGCCTCGTTTCCCCCGGGAGCCTCGAAGCGGAGCTCGCGAAAGGCGCGGCGCTCGTATCTATCATGCACGCCAACACGGAGATAGGGACGATCGAGCCGGTCGGGGCGCTGGCCGCGATATGCAAGAAAGCGGACGTTCCGATGCATTCGGACGCCTGGGGCACGGCGGGGGTCGTTCCCGTCGATATGGCGAAGCTGGGCGTGAGCGCGCTCTCGATCGCCGCCCAGAACTTCGGCGGCCCTCCCGGGGCGGCTGCCCTCATTCTCCCGAAGGGGACTCCCGCGCGGGGGATGATCGAGGGGGGCGTGCAGGAACGCGGCCTGCGCGCGGGCCAGGAGAATATCCCCGCGATCGCCGGCATGGGGGTCGCGGCGGAGCTGGCCGCGAAAGAGCTCGATGAGAGCGCCGCGCGCGTGCGACCGATCCGCGACGCGCTGCTCCGGCGGCTCCCGGCGGAGATCGACCGCGTGATCGTGACGGGGCACCCGGAGAATCGCCTCCCCAACCACGCGAGCTTCTGCGTCGAGTACATTGAGGGAGAAGGCATGCTCCTCTTCCTCGATCAGAAGGGCATCCGGGCGGCGAGCGGCTCGGCGTGCACGTCCAAGGCGCTCAAGGGAAGCTACGTGCTCGAGGCGATCGGGGTCGCGACGGCGCTCGCCCAGGGCTCGATCGTATTCACGCTAGGGAAGGAGAACCGCCCCGAGGACGTCGATGCGATAGTATCAGTGATGAAGCCCGTCGTTCAGAGGCTTCGGGAGATGTCGCCGATTTACAAAAGGAAGTAAGCCATGGCGCTCTACAGCGACAAAGTGATGGATCATTTCATGAATCCCCGGAACGTGGGGGAGATACCGGACGCCGACGGCGCCGGCGAGGTCGGAAACCCCGTCTGCGGGGACATGATGACCTTCTATATCAAGGTGAAGGGCGACCGCCTCGAGGACGTCAAGTTCAAGACCTTCGGGTGCGGCGCCGCGATCGCCGTCTCGAGCATGGTGAGCGAGATGGCGAAGGGGAAGACGCTCGACGAGGCGATGAAGATCACGAACGAATCGGTCGCCGAGGAGCTCGGGGGGCTCCCGAAGAACAAGATGCACTGCTCGAACCTCGGCGCCGACGCGCTCCACGCCGCGATCGAGAGCTATCGCTCGAAAAAGGCCGGCGCTCCCGGCGAAGGCGGTCGCGGCGCACGAGCACGGCGGCGAATGCACCTGCCCGTTCTGCGACACGGAGCTCGCCGAGGAGGAAGCCCCCATCTGCAGGAGCTGCGGGATCTCGTTCGAGACCTGCCCGGCGTGCGGGAAGCTCGTGTCCAGCAAGGACAAGGCCTGTCCGCACTGCGGCGTCGAACGCACGGGCAAGGGCTGAAATACGAAACGCCCGGGGCCGCTCCGACGCCCGGGCCACCCATGGAGCTTCATGCCGAAACGACACCTCGTCGACAGGATACGAGCGCTCAAGCTCGAGCGTGACGCGATCATCCTCGCGCACAACTACCAGCCGCCCGAGATCCAGGACGTCGCGGACAGGCTCGGGGACTCGCTCGATCTGAGCCGTTTCGCCGCTTCGGCGAGCGAGAAAGCGATCATCTTCTGCGGCGTGCACTTCATGGCCGAGACCGCGGCCATCCTCTCTCCCGAGAAGACGGTCATTCTGCCCGAGCCGACGGCGGGCTGCCCGATGGCCGACATGATGTGCGCCGAGGACCTCGTCGCGCTCAAGAAGAAGCACCCCGGCTCGGTCGTCGTCACCTACGTGAACTCCACCGCGGAGGTCAAGGCCGAGACCGACATCTGCTGCACGTCGGCGAACGCGACGCGCGTCGTCGAGTCGGTGCCGGAGGGAAAACCGATCATCTTCGGCCCCGACAAGTATCTCGGAGGTTGGGTAGCCGCGCGGACCGGAAGGGAGCTGATTCTCTGGCAGGGCTACTGCCCCACGCACCAGAAGATACATCCCGAGCATATCATCGAGCAGCGCCGGCTTCATCCCGGCGCCGTCGTTATGGTCCATCCCGAGGTCAATCCGGCGGTCGCCTCCCTCGCGGACGCCGTGCTCGGCACGGGAGGAATGATCGCCTACGTCGAGAAGAGCCCCGTGCGCGAGTTCGTCGTCGCGACCGAGACGGGAATGGTCTATCGGCTGCAGAGGAAATTCCCGGATCGGATGTTCTTCGCCGCCACGAAGCACGCGCTCTGTCCCAACATGAAGAAGATCACGCTCGAGAAGGTCGCGCAATCGCTCGAGTCTCTCGGGCCCGTGATCGCGGTCGAGCCGGCGGTCGCCGACCGCGCGCGGCGGGCGATCCGCGCGATGCTCGAGGTTTCGTGAGCCGGGAGCGGAGCAGGCGCGATGATTGCTGAGATGCCCCGCGAAAAGAGAATCTTCGGCGCGCTCTTCCTCGGCCTGATCGCGCTGCACCTTGCGCTCGTTTTTTCGGCGCGGCTCTACCCGTTCGTCGATCTTCCCGATCATCTCGCCGCCGCGACGATCGCGCGGCACGCCGGCGAGCCGTCGAACGCCTTCGCGCATTACTATCGGGCCGAGACATTCCTGAAGCCGAACACGTTCCATCTCCGGTTCTGCGGCCTCGCGCTTTTTCCCTCGGTCGAATTCGCGAACAGGGTGTTTTTCGCCCTCTACGTCGCGCTGTTTCCCCTGTCCGCGCTGCTCGTCATCAGGAAGCTCGGGGGGAGCCCGTGGTTCGCGTTCCTCTCGTTTCTCCTCGTTTACAATTATAACGTGAGCTGGGGCTTCGTCGGGTTCGCGTTCGCCGTGCCGCTCGCGCTCCTCTTCTGCCGTTTCTTCGTGCTCGACGAACGGGGCGTCTCCGGGGCCCCGCGGGCGCTCGGCGCCGCGGCGGCGCTCGCGCTCCTCTATTTCGTTCACGTGCTCGCGGCGCTCTTCTGCGCGTTTCTCCTGTTCCTGCGTCTCGTCACGCGAGGGAGACGCGCCCTGCGCTCGCTCCCCGCGAATCTCGCCGCGGCGCTCCCGCTCGCGGTCCTCATTTTCGTCTGGTGGCGGGGCGAAGGACGCGGATACGCGGGAACGGGGCTCTCGCAATTTCTTCGGAATTATTACTCAAGCGACTTCGTCCGGACTCTGTTCAAGCGGAAGTCGGTCTTCATATTCGACAACTATCATCTCTTCGAGGGGGTCAAGGGATACGCGATCGCGGCGCTGTTCTCTCTGGGCGTCGTCGTTCCCGCGATCGCGTCGCTCCGCGCGCGACGGCGCGGCGCGTCGGGCGTTCTTCCCCTTCTTCTCGCGGCTGCGCTCTGCTGTCTCGTGCTTCCGAACGAGCTCCCCGAGCAGTCCGTGCTCTATGAGCGCTTCTCGGTATTTCTCGTCCTCGCGTTGATCGTATTCGGCGCCGCGCGCGCGACGGCGCGGCTGCCCCGCGCGACCGCCGCGGCTTTCGTCGCGCTCGGCATTCTCCATTACGCCCTCTGGGCAGGCTACTTCTTCGAGTTCAACCGAGAGAACGCCGGATTCGACCGGGCGTTCCTGCGGCCCGAAGGGAGCGGGAAAAAGCTCGCCGGGCTCGTTGCCGATTACACGTATCGCGGGCGGCCGATCTACATCCATTTCCCCAGCTATTACGTCGTGTGGGAGAAAGGCGTCGCGACGGCGAGCCTCGCCGACTTCAGATTCGGCCCGGTGAGAAGGAACACGAACGAGATCGAGCTCCCCCGCTATCTCGAATGGGTCGGGAAGCGCGGAAACTACGACGGCAGGTACCGCGACATGGATTACCTTCTGCTCAGGGGCGGGAACGCCCCCGAGGGATTCGACATCGAGAGGACCGCGGGCAGATGGTCGCTTTGCGGGAGAGCCGCGCCCGCGCCATAGGCGGCAGCGCGCCCCGCGCGGCGCCGCCGTCCGCACCCGCGAAAGCATTTGACATCCGCCCGCGTTTCGCCTAAACAGGCTGTATATTTATGGCTCCCTGACGTCACGAAGCATTCTCGCAAGGAGGCACCCATGAAGCGCACGGTCGTCATACTTGTACTTCTCGCACTCGCCGGTTTCGCGGTATCGGCCGCGGCGGAAGGCGCGGGGCCCGCGTACGGGTTCAAATTCAGCGGCTACTTCAAGACCGACTTCGTCTACGACCAGACCCGCGTCAACTCGGGCAACTACGCCCTCTACGTCATCGGAGCGCAACCCCGTCACCGCGCCCGACAACGACCTGATGAGCATCACGGCGCGCGAGAGCCGTTTCGGGCTCGATTTCTGGTGGGACGAGAACGACATCCGGACCGACGCCCGGCTCGAGTTCGATTTCTATGGGCTCGGCGTTTCGCCGGCGAGCCTCAACTCGATGGAGAACAAGGCCGCGCCCATGCTCCGCCACGCATATATCAAGCTCACGAAGGGGAACTGGTCGCTGCTCGCCGGGCAGACGAGCGACATCATCTCGCCGCTCGCGCCGAAGACGGTCAACTACACCGTTCTCTGGGATCAGGGCAACATCGGCTACCGCAGGCCGCAGCTCCGCGTCTCGACGTGGGGGAATCTGTCGGACAACGGCAAGGTCACGTTGACGGGCGGCCTCTTCCGCACGCTCGGCGGCGACATCGACGGCGACAAGGTCGACGACGGCGCTGACTCGGGGCTTCCGACCGTCGAAGGCCGCCTCGCGATGTCGGCGAAGGTCCGCGAGGAGGGCACCATGGAGCTCGGCGTCTCGGGGCATTACGGCACGGAAGAGTACTGGACCGGCAGGGCCACCAAGAGCGTCGAGTCGTGGTCGGGGAACGTCGATCTCAGAATCGCTCCGTGCCCGCGCACGGAGATCACCTGCGAGCTCTTCGTCGGCGATAATCTCGGCGCCTACTACGGCGGCGTCGGACAGACGGTGAACCCGATGCTGACCGAGATCGGCTCGAAGGGCGGATGGGCGGAGCTTTCCTTCAGGGCCGCCGACGGGCTCTGGCTCAACGCCGGCTATGGTATCGACAATCCCGACGAAGACGACTTCGTCATCGCCGCCAGCGAAGACCGACGTGAGGAGCTTCATCGGCAGGAACACGAATTATTTCGCGAGCGTCATGTACGATCTCACGAGCACCGTCACCGCGATGGTCGAGCTCTCGCAGCTCAAGACGACGTACGAGTACCGGTGGATGGAGGGCGGCGATCTCGGAACGGACGACAGGGCCTTCGACGACATGCGCATTCAGTTCGCGCTCAAGGCGGCGATCAAGTAAGGCACCGAGAAATCCGCGCCCGATTAACGAAAGAGGACCCGATTCGATATCGGGTCCTCTTTCTATATATATGTATATGGCGCCCGCGGCGCGACTACCCTTTGTACGGAAGCTCCTTCATCCCGAACCGCTTCGCTTCCGCCGACATGATATCGACGAGGCACGCGCGGACTTCCGGCTCGAGCGGCTCGCGCGTGTGCGCCGCGAGAATCTTCCCGACTCGCTCGGCCGCGCGCGTGCGCGGCGTCCTTCGACCCCTGCTTCTGCCACTCGTCGAGGGCGTTGCGGTCGATCACCTCGTCGGGATAGTAGACTTCCTTGCGGAACCATTTCATCGTGTGGGCGAGCGAGAGGAAGCTCTTGCGCTCGATCCCCTCGCGCATGAGATCGAGTGGGACGATCGGATCGTCGCGGAGCTCGATCCCCTCGACGAGCCTGAGCGCCATGCCGCAGGTTTCGTTGTCGAGGACGAGCTTCTCGAGGCTCTGGCACGACTCGAAGTCGAGCATGCCGGGGCCGGAGACGTTGTTGAGGCCGCTGAGCGCCGCGATCACGGCGCCCATCGCGCTCTCCATGCCCGCCTGGTAATCGACCGTCTTCGAATCGCTGAGCGCCATGTACGCCTGCACCGGAAGGCCGAGGTGCTTCCCGATCTCGGCGTAGGAGCCGTCGATCATCATCGTCTCGACGGCGCCCATCGGCGTCGTGCCCTTGCGCATGTCGAAGCACGCGGGGGATCCGCCGTAGATTATCGGCGCGCCCGGCGTCGCGAGCTGGTGAATGACGACGCCGCTGAGCGATTCGGCGCAGTGCTGCACGACGGCGCCCGCGAGGGTCACGGGCGAAGTGGCTCCCGGTGAGCGGCATCGAGATGAGCTCGGCGACGATGCCCGTCCGCGCGCAGTCGATGAGGGCCTGCGCGGTGAGGTCGCTCCACTTGAGCGGAGGCGAGGGGCAGCAGTCGAAGATCGCCATCGGCTTCTCGCGGAGCTTCTCGGCGTCCCCGGCGACCGCCGAGAGCATCTCGTGCATCGGCTTGAACGCGTCGACGAGGAAGGTGCCGGTCACGACCGGCTTCGACGAATGCTGGAGCGCGATGAAGAGGCGGTAGCGGTCCTGTATCTCCTTCGGCACGTCCCCCGCGATGAGCCCCGTGCTCTGCGCCGCGTAGTTCGGGAGCGCGTCGATGAGCGAGGCGAACTTCACGAGGTCGGCCGTGACGGGCGTGCGCGCGCGCTTTGCGATCGGATCATAGATGCGCAGCGCCGCCGAGCCCGGATTGAAATGGACGCGGTCTCCGCCGAGATCCATGACCTCTTCGCCGCGGCGGTTATAGAGCGATATCTTGGATGGGGCGCTCTCGACGGCCTTCTCGACGACGGAGGCCGGAATACGCACCTGGCGGCTCTTCGCGGTCGATGCGGGCGCCCGCGCCGTCGAGAAGCTTCAGCGCCTCGTCGTTCTCGACGAATACGCCGATCTCCTCGAGGATCCGCTTCGCCTCGTCGACGATCTTCTTTCGAGCCTTTTCCGTCCACCAGGTAATTCGGGGATTCGTTTTCTTCTCCAATTCGCTCCTCCCTTTAATCCAACCGGTACCGACAATCCTTCCGTCCGCAATTCTCGCATGAGTTCTCGCTGCGCAGCCTCTCGGGTTCCGCGGCGACGTGCATCGCAAATGAAACCGACTTCCGCGGCGACATCATGAACGTATCGCTCAGGCGCACGCCGATCCGCTCCGCGGGGAGCAGCTTGAAAATTGACGCCTGCTCCCGCACGTCCCAGTCGCCGTAGCCAGGGGACGCGCGGCACGACGTCTTGAGCCCCTCCCGCGCCGCCTCCGCGGCGATCCTCTCGTCAACATACGCCGCGGCCGCTTCCGCCGCGACCGAGCCGATCGCATCGAGCACGACCGCTCTGAGCATCTCGCCGCCCGACGAGAGTCTCGTCGCCTCGGCCTCGAGCGCGGGGCCTATTGTGCAGACGCAGAAGGCCATCCGATCGAGGTGCGCGAAGATCTTCGAGCCGGGGAGCTCGCGCCCCGCGGCGTATACATATATCCCCTTCGGAGCGACGAGGCGCCTCGCCGTCTCGAGGCCCTCGTTCACGATCCCGTCGTAGCGTTCGGCCGGAGCGGGTCTGCCTTTGCCCCGGGAGCCCAGGAAACGCCGCACCTCGGCGCTCTCTATCTCCACGTCGAATTTTTCGAGAACGACGGGCTCCATTATTTTCCATGTATGAGCGTCGCGTGGACCTCACGGATGAACTCGGGCGTCGTGCCGCAGCACCCGCCCACGGCGTTCGCGCCCGCGGCCACGATCTTCACCGCGTCCGCGGCGAATTCCCGGGGGCGCTGCTTGTACACGGCGACGCCGTGCTCCATGACGGGGCGTCCCGCGTTCGGCTGAAACGCGAGCGGCGCGTCGGTGAGAAATCTGAACTCCTCGGCGAGATCGATCATGTCGCCGCTCTGGAGGGTGCAGTTCGCGCCGATGACGCTCGCCCCTTCCTTGAGCAGCGTTTCGACGGTCGTATCCGTCGTGTCCCCCATCATCGTGAAAAATCCCCGGGGCTTGTGGTCGAAGGTGAGCGTGACGACGGTCGGGGAGATTCGACACTTCCTTCACCGCGCGCAGCGCCTCGACCGCCTCCCGGAGGTCGTACATCGTCTCTATTATAAAGAGGTCGACGCCGGCCCCGGCGAGCGCCTTCGCCTGCTCGCGGAAGGCCGCACGCGCCTCATCGGCCTTGAGCGTGCCGACGGGCGGAAAGAAGAGCCCCGTCGGGCCGATGTCCCCCGCGACGAATCTCTCGCGCTTTCCCGAACGCTCGAGCGCCTTCCGCGCGATCTCGACGCCCTTCTCGTTCACCTTCGCGACGTCGAGCGACTTCCCCGCCTCGGAAGCCTGGAGCTTGAGACGGCTCGCCCCGAAGGTCGCCGTCGTGACGACCTCGGCCCCCGCCTCGAGATACGCGGCGTGCACCTCGCCTATCTTTCCGCTCTTCGAGAGGACCCACGCCTCGGGAATCTCGCGCTGGGTGAGCCCCGCGGCGATCAGCATGCTCCCCATGCCGCCGTCGAAGAGGACGACTCTCCGTTTGATCGTCGCGAGGAAATCCCTCGTCATCTGGCTCCCATGAGGCTCGCGGCGAGCGCTACCGCGGCGACAGCGTCTCCGGCGTATCCGTCGGCGCCGATCTCGCGGGCCCACTCGTCGCTGCACGGAGCGCCGCCGACCATGACCCGCACCTTGCCCTTGAGCGAGCGCTTCTTGAGCTCCTCGACGACGCGCCTCTGGCCGGACATCGTCGTCGTGAGGAGCGCGGAGATCGCGATGCATCCCGCGCCGCGCGATTCGGCCTCGTCCACGAATTTCACGACCGGCACGTCGGCGCCGAGATCGGTGATCTCGAATCCGTTCGCCGAGAGCATCGTCGCGACGAGCGTCTTTCCGATATCGTGAATGTCCCCTTCGATCGTGCCGATGACGACGTGGCCGAGCGATTTCGGCTGCGCCCCGCCCTTCGCGAGGGCCGGCTGCAGCACCGCCATCGCGCGCTTCATCGATTCCGCGCCCATGACGAGCTCGGGAAGAAAGAGCGTGCCCTCCTCCCAGAGGCGGCCGACCTCCTTGATTCCCTTCACGAAGCCCTTCTCGATGACCTCGAGGGGCGGGTATTTCTTGTCGAGCGCCTCGCGGGCGAGCTTCTCGGCCGCGTCCGCGTCGCCGTCGAGCACCGCCTTCGCGCAGCTGTTGAGGAATGCCTGCATCAAGATCCTCCTTACGCTATGGTAGATTGACAGATTAGCCGTCTTTGGGCGCGAAATCAAGGGCCAAATGGCCACGGGTGACGTCGATGAAGCCTTCGGCCGCGCGGCGACCTTTCAACCCTTCGGATGAAATCCTGGGCTTGTTTCCCCGTCAATATGGCACGTTCTATGCGCGCGTAAAGGATTGCATGTCAACCTTCTCGATCCCTGGGATGGTCGCAATATGAAGATACAATTATCGCTCCTGGTACTACTGGCTTCTCTTGCCGGTTGCGGAAGCGAGGATCTCGGTCCAATGAGGGGATCCCGCGGAGCCCCGTCGGAAATGTTCGAAGAGGCGATTGTCAGGGCCAATTGCTTGACCGTACAAATGGCCGCAGAAGAGTTCGCTCTGTCAAACCGTGGTTTCTATCCAATGGATGTCGGCGCAGACGCAACTTACATGGGCATGACGCTGACGGATCTCTTGCCCGATGGAAGCCTTCTCGAGAATCCCTTTACTTTGTGCTGTACTGAACCTTCTGGGGCTGGTAGCCAAGGCGAGACAGGATATGAACCGGTCCGCGAGTGCGGGTCACCCGCGGGCTACGAAATTGCCGGCGTGGGGAGAGAGGCGGGGAAACAAATCATCAAGATAACCGACATCGATTCTCCGGAGGGAGCGGTAAAGAGAAACTGTCAATTGCTCCGGGAGCCTCTCCGCATTTTTCTATGCATGAACAATCATAGATTCCCCATGGATATCATTGCGGACACAAGCTCTACCGGCATGACGGTTCTTTCTTATCTCTATGGCTGTTCCCTGGAAGATCCATATACAGGAACGCCCGCCGCTCTGGTTAACGGTCCGGCATCCTTGCCCGGAGAGATCGGTTACGAGGCCATCTGCGATGACGATGGAATCTATGCATGCAAGGTGACTGGCGCCGGCGAATTCCCGGGGAGTATCGTCGCCGAGTACAGAATGACCAGTCTGCCCGAAGAAAATACTGTGGAGATGCTATGCACATGGCTGAGAGCCGAGGCTGAGACGTTCGCCCGTTGTAACCATGGAAGATACCCCAGGGACATCGCTTCGGACACCACTGCAAATGGATATACGCTGCTGAACTTGATTCAAGGCTATTTCGTGAATCCTTTTACACAATCCTCGACGGAGCCGCGCAGCGGCAGGGCCTCGAATCCCGGAGAAATCGGATATGAGGCCATTGATGGAGGGTGGGGCTACATCATTACCGGCGCAGGGAAAAGACAAGGAGACATTGTCTCGACATACAGCAAAGCGCTTTCACCCGCCGATACAACGGTGATCTTTAATTGCATTAAGCTGGGCGAAGCAATAGAAAGATTCACGCTCATGAATGGAGGCATCCCTCCTGAAGATGTGGATCAGGATAGGACGCGTTCGGGCATAACGGTCATCAGCTTGCTTCCCGCAGGAATTCTCTTGTTGAATCCGGTTACCGGGAATCGTACGGAGCCTCAGAATCATGTTGCGGCGTACCCCGGACAAACGGGATATCGATATGAAGGTTCTGACGGATTTTACACCTATAGCATTACGGGCATCGGCGAGAAGGGCGCATACATCTATCGTACTTACAAGTATATTGCCAGGAATACGGCAGCTAGAATCTCGCCCGACATTCGGTCGGGGCGGCCATAAGGCCTTCTGCTATTTCACGATTGTGTGCGAGAGCTTCGCGCCGGGCAGCACCAAGACTCTCCTCACAAAGCATCTCCCTTGTTTGATACCCCGAATAGCGGGTGGCAACGATGGCGCCGGACATTCCCGCGAACGAACCCATTGGAGGCTCTGCGACTGGGTTCGGAGCGGGAATGTCCGGCGCCACGGGCGAAAGGACCCGCGTATCGTGTGGGCATGACAAAGGCCGGGTGCCCAGGGTACCTCCAACACCGGTAAGGCCGACATACCCCCACGAAGGTCGACCTTAATCGGAGGTGGTCACCCGGCCTTAATACAGGGGGCCGGGGGGTCTATGTTTCCATTCGCTATCTAATGGAACACCGAAGAGCTACTTCAGTGTCCCGCCAAACGCTCCCTCGATTGCGAATCTCGGCTCGATATCGACGGGTATTCCCTTGAGATTGTCGAGCTGGGCCTGGAGCTCGGGATCCATCACGGCGTACTTGTCCATGAAGGCCTTCGCGCCCTCGTAGTCGCCGCGCGCCTCGAGCATGAGGATCTCGCTCGAAAGCGACTTCACGGCACTCTGTATTTTTGTGAAATCGACCGACCACATACCGGTGGCCGGATCCTTGAAGTAAGCGCCGCGTTCCCTCAGGTAGTTGAAGATCGCCATCACGGCCTTCCCGTGTGCCTCGCCGACACCGAACCTCACAGACCGGAAGAAGCCGGCCAGATAGGTCACTGCCGTCTCCTTCGCGAGCGCTTCGGGGAAATACCCCTCCTTCACAAGATAATAAAAGTTGTATTCCCCCACAATATCGGCTTTCGCTTCTTCGATTCCCGAGTAGGTCTCCCGGAGCGCCTTGTTGACGGTGGTCGTCGAGCCGTCGGGGAGCTTGATCGTGCCGGGGCCGAGGCCGTGGGAGATCTCGTGAAGCAGGATCTCGTTGAAATAGGTGTCGAAGGTGACGTACGGGAGGAGCTCCGGCGCGATCACCTTCTGCGCGATCGGAACGAGTATCTTCTCGAACTTGGCCTTGCAGATGTTGCGGAGCATCACTTTCTTCGATCCCTTCGCCTCGCGCACGCGCTCGTCGTTCGGGAGGTTGAAGGCGATCGTCTGCACGCCGGCCTTCGTGTCGCCGGCGGAGAATATCTCGTCCCCGACGGAGAGCGGCGATTCCATCCCTCGGGTCGTGTTCTTGTACTGATCGGGGATGGGCAGGTTCGCCTCCATCTTCGCGCCGTACGCCATGAGCGCGTCGAGGTTCTTCGTCGCCTCGGGGTCGCGAACGCAGAGGAACGCCTCGAAGGCGGCCTTGTAATTGAAGAGGTTGTCCTCATAGACCTCGTAGGGGCCGATCGTGACGTCGATCACGTTGTCCTTCACGTCCATCCAGGCCATGTCGCTCTCGAAGTAGTCGTCCGAGAGGAACGCCTTGGCGCGGAGCTTGAGGAAGTTGGCGAGCGACTCGTTGTCGACGAGCGCGGCAGCCTCGTCGAGAAGGCGCGCCGCCTCCGTGAGGAGCTCGGCGTACTCCTTCGAGTAGGGAACGGCCTCGAGCCCTTTATCCGCTGTTCGCTTGATCACGGTGAAATTGCTTTCGAAGGCCGCCTTGTCCGCCGGGTGATTCTTGACCCAGTTCTCGAACTCCTCTTTCGTTATGTCGGGAGGATAGAAGTTGGCGCCGTCGGGTTTCGGATCCTTCACGAGGACGGGGGCGTTGTCGTCGAGCCGGTCCCAGGGACCGACGTTGCGCCAGAAGAACCGGGAGAGTTCCGGGTTCCCGCGGCGGCCGAGCTCGTCTCTGAGCTCGACGTTCTTCGCCCAGACCTGGCGCACGAACAGCTCGTCCATGATCCGCGAAGCCTCGTAGAGCTTCTGGAGGGCGGCCCTGTTCTGCTCCCCGACGATCTCCCAGGGAACCTCGATATCGTATGTCGCATACACTTCGAGCCGCTTTCCCGCATCCGCCGCCGGCTCGATCATGATTTTCTCCTTTTTCGCGCAGCCGCCTCCCGCCGCGAAGGCGAGGAGCGCCAGTCCGACAACCATCCACGCTCGTACCATACGAGTCTCCTCCTTTCGAACTCCGCTTCTCGAAATTGTCTCGCGCCCCAGCATACGCCGGATGCCCGCCGCTTTCAACCCGATTCAACCCGAATTGGGCCTTGACGGTGCCCGGGGAGGGTGCTAGCGTCATCCCTCACGAGCGGCGCGCCGGCGAATAAATTTTCGGGGAGCGCGCCCAAAAGGGTTTTCCGGTTACGGAAGAGGGGGATGACGATGGATTCGAAGGTGCTCAAAAAGGTGTACGCGAAGGTCGAAACCTATCGCGACGAGATGGTCGCTCTCCAGACCGAGCTCACCGCCATACCGGCGCTCGCGCCCGTGAACGACGGCGAGGGGGAGTCGAAGAAGGCCGCGTTCTTCAAGGGCTGGCTCGAGAAAGAGAAAATATTCGACCGGATCGAGCAGTACGACTCGCCCGATCCGACCGTTCCGTCCGGCGTCCGGCCGAACCTCGTGGCCGTTCTGAAGGGCAAATCGTCGGCCCGTCGCGTCTGGGCCATGGGACATCTCGACATCGTCCCGCCCGGGGATCTGAACAAGTGGACGAGCGATCCGTACAAGGTCAAGGTCGAGGGGGGCAAGATCTTCGGCCGCGGCGTCGAGGACAACCAGCACGGGATCGTCACGCCGCTCTTCGCGGCGAAGGCGCTCAAGGCCCTCGGCATCGTCCCGACGTACGACGTCGGCCTCATCCTCGTCGCCGACGAGGAAACGGGGAGCAAGCACGGCATCCAGTTCCTCCTCGAGAAGCACGGGAACCTCTTCCAGAAGAACGACTTCATCGTCGTGCCCGACGCCGGCGCGCCGGACGGCACGATGATCGAGGTCGCCGAGAAGTCGATCTTCTGGCTCAAGATCATGACGAAGGGCAAGCAGTGCCACGCGTCGACCCCGAAGGAGGGGATCAACGCCCACCGGGCGGCCGCGCATCTCATCACGAAGATCGACAAGCTCTACAAGCTCTTCCCGCAGAAGGACAAGGTCTTCGATCCGCCGATCAGCACCTTCGAGCCGACGAAGAAAGAGGCGAACGTCCCCAACATCAACACGATCCCCGGGGACGACGTCATCTATATCGACATGCGGATCCTCCCCGGGATCAAGATCGACACGGTCTACGACGCGATCAAGGCGATGATCAAGGAGGTCGAGGAGAAGTTCGGCGTGAAGATCACGACGGAGGCGGCGCAGCGCGAGGACGCGGCGCCGGCCACTCCTCCCGACGCGCCCGTCGTGATTGCGCTCTCGGCCGCGATCAAGGCCGTCTATCGCGTGAAGGCGAAGCCGAAGGGCATCGGGGGCGGCACGGTGGCGGCGTTCTTCAGGCGCCACGGCTTCGGCGCGGTCGTCTGGTCGAAGATCGACGAGGTCGCCCATCAGCCGAACGAGTACACGATCATCGAGAACATGGTGGGAGACGCGAAGGTATTCGCGAACCTGTTCCTGCAGGATTAGCGGCGCTCGCCGCCGCATCCGTCCGGGATCCCGCAGGGTGAGGGCTCCGGCAACGGAGCCCTCTTTTATTGACCGGCGGCGGCGGAGCATGGTAGAATCGTTGCCATTCAATCCGTTCCGTCTCATCGCCCGGGGGGGTCCTTTGAAATCATTTCTGCTGAATGTCCTCTTGCTCGCACTGTTTCTCGCGCTCAGCCTCGCCTATTTCCATATCGCCCTCGACAACGGCTTCTGGCACAGCGACGATTTCGGCTATCTCGCGCACAACCTCCACATGACGGAGACCAAGGCCGCCCTTTTCGACAACGAGCCCCCCTACAAGTTCCAGCCGCTCGTCTACGGCGTGTCGTATTTCCTGTTCGATCGTTTCGGGTTCGAGCCCCGGGGCTATTTCCTCTTCAACCTCCTGCTGCACGGCCTCAACGCGTTTCTCGTCTACCTCCTCGTGCAGACGCTGCTCCGCGACCGCTCGGTCGCGGTGATCTCGGGGCTTCTCTTCGTTTTCACGGTCGGCAATTACGGCAAGTCGATCATGATCATGTCGGGGCTCGAGGACCTCCTCATCACGACGCTCACCCTTCTCACGATGATCTTCTATTTCAGGAACGAGCTCGCCGGGCAGGGCAGGATCCGGTCCCCGTGGTACCTGCTCTCGCTCGTCTTCTTCGTCGGCTCGATGTTCACGAGGAGCACGAGCCTCTCGATCCTCGGCGCCTTTCTCGCGTTCAACTATTTCTTCCGGAAGGACACGGGGCGCCGGGTCGTCAGCCCGAATTTCATAGCGCTTCTCGCGATCGCCGCCGCGGCGCTCATTCTGAAGACGCAGCTTTTCCATTATTCTCCGCCCTTCTATACCGAGAATCCAGGGCCCATCAAGTACGTCCTCTACGCCGCGAAGAACATTCTCAGCTATCTCGTGCGAATGATCTTCCCGATCCACACGTCGCATCTCGTCGCCGAGGCGGGTCCGGTCGTGCGGCTCGTGTACGGCCTGGCCACGGAGATCCGGATCGCCATCGCGCTCACGGTCGTCTCCTATTCGTTCTTCGGCTTCATCTTCGGCAACCACACGATCCGCTTCTTCATCGCGTGGACCTACATCATGCTGCTCCCGTTCGCCTTCTTCCAGTTCCCGGCGGACTGGCTCAACATCCGGCACCTCTATCTCGTATCGATCGGATTCATCCTCGTGCTCGCGGCCGGATCGGTCTACTGCTCGCGGCTGATCGCGCATCGGGGGTGGCGGCGGCTCGTTCCCTTCGTGGTGCCGCTGCTCTTCGTGATTCTCGGACGCTTCATCGCCCTGCGGCTCGACGATCAATACGCCGTCAAGGCGGCCAGTCCGGCTCTGGCCTCGCAGCGGGAGGAGATCGTCCGGAGATATCCGTGGGTCACGATCGACGGAGACAGGCTGCGGTTCAAGCGTGATCTGCCGTCCGGCTCATGAGGCCGGCGCGCGGCGCACGCGTACGGCGCGCTCTCGCTCGAGAATCGCGATCTCCCGCTTCCGCATCCGCACCCTGAAAACCATGCGGCCCCGCGCGAGCTTTCGCGAGAGAACCTTCGCCGGATCGCTCGATGAGGGCGATGGCCCGGCCCTCTTCGGGGGAGACCAGGATCTCCGCTTCGACGAGCTCCTTGCCGAGGTGGGACTCGACGATCCCGAGCAGCTCGTCCATCCCTTCGCCCGTCGCGGCGCTCGTCGGAACGGCGTCCGGGTGCCTGACGCGGAGCGCGTTCCTGCGGCCGGCGTCCTCGATGAGATCGATCTTGTTGAGAACGAGAACGGTCGGCACGCTCGCGAGCGGCGCCCCGTCGTCCCCGTGGCCGCGCCGCGCGGTGTCCCCGGCCTTCTCGCGGCCGCTCCGCGCCAGGACCTCTTCGAGCACGCCGTTGACGACCTCGATGTGCTCCTCGCAGCGGTCGATCGAGGCGTCCGCGACGTGGAGGAGGAGATCCGCTTCCCGCACGTCGAGGAGCGTCAGCTTGAAGCTCTCGACGAGGTGGTGCGGGAGCTTCCTGATGAATCCGATCGTATCGGTGAGAAGGAACGGCTCGCCTCCGGAGCTCGTGACGCGGCGCGTCGTCGAGTCGAGAGTCGAGAACAGCCGGTCGCTCTCGAGGACGCCGCTCCCCGCGATCCGGTTGAGGAGCGTCGACTTGCCCGCGTTCGTGTAACCGACGATCGTGACGGTGAAGATCCCCTCGCGCCGCTTGCGGCGCTCCCCGGCGCCGCGATGAATCTTCTCGAGCTCCCTCTCGAGGCTCGCCATCCGGTCGCGGGCCCTGCGGCGATCGACCTCGATCTGCGTCTCGCCCGGGCCTCTCGTCCCGATGCCTCCCGCCTGGCGGCCGAGGTGCTCCCAGAGGCGCCTGAGCCGCGGCAGCGCGTAGTTGAGCTGCGCGATCTCCACCTGGATCCGCGCCTGTCTCGTGCGCGCGCGCCGGGCGAATATGTCGAGGATGAGCTCGGTGCGATCGATGACGTTGATTTCGAGGATCTTCTCGATGTTGCGCGCCTGGGCGGGGGTCAGATCGTCGTCGAAGATGACGAGATTGGCGCCGTGTTCGTGTATCTCCCGGGCGATCTCCTCGATCTTGCCCGAGCCCACGAAGGTCGTGCCGTCGACGCGGGTGCGGGACTGCAGCGTCCGGCCGACGACCTCGGCGCCCGCGCTGCGGGCGAGGAGATCGAGCTCGGCGAGGTTCTGGATCTCGTCTTCGCGCCGGGCGCGGGGCAGCGTCACGCCGACCAGGTAGGCTCGCTCGAGCGGGGCTGTCGATGGCGTGACCCGGGTTGACCGCATCTAATTCTCTTCAGGTTCGTCGCCGGCCTCTTCCCCGTCCATTTCCTCCCCCTCGTCCCCTTCCTCGCCCTCCGCGATTTCGCCTTCCGGAATCTTCTCGCCGGCCATGAGCGTGACGTCGACGACGGTGTCTCCCTCGGCGAGGCTGATGAGCTTCACGCCCTTCGCGGGTCTCCCGAGAATGGAGATGCTGTTGACCGGGGAGCGTATGATGATTCCGTTCCGCGTGATGATCATCACCTCGTCTTCCTCGATCACTTCCTTGACCGCGACGAGATCGCCGTTCCGCGAGTCGGTGGAAATGGCGACGACCCCCTTGCCGCCGCGCTTGATATTCCTGAAATCGCCGATTCTCGTGCGTTTGCCGTAGCCGTGCTCGGTCACGGCGACAAGCTCGCCCCCGCGCTTCACGACGACCATCGACACGACGTTGTCGTCCTTGTCGAGCTTGACTCCCGTCACGCCCTGGGTCGAGCGCCCCATGTCGCGGACGTCTTTCTCGCCGAACCGGATGGCCTTCCCCTTGCGCTTCGCGAGGATGATGTCGTCGCTCCCCGAGGTGAGCTTCGCCGCGATGAGGCTGTCCCCCTCGCGGAGAATCACGGCGATGATGCCGCCGCGCCGCGGGTTCGCGTAGGCGGAGATATGCGTCTTCTTGATGAAGCCGTCCTTCGTCGCGAGCATGAGATAGGCGTCCTGTTTGAAATCGCTCACGGGGACGAAGGCGGTGACCTTCTCGTCGCGCGACATCTCGAGGAGGTTCACGATCGCCTTGCCGCGGGCGAGGCGCCCGCCCTGCGGGATCTCGTGCACCTTCACCCAGAAGCACCGCCCCTTGTCCGTGAAGAAGAGCAGATAGCTGTGCGTCGAGGCGATGAAGAGATGCTCGATGAAATCCTCGTCCTTCATGCCCATCCCGGAGATCCCTTTCCCGCCGCGGCGCTGGCGCCGGTAGGTCCCGGTCGGGATGCGCTTGATGTAGCCGGTATGGGTGATCGTGATGATCATGTTCTCTTCGGCGATCAGATCCTCGATCTGGAACTCCCCCTCCTGGTCGACGATGTCGGTCCGGCGCTCGTCGCCGAAGCGGGTGTTCAGGTCGTCGAGCTCGTCGCGGATGATCCCGAGGAGCCGCGTGCGGCTCTCGAGGATCGAGCGGTAGTATTCGATCTTCTTGATGAGCTCGAGGTATTCGTCCTCGATCTTCTTGCGCTCGAGCCCGGTGAGGCGCTGGAGCCGCAGGTCGAGAATCGCCTGCGCCTGGATTTCCGAGAGCTTGAACCTCTTCACGAGCCCCTTGCGGGCCTCGTCGGGGGATGAGCTCGACTTTATGAGCTGGACGATCTCGTCGATATTGTCGAGCGCGATCTTGTACCCCTCGAGGATGTGGGCGCGCTCCTCGGCCCGGGCGAGGTCGTACTTCGTGCGCCGGGTGATGACCTCCTCGCGATGCGCGAGGAAGCACTCCATGAGCTCCTTGAGGTTCATGACGACGGGGCGCATCTTGTCGAGCGCGAGCATGATGATCCCGAACGTCACCTGAAGATTCGTGTGGGCGAAGAGCTGGTTGAGAACGACCTTCGGGTAGGCGTCCTTCTTGAGCTCGATGGCGATGCGCATCCCTTCCTTGTCCGATTCGTCGCGGATGTCCGAGATGCCCTCGAGCTTTCCGTCGCGCACGAGGTGGGCGATCTTCTCTATGATGGAGGCCTTGTTGGTCTGATAGGGGATCTCGTTCACGATGACGCTCATCCTGCCGCTCTTCTGCGTTTCGATCGTCGCCCGGGCGCGCAGAATGATCTTCCCCCTGCCGGTCGTGTAGGCCTCGCGGATGCCGGCCCTTCCGTAGATGATGCCGCCCGTCGGGAAATCGGGACCCTTGACGAGCCTCGAGATGTCCTCGGCGGTCGCCGCCGGATTGTCGAGGAGCAGCTTGAGCCCGGCGACGATCTCGGAGAAGTTGTGCGGGGGAATATTCGTCGCCATGCCGACGGCGATGCCGGCGGCCCCGTTGATGAGGAGGTTCGGCACCTTGCCCGGCAGCACGAGCGCCATCTGTCGCGTCTCGTCGTAGTTGGGCCCGAGCTCGACCGTTTCCTTTTCGAGATCGGCGAGGAGCTCCTCGGCGATCTCCGTCATCCGCACCTCGGTATATCGTTCGGCCGCGGGAGGGTCGCCGTCGACCGAACCGAAGTTCCCCTGGCCGTCGACGAGGGGATAACGCATCGAGAAATCCTGCGCCATGCGGGCGACCGCGTCGTAGACGCTGGACGTGCCGTGGGGATGATAGTTGCCGGTCACGTCTCCGGTGAGCTTCGCGGACTTGCGGTACGGCTTGTTGTGCGCGATGCCGAGGTCGTTCATCGCGAGGAGAATCCGCCGGTGGACCGGCTTGAGGCCGTCCCGAACGTCGGGGAGCGCGCGCGAGACGATGACGCTCATCGAGTAGTCGAGATAGCTCGTCTGCATTTCGTCTTCTATATAGACCGGTATGATCCGCTGGCGGCCGATGTCCATTCCCTGCTCCTCTTGTGTCAAATATCCAGGTTTCGCACCGAGAGCGCGTTATCGACGATGAACTTCTTGCGCGGCTCGACCGCGTCCCCCATGAGAATCGTGAAGATGTGGTCCGCCTCCACCGCGTCCTCGAGGGTGACCTTGCGGATCGTGCGCCTCTCGGGGTCCATCGTCGTCATCCAGAGCTGATCGGGATTCATCTCGCCGAGGCCCTTGTACCGCTGCAGGTACACGCCCTTGCTCCCGCCGAGCTCCTTGAGAATCTTGTCCTTTTCCTTGTCGTCGTATGCGTACCGCTCGTCGGCGCCCTTCTTGAGGCGGTAGAGGGGCGGCTGCGCGATGTACACGTATCCCTGTTTCACGAGCTCGGGCAGATGCCGGAACAGGAGGGTGAGGATGAGCGTCCGGATGTGCGCCCCGTCGACGTCGGCGTCGGTCATGATGATGATCTTGTGGTAGCGCGCCTTCGAGATGTCGAAATCCTCTTCGCCGACGCCCGTGCCGAGCGCGGTGAT
Organism: uncultured bacterium; assembly: GCA_963747385.1. Classification (GTDB taxonomy): domain Bacteria; phylum Krumholzibacteriota; class Krumholzibacteriia; order Krumholzibacteriales; family Krumholzibacteriaceae; genus SSS58A. The sequence goes on along the minus strand of CAVVEY010000022.1, from coordinate 80,515 downwards.
GACCGTGATGACCTCTTCGTTCGAGAGGATCTTGTCGAGCCGGGCCTTCTCGACGTTGAGTATCTTCCCGCGGAGCGGGAGGATCGCCTGGAAGCGCCTGTCGCGCCCCTGCTTCGCCGAGCCGCCCGCCGAATCCCCCTCGACGAGGTAGATCTCGCACTGGGCGGGGTCCCCGAGCGAGCAATCGGCGAGCTTGCCGGGGAGCGTCGACGTCTCGAGCGCGCTCTTGCGCCGCACGAGATCGCGCGCCTTGCGCGCCGCGTCCCGCGCGCGCGCCGTCTGGAGCGCCTTGTCGACGATCTTGTGCGCGACGGGCGGGTGCTCCTCGAGGTATTCGGCGAGCCGCTGCCCGACGGCGCTTTCGACGTAGCCCTTGATCTCGCTGTTCCCGAGCTTCCCCTTCGTCTGCCCCTCGAATTGGGGGTCGGGGAGCTTCACGCTGATGACGGCGGCGATCCCTTCGCGGATGTCGTCCCCCGTGAGCGCCATTTTCTCCTTCTTGAACATGGCCTCTTTCGCGGCGTAGGTGTTGAGCGTGCGGGTGAGCCCGGCCTTGAACCCGATGAGGTGCGTGCCTCCGTCGATCGTGTTGATGTTGTTCGCGAAGGCGAAGATGCTCTCGGCGTAGCCGTCGTTGTACTGAATCGCGCACTCGAGCTCGAAATCGTCGCGCTTGTCCTCGATATAGATCGGCGGCGAATGGAGGACTTCCTTGTTCTGGTTGAGGAACTTGACGAACGAGACGATGCCCCCCGAATACTGGAACTCGTGCTTCTTGTTCGTCCGCTCGTCCTCGAAGTTGATCTTGATCCCCTTGTTGAGGAACGCGAGCTCGCGGAAACGCTGCGACAGCGTGTCGAAGCTGAACTCCATCGTCGTGAAGATGTCCTTGTCGGGGAAGAAGGTCACGCGGGTCCCCCGGCGCTCCTTGTTCCCCGTCTGCGGCTCGGTCTTGAGGTCGAACGCGGGGGCGCCGCGCTCGTAGCGCTGCGTATATGCCTTCCCCTCGCGCCAGATCTCGACCTCGAGCCACTCGGAGAGCGCGTTCACGACGGAGACGCCGACCCCGTGCAGCCCCCCCGAGACCTTGTAGCTCTTGTGATCGAACTTGCCCCCCGCGTGGAGCATCGTGAGAACGACCTCAACGGCGGGCCGCTTCTGCGTCGGGTGGATATCCACGGGAATTCCGCGGCCGTTGTCGATCACGGTGACGGTGCCCTCTTTCTGAATCGATATGTCGATCTGGTCGCAGTGCCCCGCCATCGCCTCGTCGATGGAGTTGTCCACGACCTCGTAGATCATGTGGTGAAGACCGTGCAGGTCGGTGGAGCCGATGTACATCGCCGGGCGCTTGCGCACGGCTTCGAGCCCCTTGAGAACCTGTATCCCTTTTGCGGTATAATCCTGGCTCATCCGTTATCTGTTCTCCCTTTCGATCTCGAGACGAACGCCTTTGACCTCGACCTTCGGGTATTCCTTCTTGATGCGATCGATGATCTGCTTCTGGTGGAACCAGAGCTCCTGCATCCAGACGCTGTTCTCGACTTCTATGAAGAGGATGCCGTCTTTCAGCATCCGCGGGCGGCTCTTTTGCGCGATCACGGGCCCCACCACCCCCGCCCATCCCCGCATGAGCTTCACCTCTTCGAACCTGTCGTCGAGCCCCAGGAGCTCGAGCACGCGGGGGAGTATCTCCCCGACCCTCGCGGATGATTTCGTATCCACGGTGAAGCGCACCTCCCTGCGGATATGGAATTTTATAAGCAAACCCTGAAAAAAGACACAAGAATTTAGACCGCGCCGGGCTCATTTTTCCGCCCGCTGCGCGCGAGCTCGCTCGGCCTGATACGCGGGTCCTGCCGCCCATTGCACCCCGCGTGATACGCGGGTCCTGTCACCGATTGCACCCCACACGTGCTCGCTCGCAAAGCGAGCTGCGCTGCGTGTGGGGACCCCATCGGTGCCACCCGCTAGCCAAGAGGCGTTATCACTCCCGCTTCGACCGTGAAGCGCGCAGCCCCTGCGCCCGTGGCGCCGAACTCGTCCGGCCGCGGGGTCGTTATGAAGCTCTGGTAGCTGTCCGCGAGGTGCTCCCTCACGCGTTCCGCCGTTTCGCGATCGAGCTCCGAAAAGATATCGTCGAGAAGCACGACCGGCTTCTCCCCGCGCTTGTCGAGGATGGTGAGCGCCTGGGAGAGCTTGAGCACCAGGGCGGCGAGGCGCTTGCGCCCCTGCGAGCCGAAGCGCCTGATCTCCGACTCCTCCAGAAATATCTGCACGTCGTCGAACTGCGGCCCCGCCATCGTGTAGCCTCTCCTCCGCTCCGCGTCCCGGACCCTCGCGAGCGCTTCCCGGAACGCCTCGCCCGAATCCTTGCCCGACGGATTGAAGGAGCAGACGTACCGCATGCCGAAGCCGGCCGAGTCGCCCAGGATCTCGTCGAGAAGCGTGCGGGCCCGCGCCTCCAGCTCCCGCATCGTTTCGAGCCGCATCCGCACGATCGCCGCCCCTTTTTCGACGAGCACGGCGTCCCACGGTTCGATTCCGGCGGGGGAGCCGCCCTCCCGCGCGGCGCGCTCGAGAAGGGCGTTGCGCTGCCTGAGCGCCCCGCGGTATTCCTTGATCCCCTGGAGGTGCCGGGGGGAAATCTGTGCCGCCGTATAATCGAGGTACGCCCGGCGCCCCGCGGGCGGCCCCGCCGCGAGCAGGATATCCTCCGCGACGAAAACGACCCCCGGTATGATCCCGACTATCTCCGCGAGTCCCGAGACCTTTTTCCCGTCGCTCGACACCTTCGTCCTCCCCCCCCGCTCGGCCCCCGCCTCGATCGTGAAATCGACGAGCGCGTCGCTCCTCCCCGAGAGTCTCGCGAAAAAGTATTCCTCCCCGAACCGGATCACCTCGTCGAGGCTCCGCGTCCTGAACGATCTCCCGAGGCAAAAGAGATAGATCGCTTCGAGGAGGTTCGTCTTGCCCTGCGCGTTCCGCCCCGTGATGAGGTTGAACGTGGGCGAGAAGGAAAGCTCCGCTTTCGCGATGTTGCGGAAATTAACGATGTCGGCGCCCCGAACGATCACCCGCCTTCACCCCCGCCCCGTTCGCCCGAAGGTCACCCTATCCTCAAAGGCATGATGATACAGGTCTGCTTCAGATTCCCGCCTTCGCTCGCGGGCTTCACGACGGCCGCGTTGTCGGGCCGGTCGAGGAGGAAAACGATCTCCTCGGCGTCGATCGTCCGAAGAATGTCGAGAACGTAGTTCGCGTTGTAGCCGATGTCCATGGCCTCGCCCGAGAAAGAGGCCTCGATTTCCTCGCGCGCCTCGCCGAGCTCCTGCGTGCTGACGTTCAGTGTGAGTTTGGCCTTGCCGATCGAGAAGACCACCTGCTTGGTGAGCGTGTCGGAGAGGATGGAAACGCGCTTCGTCGCTTCCTGCAGGGCGGAGCGCGATACGACGAGCTCCTTTTCGTTCTTCGCCGGAATGACCCTCTGGTAATTGGGGAACGGGCCCTCGAGGAGCCGGGAATATATCGTCGTTTCCTTCATGTCGAAGCTGACGCTGTTTTCGCCGATGGAGACTCGCACCTCTTTTTCTCCCTCGGCGTAGGTGCGCATCGTATCGAGCGCCTTCGGAGGCACGATGACGTCCATCTTCTGAACGCTCCCGAGGTCCAGCGCGATCTCGACCTTCGCGAGCCGGTGCCCGTCGGTCGCCACCATCGAGATTCCCTTTCGGTCGACTTCCCACAGGACGCCGCACAGCGCGGGTCTCGTGAGGTCCGTCGATACGGCGTATTTCGTCTTCTGGATGAGCGCCCCGATGATTTCGGGATCTATCGGGAACGACGTTTTGCTTTCCTGTTTCGGGAGCTTCGGGAAATCGTCCGCGCTCCGCGCGTTCATGACGAATCTGCTCTTTCCGCACGAGAGGGTCAGTTTGTCTCCCTCCGTGTGGAGCGCGACGTCGTCCCCGGCGAGCGATTTCACGATCTCCGCGAGCTTCTTCGCCGGCGCCGCGATTCTTCCCTCTTCCGCGACGGATCCGTTGACTCTCGACGTCACCGATATATCGAGATCGGTGGCGGATATGCTGAAGATTCCATTCTCCGCGCTCATCAGAACGGTCGATAGAATAGGCATGGTCGTTTTGCTCGGGACGACGCCCGATATAGCGTTCATTTTGCGGTTGAGCTCGCCGAGAGGGACACTGACTTTCACACCGCCACCTCCTGATGTGGAGTGGATCGAATCGATCTCATGTTTGTTAGTTCCAGAAAGGAAAAGCCATAATACGGCATGCCCTGTCCGGCTTCAAGGGAAAACGGGGCAGAGTTCAAAAAACCCACGTCCCTTTGAATCCCCATTCTTACTCCTTCTTCTGATTATAGAGAAACTCTGTAGTAGGAGTTGTCCGGGGGTATTTGTTGAAATCAGCAAAATCCCGAACCCCCGCATCGATATTTCTTCGCCGTCGCGTGTGGATCGTTTTGTGGGAACCCCGGGGTTTTCAACAAAGGGGCCGCCGGGGAGCTCTCGTCAACGGGTATCAACAAAGCTCCTGTTGATACTGTGGGAAGACCGCGGAACCGCTGCGCCGGATTAGCCCGAAAGCTCTTCGAGAAGCGCCTGAACCTTTCTCCGCAGCGAGGCGTCCCGGTCGAGCTCCCGCTTCACCTTGGCGATCGCGTGGAGAACCGTGCTGTGGTCGCGGCCGCCGAAACGCTTCCCGATATCGACGAGAGACAGCTCGGTCAGCTCGCGGCACAGATACATGCCGACCTGGCGGGCGATGACGACGCGGGCGATTCTGGTTTTCGCGCGGAGGCTGTCGCTCGGGATGTCGAAGTGCTGGGCGACGGCCTTCTGAACCGCCTGGACGGCGATCTTCTTCGGAGCGGCGCTCTTCACCATATCGGCCAGGACGTCGCGCGCCATGTCGACGGTGATCTCGCGGCTGGCGAGGCTCGAACAGGCCAGCAGCTTGATGAGGGAGCCCTCGAGCTCCCGGATATTGGACTTCGCGTTTTCCGCGATGAGCTGGATGACGTCGTCGGGGATCTGGATATGCTCCTTCTCGACTTTCTTCCGGAGGATCGCGATCCGCGTCTCGGTGTCGGGGGGCTGCATGTCCGCGATCAGTCCCCACTCGAAGCGCGACGTGAGGCGCTCCTGGAGCGTGGGGATTTCCTTCGGGGGCCGGTCGCTCGTGACCACGATTTGCTTGTTCGCGTTGTGGAGCGAGTTGAACGTGAAAAAGAACTCCTCCTGCGTGCTTTCCTTTCCCGCGAGGAAATGTACGTCGTCGATGAGGAGAATGTCGATGTTGCGGTACCGGTCCTTGAACTCGTGCGTGATGCCGGAGCGAATCGCCAGAATCAGGTCGTTCATGAACCCTTCGGCGGACACGTACGAGATGCGCATCTTCGGGTGCTTCTCGATGACGCGGTGCCCGATCGCCTGGATGAGATGGGTCTTGCCGAGCCCCGCGCCGCCGTAGATGAAGAGCGGATTGTAGGCGCGCGCGGGATTGTCGGCGACGGCGAGCGCCGCCGCGTGGGCGAAACGGTTGCTGCTTCCGACGACGAACTCGTCGAATACGTATCGAGCGTTGAGCTGGGCGTTTTCGGGAACGACGACGGGCTCGTTCACGAGCATCGTCCGCGCCGCTCGCGCTTCGGGCGGGGAAACGCGCGGCGGGGACGCGGGCGAAACGAAATCGACCGAGACGGGCTCGCCGAGCGTTTCGCTCGCCGCCTGCTCGATCTTTCTCCGATGATGCTCCGAGAGCCAATCGACGAAGAAAGGATTCGGACCCTCGATCACGAGACGCCCGTTCTCGCAGCTCAGGAGCCGCGTCGGCTTGAACCATGTCTGGAAGCTTTGAGCGTTGACCTCAGCGCTCACGCGTTCGAGAATGGAATCCCAGAGGTGTTTGAGCCGGTCTTTCATCGTCGATATGAGAGAAAAAGAGCCCCAAAATCCCCGTTTGCGCTCTCCCGAAAGGTAAGTGAAGCCCCCCAGGAGACCGCTATGAATCTCTTTGAATTGCAGAGGTTGCCCACAAATGTGGATAACCAAGCAACTTCAATTTTTACAATAGAATCAGCGGGGTTCAAATATTAATTACAGAGCGTTATCCACATTAAGAAAGAGCTGTCGGCCAAGATGTAAGACGGTGTGGCCATTATCGCTCGCGGGGGAATGTCCCCCCATCCCGCGGGGGGAAATCTATCACACGTTCGGCGGCTTATCAAGACAATTTTGCCGGCCGGGGGAAAATAGCCACAACTCGTTTGCGGGTAATAAATTAAAAAAATAATAAATGACAATTTGGGCTTGACAGCAAAAACGGGAGCCGAGCCGGATTTTCCGGGACGGGGAAAACCCTTGATGCGAAGCGGAGATGTGATTCTGCGGCATTATTAGCTTGACAACGTTTTAGGACTTTTCTATCGTATTCTGCTTTTGTATAATAGGGCATACGAATTGAGGAAGACACCCATCACCGGAGAAGGTGCAAAATGAAGCGAACGTTTCAGCCGCACAACACGAGAAGGAAAACGACACACGGATTTCGCAAGCGCATGAGCACGAAGAACGGCCGCCTGGTTCTGAAAAGGAGGAGAGCGAAAGGAAGAAAACGCCTGAGCGTCTGATCGAGAGGAAAGATGCCCGCATGCAATCGCGGAGCCTCAAGAAAAATAGTCAGTTTCGTCTTGTTTATAGTGAAGGAAAGAGGGAAGCCGGGACGAAGGTCGTCATTTGCTTTCTCAGGCGCGAGAGCGATTGCGTCGCGCCCGGGTTCGTAGCGAGCAAGAAGAAAATAGGAAAGGCCTGTCAGCGTAACAGGGCGAAGAGGTACATGAGAGAGATATTCAGGAGATTGGAAGATCGTTTCATCGATACGAATCTCTGGATCGTTTTTATCGCCTCTTTTCGCCCGACGGAATGTTCGTTCCACGAGATCTTAGCGGACGTCGAAAGCTCGTTGGGTAGGGCTGGACTCATTTCAACAAACGGATGATATCGCGAATTCTCACACGGATCGGCCTTGCGGCTTTGCACATATACAGAGTGGTTGTTTCTCCCTATCATCCACCGGTGTGCCGATTCACGCCCACCTGTTCGCGGTACGCCGAGGACGCGCTCCGGATGCACGGTCCCGGCAAGGGAACGGCGCTTGCGGTCAGGCGCATCCTGCGTTGCCATCCCTTCTCGAGCGGCGGCTACGATCCCGTGCGCTGACGCGACGGGGCCTGCCGGGCCCGCGAACCATCGATAGCTCATTCGAGACCCTCCGGTTTCCGAACGAAAGGACGGCATGGACAAGAGATCGTTGATGGCGATCGCTCTGACGTTTGTCATACTCATCGGTTGGCAGGCGTTCTTCGTCGCGCCGCAGCAGAAGAAGCTCGCGGCGAAACGCACGGCGGAGCTCCGCGAACGCGAGCGCGCCGATTCGCTCGCCGCGCTCGAGCGGGGGGTCGCCGAGGAGGAAACGCTCGCGGTTTCGGGCTCGGCCGACACGAAGAACGCGGAGGCGGGCACGGAGCCGGCCGCGGTGAGCGCGAGCGCGTTCCTTCTTCCGGGAGGCGCGGCGACCGGCGAGGCGAGAATAACGGTCGTGACCGACAAGATGGAGGTCGTGCTCTCGAGCGTCGGCGGAGAGGTCGAGAGCGTCATCTTCCCGAGCTTCAAGCGGAAAGACGGGAGCTCCGTCGAGCTTGTTCCCGCCGAGGCCGAGGGCGGTCTCTCCCTCGCCCTTCAGCAGAACGGCGAATGGAAGAAGCTCTCATCGCTCGGATTCGAGGCTTTCGTCGACGGCGCTCCCGTCGCCGACGGCGCCCGCGTCGTGCTCGGCGAGGGGCGCGAAAAGGCGGAGATCCTTTTCAGGCGCGCGGGACCCTCGGGCGAATACGTCGAAAAACGGCTCGCCTTCTCCCGCGACGGCTACGTCGTCGGCGTCACGATCGCGCTCAGGCGCGAAGGGGAAATGGCCCACAGCGGCGCGTATTCGATCGGCTGGGAGAGCGGGCTCGCCACGAGCGAGACCGATATCAAGCTCGAGCACACGAAGTTCGCGGCGCTCGGCCTGGTCGGGGGCGAGTACCACCAGGAGGGGCTGGGCAAGTTCTCGAAGGAGACGAGGCACTCGTACGACGGCACGGTCGTCTGGGCCGGAGCGCGAACGAAATATTTCCTGAGCGCGCTCGTCGCGGCGAAGGAGAACCGGGGCACGGGCACGCTCGTCCTCCTCGGCGAGCGGGACAAGGGCTTCGTCGGGTACGCGATCGCCTATCCGTTCCGCGGGGACCCGCGGCAGGTCGAGGATTCGTTCGAGTGGTACGTCGGGCCCCTCGACATGAATTCGCTCAAGGCGTTCGGCGTGGGACTCGAGAAGACGATCGACCTCGGGCGGCTGCGGCCCCTGAGCGTCGGCATTCTCTGGCTCATGGTCTGGATGGAGCGGTTCATCCCGAACTACGGGGTCGTCATCATCATCATCTCCCTGTTGACGAAGTTCCTCTTCTATCGCCTCACCCACAAAAGCCTCAAGGCGATGAAGGACATGCAGCGCATTCAGCCGAAGCTCAAGGAAATCCAGGAAAAGCACAAGGGGGACCGGGACCGGCAGAACAAGGAAGTCATGAAGCTCTACAAGGAAGCGGGCGTGAATCCGCTCGGCGGATGCCTGCCGCTCCTGCTCCAGATGCCGGTGTTCTTCGCCCTCTACAGCGTCCTGAGCAACACGATCGAGCTCCGGAACGCCCCGTTCGTGAGCTGGATCAGCGATCTTTCGGCGCCGGACGCGCTCTTCGGGTGGAGCGCGGCGCTTCCGGTCATCGGCAAGGAATTTCACCTCCTCCCCATTCTCATGGGCGGAGCGATGCTCTACCAGTCGAAGCTGAGCGGCTCGCCGACAGGAGACACGGTGCCCGCGGCGCAAACGAAGATGATGACCTACCTCATGCCGGTCATCATGACCGTATTCTTCTACAGCATGCCGTCGGGGCTCGTCCTGTACTGGCTGGTCAATAACGTGGCCCAGATCGTTCAGCAATACTTCGTGCAGAAAGAGCTCGACGCCGAAGAGGCGACGAGGCTCGCCGCGTAATGAAAGGCAGGAATTTGCATGGGCATGTTCGAACGCGATAAGGGAAAAGGGAAGAACCGGGAGGAAGCCCGGCCGGACAACGTCGAAATGGCGGGGAAGACCGTCGAGAAAGCGCTCGAAAAAGGGCTCGAATCGCTCCGCGCGCGCATCGACGAGGTCGAGATAAAAATACTGGACCCCGGGCAGAAGGGTTTTCTCGGCATTTTCGGCTCGCGCGACGCGAAGATCCGCGTAACGCGCAAGAAATCGGGAAGCGGCGTCGAGGAGATCGTGGACTATATCACGCGCTCGATCATGGAATGTCTCGACGTGAACTACCGGCTCTTTTCCGAAGAGCTGGACGGGGCGACCTACGTCAACGTCGAGACCGCGGGGGTCGACGGGCTTCTCATCGGGCGCAAGGGGGACACGCTGACCTCCCTCCAGCACCTCGTCGGCCGCATCGTGTCGAAAAAAATGGGCGGATATCAGCGGCTCACCCTGGACGTGGGCGGCTACCTCAGGAACCGCCACGAGATATTGAAGCAAAAGGCCGTCAAGGCGGCGGAAAAGGCGAAGAAGAGCAACCACGACGTGACGCTCGAGCCGATGTACGCCTCGGAGCGCCGCGTCGTTCACCTGGCGCTCTCCGGCCTCGACGGCATCACGACCTACACGATAGGAAACGGCGAGCTTCGGAAGGTCTGCATCTCGCCCGCGAAGCCGGACGACGGCAGGCGGCAGGGCAACCGCTGACGCATCATGGAGAATGACGCAATCGTCGCGCTCAGCACTCCGCCGGGCGAGTCGGGAATCGCCGTCGTGCGCATTTCGGGGAGCTCGGCCGTCGCGATTCTCGACGCGATGGCTCCGGGCGCGCGGCTCGCTCCCTCCCGCGTCCTCTCCCTCGTCGCGCTCAACGACGGCTCGGGCGAGCCGATAGACGAAGCGCTCGTCGCCGTCATGCGCGCCCCCGCGAGCTACACGGGCGAAGACATGGTGGAGATCTCCTGCCACGGAAACATGCAGGTGGTCTCGGACCTCGTCGGCGAGATAGTCCGGCTCGGCGCCCGGATCGCCACCCCCGGAGAATTCACGAAAAGGGCCTTCCTCAACGGGAAGCTCGATCTCGCGCAGGCCGAGGCGGTCGTCGATCTCATATCGGCGGAGACGAAGCTCCAGCGGAAGATCGCGCTCGAACAGCTCGGGGGGGCGCTTTCGCGGAAGGTGCGCGCGATCGAGGAAGCGCTCCTCGACGAGCTCGCCCTCATCGAGGCGTCGATCGATTTCTCCGAAGAGGACGTTCCGGCGCGCGCCCCGCGGGATACGCTCGAGGCCGCGCGGAATGCGCGCGCGGCGATCGCGGCGCTGCTCGAATCGGAAATCGCGGGAGAGAGGCTTCGGCGCGGCCTTCGCGTGACGATTCTCGGAGGCCGCAACGTCGGGAAGAGCAGCCTCTACAACGCGCTTCTCGGGGAGGAACGGGCGATCGTCTCCCCCGTCGCCGGAACGACGAGAGACCTTCTTCGCGAGAGGATCCACGTCGGCGGCTTCACGTGCCGGCTCGAGGATACGGCCGGCATCGCCGAGACGCGCTGCGAGATCGAGGCGAAGGGAATCGAGATCGCGAGAGCCGCCGCGCTCGAGGCGGACCTCGTTCTGTTCGTCGTCGACGGGAGCGCGGAAATCGCGGACGACATTCGAGAGGAAATCGCCCGGATCGCTCCGGAGAAGCTCCTGTGCGTGCTCAATAAGAGCGATCTCGGGCTGCGGCGCCCGCCAGACGAGGCCGGGCGGCGGCTCGGCGCGCGGGACGCGATTGCCGTCTCGGCGCTCGAGCACGAGGGGCTCGAGAACGTTCGGGCGTGGATATTCGAGAGGGCGGTCAGGCGCTCCGCCCGCGATCTCGATCGCGAGCGAATCGCGGTGAACGCCCGGCAGGCAGCCGCGCTCCGGGAGGCGGACGAAGCGCTCGATCGGCTCGCCGCCGCCATCGAGGAAGGAGCGCCCGCGGAGATTCTCAGCGTGGAGACGAGATGCGCGCTGGACGCTCTGGGCGCGATCACGGGCCGGTCCATGCCGGACGCCCTTCTCGAGACGATTTTCGCGAAATTCTGTATAGGGAAATAGCGGTGCCAAATCTTTTACAAGATATATGCCAGTTAAATAATGCGATGCGCTGGTATTAAGAATAATTATGACTAATATCGAGAATACCGACTTCGATGTCATCGTCGTGGGCGCGGGCCACGCCGGCTGCGAGGCTGCGCTCGCGGCGGGCAGGATGGGGCGGGTGACGCTGCTCATCACGATGAGCCGGGACCATGTCGCCAGGATGCCGTGCAATCCGGCTATAGGCGGACTCGCCAAGGGGCAGCTCGTAAGAGAAGTGGACGCGTTGGGCGGCGAGATGGGGCTCGCGATCGACGAGACCGGAATACAGTTCCGGATGCTGAACAGGGCAAAGGGCCCCGCCGTATGGTCCCCCCGGGCCCAGGCGGACAAGAAGGCATACCACCTCCGAATGCTGGGGGCGATCGAGAGCGTCGGCACCATCGTTCTCCTCGAGGCGGAGGCGACGGGCGTTCTGGCGAGGAACGGCACGGTCGAGGGTATCGAGACGGCCGGAGGGAAACGCTTTCGCGCGCCGAAGGTTATCCTGACCCTCGGCACATTTCCCAACGGGCTCATGCATATCGGGGACGAGAGCTTTGCGGGCGGACGCGAGGGGGAGCCCCCTTCGTGCATACTCGCGGAGCAGCTGGCCTCCCTCGGGATCGAACGCGGCAGGCTCAAGACGGGCACGCCGGCGCGGGTCGCGAAAGGCAGCGTCGATTTTGCGCGCTGCGAAGAGCAGGCCGGGGACAGGGAGCCCGCTCCCTTCTCGTTCAGAACGAAGGAGATAAAGGGCGATCAGGCGCCTTGCCACATAACCTATACGAACGCGAGGACTCACGAGATCATCCGCAGGAACCTGGACAGATCTCCCCTCTATGCGGGGCGGATCAAGGGCGTCGGCCCGAGATACTGCCCGTCGATAGAAGATAAGGTGGTCCGCTTCTCCGATCGGGAGCGGCATCAGATCTTTCTCGAGCCCGAAGGAAGGGAATCGACTGAAATCTATATCAACGGGCTCTCGACGAGTCTGCCGCGCGACGTGCAGGAGGAGATGATCCATTCGATCGTGGGGCTCGAGAGCGCCGCGATCGTTCGATACGGCTACGCGATCGAGTACGATTATTATCCTCCGCATCAGATTTTTCCGACCCTCGAATCGCGGAAGATCGGAGGGCTCTATTTCGCCGGCCAGGTAAACGGCACTTCGGGTTACGAGGAGGCGGCGGCGCAAGGGCTCTTGGCGGGAATCAACGCCGGGCTGAGCCTTGCGGGAAAAAGCCCGCTCATTCTCGGAAGGCACGAGGCGTATATCGGCGTGCTGATCGACGACCTCGTGACGAAGGAGATCGACGAGCCGTACCGCATGTTCACCTCGAGGGCCGAGCATCGTCTCGTCCTGAGACAGGACAACGCGGACGAGCGGCTCTTCAGGCACGGCGTTCGCTGCGGTCTGCTGCCGCGCGGGCTCTGGGAGAAGATGATCGCGGGACGCAAGCGCGTCGCCGGGGCGCGAAGATTCGTCGAGCGACGAGCGCTGAGCGCGGATGAATGCACCCGCATTCTTGCCGCAAAGGGACAGGGGAGCGCGTCGGCACCCCTCAAGGCTTCGCAGCTCCTCCAGCGGCCCGGCATAGCCGTGGCGGATATAGAGAGCGCGCTTCCGGCCGGAGGTCTCGCGCTGGAGCCGCGGGAAAAAGAGACGCTCGAAATAAAGATCAAGTATGAGGGGTATATCCGCAGGCAGAAGAAGCTCGCCGAGCGGATGCTGCAGATCGAACGTGTGCGGATCCCCGCCGACTTTTCGTACGCTATCGAGGCCCTGAGCGCCGAAGCGAGGCTCAAGCTCGAGAAGTTCAGGCCCACCACGCTCGGTCGGGCGGCGCGGCTCTCCGGCGTGCGATCGTCCGACCTGTCGATTCTCATGATCCATCTGGGAAAGCGGGAGCGGATCGAGCGCCGGTAGGCAAGGAGGGTAATATGTCCTGCGAGGAGATAGGAAAAATCGTGGATAAGCGTGCTCGGCCGGACGGGATTCGGCGACGCAGCTCCCGAAATAGCCAGGCAGATCAAGCTTTACCTGCAAGAGGTGGATTTCTGGAACGGGAAAATGCACCTCGTGGGCAAGGGGCGCCTCGAGAGCACCCTGGAGCTTCTCGTTTTCGACTCCCTCGCGCTGCTGAACGCCGCGGATGAAAGCGGCATCGCCGCAAACAAAGTGGCGGATATAGGCTCCGGCGCGGGATTTCCAGGACTCGTATGGAAGATCGTGCGGCCGCGGCTCGATCTGGCGCTTTTCGATCGGAGGCTCAAGCCGCAGCTCTTTCTCGACAGGGTTGTGGCGCAGCTCGGCCTCAAGGGCGTCAGGGTAATCGCAGAAGATGCCGCGAACTGCAAGGAAGCGGGCACGTTCGATCTCGTCGTATCGAAAGCCGCGGGGCGGCTTGCGAGCATCCTTCCGCTCGCGGACAGGCTTCTCGGCCCGGGAGGAGCGTACCTCACCGTCAAAGGGCTGTCCTGGGAGAGCGAAATGCCTCAACCCCTTCAATCCCCGCTGCATTTGGAGTCCGTTGTCGAGCTCCCCGAAGCGCGCGGCATGGCGCTGGTATTCCGCAAGAGCTCGCCCGCCTGATTGTTTCACGTGAAACACTTGACCGCGGCGCCCGCTTCGCACGATACGCGGGTCCTGCCGCTGATTACACCCCGCGCGTGCTCGCACGATACGCGGGTCCTGCCGCTGATTACGCCCCGCGCGTGCTCGCACGATACGCGGGTCCTGTCACCGATTGCACCCCGCCCGTGCTCGCTCGCACCGCGAGCTGCGCGCCACGCGGGGACCCCATCAGCGTCACCCGCTACTAGTGCCCGGAGGAGACCCTGGCGCCGCCGCCCGCTAATGGTGCAGGCGGGAATGTCCTCGCCATCCTCGTCACCCGCTGGTCGGGGCAGTATGGGCGCGCCGGGAGCGACCGGCCCGAATGTTTCACGTGAAACACCGCCCGCCGGCCGTCATGCGGCTCTTTTTCCGTTGCTTTCCCTCCGCATGAAATCTATAATGCCCTTGACCCCGCCTCTGTCCAAGGAGGAGGAAATGAAAGCCGCTCATATTCTATGTGCTTGCGGTTCCGGCGGTTTTGGCTGCCATCCTTTCGGCTCCGGGCTGCGAAAGCAGGACCAAGGTCGCCAACGCGCCGCCGGGGGACGTCACTCTCTCGGTGAGCAAGTGCTTCATCGAAACGGAGGGGACCATAACGCTCAGCGCGAACGCCACCGACGATGACGGAGATCCTCTGACGTATCGATGGGCGGCTACGGCGGGAAGCTTCACGCCGGAATCCGGGACGGGCAAAAGCGTGCAATGGACGGCGCCCGCCACACCGGGGGCCGTGACGATTCGAATGGCGGTAACTGACGAAATAGAATCAGTTACAAAGAGCCAGAGCGTAACCGTCTGCACCCGGGTTCAGAGCTCGATAATGACGCCTACAACGATCGAAAACACGGGAGCCGTCTACATCGTCAAGAATGCCAACCTGCTGCCGATCGCGTCCACCGCGACACTGACGATCGAGGCCGGCGTGACGATCGTGTTCGACGGAGCTTCGGGCGGATTCGAGGCGTTCGGGCGCATCGTGGCCGAGGGAACCCCCGGCGAGAAGATTCGTTTCCGCGGCAATACCTGCGGATCCGGCTCCGGCCTGTGGGATGGAATATACTTGTACGGGCAGTTCGGGCAGCGCAGCGAGGCTGTTTTCAGGAACGTCGAGATAGGCGCGAGCTCGAACGGGATACAGGTCATGGACGGGGCAAGGCTCACGCTCGATAGATGCGCGGTGTACGATAATAGCAATACCGGAATAAGCGTCGTGTACGAAACGTCCTCGGCGCACATACTTTCCTGCGATATTTGGGACAACGGCACAGGGGTCGAGATCGAGAACGCAAGCGTCGAAATCACATCGAGCTCTATCCAGTACAACGCCTCGAACGGGATCGAGGTCTCGTATTCCCTTTCCGAAACGGACGTGACGATCGACAGCACAATCATTGCGAACAATCGCTACAACGGCGTCGTGCTGTCGAACCTGGCAGCCCCCGTGATACGGTACTGCTCGATCCACTCCAACAGCGCGGAGTCCGCCGGGGGCTATGCGATACGGCTCGCCGGCTACGCCGGAAACGATTCCATACACGCGGAGAATAATTTCTGGGGCGCCGGCGTTACGACGGAACAGAAGATCGAGTTCGTGATATACGACGGGAACGACCAAGTGGGCTTGCCTTTCGTGGGCTTCATTCCCTGGCTCAACGAGAGCCCCGAGGCGCTGAAGACCAACCCCGCGGGAGGCGCGAAAGTGAGACCATGGGCAAGATAGTGGCGATAGCGAATCAGAAGGGCGGCGTAGGGAAAACGACGACGGCCGTGAACCTTGCGGCGAGCGTCGGGGCCGCGGAGAAGAAAGTTCTCCTCGTCGACATCGATCCGCAGGCGAACGCGAGCAGCGGTTTCGGCGTGCGGGCCGGCCCGGGAGAGCTGACGATCTACGAGGTGATTCTCGGCGGAATCAGCGCGAGAGAAGCGGTCAGGAAGGTCGAGCTCGTCGATCTTATCCCCTCGCAGCCGAAGCTCACCGGCGCCGAGATAGAGCTCGTCTCGCAAATCGCGCGCGAGTACAAGCTGAAAGAGGCCCTCGCGACAATTGCGGACGATTACGATTTTGTCTTCATCGATTCGCCGCCGAGTCTCGGGCTCCTGACCCTCAATACGCTGACGGCCGCGGATTCCGTGCTAATCCCCATTCAATGCGAGTATTACGCTCTCGAGGGCTTGAGCCAGCTCCTCAGCACGATTCGCATGGTGCAGAAGCATCTGAACCCCGATCTCCGGATCGAAGGGGTCCTGCTCACGATGTTCGACAAGAGGCTCAACCTGTCCAACCAGGTTGCTCAGGAAGCCATATCTTATTTCGGGGAAAAGGTTTACGAGACCGCGATACCGAGAAACGTCAGGCTCAGCGAGTGCCCGTCCTTCGGGCGCCCCGTTCTGCTCTATGACGTTCAGAGTGTCGGGGCGAAGAGCTATCTCAAATTGGCAAAGGAGCTTATCGACAGGCAGGACAGCCGCGCCGAACCCAGGGAGAGGCTCACACCGCTGATCGAGACGAGCAGGAAGGCGAGCGAAGGAAGGTGGGAGCCGAAATGACGAAGAAAGTGCTGGGGCGCGGGATCGAGGCTTTGATATCGCAGGATCTCAGGGAGAGCGTCTCGGAGACGGAGCGCGTCAAGGATCTCGACATCGAGCATATCGACCCGAATCCTCATCAGCCGAGAGAGCACTTCGACGGCGAGCACCTCAAGGAGCTCGCCGAATCGATCAGGCAAAACGGCGTTCTTCAGCCGATCGTGGTCAGGCACGTGGGGAACCGCTACGAGCTCGTCCTCGGGGAGCGGAGGCTCCGCGCGTCGAAGCTTGCGGGCAGGGCGACGATTCCGGCCATCGTCCGGAACGTGGATGACGCCGATTCGCTCAGGCACGCCCTCATGGAGAATCTGCAGCGCGAGGATCTCAACCCGATGGAAGAGGCTCGCGGTTATCAGGCGCTCAAAGACGGTTTCCAGCTCACGGTCGGCGATATCGCCGGGATGATCGGCAAGAACAGAAGCACGGTCGCGAACAGCCTGAGGCTCCTCAATCTTCCCGAGATCGTGAAGACGCTCATCGTCGAGGGCAAGCTCACGGCGGGGCATGCGCGCGCGCTGCTCTCGATCGAGGGGGAAGCGGCGCAGATCGAATGGGCGAGAAAGATCGTGAGCGAGAGCCTCACCGTGCGGGAAATCGAGCATATCGCTCCGGGCAAGGCCCGCACGAAGAAGCGCCGGGGCCTGCGAAAGATATCCCCGCAGATCCAGGCGATCGAAGAGGCGATCGAAACGCACCTCGGCACCAGGGCCAAGATCGCGCCGCGAAGCAAGGGCGGAATCCTCTGGATCGAATATTACTCGGACGAGGAGCTCGAGAGCGTTCTCGAAAAAATGGGAATCAAGCTTCCGCGATAGAGTCCGGCGGCGGCAGATCGCGCGCATGAATAAAGGAAAATTCTCGATAATCGTCGTTCCGCACGATCTCAAGAAGACGCGCACGGTGCGGATACCGTACACGCTTTTCTACGCGATCGTCGGCATTCTCGCCGCGGGCTTCGCGATCATGGTCGTGTTCGCGGCGACTTACGGAGCGCTTCTTCTCAAGGTGCAGGAGGGGCGCATGTACAAGCATCAGCTCGAGGAGATCCAGAAGCGGCAGGAGCAGATCGTGGAGCTGCGGAGAAACGTCGCGCAACTGCGATCGATGAATCTTCAGGTGCGCCGGATGCTCGGGCTCGTCGTCACGCCCGACGACAGCGCCGCGATACTTCAGGCCGAGCGAGGGAAAACGGCGATGCCGGAAGGGCTCCGGAGCGAGCAGGCCGCCATGCTTCGCGCCATTCCGACTTTCTGGCCCGTGCGCGGGTTCATCACGAAAAGGTACAGCAGGGCGGAGGGAGACAAACAAACGATTTTTCACAGCGGCATAGACATCGCGGTCGACCGCGGGGCGCCGGTGCGCGCGGCCGCGTCGGGGTACGTGATCGAGGCGGGATGGAACGATTCGTACGGATCTTACGTACAGATAGATCACGGCTACGGAATAAAAACGCTTTACGCGCATGCCGATATGCTGGTAGTTTCCAAGGGGGAGCGCGTGGCGCAGGGACAGACGATAGCGTATTCGGGGAATACGGGGAGAAGCACGGCGCCCCATCTGCATTTCCAGGTAACGCAGAACAACGTCCCCGTCGACCCGTTGAAATATCTGCTGGAATAGGGAGGAATATGATAGGAGGAAAGAAAGAGGGCAGGAAGGAGGACGTCATGTTCGGGAAAGAAGGCGAACAGCTCCCAGGGGAGGGCAAGATGAATTCGATCATCGGCAAGGGCTGCAAGATCACTGGAACGATCCTCGTCAGCGAGGGAACGCTCCGCATCGACGGCGAGTTCGAGGGAACGATCCAGGTCCCGGACACGCTCGTCATCGGCAAGGACGGCCGCGTGAAGGCCGAGATCAAGGTGAAGAGCGCGGTCGTGGGCGGCACGATCGTCGGCAACATCGACGCGAAGGAAAAGGTCGAGCTCCAGGCCGGATCGCGCGTGGAAGGCGACATCAAAACGACGCGTCTCGTCATCGACGAGGGCGTCTTCTTCGAGGGCAATTGCAAGATGAGCCCCGACGGAAGAAGCGAGCAGAAGCCGTCGACCCAGACGCAGCAGAATCCGCAGTATCAGCAGATGAAGAAGCCCGAGGTGCCGGTCGGATCGCGGTGACGGATCGCGGACGGCAAGGGAATTAGATAGTTAAAAACGACGCGGCCCGCCGGCGGGGCGGCGCGCGGATAGCAAGAAAAGGCGCCCGCGTTCGGGCGCCTTTCGTTTTGGCCGCTGGTTGCAAGCGGCCGGGCTCTCTGGAGGCAGGCCAGAGATCTACTTGACCTTCACTTCGATCTGTTTCGGCTTCGCCTTCTCGGTCTTCGGGATCTCGAGCTTGAGCACCCCGTCCTTGAACTCGGCGACGATGCCGTCCCGGTCGACGTTCTCGGGGAGCGCGAAGGTCCGGACGAACTCGCCGTGGTAGCGCTCGCAGAGCCGGTAGCTCTCTTCCTTCTTTTCCCCTTCGATCTTCTTCTCTCCCCGCAGGGTGAGCATGTCGTCCTGAATCTCGATCTTGATGTCTTCCTTCTTCATGCCGGGAAGATCGGCGACGAGCTCATAGCCGCCGTCCTGCTCCACGATGTCGACGCGCGGAGCCCAACGAACGAAATTGGTTTCCTCGCCGCGCTTGTCCACGCCGAAGAAGTCGCCCAGCAACATGCTCATCTCGTCCTGAAGCCCCAACAGGTCCCTTGTCTGATTCCATCTTACGATAGCCACTTCGGACACCTCCTGTTTTGATTGTCTCACGACTCTTTTCAGATAGCCTGTCTTCATCGAAACAGACATCGCAGGATGCGTGCCAAGGGAGGCGCGGCTAGCAACTAGTTGAATAATAATGCGATACGAGCGCTGTGGAAAAGCGCTCGAGCGCGCGGCAGCCGTAAGCCCTGACAAAACCTGCCAGGGGCGCGACGTTCGGCCATTTGGGGTGCCACATTGGCAGGCTAGCGCTTCTTCCTCAGGAGTGAAAGGAGCTCACGCGCCGGCCTTGTGTTGAGGATGTGCGACTTCGTGAGCCATCCGCGCCGGGCTGTGCCGACGCCGTAGAGCATGTAGTCGAGCTCGGAGAGAACGTGCGTATCCGTTCCGATGCTTATCATGACGCCCGCGGCCGCCGCGGCCCGGCATGTAGTCGCGTCGAGGTCGAGGCGCGCCGGATGGGCGTTGATCTCGATCGCCGTGCCCGTTCGCGCGGCCGCGCGGATGACCTCCCGCATGTCGATCTCGAACGCGTCGCGGACGCCGATGAGGCGCCCCGTCGGATGCGCCAGAACGTTCGCGTATGGATTCTCCATCGCGCGAATGACGCGCTTCGTCATCGCCGCTCGGTCCAGCTTGAATTTCGAATGAATCGCGACGTAAACGACGTCGAGGCGGGCGAGAAGAGCCTCGTCCATGTCGAGCGAGCCGTCGGGGAGGATATCGACCTCGCTCCCCTTGAGAAGCTTGAAGCCTCTGAGCCTCGCGTTGATCGAATCGATCTCGGCGAGCTGTTTGCGGAGACGCTCCGGCGAGAGCCCGTTCGCGATATGGAGACTCCGCGAATGGTCGGTGACGAGGATGTACGAGTAGCCTCTTTTCTTTCCCGCGGCGGCGACCTCCTCGAGAGGCGATGCGCCGTCGCTATAGCTCGAATGGCAATGAAGATCGCCCCTGATGTCTTCGATCTCGACGAGGGTCGGGAGGGTTCCCTCGCGCGCGGCTTCGATCTCTCCGGAGTCCTCGCGGATCTCCGGCGGGATATAGGGGAGCCCGAGCGCGCGGTACACCTCTTTCTCGGTCTTGCCCGCGACTCGAATCTCCTTCCGCGCCTTCTCTCCGGCCCTTCGCTTCCGCCTCGCGGCGCCCGTGGTCTTGAACACGCCGTACTCGCTGAGTTTCATTCCGCGTTGCAGGGCGATCTCGCGGAGCCGGATGTTGTGCTCCTTCGAGCCGGTGAAATAGTTGAGCGCCGAGCCGTACGACGACTCTTCGACGACGCGGAGGTCGACCTGGATCCCGTCGCGCGTGACGACGCTGCCCTTCGTCGAGCCTTCCGCGAGAATGCGCACGGCGTCGTCGAGATGCGTAAAATGCGCGATGACCTTCTCGGGGGAGCGCGACGTCACGAGGATGTCTATGTCGCCGACCGTCTCGCGAAAACGGCGGAGGCTCCCCGCGACGGAGATCTTCTTCACCTCGGGGAGCTCGGCGAGTTCCGCGACGAAGCGCTCGGCGAGAGGAAGCGCCGTGCCGATCGGCGTGCGGGCGCTCGCGCGGCTCAGGAACTCGAGCCCCTTGAGAATATTCTCCTCGGTCTTCGCCTTCATCTTCGGGAGCTCTTGAATTCGATGATCGAGCGCGGCGCGCTTCAGCTCATCGAGCGATTCGATCCCGAGCTCGGCCTGCAGGCGCACGGCCGTCTTCGGCCCGACGCCGGGGATGCGGAGCATGGCGAGGAGCACCTGGGGCGTTTCCGTGCGAAGCTCGTTCAGATAATCGATCTCGCCGCTCTCGAGGTATTCGGCGATCTTGGCGGCCAGGTCCTTCCCGATTCCGGGAAGCTCGAGGAGCGAGCCCTCCGCGGCGATATCCTCGATCGCTCGCGAGAGGCCTTCGATATTCTGCGCGCCGCGCCGGTAGGCGTTCACGCGGAACACGTTCTCGCCCTTGAGCTCGAGAATGTCGGCGATTTCGTTGAAGAGCCCGGCGACGTCCTTGTTCCTCATATGCCTTCGATTCTAGCATGGGCCGCCGCCGTGGAAAACGTTGATTTCCGGCGGGCGCATCCTGTACAATTCCCGTGCGATTCTATTTCAGATCAGCCTTCATCAGGAGGAGGTCTCCCGTGCGTCGTATTCTTCGCAGGAGCCACACGTCAGCGGCGGCGATTCTTCTCGCCATCGCTTTTTTCGCGTCCGTTTTCTCAAGCTGCGAGAAGACGACGACGGAGACCGTTCTCGTGCCGGTTCCGGGATCGTGCGGACAGCTCTATTCGTGGAAGTGGGTCTGGCCGCCGCTCGCGTCGAACGCCTACTATGCGGTGCACGGCTCTTCCGAGAACAACGTATTCGTCGTCGGGGAACTGGGCGCCGTCGGGCGGTACGACGGAGCGAGCTGGTCCCGGACGAGCGCCGGCTTCAACGGAGGATTCCGCGACGTTTGGGCCTACTCGGCGACGAGCGCCTACGCGGTGGGAGACGGGGGAGTCTATGAGTATAACGGAACGTCGTGGAGCCCCTTGTTCAATACGGGCAGCTATTATTACTCGTGCCTGTGGGGGGCCGACCCGGACAACGTCTGGTGCGGCACAACATCGAACTTCTTCTCGCATTGGAACGGAGCGAGCTGGGTCAGCGAAATGCTCCCGTCGTACAACTATTTCCAGGATATGTGGGGGACGGCCGCCGACGACATCTATGCGGTCGGACAGAGCGGGTCCACGAACCTCGCGACGGTTTGGCATTATAACGGAACGAGCTGGTCGGACGTAACACCGCCGGGCCTGACGAACAGCGTGTTCTACTCGGTCTGGGGCACGGCTTCGAACAACGTCTACGTCGTCGGCGACGGAATGACGATACGCCGCTGGAACGGGACGGCGTGGGGCACCATGAGCACGACGGGTCTGCCGGCGAGCGAGACCCTGCGGGCGATCCGCGGAAGGAGCGGCGCCGATATCTTCGTCGCCACCTACGACAAGGTTTATCACTACGGCGGCTCATCATGGACCGATATCAATATCGGCTCGCTCGGGATTTATCCCTACATCCATGACCTCTGGGTCGGCGCGACGAAGCTGTTTGTCGCAGGCGACGGCGGAACCGTCGTCACGTATGACGGCGCCTCATGGAATAACGAGAACGGCGGCCCGTGGCGCACGTTGCAGGACGTCTGGACGGGCGGACCGCAGGAGGCCGTCGCGGTCGGCGCCGAAGGCGTGATTCTCGAATACGACGGCATGACCGTCACCGACGCGAGCCTGCCGGGCATCACGCACAATCTGAACGGCATAGCGGGCAGCCGGGACAATCTCTACGCCGTGGGCAACGGAGGCAAGGTGCTGCGTTATAGCGGAGGCGCGTGGTCGGACATAAGCGACAACGGAGTCGTTGGGGCCGGGCTGACTGATGTCTGGGCCTCCGGAAACGAAGCGTTCGCGGTCAGCAGCTCCGGAATTATTGTCCATATCTCCGGCGCGACGCTCGCGACGATGGAGAGCGGCACGACCGAGGAGCTGTACGGCGTCTGGGGATCGTCGACGAGCGACGTCTTTGCGGTCGGTGCCGGCGGCACCATTCTCCACTATAATGGAACAGACTGGAGCCCGATGGACACGGGCGGATTCGACGACTATATGATCAGCGTCACAGGGAGCTCGTCGAGCGACGTGTATGCCATGGGATCGAGAGGTTTTCTGCTCCACTATGACGGCTCATCTTGGGAAAGCGTGCCGAATCCGATCGGATCCTCGCAGTCCGATATATGGATGTCCGGGCCGAAGGACCTCTTCAGTTTCTCGTACAGCACAATCTACCATTTCGACGGGGCGAGTTGGGTCAGCTTTCCCTACATATCGTATACGACGCTGTACGGCATCGCGGGGAGCGGTCCCTCGAACGTGTTCGCCGTCGGATATTTCGGCACGATTCTGCGGTATGGACCGTAGAGGAAGGGACGAGAGAGAGTCCCGCGAGGTGGCGTGCAATGCGCGGTCGTCGTTTTCGGATGCTGTTTTCGCGGGCGTGCTTGCTGACGCTTGCGTTCCTTGGGGCGCCGGGGTGCTTCACCTATTCGTCCTTTCAATCGGCCAGAATCGCGGAGCGGGGACAGCCGCAGGCCACCTTCGCCTTTTCGCGCAGTCATATCGCGAGCGTGGCCGACGACGACGCATCCTGGTACGCGTTCGAAACGTGCCTGCGCTCCGGGGTCGCGAAGCGGATCGATGCATCCGCGATGTTATCGATATTCACGAGCGTGCCGGAAGGATGGGGGGCCGCGGTGGTAACCGTCGACGTGCGGGCCGGGATCATCAAGGACTATCTGGCCTTCGCGCTGCCCACGGCCATCACCGTGGGGGATTCCTATCTCTCTTCTCTTCGCATGCAGCCGGGATTCGTCGGCACGATCCCTCTCGGAGAGAGATTCGAGATCACCGGAGCGGTGCGCGCCCACACCTTCATCCGCGCCCCCGATCTTTTTGCGATGGGATACAATATCGGGCTGGGAATCAAGAGCGCGTCCGGCAGGTGGATCGTGCGGCCGGAGGTGGGCTGGATGGTGTTCAAGGAAAACGACGGCGCGGCGATCAGAGGCACGACATACGCCCAATACGGCATAGGCATAGAGCTCAGAAGCCCGTCGAAGGCAAAGACCGAGAAGGAGCAGGCTCATGAATAATGCAGGCATCCATCGTCGCGTCGCGATCCGGCTTCCGGGCATGGCGTGCGGGGCGCTTCTGTTCGCCGCGCTCGCCGGGTGCGGCGGGGAGAAACAAGCCGGTTTCGCGGGCTCGGGGACGCTCGAGGCGACCGAGGTCACGGTGGCGGCGCAGACGGCAGGTCAGATTCTCCGGCTGCCGAAAGACGAGGGGGACGCCGTCGCGGCCGGCGATACGCTCGCGACGATCGACGTCGAGAAGCTCATGCTCCAGCGCCGGCAGCTCCTCGCGAGCGTCGACGAGATACGGGCGAACCGCAGGCCCGTCGCCGAGACGGTGCGGCAGGCGGCGGATAATTACGAGAACATCGAGAAGAGCTACCGGCGGATAAACGCGCTCTTCGAGCAGGGCACGGCCACGCAGCAGCAGCGCGACGACGCCCACACGAAATACCGGGTGGCGCAGAGCCAGCTCGAATCGGCGAAGGCGCAGGGGGCGACGCTCGACGCCCGTGAGGCGACGGTGCGCGCCTCGATCGCGCTCCTCGACAGGCAGATCGGGGACGGCGCCGTGAGGGCGCCGCTCGCGGGCGTCGTCACGGAAAAGTACGTCGAGCCCGGAGAGCTCGTCCAGGTCGGCGGCGCCATATTCAAGATCGCCGATACGAGGCGCTTCTGGATCAAGATTTACGTATCCGAAAAAGACCTCGGGCTCTTCAGCCTCGGGAGCGCCGCCGAGGTGCGCGTCGACGCTCATGCGGAGCCTCTCGCGGGGGTAGTCTCGTGGGTCTCTCCCGAGGCGGAGTTCACGCCGAAGAACGTCGAGACGAGGGACGCGCGCGCGGAGCTCGTCTACGCGGTGAAGGTCTCGATCGAGAGCCCCCCCGGCGTGCTCAAGATCGGAATGCCCGCCGAGGTGCACTTCAAATGAGCGACCCCGCGATCCGGGTCGAAGCCGTCAAGAAAAGCTACGGCGATACGGTCGCCCTCTCATCGGTGAGCTTCGCCGTGGAGCCCGGCGAGATGTTCGGGCTCATCGGCCCCGACGGCGCGGGCAAAACGACGCTCATGCGCATTCTCGCGTCGCTCGTCGATCGCCGACGAGGGAGAGGCGTGGGTGCTCGGTATCTCGCTGCGCTCCGGGTCGGCGCGCGTGCGCGAGGCGATCGGCTACATGCCGCAGCATTTCTCCCTCTACTCGGATCTCACCGTCGCCGAAAACATGAAATTCTTCGCGGATCTCTTCGGTGTTCCGAGAGAGGAGCGCGTCGCGAGGACCGTGGAGCTCCTCGACTTCAGCCGGCTCGGTCCTTTCGTGAAGCGGCGCGCGGGGGCGCTCTCGGGCGGGATGAAGCAGAAGCTCGCCCTTGCATGCGCGCTCATACACACGCCGAAGGTTCTCGTTCTCGACGAGCCGACGACGGGAGTCGATCCCGTGTCGCGCCGCGATTTCTGGGATATGCTCGAGAGGCTTCGCGCGCAGGGCGTGACGATCGTCGTCTCGACGCCGTATATGAACGAGGCCTCGCTCTGCGGGCACATGGTGTTCATTCACAAGGGAAAGATCCTCGCCTCGGGAAGCGTCGACGAAATCACGGCGCTCTTCCGGGGAACGGTGTTCGCGGCCGAGGGACCGAACCTTCAAGCGATAGCGGCGCGGCTCAAGAGCGCGGTCGAGCCCGAGCTCGTGAGAATCCTCGGCGACGCCGTTCAGGTGCTCGCGCTTGGGCGCAGCAGGGACGACGTCGGCGCCCTCATCGAAACGATGAGGCGGGGCGGCGTCGTGTCGCACAGCCGGGAGATACCCCCCGGCGTCGAAGATACATTCGTCTCTCTCATGCGGGAGTGAGCATGAACGAGCTCTCCGTCGTCGTGAAGGACCTCTCGAAGAGCTTCGGCGATTTTTCGGCGGTCGACCGCATATCGCTCGAGGTCCGCGCGGGAGAAATCTTCGGCCTTCTCGGCGCGAACGGCGCGGGCAAGACGACGACGATCCGGATGCTCACGGGGCTCCTGCGCCCGAGCTCGGGGGGCGGCACGGTCGGCGGATGGGATATCAACACGCAGTTCGAGAATATAAAGAAGAGCATCGGCTACATGTCCCAGAGATTCTCTCTCTACAACGATCTCACCGTGAAGGAGAACCTGCAGTTCTTCGGCGGAGTCTACGGTCTCGGCCGGGCGGAGATCGAGAAACGGACGGCGGAGCTGAACGAGGCGCTGGGGCTCGGGGAATGGCTCGATCGGCGCACCGCGTCGCTTCCCCTCGGGTTCAAGCAGCGGCTCGCGCTCGGAGCGGCGATCCTGCACAAGCCGGCGATCATCTTCCTCGACGAGCCGACCTCGGGGGTCGATCCGATCGCGCGGCGCCGCTTCTGGGAGCTCATCAACGAGCTCGCCGCCGGGGGTGTCGCGATCATCGTGACGACGCACTACATGGACGAGGCGGAGTACTGCAACCGGCTCTGCGTCATGCACGCGGGGAAGATCGTGAGCGTCGGCTCGCCCGGCGAGCTCAAGAAGCGCCATGGCGCGCATTCGATCGAGGACGTATTCGTTCAGCTCGTGAGGGGCGCATGACCCGGGAAACGCGCGCACCGCGGGAGGGCGCATGAAAGGATCGCGCATACCGGCGCTCGCGCGGAAGGAGTTCAAGCACATACTCCGCGATCCGCGATCGCTCGTGATCGTATTCATGCTGCCGAACGTGATGATGTTCCTCTTCGGCTACGCGATCGATCTCGACCTGAAAGACGTGCGCCTCGGCGTCTGCGATATGAGCCGCACGCCCCAGAGCCGGGAGCTCGTCGAGGCGATCGACGCGTCGAGCTACTTCTCCGTCGCCGCCCGCTGCGAGAGCCCCGGGGAAACGGCGCGGCTGTTCGAGCGGCGCGTCATCCGCGCGGGGGTGATCATCCCCCGGGATTTCGCGAGAACGCTCGAGCGCGAGCGCCGCGCCGCGGTCGGGATCGTCATCGACGGAAGCGACGCGAACAGCGCCTCGATCGTGCAGAACTATCTCGAGACGTTCATCGCGACGCGGTCGATGGGGGGCGGAGCGGCCGGCGCGGGCGGGGCGGCGTCGGGCGCGCCGCGGGCGGGCGCCGCGCCCGTTATCGCCGCGAGGCCGGTCGTCTTCTACAACCGCGCGCTCGATTCGACCAACTACATCGTGCCGGGCCTCGTCGCGATCGTCATGATGATGCTCGGGGCGCTCCTCACGTCCGTCACCATCGCCCGCGAAAAGGAAATGGGGACGATGGAGCAGATCCTCGTGAGCCCGATCAAACCCTTCGAGGTGATCGTCGGCAAGGTGCTCCCGTATCTGGTCCTCGCCTTTTCGGTCGCGATGATCGTCGTGACCGTGGGGCACTACTGGTTCAAGGTGCCTTTCGTCGGGTCGCTCGGGGCCCTCATGCTCTACTGCCTGCTCTATCTCTTCGCGGCGCTCGCGCTCGGCATCCTCATATCGACGCTCGTCTCGACGCAGCAGGTCGCGATGATGCTCTCGCTCATGCTGACGCTGCTTCCGAGCATCATGCTCTCGGGATTCATCTTCCCGGTCGCCTCGATGCCGCGGGCGCTCCAGGCGGTCTCGTTCGTTCTCCCGGCGACGCATTTTCTCGTGATCGTGAGAGGGGTCATGCTCAAGGGGAACGTTCTCGCGGATCTCTGGCCGCACGTCGCGGCGCTCGGCGCCGTCGGCCTCGTTCTCATGGTCCTCGCGGTGAAGCGGTTCAACATGAAGCTCGGGACGAAGGGGGGGCGCGCATGAAGGGCGTTCTCCATCTCGTGCGCAAGGAGCTCCGCCAGATCTTCCGGGATCCGACCATGCTGCGGATCATTTTCGTGATGCCGCTCATTCAGCTCTTCGTTCTCGGTTACGCGGTGACCTTCGACGTCAAGAACGTGGCGCTGCTCGCGATCGATCGCGACGGCACGAGCGCGAGCCGGGGGCTCGTCGACCGCTTCGCGCACAACGAGCATTTCGTCGTGAAACGCATCGCCGATCCGGGAGAAGGGGATCGAGGGATACCTGAGGCGCGGCGAAGCGGTGCTCGCGATCGTCATCCCGAAGAACTTCGGGCGGAGTCTCGAGACGGGAAAGCCGACCGAGGTGGAGATCCTTCTCGACGGGCAGAATTCGAACACGGCCGGGATCGCGCTCGGCTATTGCAACCGGATCATTCACCGGTTCGCGAGCGACCGGGCGGCCGAGGGGCTCGCCCGCTCGCCTGCGATCATGCGCGCGCCGCGCTTCATCGAGCCGGAGACGCGCATCTGGTACAATCCCGAGCTCAAGAGCGTCTATTTCATGATCCCGGGGATCATCGCGATTCTGCTCACGATCATAACGATGCTGCTGACGGGTCTCGCCATCGTGAAGGAGCGGGAGACGGGGACCCTCGAGCAGCTGCTCGTGACGCCGCTCAAGCCCTGGCAGATCATCGCGGGAAAGACGATCCCCTTCGCGATGCTCGGGATCGCCGAGATGGCGCTCGCGACGACGGTGGGCGTTCTCTGGTTCAAGATCCCGATCGCCGGGAACGTCGCGCTTCTCGCGCTCCTCGGCTTCACCTTCATCCTCGCGACCCTCGGGCTCGGGGTCCTTATCTCGACCATGGCGGGCACCCAGCAGCAGGCGCTCTTCATCACGTGGTTCTTCCTCCAGATATTCATCCTGCTCAGCGGGCTCTTCTACCCGATCGAGAACATGCCGCGCGCCGTGCAAACGATCACCGCGATCAATCCGCTCCGCTACTTCGTCGCGATCAACCGCGAGATCTTCCTCAAAGGGGGAGGGCTCGATGTGCTCTGGCCGGAGCTGCGCTCGTTGCTTATTATAGGGGTGTGCGTGTTCGGGTTCGCGACGATGAGGTTCCACAAGCGGGCGGGGTAGCTCGCCGGAGGTGCAGATTGCAAATATGCGGACTTTTTCTCGGTTTGGTCCTGGCTCTGAACGGGGGAGCGAGCGCTCCCTGGAGAACGCTCGCCCCCGGATTGGATATAGGAACCTTCGTCGCGGGCTCCTCGCCCGGGAGCGGCAAAGGGCGCATAACGGTGCTGCGCATCGATCCGGCCCAGTGGGATCTGGAGTTCGCCGGGTTGAGCCAGGAGAAGGAAGCGACCGTCGGGCGAACCGCCAGGCAATGGTGCAGGGAGCGCACGTTCACGGCCGCGATCAACGCCGGCATGTTCGCCGACGACTACAGGACGCACATCGGGTATCTTCGACAGGGCGGGCATGTGAACAGCAATCGCGTGAATAGATATGAATCGGCGGCCGCGTTCGGCCCCACGGGGAAGAAGAACCTGCCGCGGTTCCGCATATTCGATCTGGATGAACCGGGAGCGACGATAGACTCTATCCGGAGCGATTATTCTCTCGTTGTCCAGAATCTCAGGCTCATCAAGCGGCCCGGGACGAATCGCTGGAGTCAGCAAGCCAAACGCTGGAGCGAGGCGCGCTCTGGGCGAAGACGCCGCGGGGCGGATTCTCTTTATCTTCTCCCGGTCGCCCTTCACGATGCACGACCTGAACCGCGAATTGCTCTCGATGGGAATCGGCCTGGTGGCCGCGCAGCATCTTGAAGGGGGCCCGGAAGCCCAGCTCTATCTTCGCGTCGGCGACGAAGAAATCGAGACGTTCGGGAGCTTCGAAACCGATTTCGAGGAAGATGACGACAACGACCACGCCTGGCCCGTCCCGAATGTCCTCGGGATCAGGCCGCGATCGGCGGCCAGGTAGCGCTCGTCGCCGCGCAAGGGCGGGGGTGAGCCGCGTCCTCCTCCGCCCCATTATGGAATTGCGGCGCGCCGCGGCAACCGCGATATTTCAAGCACAATACGACCCGGCACGAAACGATCTCGGCACAATCTGCACACGATGCCATGGGGGGCATGGCGGGGTATGCGGCTTTCTCTCCCGCAAGGCAAAACGATCGCACTCTCGCTCGTGCTCGCGCTCGGAATGCTTCAGTTCGCGGGCGGCTCGATCCCGTTCGGGCCCGGAGCCTTTTCGTCCGCCCGCGCCGAAGACCGCGCGAGCGCCCTCGCCGGGAAGCTCGATCTCGCCAAGAAGTCGCTCGTCATCGACGGAAGCCGCGTCCAGTACGCGGGCAATCTCCAGATGAACGTGACCAACTTCGGATTCCTCGGCTCGATGCCGGCGAGCCGGCTGCCGATGTCCGATTCCCCGTCCGCGCAATGGCCCGCGGGAAGCGGAATCGAATATCTCTACGCGGCGGGGATCTGGATCGGCGCGGAACGGACGGGTGTCCCGGCCGTCTCGACGGGATATCCCGAGACCGAGCTCTATCCGTCGGACGATCCGATCGACGTCATCTATCGCAGCTCGGAAGGGACGAAGGGGGGCGGGAATTACCCGGGCCGCGCCGACGACGACGGCGACCGGCGCGTGAACGAGGACCCGCTCGAACGGGCGCGACGACGACGGCGACGGCCTCATCGACGAGGACTACGCGGCGATCGGCAATCTCATGTACTCGTGCCGCTACTCCGACGTCGAGGAGGTCGCGAGGCGCGTCTGGCCGGAGCATTCGCCGCTCGGGATCGAGGTGCGGCAGGAGACCTTCCAGTGGAGCGAAAAGCAGCTCTACAATTTCATCGGGGTTCATTACACCGTCACGAATACCGGCGACGACATCCTGGAGAATATCTACGCCGGCATATACGCCGACCTCGACGCGGGGCCGAGAAATCTCGGCAATTATTTCAGGGACGACATGGTAGGCACGTGGGAAGGGATCTGGTGCGCGAGGGTGGGCGACGCCTCCGTGCCGGTGCGATTCAGCGTCGTATACGTTTACGACGCCGACGGTGACGGCGGCAGGACGCCGGGCTATTTCGGGCTCGTGCTTCTCGGGAGCTGGACGCAGACGATCTGGGATGCCGTTCCGGTCGCGGGGCAGCTCAACGCCGTGAGGATTTTCACGGGGCTGCTGCCTTTCGAGCGCGGGGGAGAGCCGGTGAACGACTTCGAGCGCTATTCCTCGCTCTCGAACGCGGCGATGGATGTGAATACGGTCGAGCCGAACGATTACAAGGCGCTCATGAGCGTCGGCCCGTTCTCGCAGCTCATGCCGGGCGCCGCGATCGAGATTCATGCCGCCTATGCGTGCGGCGAGGGGCTCGCGGGTCTTCTCGACAACGCCGCGATGGCGGCGTACGTCTATCGCGGCATATGGCACGACGTCGACAAGCGGCCGCAGACGGGGATCCGCGGCAGGGAGACGCCGGTGGCGGGCCCCGTGGACATGATCGATCCCGACGCCTGCGACGACTACGAAGAAAGCATCCGCCTCAGAAGGGGAGACACGCTCTGGACGAACGCCGATTGCGCGGAGGAGCTCGAATTCTACAATTACCCCGCGTGCTACCGGGGGAACTTGAGCTTCAGGGACTTTCAAACCGGCGTCGACGGCAAGGAAACGCAGGTTCATTGGGTGACGAGCACGGCGCCTCCTCCTCCCGCGATGCGGGCGACGGCCGGCGACGGCACGGTCACGCTCTTCTGGGACAACCTGAGCGAGATAACGCGCGACCTCGTCACGCTGCGGTACGACTTCGAGGGCTACCAGATCTGGAGGGCCGACGACTGGCGCCGTCCGCTCGGGACGACCGAGGCGAGCGGTCCGAGCGCCGATCTGTGGCATCTTGTCGAGAACCGGGATCTCGTCAACGGCCTTCCGCCCGACAACGATTTCAAGAGATCGTTCTCGGAGGGGGGGTTCGCTTACGAGCCTCTCGCGCGCCTCGGCGAGCGCGAAGGTCTCATCGACGAGTTCGAGCAGCGCCTGAAGTCCAATCCGTTCGAGTCTCCCCCGTGCCCGTCGGGGCTCGCGAGCGCGGAATGCGACACGCTCGAGGCGCTCGCCCGCTGGAATCTCGGGCTCGAAGGGGGAAGGCAGTACTACACGTATATCGACACCGCGCCGAAGAACGGGATGCCCTATTTCTACGCCGTGGTTGCATACGACAATCTCCTGCTGCACGGGAATCCGGACGCCATCGGCGTGCGCGACACGCCCATTTCGAATTTCGTCTACGTCGAGCCGCATTCGCCGGCGCAGACGTACGGGGATTTCGATCCGGAAGAGATATACGTCGTGCCGAATCCCGTCACGAAGGCGCGAACGGCGCCGTGGACGCTCGAGCCGAACAACGGCGATCCGAGCGGCGAAAAGCTGGAGTTCCGCAATCTCCCGAGGTGCCGCAGCACGGTGAGAATCTACACGCTCTCGGGGGATCTCGTCGCGGCGCTCGCGCATGACGGCGGCGGCGGCAACGGGACGCTCCCGTGGAACATGGTATCGAGGAACGGGCAGGGCCTCGCGAGCGGCGTGTATCTTTTCGGCGTCGAGCCGGAGGACGGGAGATTCCGGCGGGTCGTGGGAAAATTCGTCGTCATACGGTGAACGGCATGAACATGAAGGGCCGCAGAATCCGGATTATCCTCGCCGCCGCGGCGCTCCTCTGCGCGGGCTGCTCGGAGAACGCGTTCATCGACTCGACGGAAACGAACGCGCCGCCGACGATCCGGCTCGTGAACGGTCCGGTCGAGCAGGACGTCGTCGGGTACAAGGTCGAGCTCAGCTGGCTGGGGCAAGACCGCGACGGAAAGGTCGAGCGCTACGAGTTCGTCGTCTGCGACGGCGACCCTCTCGGGTTCAACCGGCAGGATACGACGGGGCTCGAGCGGTGGACGAAGACGCCCCGCACCGACAGCGTTTTCGTGCTCGCCGCGGATCAATACGATACGACCGTGACGATAGGCGGGGGCACGTTCTCGCGATTCAAGAGAACGCATACCTTTTTCGTGAGGGCCGTCGACGACCGGGGAAGCCGGTCGGAGCCCGCATACCGCTCGTTCACGACCTGGACTCTGGCCCCGGGCGTCACGATCGATTTTCCCCCCAACGCCTTTCCGGGACAGACCCAGACGCTGCCGCCGATCGTCCGGTTCCACTGGGTGGGGACCGATCCGAGGGACGATCCGTGGCACGTCGCGAAGGTCGACTCGATCCGTTACCTCTGGACGGTCTGGACCGACGGCACCGTGCAGGAGCTGAACGAGCGCCTCGATCGCTTCGAATCGCTCTGGTCCCGATGGATCGCGACGGACGCTCCGGGGGATTCGGGCACGACCGTCGTCCTGGGGGACGACGAGATGCTCGACATGAAGAGCCGGTACGTTTTCGCGGTCCAGGCGAAGGACGAGGCCGGGGCGGTCACGTCGATATTCGACATGAGATCGAACGTCCGCGTCTACGCGATCCTCAAGGTCGTGGGGCCGGAGCTCACGGTCAAAGAAACGTATCTCGGCCTGCACCGGTTCATCGGCACCAATATCCGGCCGCAGGCGTTCTCTCTTCCCGCCGAGTTCGCTTTTCGCTTCACATGGAGCGCGGACGCGAGCAGCTACGGGGGGGTCATCAGCGGCTACCGGTACGGGTGGGACGTCGCGGATCTCTCCAATCCGAGCGACTGGGAGGTGCTCCCGAGCCCCTATGCGACGTCGGCGCCGCCCCGCAGCTTCAGCTCGGGCGTCCATACGCTGTTCATCGAGGCGATCGACAACAACGGCTATTCGACGCTCGCGCAGATCGAGATCAGCGTATTCCCCATCGATATGAGCAGGAACCTGCTCTGGGTCGACGATTTCTATTCGACCGATTTCGTTCAGACCGATTACTCCTTTCCGACGGAGAAGGAGCACGATCAGTTCTGGCTCAGGATCTGCGCGCGCGCGCGGGACTTCAATCCCGACCGCGACGTGTTCGACACGAAAGACCTGAGCTTTCTTCCGCCGCGCGCCGAGATTCTGTGGAAATACCGGAGCATCATCTGGACCTATTCGTCCGACAACAGAATCAACGCGTGGGACAACATGGTGCTGTTCACGCCCGAGAGCCGCATATCCACGCTGGGCCACTCCAGGTTCAATTTCCTTTCGTATTACGTCGCCTCGGGGGGGCATCTCTGGAGCTGCGGGAGGTCGGACAGGCAAGGCGGTCTCGCCGCGGTTCTGTACGAGAACGCGCAGCGATTTCCCCTGTACCTGAAATGCGAGATCAACGGGCCGCAGGTCGGCTGCGCGGGGGATACGAGCGGGGTCGAGTGCATGGCGTACCGGGATTACTGCGTTTCGGTGATCGACAAGGCCGCGGCGCTGCCCCGAGGCGATTGGTGGTGGTCCATGCCCGAAAGGCGGATCGAGTGGGACGCGATGGGCTACGGATACATCGACGCGGCTGACGCGGTTACGGGGGCGCTGCCCGGTCTGCCGCGAAAGCTCCAGCTCTGGTCGACGGTGACGAAGCCCGGCAACTTCTTCGATCCCCAGGTCAAGGGATTCAGCTACGTGGAGATATACAACCCCGAATACTGGATGGACGTCATCGGGGCGAGCCCGCAGTCCTGCTTCCACCCCCTGTACCGCATGCGGGCGCGCAACTCGGTCTCGGCGGTCGACAAGACGGTGGTAGCGTTCTGGACGACGAGGTACGCAGACGTCGTCGCGCCGGTTCCGGGCGCCGTCGCCGCCCCGAGCGTGCATTTCGGCTTGCCGCTCTGGTTCTTCAACAGGGCCCAGGTCGATTCGATAGCCGACGTCGTGTTCGGGGAGTGGGGAATACGAGCAGGCCCGTGACGCGAAACGGGCGCGGCCCGCTTCCTCCGCTCGCCCCGTCAAGGAACTTTACTCGCTCCATATGGTATAATATATTAAAGCTGCACGGTTTTTGCGCGTTACCTCGAATTTCCGGGGGGACGCGGCGGAGGTGTGTTCGTGCTCCGGCGTTGCTATGTTGTGCGGGCGACGGGCTGTTGGATTCTCCTGGCTCTTGGCACCGTCATGCGCGGACCGGCATACGCCCAGGACCGCGGGGATAATCTCAAAGACAAGATCGAAACCATCAGCCGGACGCTCGTTCTGGACGGACGGGCAGTAACTTCGAGCGGGAACCTCCAGATGAACGTGACGAACTTCGGCTTTCTCGGCTCGCTTCCCAAGAGCAGCTATCCGATGGCCGATTCCCCCTCGGCCCAGTGGCCCGCGGGAAGCGGGGTCGAGTATCTCTACGCCGCCGGGCTCTGGGTCGGCGCCGAGATCGACGGCGTGCCCTCGGTCTCGACCGGTTATCCCGAAATGGAGTTTTACCCCAGCGACGACGCGGTCGATATCATCTACAAGACGACCGAAGGGATGAAGGGAGGGCGCACCTATCCGTCAAATCCCGACGACGACGGCGACGGGCGAATCAACGAGGACTGGCTCAACGGGCGCGACGACGATCATGACGGGCTCATCGACGAAGATTTCGCCGCCCTCGGGAAGATCATGTATTCCTGCTGGTTCACGGACGATCAGGGCACCGCGCAGGAGGTATGGCCCGAGCACGCGCCGCTCAATCTCAAGGTTCGCCAGGAGACGTACCAGTGGAGCGAGGAAAGCAGCTACAACTCCGTGGGCGTGCACTACGATATCAGCAACGAGGGAGTCAGATTTCTTCAGAACGTCTATGTGGGCATATACGCCGATCTCGACGCGGGGCCGAGGAACGCTCCGAGCTACTACAAGGACGATCAGATCGGATCGTGGTCGGGCATCTGGTGCGCCCCCCTCGGCGGAGGCATTTCGAGACCCGAGAGGATCTCCACGCTCTATGTCCACGACGACGACGGGGACGGCGGGAGAACGAAAGGATATTTCGGCATCGTGCTTCTGGGCACCCATATGGTTATGCAGGACGGGACCGACGGAGGAGGCGCAGGACACTCCCTCGGCGATCCGCATTTTCGCCGGGCTGCTTCCATACGATCGCGGCGGCGAGCCGATAAACGACTTTCAGCGCTACGAGCTTCTCTCGAAAAGCTCGTTTCAGCCCGACACGGAAGATCCGAACGACTACAAGGCCCTCATGAGCGTGGGGCCGTTCTTCCTCGCGCCGGGGCAATCGATACAGCTGGACATCGCATACACGGCCGGCGAAGGGCTCGATGAGTTCCTGCGACAACGCCGCATTCATGAAGCTCGTTTACGCAGGGACGTGGGTCGACAAGGACAAGAACCGCAATACGGGAATCAACGGCCGCGAGACGATTTTCATCGGCGACGAGAATTCCGCGACACAGGGGATATATCCGGACCCCTGCGCGAGCACCGAGAAGGTCAAGGTCGCCGTCCGCGACACGATCTGGATTAACGCGGACTGCTTCGAAGAAAGGACGATGGCGAATTATCCGGGCTGCTTCAAAGGGTCGATGCTCCTGAAGGATTTTCAAACGGGCATCAACGGCTGCGAGGCCCGGATAAACTGGATCACGAGCGTAACGCCGCCCGCGCCCGTCATGCGCGCCGTCGTCGGCGACGGCGTCGTCGGCCTCATCTGGGATAACCTGAGCGAGATTACCCCCGATCCGGTTACGTTGAAGATCGAATTCGAGGGCTATCAGGTTTGGAGGGCCGACGAATGGCACCGGCCGCTCGGGACGACGGTGGCGAGCGGGCCGAGCGACGACCTGTGGCACCTGCTCGACACCCGCGATCTCGTGAACGACATCGAGCCCAACGTCGATCTCAGGAGACCGTGGCAGGACGGAGGTTTTCAGTACGAGCCCCTCCAGCAGGTGGAGGGACGGGCGGCGCTCCTCAAGGCCTTCGAGGAAAACCTCCGCTACGATCCGCTCGCCGAGGTTCCCTGCCCTCCCGGAGTCACGGGCGCGGAGTGCGACACGCTGGAAGCGCTCGCGCGGTGGAATCTCGGCTTCGACGGCGGGCGGCAGTACTATCGATACATCGATCACGACGTGAAGAACGGGATGCCCTATTTCTACTCCGTCATCGCGTATGAGCCGTTGTACGTATTCGGCAAGCCGAAAGGAATGGGGAGAGTGGATTCTCCCTATGGGAATTTCGTCTACGCGGCGCCGCGATCGGAGGCCCAGGAGGCGGAATTTTTCGACGAAACGGACGTCTACGTCGTGCCGAATCCGGTCACGCGCGAAAGGATGGCGCCGTGGACGTTCGAGCCGAACAACGCCGATCCTTCGGGAGAGAAGGCCGAATTCCGGAATCTCCCGAAGTGCTGGAGCACCGTGCGTATCTTCACCGTCGCGGGGGATCTCGTGCAGAATCTTCGACACGACGGGAGCGCCGGCAGCGGCACGCTCGCGTGGAACCTCGTCTCGCGGAACGGCCAGACCGTCACGAGCGGCGTATATCTCTTCAGCGTCGATCCCGATGACGGGAAATTTCCGAGGGTCGTCGGGAAATTCGTGGTGATACGATGAAGCGTATGCGCGAATATCTGCCGGGGGCGGTTCTCGCCTGTGCGCTGGTTCTCGCAGCGCTCTTCGGATGCGACGACAGCGTCTTCATCGGCGATCCGCACCCGAACAAACCCCCGACGGTGCGACTTACGGGAGCCCCGCCCGAAGGGGACACGACCAGCTATCAGATCAAGTTCAGCTGGATGGGAAACGACGCCGACGGCACCGTGGAGAGCTACGAATACGCCATGTGCGACGGAAGCCCGGGAGGCTTCGATCCCGCCGATACGACCGGGCTCGCCGCATGGACGAAGATCCGTTGCACGGACAGCACGTTCGCGTTCTCGGCCTTCGAGAACGGCGAAGACATAACTGTCGGACCCGGAAGGTACTCCACGTATTGCCGGAAGGTCCACACGTTCTTCGTCAGAGCGGTGGACGACAAGGGAGCGAGATCGAGGGCTGCTTACCGGTCGTTCACCGCGAGCACGCTGGCTCCCTACGCCGTCATCGAAACGCCGCGAAACGCCTTTCCCGGAAGGGAGCAGCAGCTCCCCGCGCTCGTCAGGTTCACGTGGAGGGGAGAAGACCCGGTCGACGATCCGTGGAACATCCAGGAACCGGAATCGATCCGCTATTTCGTCGCCACCCATACGCTGAGCTTCCTGGACAACCTGAACAGGAATCCGGAAGAATACGAGAGCCGCTGGTGCCCGTGGATCCCGTATGACGCCCCGGGGGATTCCGGAACCTCGACCGTCATCGGCGACGACGAGCTCATCGTGAAAGGGTTCGGATACGTGCTCGTCGTGCAGGCCAAGGACGAGGCGGGCGCCGTGACGTCCGTGTTCGATCCGGGCCAGAATGCGAGGATATTCAGGGTGTTCAACCCTCCGGGCCCGCTGCTCAGTGTCAGGGAGCGGAATCTCGGCACGTACACGTTCATCGGCGGCAAGAACAGAATAGAGACGTTTCGCGTCCCCGGAAACTTCCCGCTCGATTTCAGCTGGTCGGCCGATGCCTCGAGCTACGGCGCCGCGGTGAGCTCGTACCGGTACGGATGGGACATCGCGGACCTCAACGATCAGAGCGAATGGGCCGTGCTCCCGTCGCCGCTCGTCAAGGCGGCGCCGCGGATATCGTTCGAGACCGGCGTGCACACGCTCTTCATCGAAACGATCGACGACATGGGCACGACGACGCTCGCCCAGTTCGAGATGACGATTTTTCCCGTCGAAGATGACGAAGAATCTGCTCTGGGTCGACGATTTCTACTCGACCAATTTCTCCCAGACGACCTACGCATTTCCGACGGAAACGGAGCACGACGAGTTCTGGCTGAAGCATCTGCGGCAGGGCGAGGGATTTCGATCCGGGCTCCGACGTGTACGAAACGGCGGACATGAGCTTCCGAAAGATCGATATCGAAGTCCTGTGGAAGTACAAGAACATCATCTGGAGCTATACGGCGAGCGACGACGTCATGACGTGGGACGACATGGTCCGGTTCACGCCGGAATCGCAGCTCGGCTTGATCGAATACCGGGCAATTCAATTACCTCGCGTATTACGTGGCGGCGGGCGGGCACATCTGGTCCGAAGGAAAGTCCGATTCGCGGGGAGGGCTCGGCGCCGTGTTCTCCATCACCAACCAGTCGTTTCCCCGGAACCTTCGCTGCGAGATCGCGGGAACGAGCACGGGGTGCGACGGCGACACGAGCGGCGTCTACAGCATCGCGTACAAGACCTATTGCGTGACCGTTATCGACAGAGCCAGGCCGATTTCGCGGATCGATCCGCGGATGCCCGAGCGGCGCGTCGATTACGACGCCATGGCGTACGCCGTCAAGGACACCCGCGAACCGCTCACGACGGGGCACCTGGATCTGCCCAACAAGCTCACCCTTTGGGGCCAGGTCACCAAGGACGGGATGTTCTTCGATCCCAAAGTGCAGGGATTCACCTACGTGGAGCTGTACAATCCGACGTACTGGATGAGAACGATCAACGCGAGCCGGCAGCCCTGCTTCGTCCCGATGTACCGGATGAAGGCCCGCAGCGCGATCTCCGCCGTGAACGGCGACGTCGTGGCCTTCTGGACGACGAAATACGAGGATGTCGTCGCCGACGCCACCGATGCCGTCGGCGCTCCGAGCGTGCACTTCGGATTGCCGCTCTGGTTCTTCAATCGCGCGCAGGTCGATTC
This sequence comes from uncultured bacterium, assembly GCA_963747385.1. Taxonomy (GTDB): domain Bacteria; phylum Krumholzibacteriota; class Krumholzibacteriia; order Krumholzibacteriales; family Krumholzibacteriaceae; genus SSS58A. Next base: position 41,206 of record CAVVEY010000022.1, on the reverse strand, counting down.
GATCGCCGACGTTATCTTCGACGAATGGCAGATCGGGAGATACTGACGCCCACGCGGGACCCCATCAGCGTCACCCGCTAACAGTGCCGGCGCAGGACATTCCCGCTCCGAGCCCAGTCGCAGGGCTCCAATGGGCTCGTTCGCGGGAATGTCCTGCGCCTTCGCCGCCACCTGCTGGTGGGGAGTCAGCGCTGCGGCGCGGGCGGCGCGGATGCGGCGGGATCCTGCCTGTAGAAGCGGGAGAGCTGCTCGTAGAGCGCCGGATGTGCGGCCTTGAGATCGCGGGGCAGCTCGAAGAAAGTCTCGGTCGCGACGGCGAAGAACTCCGCGGGGCTCTCGGCGCCGTACTCGTCGAGCAGCGTCGGCCGGTGGCGCCGGACGGCTTCCGCGAGCGCGTCGTACTCGGCGCCGAGTACGCGCGCCCAATCGTCGTACATCGATCTCTCGGGCAGCGGCGGCGCACCGTCGGCGATCCCCGCCTCGTCGTCGAGCTGGTGGGCGAACTCGTGGAACACGACGTTGTAGCCGTCGCGGGGGTCCGCGACGCTTTCCATGACGTCGTCCCACGAGAGAATGAGAGCTCCGATATCCCACGATTCCCCGTCGCGCTCCTCGAAATCCTCGATCACGACGCCGCCCGGCCCGCGTTCCTTCAGGGGGGCGACGAACGTGTGCGGGTAGACGAGGACCGATTGCAGCAGCGGGTAGATATCGGTTTTCCTGTGGAGCAGGAGGATGCACGCCTGCGCGGCGATCGTGAGCCGGATCTCGTCCGTGATCTCGAGGCCGTCGCAGCCCTCGAAGTTCTTCTCGGCGAGAAAGATCTGGACGAGCCCCCGGAGCTCCTCCCGATCCTCGGGCGCGAGCGCGCGATAATACGGCACGTTGCGCTCGACGATCGCAAGCTGCGCCGGGGGGAGGGGCGTTTTCATGAGGCGAGTGCGGCGCCTCTTTTTCGTTTCGAAGAGCATGGCGGCGGAATTGTAGCTCAAAGCCCCCTGCGTATGATAAGATATTTTTGGAGCGAGGCGGCTATGTTACAATCGCTCTCGCGCCGCCGGCGCGGCGCGATGGACGGGTTTCCCTTTCCATAGTATATAGCGAAGAAGAGGAGAGCCGATGGTCGATAGCACGAATGAGCAGATGCTCCTGAAATTCGAAGAGGCGTACGGGAGACTCCGCGGAGAGATCGCTCAGGTGATCGTCGGGCAGGACGCGGTGATCGAGGAGCTCCTCACGGCGCTCTTCGTCGGGGGGCACTGCCTCCTCGTCGGCGTCCCCGGCCTCGCGAAAACGCTCCTCGTCTCGACCGTCGCGCGTTCCTTGAATCTCAAGTTCTCGCGGATACAGTTCACGCCCGACCTCATGCCGAGCGACATCACGGGGACCGAGGTGCTCGAGGAGGACCCGGCGACGCGGCGCCGCGTGTTCCGTTTCATCGAAGGCCCCGTCTTCGCGAACGTCGTCCTCGCGGACGAGATCAACCGCACGCCGCCGAAGACGCAATCGGCGCTCCTCCAGGCGATGCAGGAGTATCAGGTGACGGCCGGCGGGAACACCTACCGCCTCGAAAGACCGTTCTTCGTCCTCGCGACGCAGAACCCGATCGAGCTCGAGGGGACGTATCCGCTCCCCGAGGCGCAGCTCGACCGGTTCATGTTCAATATCAAGGTCGATTATCCGTCGGACGAGGAAGAGCTCAAAATCATCGATACGACCACCTCGCGCGAGCTCGCCTCGCCGGCTCAGGTGCTCTCGGGCTCCGATATCGTCGCGATGCAGCAGCTCGTGAGGAGCGTTCCCGTCTCGGAGAGCGTTCTGCGCTACGCCGTTCGCCTCATCCGGGCGAGCAGGGACGAGAAGCTCCCCGGGGTCGGCCAGTACCTCTCGTGGGGGGCCGGGCCGCGCGCCGGGCAGTATCTCATCCTCGGCGCGAAGGCGCGGGCCATCATGTCCGGCCGGACGACACCCGGAGTCGAGGACGTCCGCGCGATGGCCCCGCCGGTGCTGCGGCACCGGCTCGTGACGAACTTCCACGCGGAGGCGGACGGCGTGACGACGGACGATCTCGTCCGGCGGCTCCTCGACGCCGTGGCGCCGTGAAAATCTGAAATGTCGCCCAGAGAAACGAACATCGCGGAGTTCCTCAAGCCCGAAGTCGTGAGCCGCCTCGCCAACATGGACCTCCGGGCGCGGCTCATCGTCGAGGGCTTCATCGCCGGCCTCCACCGGAGCCCCTACCACGGCTTCTCGGTGGAGTTCGCCGAATATCGCCAGTACAACGCGGGGGAGTCGGCGCGCGACGTCGACTGGAAGATCTACGGGAAGACCGACCGCTATTACGTGAAGGTCTTCGAGGACGAGACGAACCTGCGCGCGACGCTGCTCGTCGACCAGAGCGCGTCGATGGATTTCACGAGCGGCGCCGCCGTGACGAAGCTGCGCTACGCGACGCTCCTCGCCGCGGCGCTCGGCTACCTCATGATCATGCAGCGGGACGCGGTGGGGCTCGTGGCGTTCGACGAGAAGATCAACGTGCTCGTGCCGCACCGGTCGGTGCGGCGGCACCTGCTCCACCTCCTCAAGACGCTCGAGGAGATCGCGCCCGGCGCGAAGACGGAGATCGCGCCCGCGCTCCGCGAGATGGCGGAGCGCATCAAGCGCCGCGGCCTCGTCGTGCTCTTCTCCGATCTTTACGACGACCCCGCCGCGGTGATCGCGGGACTCAAGGCGTTCCGGCATCGCGGGCACGAGGTGGTCGTGTTCCATATTCTCGACGCGAAAGAGCTCACGCTCGACTACGGCGGCGAGGTGCGATTCGTCGACAGGGAAACGGGGGAGAAGCTCCGGACGCAGCCGTGGTTCCTGAAGAAGGAGTATCGCCGGAGCGTGCGCGAATGGATCTCGCGCCTCGAGCGCGAGTGCAAGGAAGACGCGATCGACTACAATCTCGTGACCACAGAGACCCCGTTCGATCAGGCGCTCGTGCGGTATCTCAATAAGCGGCGGAGGCTCCGGTGAATTTTCTGAGTCCGCTCTACCTTTTCGCGCTGGCCGCGGTGGCGGTCCCCATTCTCATACATATCTTCAGCCGGAGGCGCGTCCCCGAGGTTCCCTTCAGCACGATCCGCTTCCTCAGCCGGTCCGACCGGCGCAGCATGATGCGGATAAACGTGCGGCGGCTGCTCCTCCTGCTCATGAGGATCCTCGCCGTCGCCCTCGTCGCGCTCGCGTTCGCGCGGCCCGTGGTGCGCGGCTCCCTCGCGTCGCTCTTTCCGGCGGGAGGTTCGCGCGCGGCGTGCATTCTCCTCGACCGGAGCTTCAGCATGGGAGTGGAGGGGGAGGCGGGCGTCGCCTTCGACCGCGGCGGTCGCGCGGCTCTCCGCGATCCTCGACAATCTCGAGCGGGGGGACGCGGTGTCGATCGTTCTTTTCGATACGGCGAGCGAGATCGTTTACGACGGGGAGATCGAGAAAGAGGCCGTCCTCGAGGCGCTGCGCGGCGCGCGGCCGTCGTATGGGGGAACCGATCTGCGCAGCGCCGCCGCGACCGGGGAGCGCATGCTCGCCGGGAGCCGCCGCGACGTGCGCGAGCTCTACATTATATCGGATTTCCAGAGGACGGCGCTCGCTCGCGCGGGGACGCGCGTCGCGGGCGAGGCGGGCGCGCCGGATCGTGACGTCGCCGATATGCCGGGCCGCAGCGCCATCGGCGTGCCGGCGACCCGCGAAAAGTCCCGCGCCGCACATCCCGTCCGGGCGTTTCTTCTTCCCGTGCAGGCGAACGCGGCGGCGAACGTGGCGGTCGAGAGCGTCGTCGTGCCGGGCGTCGCGCTCCACAAGGGGGAGACGGCGGAGCTCGGGATCGTTCTGCGGAACAGGTCGCGCGAGCTCGCCGCGAAATTCCCGCTCGAGGTCTCGATCGCGGGGCGACGCGTCATGGAGAAGGAGATCGAGATCCTCCCCGACAACTATTTCACCGAGACGGTCGTGTTTCCCGTCGAGCGCTCGGGATGGATCGACGGCGTCGTGAAGAAACGATCCGATCGTCTCCCCGCCGACGACACGAGATATTTCACGCTGAACGTCCGGGACAGGACGCGCGTCCTTCTTCTCGCCGACGAGGGAGGCTTCTACGTCGAGCAGGCGCTCGTTCCCGGAGGGGTCGAGGGGGACGTCGCCCTCGTGAAGCGCGGGTGGCGCGCCTTCACGAGCGCCGACCTGAGCGCGGCGGACGTCGTCGTGCTCGGGCCCGGACGGGGCCCGGCGCCGGGAGACGTCGAGATCGTCGATCGTTTCGTCGCGCGCGGGGGCACGGCGATCGTGTTTCTCGTGCCGGAGCTCGAGGCGGCCGCCGAGAGGCTCAGCCGGTATCCGCTCAAATTCGATTTCGCCGAAATGCCGCAGGGCTTTTTCCGGCTCTCGAAGCCGGCGGGGGCGCCGGGCTTTCTCGCGCCGTTCGACGAAAGGGACCTCGAGGCGCTCGCGCGCCTGAGATTCAGAAGCGCCGCGCTCGTGAGGGGAGTGCCTCCCGGAGCCGCGACGCTCTCGTTCGAGAGGCGCGGCCCATTCGTATGGGAAGAGAGGCGCGGCGAGGGAACGGTCGTGTTCGCCGCCATAGACCCGAGGCCGGAGGCGGGAGAGCTCGTGCTCTCGCCGTATTTCCTGCCGCTCGTGCAGCAGCTCGTTCTCGCGACGGGCCGGGAGCTGCCCGCGCGCGAAGGGAGCCTCGTCGGAGAGCCGATAGTATGGAGCGGGGAGCGGGGCGGAGAATTCACCGTCGAGCTTCCCGGCGGCGCGACGCTCAAGCCCGCGGAAGTGCCCGCGGGCATTCTCGTTCCTCCCGTCGAGACGCCCGGCATCGTGACGATATTCGCGGGCGCCGAAGTGAAAGGAAAGACCGCCGTCAACCCGGACTGCCGCGAGGAGTCGGATCTCGCGTACCTCGATCCCCGCGCCGCGGCCGATTCCCTCGGGCTTGGGGCCAGGCTCGTCGTCGAGGAAGACAGGGAGCTCGCCCCCGCGATCCGCGCGGCGCGCACGGGCAGGGAAATCACGATTCCGGTTCTTCTCGCCGCGATGGCCCTGCTCGCCCTCGAGCTCTTCGTCGCGCAGCGGGAGACGTGGAGAAACCGAGGCGCAGCGGGTGGGGATGGCGCGGACACTCTCGCTCCGAACTCAGTCGCAGAGCCTCCAATGAGTTCGTCGCGAGAGTGTCCGCGCCTGCCCGACTAGCGGGTGACGCTGATGGGGTCCCCGCGTGGCGCGCAGCTCGCGGTGCGAGCGAGCACGCGCGGGGTAGCAATCAGCGGCAGGACCCGCGTAGTGGTAGCGTATGTGGAACGACCTGAAGCAGAAGATCGATCGCCTGGAGGCGTACCGGGAGCTCGGTAAGAAGCTCGACGCCGAAAGCGCGCACGTCCCCGTCGCGGGGCTCTACGGCAGCGCGCGATCGCTCGTCGTCGCGGCCCTCGCCTCCGAGCGAAAAACCCCCTTTCTCGTCATCGCCCCCGATCCCGTGCGCGCGCGCGACGTCGAGGAGGATCTCGGGATATTCGGCGTGGACGGCGTCGTTCCGTATCCCGAGGACGAGATGCTCCCGTACGATTATCACGATCCCGACCGGAGCCTCACCGGGCTCCAGATGAAGGCGCTCGAAGCGCTCGGCGAGGGCAGATGCCGCGTGCTCGTCTGCACGATCCGGTCCGCGCTCAAGAAGGTATTTCCCCGCGAGCTCTTCCGCGGCCTTCTCGTCGACGTGCGCGCCGGCGAGGAGCACGACCCGCACGAGCTGGCGGAACGTCTCGTCCGTCTCGGCTACGAGAGGCACGAGACGGTCGAGGCGAAGGGGCAGTTCGCCGTCCGCGGCGGGATTCTCGACATCTTCGAGGTGTCCGAGGAGACTCCCGTGCGCATGGAGTTCGACGGGGACGAGATCGTCTCGATGCGCGACTTCGATATCGAAACGCAGCGGTCGACCGGCGCGCGGGAGAGCCTCCGCGTGCGCCCGCCCCATCATATCGCCCCGACGGACGAAGGGATCGCGCGTCTCGCGGAGCGCATACGGAAGGAGACGGCGGGAGCGAGCGACGAGGAGCGCGCGAAGCTCATGCTGCCGGCGGAGCGCCTCGAGAAAGGGATCTCCTTTTTCGGAATGGAGCATTACGCGGCGACCCTGCACGGGGTCGTTCCGCTCTTCGCGCACTTCGACGTTCCGCCGGTCGTCGTTCTCGTCGACGCCGAGGATATCGAGAGCGCCCTCGCCGATTTCCGGGAGGAAATCGTGCAGCGCTACGCGCGGACCCGCGACGAGGGGAATCTCTTCCCGCCGCCCGACGAGGCGTACGTGGGGGAAGGGGAGCTCTCCGAATGGCTCGCGCGCTCGCGCCGCGTCTCGATCAACAAGCTCGAATGGGAAGGCGCCGTGCGCTTCGGCACCTCCTCGCCGGGGGACTACCGGCGGAACCTGGCCTCCCTCGTGACCGACGCGCAGAAAGAGCTCAAGCGCGGGAACAGGGTCTACTTCTTCTGCGCGAACAAATTCCAGAGGGAGCGCGCCGAGGAGCTCCTCGAGGACGTCGCGATGGATATCGATTTTCCCCTCGGCGGGCTCTCGAGCGGTTTCCGCTGGCCCGAGATCGGCGTCTTCTTCCTGAGCGAGGAGGAGGTCTTCGGCCGCTACCATCGTCCGTACCATACGCCGCCCGCCCGGAGCAGGTCGCTCACCTACGACCCGTCGCATTTCCAGCCGGGGGATTTCGTCGTCCACGTGAATCACGGCATCGGGCGCTACATGGGAATGCGCGTTCTCGAGATCGAGAGCGGCAAGACCGAGTGCCTCGACATGCGCTACGGCGGGGACGACCACCTCTTCATCCCGATCGGCCAGCTCCGCCTCGTCGAGAAGTACGTCGCCGCGGAAGACGCGGCCCCGCAGCTCGACAGGCTCGGGAGCGCGTCGTGGACGCGGGCCCGCGAGAAGGCCAGAAAGAGCGCCGAGAAGATCGCCCGCGATCTCCTCGAGGTGTACGCGGCGCGGCAGCTCGCGAAGGGTTTCACGTTCCCCCCCGACAAGCCGTGGCAGAAGGAGATGGAGGCGTCCTTCCCGTACGAGGAGACCGAGCACCAGCTCCGCGCCACCGACGAGGTCAAGGGAGACATGGAGGCGCCGCGCCCGATGGACAGGCTCCTCTGCGGGGACGTCGGGTTCGGCAAGACGGAGGTCGCCGTGCGCGCGGCCTTCAAGGCGGCGATGTCGGGCAAGCAGGTCGCGATCCTCGTCCCGACGACCGTGCTCGCGATGCAGCATTTCAGCACGGTGAGCGAGCGCCTCGCGGGCTATCCGGTGACCGTCGCGACGCTGAGCAGATTCGTCACGAACGCGAAACAGAAAGAGACCGTCGATGCGGTGGCGGAGGGAAAGGTCGACATCGTCGTCGGCACGCACCGGCTCCTCTCGAAGGACATCCGGTTCAAGGACCTCGGGCTCGTCGTCATCGACGAGGAGCACCGGTTCGGGGTGCGCCACAAGGATTCGTTCAAGAGCATGAAGAAGTCGGTCGACGTCCTCAGCATGACGGCGACGCCGATCCCGCGGACCCTCTCGATGGCGATCTCGGGGATCCGCGACTTCTCGGTCATCGACACCCCCCCGCGCAACCGCCTCCCCATTCATACCGAGATCCTTCCCTTCGACGACGCGAGCATCCGGGACGCCTGCATGCGCGAGATCGACCGCGGCGGGCAGGTCTTCTTCGTGCACAACCGGGTGCAGTCGATCGCGGTCATGGAGGGGTACCTGCGCAGGCTGCTGCCGGACCGGGTGCGGATCACGCACGCGCACGGCCAGATGCGCGAGCGCGAGCTCGAGGGACGCATGATCGACTTTCTCGAACGCAAGTTCGACGTGCTCGTCTGCACGATGATCATCGAGGCGGGGCTCGATTTCCCGAACGTGAACACGATCGTCATCAACCGCGCCGATCGCTTCGGGCTCGCGCAGATCTACCAGCTCCGCGGACGCGTCGGGAGATCGGATCGCAAGGCGTACGCCTATCTTCTCGTTCCGCGCGGCCGCACCCTCACGCCGACGGCGGTGAAAAGGCTCCAGGCGATCAGCGAGTTCGATTACCTCGGCGCGGGCTACCGGATCGCGATGCGCGATCTCGAGATCCGCGGGGCCGGCAACCTGCTCGGCATCGAGCAATCGGGGAACATCGCGGCGGTCGGCCTCGATCTCTACACGCGCATGCTCAGGGAGGAGGTCGCGCGCCTCAAGGGGGAGCCGGTCGCGACGGAACGCGAGATACGCATCTCGGTGCCGCTGCCGGCGTATCTTCCCTCCGAATACGTTCCCGACTCGGAGGAGCGGATGGATATCTACCGGCGGCTTTCGAGGATCGAGACCGCCGCCCAGGCGGGAGAGATGGCGAGCGAGCTCCGCGACCGGTTCGGGCCGCTCCCCGAAAGCGCCGCCAACATGTTGAAGATCGTGGAGCTCAAGGCCCGCGCGGCGGCGGCGGGCATCGACCGTGTCGAAATCGACCGCTCGTTCACGCTCAAGGCGAGCTTCTCGAGCGACAAGCTCCCGAACAAGAAGCAGATAGCTTCTATCGTCGATCTCTTTCCGGGCCGCCTGATCTTTCATACGAGGGAGGGGTTCGGAATGACCGTCAAGGGGCTCCGCTCCGCGGACGGCAGGCCCGACGCCCTCGGCGACCTCGAAAATCTGTTGAAATCGTTGGAATTTTCTGATAAATAGAGTAGTTTAAACAGTATGGAGGGCAGCCCCTCCCGGGGGCACGCCCGGAATCCGGCTTTACCGTCGCGCACGGCTCCCTCGGGGAGCCTTTGGCATCACATGCCGAACAGTGGAACGAGAAAGGAGCCCGCTTTGAAGAAAACGATTCTGTGCATCCTGGCGGCCGGCCTCGCGCTCTCCCTCGGATGCGGCAAGAAGGAGAACCTCGTCGTCGCCAAGGTGGCCGACCGGAAGATCACCGTGGGGGACTTCAACAAGGCGGTCGCGACGATGGACGAGAAGTTCCTGCCCAAGACGAACGATCTCGAGGGCAAGAAGGAGCTTCTCGACATCATGATCAACAAGGAAGTCATGACGCTCAAGGCGCTCGCGGCGGGATACGAAAAGGAAAAATGGTTCGTCGAATTCTGGGATAGATTCAAAGGGCAGTACCTCGTCGCCGCGATGGAGAACGAGTACGTCGTGAAGAAGGTCAAGGTGACCGAGCAGGAAGCGAAGGATTACTTCGACAGGATGCACAACGAGTACCAGCTGAGCCAGATCCTCGTCGCGAACGAGGACGAGGCGCGCGCCATCCGCGAGCAGCTCTCCGGCGGAGCCGATTTCGCGGAAATGGCGAAGAAATATTCGCTGCGCCCCGAGGCCGGCGACGGCGGCTTCCTGGGGACCAGCACAATCGGAGGCATGCTCTACTGGATCGAGGACGCCCTTTCGGACGCGAAAGAAGGGGATATCACCCAACCCCTGCAGACGCCGACGGGTTGGTCGATCCTCAAGGTTCACACTATCCGGAAGATCACGCCCGAGAAGGATCTGCAGTACGCGCGAAAGAGGGTCGAGGCGGACAAGCAGAAGAAGATGATCGCCGAGATGAAGCAGAAGATCGAGAAGGATATCGGGCTGGCCATCTATCCCGAGGCGATCAACATCGTATACAACAACCTCCCGCCCGACATCCCCATGCAAGACATCGTCACGTACAAGGTGACGCGCGACAACGCGCCGAAGCTCGAGATCCCGGAGCAGTACCGGGACATGCTTCTCGCCCAGTACGCGGACGGTTCCTACACGCTCAGGGATTACATGAAGATTTTCGACGAGATGGGTCTTCCCGATCGGCCGAGCCGCAAGCTCGGGAAGGAAGCGATCGTCGAATCCATACACAGGCGCATATGGGACACCGCTCTGCCGACCTACGTCGAAAAAGACCTCAAGGTTCAGGATATCCCCGAAGTCGCGAAGGGGCTCCAGACGAAGAAGGAAATGATGCTGACGTGGAAGTTCTACGAGGACCAGGTGAAGAACGAGGTCAGCGTGAGCGATCTGGAGGTCCAGGATTACTACAACGCGAATCAGGCCAGTATCTCCTCTCCGGAGCGGCGCGAGTTCAGGATCATCCTCGTGAGCGACAAGGCGAAGGCCGATCAGGCCGTCGCGCTCGCGCGCAAGGGGGAGGATTTCGAGAAGCTCGTGAAGAAGTTCACCGAGGATCCCGAAGGGGTCCGGAGCGGCGGCGGGACGGGACTCGTCCCGAAGGGGAATTTCCCCGACTACGACGAGATCGCATTTTCGCTCGCCGCCGGCCAGGTCTCCGATCCGTTCCAGGTGCCGAGGGGATGGGCGGTCGTCAAGGTCGAGCAGATCGAGGCGCCCCAGGCGATGCCGTACGCGAGCGCCGCGCAGCCCATGAAGACGAAGATGCAGGAAGACCGGGCCGAGAAGCTCCTCAAGGAAAAACTCGTGAAATGGCGCAAGGATTTCGCGATCAAGATCAACATGCGGAACCTGAAGAAGACGGATCTCTCGAGGACGCGGCCGAGCGATGCCGTGCTGGAGCAGAAGGCGCGGGAGCAGGAACTGCAGCAACAGCAGCAGCAGCAACAGCAGCTGCAGATGCCGCGATAAGGCGGGCGCATTGATATGATCGGGGCACGGGAGGCGATAATCCTCTTTCTCCTCGTGCTCTTTGCCGTCGGCGGGTGCGGGAAGGGGAACGAGCCGGGGAAAGGCGCCCGGCGAGAATGCGGGCGAGATCGTCCGGGTGGGGGATGCCGTGCTCACCGGCGGCGACCTCAACAGGCTCGTTCCCGAGGACGAGCAGATTCCACTGACATTCGAGGAGCGGCGGGAGTTTGTCCGCCGCTGGGTCGATACGGAGGTTCTCCGGCAGGAAGCGCTCCGCCGCGGCCTCAAGGCCGACCCGTACGTCGAGGCGCGCCTGCGAGAGCTCGAGCAGCAGTTCCTCGCCGACTATCTCGTATACGCCGAGCTTCGGAAGCGGACGGAGGTGAGCGAGGAGGAGGTCGAGGGGTATTACGCCGCGCACGAGCGCGAGTACATGAACGAGTACCGCGTGAGCCAGATTCTCGTGGGGACTCCCGAAGACGCCGCGCAGGTGATAGAGCTTCTCAAGACAAAGAGCTGGGCCTGGGTCGCGAACCGCTACTCGATCGACGCGGGCGCGAAGCGCGGCGGCGATCTCGGCTATCTCACGAAGGGGAACATGATTCCCGAGCTCGAAGCGATCGTTTTCGACATGAAGCCGAACGACGTCACCGGGGTCGTCAAATCGGATTTCGGCTACCACGTCTTCAGGCTCGACGACATGCGCGAGGCGCTCGTTTCGGTCGGGCTCGACGACGTGCGCGAGCAGATCATGAACACGCTCATGCTCGAGAAACGGAAAAGGGCCTATCGCGAGCTCCTCGACTCGCTCAAGGCGAAGGCCGACATCGCGTACAAGGACCAATCGTATTTGCGCCCGGCGGAGAGCGAGCCGCGGGCGGACACGGCCGAGGCCTACGAAGACGCCGATACGACGGGGACTCCCTGAAATCGAAAGAGGAGGAACGATGCATCACCGGAAGATCCTCGCGGCCGCCTGCGCGATATGCGCGGCCGCGATCGCCGCGCTGGCGCCGTTCGCGGGCGCGCTCGCGCAGAGCGCGAGAGTCGATACGGCGCGGGTCGATTCGGCGCGGGTTATTACGGTGTGGGGGGACACGACGCGCGCCGGCGCGGCGGGCGCCGGCACGGCGACGAGCGCCCCCGGCATCGTCGACCGGATCGTCGCGACCGTCGAGGATCGCGCGATTTTCAAGAGCGAAGTGGACAACGAGATCAGGAACTTCCTTATCCAGGCGCAGCGCGCGTCCCTGCCGCCCGACGAGGAAAAAGCGCTGAGGCAGGAAGCGCTCAACAGTCTCATCGCCACCGCGCTGCTCACGATTCAGGCGGACCGGGACAATCTCAGGATAGAGGACAAGGAGCTGAACGCGGCGATCGATCGCTGGATAGAGCAGAAGAAAACGGAGATCGGGGGGGACGACGCGTTCGAGCGGCAGCTCGCGGCGGAAGGGCTCACGATGGACGCGCTTCGCGAGCGGTACCGCGATAATATCAGGACACTTCTCCTTATCGAGAAGATAAAGTATCAGAAGATACTGCCGGAGGTTAAGGTGACCGAGCCGGAAGTGCGCGAATACTACAAGGCGCATCTGTCCGAGTTCCCGCAGAAGGAACCGACCGTATCCGATCGCGCACATTCTCATCGTGCCGAAGCCTTCCGATGAGGTGCTCGCGAAAGCGGTCGAGAAGATCACGACGATCGAGGGGAAGCTCAAGGCCGGAGTGGAGTTCGCGGCGGCGGCGAAAGAGTATTCGGATTGTCCGAGCGCCAAGTTCGGCGGCAACCTCGGGACCCTCAACCTCGACGAGCTCAACAACCCTCCCTTCGCCGAGGCGGCGCGCAAGGTCGCCGTGGGACGGGTGAGCGGGCCCGTTCTCACCGAGTTCGGGTATCATCTCATCAAGATCGAGAAGGTCGAGGGGGACCAGGTCACCCTGCGGCACATTCTCGTGCGCGCCACGCCGACGCCGGAAGACGTCGAAACGGCATCGAAGCTGGCCGAGCGCGTTCGGACGGAGATCGCGGGAGGCGCCGATTTTGCGGAGGCGGCGGCGAAGTACTCCGGCGATTACGCCACGAAGGACAAGGGGGGGGTCTTCGGCGCGGTCGAGATCAAGAACCTGCCCGAGCAGTTCAAGGAAGCGATCAAGGGGGTGCCCGCGGGCGGGCTCGCGCCGGTCATGAAGGAGGAGAGGGGCTTTCGCGTCGTCAAGGTCCTCGACTGGAACGAGGCGGGAACGTACTCGTACGACGAGGCGAAGAACCAGGTGCGGAGGCTCCTTATGGAGCAGAAGATCATGGAAAAGATGAGCGCGTACGTGGAGGAGCTCAAAAAGAGCTATACCGTCGCGATAAAGGGAGAATGACCCCGGTGAGAATCGACCTGCTCCTCAAGGCGCTGTGCCTCGTGAAGACGCGGAGCCAGGCGCACAAGGGGTGCGAGGCGGGCGGTATTTCCATCAACGGCAGAAAGGCGAAACCGAGCGCGGACGTCCGGCCGGGCGACGTGATCGAGATCCGTTATCCGCGCGCGGTGACGGCGGTCGAGATCCTGGAAATTCCCGCGGGACAGGTGTCGCGGAAAGACCGCGAGCGCTTCTTCCGCGTCATCCGGGAAGCCCGGATCGACACGGGCGGCGGCGGGGGACGGGATGTCTGAAAGCAGGGTGCGTCTCGCGCTCACCGTCGGGGATCCGGGGGGGATCGGTCCCGAGATAACGGGATCGCTCCTCGCGACGCGGGCTCTCTCCGGCGCGGACGTGTACGTCATCGGCGCGCACGCGGCGCTCTCGAGCTGGCTCCCGGCGAAGGCGTGCGGGGCCGCCCGCGTGATTCCGCTCGCGGAGGCGGCGAGGCTCGAAGCGCCCGATTCGTTCCCCCTCTACATCGATACGGGCGAGGATACGGCCTATCGCCTCGGCCGCCCCACGGCGGAGGGCGGCCGCGCGGCGGGCCTCGCGATCGAGACCGCCGCCGCCCTCGCGAAGCGGGGGCTCGTCGAAGGCATCGTCACGGGTCCGATTTCAAAGGAAGCCCTCGCGCTCGCCGGCTACTCGAGGGTGAGCCATACCGAGCTTCTCGCGAACGCCTTCGACGCGCCCGATTGCCAGATGATGATGGTATCGCGCGGCCTCCGCATCGTGATCCTCACGAGGGACATCCCCCTCAGGGACGTGCCCTCGGCGGTGACGGCGGAGAGGATCGCGGCGGGCGTGCGCGTCGCCGCGAGCTCTCTCCGCGAGCTCTTCGGCGTCGAGAGTCCGCGAATCGCGGTCGCCGCGCTCAACCCGCACGCCGGCGACGGCGGGGTCCTCGGGACGGAGGAGCGCGACACGATTATCCCGTGCCTCGAGTGCGCTCCGCGCGGAGGGGCTCCTCGTCGACGGCCCCTTGAGCGCGGACACACTATTTTACAAATGGGAGAGGAAAGGGTACGATGCGTTCATCGCCCTCTACCACGACCAGGGGATGATTCCCTTCAAGGCGGGAGGCTTCGAGGAGGGCGTCAACATGACGATCGGGCTTCCGATCGTGCGGACGTCCGTCTGTCACGGCACGGCCTACGACATCGCCGGAACGGGCACGGCGGAAACGGGAAGCCTCGCGAGCGCGTTCGCCCTCGCCGTGGAATGCTGCCTCGCGCGGCGCGCGTGGCGCGCGGCCCGCGGGAAAGTGTGAAATGGAGCAGGAACAGAGAATCATCGTCGGCGTGTATCATCTCTCGAAGAATTTCGGGAAGCACTTCAGTCTCCACGACATCAATCTCCAGGTCACGAACGGAGAGTTCGTGTTCCTCGTGGGGCGGAGCGGCGCGGGCAAGAGCACGCTCCTTCGCATGATCTACATGGACGACTTCCCGAGCTCGGGGCAGGTTGTCGTCGGGCAGCACGTCTCGACGAAGATGAAACGGAGCACGATCCCGAATCTCCGGCGCAAGGTCGGCATCGTGTTTCAGGATTTCCGCCTCCTCGACGACAGGACCGTTTTCGAGAACGTCGCTCTCGCGCTCAAGGTCGCGGGCGCCGGCATCAGCGACGTCAAGCACCAGGTCACCGACATTCTCATGCGCGTCGGGCTCTACCACAAGCGGTACGATTATCCGCACGAGCTTTCGGGCGGCGAGCAGCAGCGGGTCGCGATCGCGCGGGCCGTCGCCAACCGCCCCTCGGTGCTGCTCGCCGACGAGCCGACGGGCAATCTCGATCCGGTCGTGACCCGGAGCATTCTCGAGCTCCTGTTCAAGATCAACGCGGGCGGCACGGCCGTGCTCATGGCGACGCACGACCTCGACCTCGTCAAGAGTTTCGGGCAGAGGATCATCTATCTCGACGGGGGCCGGGTCGTGAAGGACAAGGATATGATCTACGTCGGCGATCTGCGCGACAGGATCGCCGACTCGAAGATCAGCGAAAAGGCCGATCGTCTCGAGGATCGCGACATAACGGGGGACAGGGGGGATCGCCGGTGAATCTGAATCAGCTGCGGTACGTGGTCGGCGAATCGATGACGATGATGGCGCGCCGGAAAGCGGCGAACGGCTTCTCGATCGTGATCATGGGGCTGAGCCTCCTCATTCTCGTCGTTTTCATCCTCCTCACCCTCAACGTGCAGTCGGTCATCGACCGGGCGAGCGGGGAGATGCGGGCCTACGTCTATCTCGACGACGGCGTCGGCGCCGCGGCGTCGCGCGAGATCCAGATGAAGCTCCTCGGGCTCGAGGGAGTAGCGGAGGTCGTCTTCGTTTCGCGGGACGAGGCGCTCACCGCCTACCGCCAGGCGCTCGGGGACAACAAGGACATGCTCGACGCTCTCGGGAGCAACCCGCTTCCCGACGCGTACCGGATCAAGCTGAAGCCCGAGTACATCCGCTCCGAACACCTGGAGAAACTGACGGGCGAAGTGGGAAAATGGGAAGGCGTCGAGGAGTTCCGCTACGGCGAAAAATGGCTCGGGCGCGGCGAGAAGCTCGTCCGCGGCTTCTACGTCGTCGATCTGTGCCTCGGCGTCATCATCCTTCTCTCGGTGATATTCGTCATCGCGAATACGGTGCGCCTCACCGTTCTCACGCGGCAGAAGACGATCGAGGTGGCGAAGCTCGTCGGGGCGACGAACGCGTATATCCGTATCCCGTTCCTCGTCGAGGGAGCGTTCCAGGGAGCGGTGTCCTCGCTCCTCGCGATCGCGCTCCTCGCCGTGATCCACGCGTTCGCGAAGCGCCTCCTGCCGGGCCTGATGTTCCTGCGCGGGGATTCGATATTCGGTTTCGTCGTCTTCTGCGCATTGCTCGGCGCCCTCGCGAGCTACGGGGCGATGCGGCGCTTCCTCAAAGTGTAACGGCTCCGAAGGCGGTCCGATCATGCTCTGGAAGGATGCCATCAAGACGCTTGTCCCGCTCGCCGCGCTGCTCTGCGCGCTTGCTGCCGGGCCGGCCGCCCAGGGGCAGGAGGGGGGCACCCTCGACGAACGGATGAGGGCGAAAGACGCCGAGCTTCAGAAGCTCCGCGAGGAAATCGCCGCGGAGCGCAAGAAGATCGAGGAGGTCGAGCGGAAGGAAAAGGACATCGCCGGTTATCTGGCGAAGCTCGACCGGGAAGAGAAGCTCACGAAGCGGCTCCTCGCCGGCATCTCGGAGAAGGAAGGCATGCTCGAACAGCAGGTGGAGCGCCTGCGGAAGGATCTCGATTACAGCGAAACGGTGTTCGACCGTCGCCGCGTCATTCTCGCGAAGCGGCTGCGGGAGATGTACAAGAGCGGGCCGCAGGACACGTGGCAGGAGCTCCTTCAGGCGAACGATTTCGGAGACCTTCTCCAGCGGTACAAGTTTATGGCGCTGGTAGCCGAGCGCGACGCGAACCTCGTCGAGGAGGTCCGCCAGCGAAAGACCGACATCGCCCGCCGGGAGACGAACCTCACGGAATCGCTCGCGCAGGCGACCTCCGCGCGGCGCGAGAAGGAGCGGGAGCTCGCGCGTCTCAAGGCGAACGAGCGGAAGCGCACAAAATCGCTCGCCGAGCTCAAGACGAGCAAGACCGGTTCCCAGAAGAGGATCGAGCGGCTCGCGCGCGCGGAGCGGGATCTCCTGGCCATCATCGAGGCGTTCGAAAAGGAACGGACCGCGGGCGCCCCGGAGGCCTGGGAAGCGACCGCCGGGAAGGATTTTCCAGCGCTCAAGGGACGCATGAACCCGCCCGTCGAAGGGAAGCGGGTGCGCGGATTCGGCGAGTCGAAGCATCCCGAGTTCGGGACGGTGACGTTCAATCCGGGCGTCGACATCGAGGCGCGGGCCGGATCCCCCGTCCGCGCGGTCGCCCGGGGCAAGGTCGAGTACGCGAGCCTGCTGCCCGGCTTCGGCAACTGCATCATCGTCGCGCACGGCCAGGGGTACTACACGCTCTACGCGCATACGTCGAAAATATTCGTCAAGAAGGATGCGATGGTGAACGCGGGGGACGTCATCGCGGAGGCGGGAGGCGCGGCGGCGGAAGCGGGGAACGCGTTCCATTTCGAGATACGGAAATCGAAGAAGGCGCTCGACCCGGCCGAGTGGCTCGGGAGATAGGCGGCCGCCCGCGGGGCCGCCCGCGGGGCCGCGGAAGCGCCGAAGTTCGGGAGGGTGCGTCGAGCATGGATATTCTCGCTGCAGCGGAGGCGATCGCGCGCGCGCAACCGCGCGTCGGGCCGCTCCTCGAAGGGCTCGTCGCCTCGGGGAAGCTTCCCCCGTCGCTCGTTTTCGCGGGGCCCGAGGGCGCCGGCAAGGAGCTCATGGCCGTGAAGCTCGCCGCCGCGCTGAACTGCGAGAAGCGGGGCCCGGAGGGGGCGTGCGGCGCCGGCGAGAGATGCGGAGCCTGCTCGAAGATCCGGACCCTCGAGCACCCCGACCTCCATCTCATCTATCCCCTCCCCCACGGCGAGATCGATACCGGCCTCCCGCTCGTTCTCGAGAGCAGGCGCGAGGACTTTTTCGCCCGGGGGGAGTTCGGCAACAAGGGCCGGAGCGTCGGCATCGATCTCGTGCGGCTCGTCATCGAGGCGCTCTCCAAACACCCGTTCGAGGGGAGGCGCGGCGTCGTCGCGATCTTCGAGGCGCACCTCGCGACGGTGGAGGCCCAGAACGCGCTGCTCAAGCTGCTCGAGGAGCCTCCGCCCTCCGCCGCGATCGTTCTCGTGACGGAGTATCCCGACAGGCTTCTTCCGACGATCCGCTCCCGCTGCCACGAAGTCCGCTTCGATCCGCTCGCGGCAGGGGCGATCGCCGGCTTTCTCGAGGAGTTCTATGCGGTCGAGAAGGAGGAAGCGAAGCGGCTCGCGGCCCTCGCCCAGGGGAACCTTCGCCGCGGCATCAACCTCCTCGAGGAGCGTTTCCTCGGAATCTGGAAGGACGCCGCGGCGGTCGTCCGGCTCGTCATCGACGGGAAGTCGAAGGATCTGATCGCGGAGGCCGAAGAGCTCGCGGGCTACAGCGAGGCGAGGAGGCGCAACCGGGGCTACTCGCGCGAGGATATCGCCGAGCTTCTCGAGGAGATGACGATTCTCTTCGGTCTCATTATCAGGAACCGCGACGGGCGCGCGGGAGAGTCCGAGAAGGGCGTTCTCGCGGACGCGATAGGACCCGAGCGGCTCGCGGCGGCCGCCGCGCGGGATCTCCCCGGCGACGTCGGAAAGATATCCTCCGCGATCGGGAGCCTCCGCCGGAACGCGGACATGGAGCTGACGCTCTCTCATCTGTTTCTTGATTTGGCGCGCGCGTGGTATTAGATTGAGGCCTATGGAAATTATCGAAGTGCAATTCAAGGCGCAGCGGAAAGAGTTCTACCGGAACGCGAAGGCCCTGTACCTCCGGACCGGCAATTACTGCGTCGTCCAGGCGGACCGGGGGGAGGACATGGGCCAGATCATATCGCTCACGCGCGCGGAAACGGGCGAGATCGAAGCCGATATGAAGGAGATCCTCCGCCACGCGACCGACAAGGACGTCGAGCATCTGAACGAGATACGGACGAAGGAATCCGAGGCGCTCAAGGTCTGCCAGCAGAAGGTCGCCGAGCACAAGCTGCCGATGAAGCTCGTCGACGTCGAATATCAGTTCGACGGAAACAAGATCACCTTCTATTTCACCTCCGAGGGGAGGATCGATTTCCGCGAGCTCGTGAAGGACCTGGCCGGCGTGTTCCGCACGCGCATCGATCTCAGGCAGATCGGCGTGCGCGACGAGGCCCGCCGGTTCGACGGGATCGGGATGTGCGGGCGGCGCCTCTGCTGCGCGACGTTCCTCAAGGACTTCGAGCCGGTGTCCCTCAAGATGGCGAAGGATCAGAATCTTCCGCTCACGCCGTCCAAGATCTCCGGCGCGTGCGGGCGCCTCATGTGCTGCCTCGACTACGAGCTCGAGTATTACAAGGATCTCACGAAGGACATTCCGAAGATCGGGAGCAAGATACGGGTTTTCGGCGGCGAGCACCGCATCGAGAAGGTCGATATATTCAATCGGACCGTTATCCTGAGCGACGCGGAAAAGAACCAGGTCGAGGTCAAGCTCGAGGTTCTGCAGGAGGAGCTGCGCAAGGATCCGGGCCCCGCGAAGATCGAGAAAAACGACGCGGGGGAGAAGGGCGAGAAGAACGAGAGAAACGACAGGGGCGGCAGATTTCCCAGGAACGACAGAAACGGCGGGAAGGATCGCCCGCCGGGACGGTAAACGGAATGGATACGAAACGATTCTATATAACCACGGCGATCGATTACGTGAATCAGAAGCCGCACCTCGGCACCGCCTACGAGAAGATCGGCGCCGACTGCATGGCGCGCTACAAGCGCCTCTCGGGCTTCGACGTTCATTTTCTCATGGGGAACGACGAGCACAGCACGAACGTCGAGCGCGAGGCGCGGAGCCGCGGGCTCGACCCCCGCGAATACTGCCGCTCGATGTCGGTGGAGTTCCAGGCCGCGTGGAAGGCGCTCGATATCTCGTACGACGACTTCATCCACACGACGGAAGAGCGGCACGTTCTCTCGGTGCGCACGCTCTTCGAGACGAATCCACGCGAACGGCTACATATATAAAGGAAAGTACGAAGGGCTCTACTGCGAGTCGTGCGAGGAGTTCATCGTCGAGAAGGATCTCGCGGACGGCCTCTGCCCGAAACACAAGCTGCCGCCCAAGAAGATCAGCGAGGAGAACTATTTCTTCGCCCTCTCGCGGTTCCAGCAGCCGCTCCTCGAGTTCTTCGAGAAGAATCCCGAATTCGTGCGGCCGCAGATCCGTTTCAACGAGGTCATCAACGTCATCAAGGGCGGGCTCGACGACGTCTCGATCTCGCGCTTCGGCAAGGAGTGGGGAATACCGCTCCCGATCGACGAGGCGCACGTGATCTACGTCTGGTTCGACGCGCTCACGAACTATATCTCGGCGCTCGGTTTCGGCGGGGCCGACACGAAGGCGTTCGATCGCTGGTGGCCCGCCGACGTGCACGTGATCGGCAAGGACATCACGCGCTTTCACTGCATCATATGGCCGGCGATGCTCATGGCGGGAGGTGTGGCGCCCCCGCGCTCGGTCTTCGCGCACGGGTTCATCTCGCTCGCCGGCGAGAAGATGTCGAAGACGCGCGGGAACATCATCGATCCGATGCGGATGGTCGAGGCCTTCGGCTCCGACGCGCTCCGGTATCTGCTGCTCCGCGAGGTTCCCTTCGACCGCGACGGCGACGTCACGGCCGAGGTCTTCCTCAACCGCTACAACGCGGATCTCGCGAACGACATCGGCAATCTCTTCAGCCGCACCGTCACGATGATCTCGAAGTATCTCGGCGGCGCGGTCGAGGCGAAGCCGCTCGGGGCGGGGCACGAGCTCTACGCCGAGCTCGCGCGATCGCTCGATGCGTATCGCGGCCACATGGACCGCATGGAGTTCTCGCGGGCGCTCGGCGCCTACTGGGCGGTCATCCAGCGCGCGAACCGCTTCATCGAGGAAAAGCGCCCCTGGGACCTGGCCAAGGATCCCGCGAAGTGCCACGAGCTCGAGGAGATGTTCCGCGAGCTCCTCGCCGTGCTCAGGGCCTCGGGGGTCGTGCTCTCTCCCTTCATGCCCCGCAAGATGGCGGAGATGCTCGCCCAGCTCGGAGCGGAGAAACTCACGATGAACGATCTTCCGGAGAAAGCGGCGGGCGCGAGCGCCCTCGCGCAGCCCGTGCCGCTCTTCCCGCGCATCAAGGTGGACAGCGCCGATCTCCTGAAGGGTTGAAGCGCGCATGCTCGTCGACTCCCACGTCCATCTCGACATGAAGCAGTTCAAAGACGACCTCGACGACGTGGTCGCGCGAGCCCGCGCGGCGGGCGTGGGGGAGATGCTCCAGGTCTGCTACGACGCGCGGTCCGTCGACAACACGATCGCCCTCACCCGGCGGTACGGCGACGTTTACGGCGCGCTCGGCATACACCCGCACGACGCGAAGCAATGGGACGAGGCCCTCGAGAATAAAATCAAGGAGGGGCTTCTCCTGAAGAAAATCGTCGCCGTCGGCGAAACGGGGCTCGATTACTACCGCGATCTCTCGCCGCGGGAGCGGCAGCGCGAGGTCTTCAGGCGGCAGATCGGGATCGCGCTCTATTTCAAGAAGCCGATCGTCGTCCACTCGCGCGAGGCCTTCGACGACACGATAGCGATCCTCCGCGAGGAAGGGGCCTCGGAGGTCGGCGGGATATTCCACGCGTTTCCCGGCGGGGTCGAGGAGGCGCGCCAGGCGCGCGAGCTCGGTTTCCTCATAGGCGTCGGAGGCCCGCTCACGTACAAGAATTCGAGATTGCCGGAGCTCGCGAAGATTCTCCCGTCGTCGGCGTTCGTCCTCGAGACCGACTGCCCCTACCTGCCCCCCGAGCCGCACCGCGGCACGCGCAACGAGCCCGCGCGCGTGGCGATCGTACGCGACCGGCTCGCCGCGATACGGGGCGTCGAGCCCGCCGACGTCGAGCGCGCGGCCGAGAGCAACTACGCGCGCCTGATCCACAAGCGGAAGAACGTCCCGGGCGCCGTCGCGTACGTCCTCAAGGGAAACATCTATATCAACGCCACGCGCGCATGCACCAACAACTGCGTCTTCTGCCTCCGCAACCGCCGCGACAACTCTCTCTACGGCCACAACCTCAACCTCGCGGCCGACCCGACGGTGAGCGAGATGGTCGAGGCGGCGGCGGCGCTCGCGCGCGAGGGGCCGTACGGGGAGATCGTCTTCTGCGGCTACGGGGAGCCGACGTGCAGGGCGGCGGACGTGCTCGAGGCGGCTCGCGCGCTCAAGTCGCTCGGGCTCCCGCTCAGGCTCGACACGAACGGCCACGGGAACACGATCAACCGGCGCGACATCGTCCCGGAGCTCGCCGGCGTTTTCGACGGCGTATCGGTCAGCCTCAACGCCCACGACCGCGCCTCGTACGCGCGGCTCTGCCGCCCGGACGCGGGGGAGAAGGCGTTCGACGCCGTTCTCGATTTCATCAAGCGCGCCGCCGCTTCGAAGATGGCGTGCACCGTGACCGTGCTCGATTATCCGGGCGTGGACGTCGAGGCGTGCCGGGCGCTCGTCTCGTCGATCCCGCGCGCGCGATTCCGCGTGAGAACGTACTATAAGGAATGAGGGCCATGCTCCGCGCGAAGAAGAGACTCGGACAGAATTTTCTCACGGCGGAGTCGGTGGCGAAGCGGATCGTGGACGCGATCTCCCCCGCGCCGGGGGACCTCGTTTTCGAGATCGGGCCCGGGCGCGGCGCGCTCACGGTCCCCCTCGCCCGGAGCGGCGCCTCGGTCGTCGCCTACGAAATCGACGGCGAGCTCGTCGATCTCCTCCGCGAGAAATTCGCAACCGCCGAGCAACGTCGAGATTCGCTACGGCGACATACGCGTCGTGGACTTCGACGAGACGGCGCGGGAGCGAGGCCGGACGAGCTACAAGGTCGCCGGCAACATCCCCTACAATCTCACCGGCACGATCCTCATCGATCTCGCCCGCTGGCGGATGCTGAGCGCGGCCGTGCTCATGGTCCAGAGGGAGGTCGGCGACCGGATCCTGACCGAGCCGGGCGAGAGGAATTGCGGTATATTGTCGATTTTTCTGCGGACTTACTTTATAATGAAGAGAGTGCTCAGGGTCCGCCCCGGATCGTTCACGCCGCCCCCCAAGGTCGAGAGCGTCGTGCTCGGATTCGTGCCGCACACGCCGGGGAGAGGGCCCGAAGACCGGGGGGCGTTTCTCCAGTTTCTGAAGGGATGCTTTTCTCATCGAAGGAAAAAGCTCCGCAACATCCTGGGAGAATTGCTGGACGTAGAAACTGCTAAGGATTGGGACAGGCTGGGCGAACTTTCGGGCGTCGATTTCGGCATGCGTCCCGAGGAGCTCTCGCTCGAAAGCTGGTTCGAACTCTTCGCAGCCTCCCGGCGCGTGAAAGGGCTTCGATGAGCACCCTCATCCGCATCGCGGGCGTTTCGCTGTGTATCGCGCTTCATTTCATGTGGGGCGCCCCGGCGCGCGCGCAATCGAAACCCTCCAATCTCTCGGATTTCGCCGCCAGCGCGGAGGCGAAAGCGGACTCGGCCAAGGCCGACTCGACGACGGCCGATTCGGCGCGGGCGCCCGTCGACCGCTTCACCGCCCTCAGCACGTCCAGCGTCGCCAGCAACGATATCTATGTTTCCATCGGCAGCAGCCTGAACGCCACGATCGACGCCGGCAGAGGATGGAAGTTCACGCACAGCCTCGGCATGGAGCGAAAGCGATACCGCCAGCGCACCATGGAAGACATCACCGAGCGCGTTTCGAACCAGGCGGACAAGGTGCAGCCCGGCCTGTACCGGCTGGGCATGGAGGTCGGCGAAAGTTACAGCAAGATGAAGACGCTCGGGCTCGGCCGGTTCGGGCAGGATATCGTCTTCAACAACACGAAAGCGAGCCTCGACTTCGCCGTCCTGAAACCGCTCCTCAAGGCTTCCTCGTCGAATCTCACCATAACGGCGGATGGCAGCAAGGGAACGAACGACTTCAAATTCGATCGCGCCTATACCGGGAGCGCGAGCGGCACCCTGAAATACCTGATCGGCGACCTCTTGACCGTGGTGGGCGGCGTCGGCGCGAGCGGAAAGCGGGAGACGAGCTACGTCGGCAGAAACAAGTTCGGCCCGATGTCGAGCAACGCGGACTCGGTGCGGGCGGGCTTGAGCTACGGCAGGGGCCAGACGAAGACCGTCGAGGTCTTATATAACTGGCTCAAGGGAGTCGACCGAAAGCTCATGCCCCCGCTCGGCAACACCTACGAGATTCTCGCCGACCCGTCCCTGGCCAAGAGGGAGGAGGCGAGGAACCGTTCGGAGCAGCTCATCGTGAATACCTCTCTCCAGCCGCTTTCCTTTTTGGCCCTCTCGACGAATTTCAAGCATTCCAGGGCGACACAGAAATACCGGGTGGATACGCGGCTCTCGATGGAGAGCGAGACGAATTCGATGGACGCGGCCGCGCGCTACTCCTACGCCCCCCGGGGCACGCTTCAGTTCGGCGCTTCCACGAGCGACGCCCTGTCGGACTACGGGCCGGTCTCCCTTTCGAGCTACCGGGAGCGCGACCACGTCTTGAGCCTGAGCGTCAATCAGGATCTCGGCGACTCCATCTCGATCAGCTTGAGCGGCTCGGGGTCTCTCAAGCAGCGCTTCTATTTGAAGCAGACCGTCAACCCTCGCGACGCCGACTATCTTCTCTACCGCGCCAAGTTCAACCTGAGGGCGCCGTACCGGAAATTCAGCGCCGTCATCAACGGCTCCGCCGACCGGTACGAAACGATCAATATCAACAGCACGCTCTCGGGCGACAACAGAATCGAAAACAAGTATCAGCTCGGCCCGAGGCTCTGGCTGCAGGCCGCCCCCTGGCTGTCCCTTTCTCAGGATTACCTCGTCAAGATCGAGTTCACCGATTTCGTCTACACGGCGGACAAGAACTACCTCAACAGAACGACGAGCCTGAATACGCGGGCGGACTTCAACGTGTTCCGCTCGCTCACATTCGATTTTCTGCACAGCTATCTCAAGAAGGATACCGGGAGCTATCTCATGCGAGCGGCGGGGCGGCGGTACAGCCCCACGAACGAGACGTTCGAACACTCTCTGGAGCTGACGGTCCAGTACCAGGTGATAGCCGATTTTCTCTTGACGGCCGAAAACGATTTCAGGATTCAAAGGAGCAACGTCATCGGTTCCCGGAACGGACGGAGGATCATCGCTTCGACGACGACGTACGAGTCGGGCGGCATGAAAGTCGGCTTTGTGAGAACGATGAAATTCGGGGAGCGCGGCGGCATATCGCTCGACGTCGCGTACGTGAGGAACTACGGCCCCTACATCACGCGCGAGCGAAAGGAATACTGGGAAGCCGATTCGGAGCTTACGCTCAGGTTCTAGGAGGAAAAGCGCCATGCGGAAATATCTCATCGCGGGCCTGCTGCTTCTCGCGGCGATCGCGCCCGAGGGCTGCATCTTCGAGCCGCGCACGGCCGAGACCCCGGGGGGCGGAGGGGACGTGTGCCCGTGGATCGTGCCCAACAGGCCCAAGGACGTGTTCGTCAACCTCAAGAGCGGGTTCGCCTGCAATCTCGACTCGAACTACGAGCGGAGCCTCGATCCGGCCTTCACCTTCATCCCGTCCGCCGACGCCGAGGCCGTGTACCCGGGGAGCTTCGCGGACTGGACCAAGGCGGTCGAGCTCGGTGTCCTCACGAGGATAAAGACGCTCTACGTCGGCGAGAGAACCGTGCAGTTCGGCGACGCGAATCTGGCCTTCACCTACGAAAACGAGCAGGTGGGCCTCGCCACCTATGAGGGCACCTACACGATAACCCTGAACCTCGGGGACGGTTCCCCCGCCGTGGTGTACGCGGGGATAGCCAAATTCACTATCATCCAGGGAACGCAGGGATGGGTTCTTTCCATATGGGAGGACATTCAGCCGAGCGGCGCGAACCCGACCTCGGGTATTCTGAGGGGGGCGCTTCGCCCGTAGGGCGCATGGCGTGCATAAAGCGGCAGGATATCAGACATGGCGGAAGAAAATATGATCTTGAATAATTCCCCCGAATGTGGTACTATTCCAGGAGGAGGAAAACGTATGTTTGGAAACAGACTGAGATATGCGTTCCTGGTGCTCGCCGTGTTCGCGCTGGTCGGTTATTCGGGATGTATCCTGTCTCCGGATGAAGAGGTGCCGGAGAAGCCGCCCGCGGCTACGTACAAATCTCTGACGGACAAGGAAAACATCATATATAACCTCGTGCAGTGCTACAAGGAGCACAATAAAGATCGGTTCATCGAGCTCCTTCATGACGATTATATATGGTACAACCAGCCGGGCGAAGAAACGCCGGAATACTACGACAGGACCACGGATATCGCCCAGACGGGCAGAATGTTCGACGCGGCCGAGAATAGACCCAATATCGATCCGTTGAAGTGGCTCGAGGCGCTCGAGTTGACTGTTGTGCAGCAGGGGGGATATTGGGTGCAGATCTATGACATCGAAAGTGTCGCCTGCGACGACTGTTGGGAAACGACGCGGGAATACACCATCCTGGCACGCCTCAATGGGGGAGCGACCACGTGGGTCGGAAACGATCTCGTCAAGTTCATCGCGAAGGGCGTCGATAAAGGGGGCCAGAGAATCTACCTCCTCCGGCGCGCAGACGATATCGCGAAACCCGAGGGCTGAGATGCAGGAGCCGCGGCGAACGCCAGTTCCCGCGCATCGGCGAACGATCGAGCCCCCTCCCCCGAGGGGGCTTTTCTTTTGCCCGATTGGAAGCGCTCTTCCGCCGCTCCTTGACTTTGCCGCGATCTCCCGCCTATAGTATTCACGTGGTAAAGAAGAAATCGGACAGCTCGTCGCGCCTCAAGATGTTCGCGGTCGTCCTCTGCCTCGTTTTCGTCGCCGTGCTCGGGCTCTATCGCTATTTCAAGACGGAGAGCGGGAGGGTGTTTCTCCTCGACGCCGGCGCAGACAACCGGTACACGCACGTCCAGCGCGACATGGAGCAGCGCATCGTGAAGGCGCTCAGGCGCTACGGCGTCATGGGAAAACATCTGAGGATCGAGACCGAGAATCAGGCCGGATCGGAGAGCGCGGCGACGATCATCCGCGCCGAGACGGCCCCCGACGCCTCTCTCGTGCAGATCAACGCCGCGATATCGAAGGCCGTCCGCGCGACCGGGGGGCGGGTGCGCTCCTGCCGCGAGGGGAAGGACGGCTCGATCATCACGATGGAAATCGGCACGAGGCGCGCGCTCACGCACCGGTGTATCATCAAGAAAGGCTCCGAGCGCCAGCATCGGGCAGGAGCCGGGCAGCGGCCCGAGCGCGTCGTCGCCATCTGCGTCGACGATTTCGGATTCTTCAACAACGCGCTCGTGAAGGAGTTTCTCGAGCTCGACATACCGCTCACGATCGCGGTGATACCGGGGCTCAAGCATTCTCAGAAGATCTGCCTCGCGGCCGCCGAGGCGGGGAAGGACATTCTCTGCCATCTTCCGATGGAGGCGGAGAAAGAGGGCTGGGACAGCGGCGAGATTCCGCTCGTCCGCGTGTCGATGAAGCCGGCCGAGATCGAGAAGACGATCGCGAAGGCGCTCGAGACCACCCCCGGCGCCATCGGGATCAACAATCACATGGGCTCGAAGGCGACCGCCGACCGCGCGCTCATGAAAACGGTGCTGCGGCTCTGCCGGGAGCGCGGGCTCTTCTTCTTCGACAGCGTGACGACCTCGCACTCGGTCGTGCGCGAGGTCGCCGGGGAGCTCGGGACGAACGCCGCGGCCAACGACATGCTCGTCGACGGCGGCGACGGGGACACGCGCGAGAACATGCGGAAGCTCCTGTCGATCGCGGCGCGGAGAGGCTCGGCGATCGGCATCGTTCACGTGAAGCCGCAGACGCTCGACGATCTCCGCTGGATGATCGACGAGGCGAGGAAAGAGGGAATCGATTTTCTGACGATCTCCCAGATGATAAAGAGACACAACCTGGCGATGGCAGAGGGAGGAAGGCCGTGAGCACGATCAGGCTTGGAGTCAATATCGACCACGTGGCCACGCTCCGCGAGGCGCGAAAGACGACGGAGCCCGATCCGGTGACCGCCGCGATGGCGGCCGAGCACGGGGGCGCCGATCAGATCACCTTTCACCTGCGCGAGGACCGGCGGCATATCCAGAACCGCGACGCGCGCCTCATCAGCGAGCTCGCGCAGACGCGGGTCAACATGGAGATGGCCGCGACGACCGAGATGCAGGAGATCGCGCTCGCGCTGCGTCCCGATTCGGTGACGCTCGTGCCCGAGAAGCGCGAAGAGGTGACGACCGAGGGCGGGCTCGATCTTCTCAAGATTAGCGCCGCCGCGGGGCCCATCGTCAAGTCGCTCAAGGAAGGCGGAATCACGGTAGCTGCCTTCCTCAATCCCGACATCGCGCAGATCAAGGAGGCCGCGAAGCTCGGCTTCGACGCGGTCGAGATCCACACGGGTGAGTACGCGAACGCGGGGAAGACGGAGGTCGAGCGAACGCTCCGGGCGATCCGGGACGCGGCGTCAGCGATCGCCAAGCACGGGCTCAAAGTTCACGCGGGGCACGGACTGACATACCATAACGTGCGAGCGATCGTCGAGATCCGCGAGATCGAGGAGCTCAACATCGGCCACAGCGTCATCTCGCGGGCGATGTTCGTCGGGATCGAGCAGGCGGTGCGGGAGATGGCGGCGCTGCTCCGCCGATGAGATATCGCGGCGCGGGGCGTGACTCCCGCGCCGCGTATGCCTCCAGCTAGAACTTCCCCTCCCTGACATGAGACCGCGGGCGCTTATCGCCGAGGCGGACGACCCTCTTCGGAGCGACGGACCCGTTCTCCGGCACGGGATTCTCGCGCTTCGAGCGGCCGAGCTGAATCACACTCTTCAGCTGCTTCAGGATATCGGAACCCTCGAGCGCCTCCGCGCCTTCGGCGTAGTAGTCGAACCAGGGGAGCCCCGCGCACGTGTATGCCTCCGCGGTCGGCGGCACGGTCGGCGGCGCCTCTCCCGTGATCGCCCGCCAGACGAGGGAGTTCGCGATGTGCACGAAGCACCTGCTGGAGCTCGAGCGGTCCCAGTCATTGAAATCGAACGGATCCTCGTAGATCTCCTGTCTCATGCGCCCGCCCGGAGCGAGGCCCATGTCCGGGGGGGCCATCATGGGCATGCAGCGCGTCTCTTCCATCGCCATCTCGCGGCCTGACCGTTTCGGGAACCGCCGCTCGAACGCCTCGCGCTTCATCGGATAGGCGACGATCTGGAGTCCCCCGAACTCCGCGGCGCCCGTGATCTGCTCCTCGGCGGTGTAGCCGCCGCCGAGAGGCATCGCGACGAACTGCCGGATGATTCCCTTCTCGACGCAGAAGCCGTCGAGCCAGGGCTGCTCGGGGACGACGGCGTAATCCTGCGGCACGCCGTGAAGGCCGTTCGTCCACTGCTCGCCCGAGACGGCGTCGATCTTGCCAGCCGCGATCTTGACGGCGAATGGATACTGCGCGCCGTGCCCGGATACGTATGACGAGCGAAACATGAGCCACATCGCCTCAGCCTGGTGCATCGGGAGCATCACCCCGCCATGCTCGAGCCACTGCCCCGGCACGCCGCCTGCGAAATCGTCGACGTGCTTCAGCGGAAAGTTTCCGAGCCCGGGGGGCAGGGAGTGATCCTTCCCGTCGTCGGGAATCCGGAGCGTGCGCTCGAACTCGATTTCGAGCCGCGCATCGGGATGAACCTCCGGAAACGAAAAGATCAGCTTGTTGTGCTTGAGCTCTATCATCGGTCTCCTCCTTCGGTCACCATTTGCCGTCGCGCACCTCGCGCACGAGGCGAAGCGCCGCGTGATCCGGCATGTCTTTCATCTCGCGAATCAGCTCGGCGAAGAGCTTCGGTCTCTGCCGTATCACCTTCTGCAGGTCGCTCGACACCTTGCCCGCGAGCGCGAGCAAAATATCCGCGTCCTCCCCGAGCGCCTCCGCGAGAAGCGCTATCTTCGCCTCGGAGGGGGGCGGCTGCTCGCCGCGTTCGACCTTGCTGAGGTATGACGGCTCGACGCCGATCCTGATCGCGATCTTTCGAAGGGAGAATTCCGGGTTGTTCTCCCGCAGCTTCTCCCGCTGCTGCCGTATGTATTCTCCGAAATGCTTCATCATGTGTGTATTATATACTACATAGTACACGATGTCAAGGGGGAGACAGGGCGATTTTCTGTAATTCGTTATATTTCAATGCAATAAAATTCGAATTGCGCCGCGCGCCTGGAGTGCTTGCTCCGTAACGCAGCGCCCCGTCCTTCACTTCAGCGCACTCAGCACCTCGTCCGCGGTGATGAGATTTTCCCGGCGACGACCCTCGACGTTCGCGGCGAAAACCCGTTCGATCACGCGGTCGTAACTTCCTGCGAGCGGAAGCCTTTCCATCTTCTTGTGGAGATCGTATTTCGCTCGATCGAGCTCTCTCGCATCGAGGGTCCATTTCACCTCGCCGACGAGCACGGCTTTGCCGTCGACGGACTCGGCGACCACGTCTATCTCGAGCGGCTCCTTGTCAAGGCCTCCGCCCCACCACCGGTTCGCCGTGCCCCATTCCCGTCCATCGATCGAGAGCCGCGGAACGGATCGTCTCGCGAGCGCCTCCCAGATCTCGCCCCGGTGGATCGGAAGATCCTTTTCTATCCCGCGGGCGACAGCCTGAACCTTTCCGGCTTCGAGACGCGAGCGGTTCGGCTCGACGTATCTGAACCAAAACGCGAGGAAGGGGTCGTCGATCCGGTAGAGAGTTTTCTTCGAGCTCTGCTGCGAGACCTTGAACGGCTGCTCGCGGCGAACGAGGCCGAGATCGAGCAGTCTCGACAGGGGCCGCGTGAGAGAAGTGACCGGCTTCTCCATGCGGGCGGCGATCTCCGAGATCCGGTTGCAGCCTTGCCCGATCAAGGCAAGGACGGAAGCGGCCTGGGCCGTCTCGCGGATATCGTCGAGCAGGAGCCGGCGGGGCTCCGCGTGGAGAACACCCATCGGGTCGAGAACGAGATCCTCCATCGCCTCCCTGCTCGAACCGTAGTCCGACGCGAGCTCCCAGTAGAGCGGAATTCCTCCCCAGAGCGCGTAGGCCTCCACGGCGTCGATCGAACGCGAAAACCCAAATGCGCTCCCGAGCCAACCGGCACCGAGCGGTTCCACGTTGATGATCTCCCGGGCTCTGCCATAGAGCGGGGCGGTCGCGTCGAGAACGAGCCCTTGCATCATCCGCTGCGACGAGCCTGCAATGACGAGATGAATCGTCTTCGACGGGTGCCGATCGATGAGCTTCTGGAGGATGCTCGGGAGCTCGCGGCTCGAGCTCGCGAGGCTCGGAAACTCATCGAGGGCCAGCACGGATCCGGCAGGCGCTTCCCGCCACCATCGCTCGAAGAGACTCGCCCAGTCAGGGTATGTCACCTGGTCGAATCCCGGCAGGAGTGAGGCGCAGGCCGAGGCGAGCGCCGCGCGCTGGAGGCTCGGTTCGCGCTCATCCCCCACGTAATATACGGAAGAGCGCTTCGGAAGAACCTCTCCGATGAGGCGCGACTTGCCGCACCGGCGGCGCCCGTAGAGGCAGCACAACGAACCTTCGCGCCGCGCGAAGGTTCGCAGGAGCCTCGTCCGTTCGTTGTCGCGGTCGAGAAATTTCATCCGCATGAGACGTTGCCTCCTGCCTAATGATTATGTAACAGCTACATTATGTTTATACTGCATAATTCGTGACAGTGTCAACGAAATTCTATTGTGCCGAGGGCGCCTGGAGTATAATCCCGGCGCCGCGGCAAAGAAGCCGAAAAAAAAGGAGAATGCAATGCAGCCCTATCCGTCCGAACTCATCAAGACCGCCGGAATCGAAATCCCGCTCATCGGCTTCTACGACGCCCCCGATCCCGCGCCCTTCGGCCCTATCGTCGAGCCGAAAGCCGGTACGCGCGTCTGCGTTATCACATTCTACAAGAACTGGCTCAAGGGGGAGACGCTGCGCATCACGAAGGACAACTTCGGCTGCGGCGGGGCGGGACGCGCCTGGTGCGGCGTCGAGGCCCGCTCGCGAGAGGAGTTCATCCGCTTTCTCGTCGACGACGAAGGGCTCAAGGCGTCTCACGATCTCATGAACCGCTGGATCGATTCGAGCGTGCCGTACCGTCAGAAGCACGAGAACATTCTCGTCGGCCCCCTGCGGGAATCGCAGTACGCGTATCTCAAGACCGTCACCTTCTTCGTGAATCCCGATCAGCTCGCCCTCATGACGCTCGGCGCGCAGTATTACAGCGCGCCCGAGGATCCGCCGCCCGTGATCTCGCCCTTCGGCTCCGGATGCATGCAGCTCATCGGCGTCTTCAAGGATCTCGACGTGGCCCAGGCGGCGATCGGCGGCACGGATATCGCCATGCGCCAGTATCTCCCGCCGGACACGCTCGCCTTCACCGTGACGAAACCGATGTTCGAGCGGCTCGCCTCTCTCGACGAGCGGAGCTTTCTCACGAAGCCTTTCTGGAAAAGATTGATGAAGGCGCGGGAGGGCAAGTAGCCGGTTCGCGGCGGGTGTCCGCGGGCGAAGCAGCCGCGCGCACGAGAGATGAAAAAGCCCCCGGCCGTCGAAACGGCAGGGGGCTCTTGCATTCTCCAACTATCCGAAGCTTATCTCTTCGGCAGCACGCTCTCGAGCGGCGTGTATTTCAGCTTGAACGCCTTCGCGACGGCCTCGTCGGTGACGACGCCCTTCATTATATTGATGCCGGTCCAGATCGTCCTGTTCGCGCGCGCGGCCTTCACGAAGCCCTTGTCCGCGATCTCGATCGCGTAGGGGAGCGTGGCGTTCGTGAGCGCGATCGTCGAGGTCCGGCACACGGCGCCCGGCATGTTCGCGACGCCGTAGTGGACGACGCCTTCGACGAAGTAGATCGGATCGGTGTGGTAGGTCGCGTGAATCGTCTCGATGCAGCCGCCCTGGTCGACCGCGACGTCGACGATCACGGAGCCCTTCTTCATGAGCTTGAGCATCGGCCTCGTGACGAGGCGCGGCGCCTTGGCGCCGGGGATGAGGACCGCGCCGACGAGGAGGTCGGCCTCGGCGATCATCTTGCGGATGTTCGCCGTGTTCGACATGAGAACGGTGACGTTCGCCGGAAGGACGTCGCTCAAATAGCGGAGCCTGTCGAGGCTGATGTCGAGGATCGTGACCTTCGCCCCGAGGCCGGCCGCCATCTTCGCCGCGTGCGTGCCGACGACCCCGCCGCCGAGAATGACGACCTGCGCGGGCTCGACGCCCGGCACGCCGCCGAGGAGAACGCCCATGCCGCCCATCGGACGCTCGAGATACTTGGCGCCTTCCTGGATCGCCATGCGCCCGGCGACCTCGCTCATCGGGACGAGGAGCGGGAGCGAGCCGTTCTTGTCCATCGTCTCGTATGCGATGGCGACCGCGCCGGACTTGATCATGCCGTTCGTGAGGGGCTTGCTGGACGCGAAATGGAAATAGGTGAATACGATCTGGTCCTTGCGGATCATCTTGATCTCGACCGGCTGGGGCTCCTTGACCTTGATGATCATGTCGGACTTGCGGAAGATCTCCTTGGCCGAGGGGATGATCGTGGCGCCCGCCGCGCGGTAGTCGGAGTCGGGGAAACCGCTCCCGACGCCGGCGCCCTTCTCGACGAGCACCTTGTGCCCGTGCTTGCGCAGGGTCTCGGCTCCCACCGGGAGAAGGCTGACCCGGTATTCAGCTTTCTTGATCTCTTTCGGAACGCCGATAATCATCAGACCACCTCTTGTTTAGGAGTTTGGAATATCCGAATACGGCAGAAAAACCTTAATATTAGTCGATAATATAGCCCAAAACTCGCCGTTTTCAAATGAATTTTAATGAAAATTATCCGGCATCTACATAATCGGCTTGACACCCCCGACCTTGCAATTATATTCTTCTTAACCTAAAAACCGGCCACGTTCCGCCGTTTCTCATTACTTTCAGGAGTGCCCGAAAGGGCGTTTTTCATCTTCAGGGTTTCCCTGAAAAGGAGGCGAGTATGGCAGCAGATCCCGTCAACGCCTTTATGGAAAAGATAAAGGCGCGCGATCCGAATCAGCCCGAGTTCCATCAGGCCGTGTTCGAGGTCGTCAGCTCTCTCATGCCCTTCATCAAGAAGAATCCCAAATATCAGAAGCACATGGTCCTCGAGCGCATCTGCGAACCCGAGCGCGTGATCATGTTCCGTGTGCCCTGGGTGGACGACAAGGGCGAGATTCAGGTCAACCGCGGCTTCCGCATCGAGATGAACAGCGCCATCGGTCCCTACAAGGGCGGGCTCCGCTTCCATCCGAGCGTCAACCTCGGCATCCTCAAGTTCCTCGCCTTCGAGCAGGTGTTCAAGAACTCGCTCACGACGCTCCCCATGGGCGGCGGCAAGGGCGGCAGCGATTTCGATCCGAAGGGAAAGAGCGATAACGAAGTCATGGCGTTCTGCCAGTCGTTCATGAGCGAGCTCTTCCGCCACATCGGCCCCGACACCGACGTCCCGGCGGGCGACATCGGCGTGGGCGGCCGCGAAATCGGCTACCTCTTCGGGATGTACAAGAAGCTCCGCAACGAGTTCACGGGCGTTCTCACGGGCAAGGGCCGCAAGTGGGGCGGCAGCCTCATCCGGCCCGAGGCGACCGGCTACGGCACGGTCTACTTCGCCGAAGAGATGCTCAAGACCCGCGGCGACTCGATCAAGGGCAAGACCGTGACGGTCTCCGGCTCGGGCAACGTCGCCCAGTACGCCGTCGAGAAGTGCAACGACCTCGGCGCGAAGTGCGTCACCCTCTCCGACTCGGGCGGCACGATCCACGATCCGGCCGGCATCGACGCGGAGAAGCTCGCGTACGTTCATCGATCTCAAGAACGTCAAGCGCGGCCGCATCAGCGAGTACGCGAAGAAGTACCCGAAGGCCCAGTACCTCGACGGCAAGCGTCCCTGGAACGTCAAGTGCGACGTGGCGCTTCCCTGCGCGACCCAGAACGAGGTCGACGAGAACGACGCGAAGGCGCTCATCAAGAACGGCTGCATCTGCGTCTCCGAAGGCGCGAACATGCCGAGCACGCCGGAAGCGATCGAAGTCTACCTCGGCGCCAAGATCCTCTACGGTCTCGGCAAGGCCGCGAACGCGGGCGGCGTGTCGACGAGCGGTCTCGAGATGTCGCAGAACAGCCTGCGCCTCAGCTGGACCCGCGAAGAGGTCGACCAGAGACTGCACGGCATCATGAAGGCCATTCATGAGCAGTGCGTGGAGTACGGCACGGAAGGCACGTTCATCAACTACGTGAACGGCGCCAACATCGCCGGCTTCATCAAGGTCGCCGATTCGATGATCGATCAGGGCGTCGTGTAATCGCCCTGGATTTACGCGGCGGGCCCGACGGGGCCGGCCGCACGAGCGGCGCCGGGCTCGAAGGAGCCGGCCGCGAGCGACGCAAGGGCCCTCCCGCACGGGAGGGCCCTTTTTTTCGCTCCCTCCGAGAAATTCTCTGGCAGATTCACGGCTCGATAATTAGTATCTCCCCATGTACAGCATCTTCAAGGCGAATCATGAAGGGCTCCTCATCACCGACGAGCTCCAGAAGGACTGCTGGGTGCGCGTCTCGAGCCCGACCCCCGCGGAGTGCGAGTTCTTGAGCAAGCAGCTCGGCATTCCCCCCGCCTTCATCACCGATCCGCTCGACGTGGACGAGCGCGCGCGAATCGAGATCGACGAGGGGGTCACGCTCGTGATCGTGCGCATTCCCTACTTCGACAAGGATAACGAGGATATTCCCTATATGACGCTTCCTCTCGGCGTCATATTCACCGACGATTGCATCCTCACCGTATGCTCGAAATTCGTCGAGGGCTTCCTCGATTTCGTGATCGGAAGGGTGAAGGGCTTTTCCATCGAGCACCGGGGACGCTTCCTCCTGCAGATATTCTCCAGGGCCGCGCTCCTCTACCTGAGCTACCTCAAGGAGATCAACAAGCGCACCGATTCCATCGAGGGGGAGCTTCACAAGTCCATGCGGAACGTGGAGCTCATCAAGCTGCTCAATCTCGAGAAGAGCCTCGTCTTCTTCACGACGAGCCTGCGCTCGAACGAGTTTATGATGGAGCGCCTCCAGAAGACGGGAATCAGGATGAGCGAGGACGACAGGGACCTGCTCGACGACGTCATCATCGAGAACAAGCAGGCGATCGAGATGGCGAATATCTACAGCAACATCCTGAGCGGGATGATGGACGCCTTCGCCTCCGTCATCAACAACAACCTCACGCTCGTGATGAAGCTCCTCACCTCCGTCACGATCATCCTCATGATCCCCACGTTCGTGTCGAGCACCTTCGGAATGAACGTGCCGCTGCCGTTCCAGAGGTCGGCGCACGCGTTTCTTATCGTGACCGGGATCTCGCTCATGCTTTCGCTCATCGGCGTGGCGATATTCTGGAAGAGGAAATGGTTCTGAGGGGAGGCCCCGAACGGCGGGATTTCGGGCGGCGCGGCTCCGACGGGCCCCGCCCCGCGGCGCTCACGCGCCTACGAGCTTCTTGAATTCTTTCTCCGAGATCACCTTCACGCCGAGCTTCTCCGCCTTCGCGAGCTTCGAGCCCGCTTCGGCGCCCGCCACGACGTAGCCGGTCTTCTTGCTCACGGTCGGGCTCGCGCGGCCGCCGAGCGACCGGACGAGACGTTCCGCCTCCTCCCGCGAGAATTCCTCGAGCGTTCCCGTGAATACGAAGGTTCGTCCCGCGAGCGGTCCCGGGCCGTCCGCGCGGGCCGCTTTCGCGACGTCGAGGCCGAGCCTCCGGAGTCCGGAAACGAGCGCCCTGTTCTTCTTATCGGCGAAGAAGCTCGACACGCTCTTCGCCACCTCGGGGCCGACCTCGTGGACCGTCATGAGATCCTCCTCGGTCGCCTCCATAACCGCGTCGAGCGTTTCGTATCGCGCCGCGAGAACCGCCGCGACGTGCTCGCCGACCTCGCGGATGCCGAGAGCGTAGAGGAATCTGTCGAGCGCGACCTTCTTCGAGGACTCGATCGCATCGAGCAGATTGGCGGCCGATTTGTCCGCGAAGCCGTCGAGCTCGAGGAGCGCCGCGTTGTCGAGCCGGTAGATATCGGCGACGCTCGCGACGAGGCCGCGGTCGACCAGCGCCGCGACCGTCTTTGCCCCGAGCCCCTCGATGTCGAGCGCCCCCTTCGAGGCGAAGTGCGCGATCCCGCGCTTGAGCTGCGCCGGGCAGCTCAGGCCGCCCGTGCAGAAATGGTACGCTCCCTCCTCGACGACCTCCGCGCCGCACACGGGGCAAGCGCCGGGCATCGCGAAGGCGCGCCTGCGGCGTTCGTTCTTCTGCGGGATGCGCTCGACGACGGCGGGAATCACGTCGCCCGCCCGCTCGATGCGCACCGTGTCCCCCACGCGGATGTCCTTCTTCGCGACCTCGCCGGCGTTGTGCAGCGTGGCGCGGCTCACCGTGACGCCGCTCACGTCGACCGGGCGGAGCAGCGCCACCGGCGTGAGCTTGCCCGTGCGGCCGACCTGGACGACGATATCCTCGACGATCGTCACTTCCTTGCGCGGCTCGAACTTGAGCGCGATCGCCCAGCGCGGCGAGCGGGTTCGGAGCCCGAGGATCTCGCGGTCGACCTTCGAATCGATCTGGATCACGACGCCGTCGATCTCGAAGGGGAGCTCGTCGCGGGAGGCGGCGAGGGAACCGTGGAACGCGATGGCCTCCTCGATCGATCGGCAGATCTTCCTGTGCGGATCGATACGGAGGCCCCAGCCCGAGAGGATCTCGAGCTCGTGCGTATGCGTGTCGGGGGGTTCGGCGCCTTCGATCGACATGATCTCGTACGCGAAGAACGCGAGGGGTCGCTGGGCCGTGACGCGCGAGTCGAGCTGCCTGAGCGATCCGGCCGCCGCGTTCCGCGGATTGGCGAAGGCGGGGAACTCCCGTTCCGTCATCCAGCGGTTGAGATCGCGAAAGGCGTCGAGCGGCATGATCGCCTCGCCGCGGATCGCGACGAGCCGGGGGGCTTTGCCGCCGCGGAGCCGGAGCGGCACCGTCCGGATCGTGCGGATATTCGGCGTGACGTCCTCGCCCACGGTTCCGTCGCCGCGCGTGGCGCCGCGCGCGAGAACGCCGTCTTCGTAGATGAGCTCGACCGAGAGCCCGTCGAACTTGGGTTCCACCGTGTACGTCGCGTCGTCCGAGCCCAGTCCCTTCTTCATGCGTTTATCGAACTCGCGCGCGTCGGCGACGTTCATGACCGATTCGAGGCTCAACATCGGCTTCACGTGGCGGACGTTCGGGAGGTCGTCGCGGGGCGCGGCCCCGACGCGCTGCGTGGGAGAGTCGCTCGTGACGAGATCGGGGAATTCCCCCTCGAGCTCTTCGAGATCCTTGCGGAGCCGGTCGTACGCCGCGTCCGAGATCTCCGGCCCGTCGAGGACGTAATAGCGATGGTCGTGCCGCGCGATTTCCTCGCGAAGCCGGCGGATCCGCCTTTCGACTTCGCTGCGGCTCATAGGGCTCCGAGCCTTTTATCCAAGGGGTCCGTGTTGAAGTTGAACCTTCGCGCGAGGCTCAGGAACGAGGAAATCGCGAGCTTCGTCCCTTCGCGCCCGCTCTGTACGGCGGCGAGCTCGTCGAGGAGCGGCGGGATCTTCGTCTCGAGTATCTCGTAGATCCGGCTCTGGATATCGCGGAAATTCGTCCGGATGCCCATCTCGTCGGCGAGGTTCACGAACTGCTCGAGAGCGAAGGCGGCCTCCGGGTCGAGCTCGCCCGAGAGGACCCGGATCTTCTCGAGGAGAAGCTCGCTGAAGGACGCGGCCGCCGGAGATTTGTCCAGCGGCACGCCGAATACGGCCGCCTCGGTAACGATGCTCCTGATGCCCTTGAGGCCCGCGGGATTGAGCGAGCGCTCCCAGCGTTCGACCTCGTGCACGAGCTTTTTCGTGAGATGGGTCTGGACGGGCAGCAGCAGGTTCTGGGGCACGGGAATGTTCGCTTCCTTGAGAAGGATCAGGAGGTGCTTGCTCTCGGCGAAAATCTCGCCGAAGCGAGCCTCGATGACTTCGAGCCGTTTCGCGGCGAAGCGCCGGAGAATCTTCTCGCGGTCCTCGGGGAGAAAGTCGCGGATCGTGAACCGCCGCGCGCCGAAGTACTCGGAGGCCGCCGGGCGTATCTCGGGGACGAGTCCCGCCTCGGCGAGCTTCGCGAGGCGCTCCACCATCGCGCGGTGCTCCGCCTCGCTCCGGCGCTCGCGGACGTAGCAGACGAAGGTGGCCTCGTCCTCGACGTAGAGGAGATACTCGTACACCGCGGTCTCGAGCGTGTAGCGCGAGACGATCTCGAGAGAGCCGATCCTCACGTGATCCTCCACGCCGGGAGCGACGATGTGCCGCACGATCTCGTCGAGTGGCCGCACCGGATTTCCGTAGATCTCCGCGATTTGTTTCTGCTCCGAGAGGTGAGCCGTGATCGCGTAGAGCGCGACGAAGCAGGGG
Organism: uncultured bacterium; assembly: GCA_963747385.1. Classification (GTDB taxonomy): domain Bacteria; phylum Krumholzibacteriota; class Krumholzibacteriia; order Krumholzibacteriales; family Krumholzibacteriaceae; genus SSS58A. Next base: position 1,916 of record CAVVEY010000022.1, on the reverse strand, counting down.
CGACCGAGGATCGACGCCTTCACGCTGCTGTTATAGACGCTCGCGCCGGTGCCTTTCCCGGCGACGTTGCTCACCGCGCCTTTGAGGTCGCCGAGAAGCTTCTTCTCGAGCGAGAGCCAATGCTCCGTTCCCGCGAGCTCGATGGCGCGCGCGGCGTACTGCATGATTTGCACGGTCTCGATCCCCGAGATGTCGCTGAAGAACCACCCGCACGAGGTGAACATAAGCTGGGCGTTCCGCTGCGACTCGAGGAGCGAGAGGGCCCGCGCGCTTTCGGAGAGCGAGAGCGGCGCCGCCGCATGAGCGGCGACGAAGGCCGCGGCCGCGTCGCGGCTGCGATTCTCGACGACGCCGATGTATTCGTCCCGCGCCTTCCACGGGTCGGCGAGGAGCTTCGACGCTTCCTTTTCGTACCGGGCGGCGAGCGCGTCCCTGAGGTTGTTGAGCCCCGCGCGCAGAGGCGCGCGCCACTTCTGATTCCATGTCGATTGACCGCCCGCGCTGTCGCCGCAGTCCTCTTTCCAGCGGCCGACGCCGTGGCCGCACGACCACGCCGTGCCCTCGCCGTTCGGGCCCGGCTTGAGCTCGACCTCGAACCGCGGCTCGTGCGCGTCGAGATAGGCGCCGAAATTCGTCATCGCGAGGTCGCGCCGCGGCGCGGCGGATTCGACGAGATAGGAGAGCGCCATGTCGGCGAACGGCTCGTGATGGCCGTACACCTCCCCGTCCGTCGCGACGACGACGAGGTCGTCCCCGCCGCGCTGGTACGCGAGCGCGATCGCGTCGGCGAGGCCGTCTCCGTTCCGGAGCAGGTGGTTGAAGCTGACGTCGGTCGAGAGGGGCGCGTCGTAGAAGAAGACGTCGATGAACCGTCTCGAATCGCGCTTCCCCCTGGCGCCGGGCGCGAAGCAGCGATAGGGGAATCCCGCGGGAATCGTTCCTTTGGAAACGTCCTTCCAGTGCGATCCGTCGTCGAGAGAGCGCGTGCGGAGCGCCTGGTGCGGCGAGAGTATGATGAAACGAAACCCGAATTCGACGAGCATCTCGAGCACGGCGGCGTCGATCGCCGTCTCGGGCAGCCAGATCCCTTCGCTCGGCCGGCCGAATCGCCGCTCGAAGTCGCGGACGCCCCAGCGAATCTGCGTCTCCTGGTCGCGCCGCGAAGCGAGCGGCATGATCGCGTGGTTGTAGCACTGCGCGATCGCGTTTCCGTGCCCGTTCAGGCGCTTCGCGCTCGAGCGGTCGGCCTCGAGAATCCGCGCGTACGTCTCGGGGACGTTGTCCTCGAGCCAGGAGATCAGGGTCGGCCCGAAGTCGAAGCTGATCCATTCGTAGTTGTTGACGAGTCTCGTGTATCCGGCCGTATTCGTCGAGGCGCCGCGAGAGGGAGTTCGGCAGGTAGCATTCGTTCGCGATGCGATCGTTCCAGTCATGGTAGGGCGCGGCGCTCTCCTGGCGCTCGATCGTCTCGGTCCAGGGGTTCTCGCGCGGCGGCTGGTAGAAGTGCCCGTGTATGATGAGGTGCCTGGGTCGTGCGGAATTCTCCATCGAGAAAGCCCTACCCCCTGTAGATGCGGTAATCGACGTCGGGGAAGATGTTGTCCCGGTGCTCGACCTCCTTGAGCCACTGATCGTTGACGTGCGCGTTCATGATGTCGTGGTAGAGACGGTCGAAACGCGCGACGTGGTCCTTCGTCCGCTTGTGCGCGTACTCGACCATCGTTCCCGTCTTCATGATGAACGCCCAGTCGCTGCCCTGCGCGAGGAGGAGCTCCCGCGCCGCCTGGTTGAGCGCGCTGCCTCGTGACGCCGTCCGCGTCGGGGAAGCGGTCGGCGAGGATGACCATGCGGTCCGCCATCATGTGCAGATGCGTGTAGATCCAATCGTTGTCGCCGTTGAGCCAGACCTCGCTGTA
>CAVVEY010000021.1:0-39892 GCA_963747385.1 uncultured bacterium | reverse complement strand
ACGCGAGCAGGGTCCGCAAGCTGAAAACGGTGCTCGGCATCATGAACGACCCGGAGCGAATTCCGTCGGTCATCGATCTGCGATTCGACCGTCAGGTAGTTGTACGCTGAAAGAATGGAAGCGGGGTGAGACCAGAAATATGTCCTCCGATTTCGTAGTAGGTCTCGATGTAGGCACGACGAAGGTGGCGGTTCTCATCGGCGAGTTCACGTCCGAGGGAGAGACGCGCATCGTCGGCGCCGGGTCAGCGCGCGCGGAAGGGATCGCCAAGGGGGTCGTCGTCAACATGGACGAGGCCGCCGACAGCGTCCGCGCGGCGGTGACGCAGGCGGAACGGATGGCGGGTGTCGAGATCCGGGGCGTGTGCGCGGCGGTTTCGGGCCCGCACATACGGAGCTTCAACAGCCGGGGCGTGATCGCGATCCCGACCGCGCGCCGCGAGGTCACCGAGGGCGACGTGGAGAAGGTCACCGAGGCCGCGCGAAGCATCACGCTCCCCTTCGACAGGGAGATCGTTCATTCGATGCCTCAGGATTTCGTCGTCGACAACCAGGCGGGGATTCGCGATCCCGTCGGCATGTCCGGCATGCGGCTCGAGGCCGACGTGCATATCGTGACGGCGCTCGGCATGTCGCTCGAGAATATGCTCAAGGTGTCGAAGAAGGTCGGCCTCGAAATCGTTGATATGGTCTTCGACCCGTTCGCGGCTGCGCGCGCCGTTCTCACGAAGGACGAGATGAACCTCGGATGTCTCCTCGTCGACGTGGGGGGCGGCGTCACGAACTACGCCCTGTATCACGGCGGCACGGTCCGCGCGAGCGGCGTCATCGGAGCGGGCGGGGTCAACGTGACCAACGATCTCGCCGTGGGGCTCCGGACGAACGGCGCGGTCGCGGAGAATCTCAAGATCGCCCACGGCGTGGCGCTGGCGTCGCTCGCGAACGACGAGGAAACGATTATGGTCCCCGGGATCGGGGAACGCGACGCGCGCGAGGTTCGCACGCAGATACTCGCAGCGATCATCGAGCCGCGGACCGAGGAGATATTCACGATGGTGAAGAAGGCGGTGGCGAACGATCCGTTCTATCGCATCCTCGGGGCCGGCATCGTCCTCACCGGAGGCGGCTCGAGGCTTCGCGGAATGGACGGCGTCGCCGAGGAGGTCTTCGATCTGCATGTCCGCACGGGCAAGCCGTCGAACCTCATGGGCCTCTCCGAGCTCGTCGACTCGGCCGAGTGGACGACCGGCATCGGGCTCCTGCTCCACGGCCGGGACCGGATAGCGGCGCGGGGCGGCGACGGGACGTTCGACAGGGTCAAAGGGATGATACACAGGTTGAGAAGAATCGCGAGTTTGTACTAGAATGAAACGGAAGGGGGAGCACATGCGGTTTGAATTCGACGATTTCGACGAGCTGGCGCGGCTCAAGGTGATCGGCGTCGGCGGGGCCGGCGGAAACGCCGTGAACCGGATGATCGAAGCGGGGCTCATGGGCGTGGAGTTCGTCGCGGTCAACACCGACGTCCAGGTTCTCGAGCTCTCGAAGGCGCACAAGCGCATCCAGATCGGCAACCACTCGACGAAGGGGCTCGGCTCGGGCGGGAATCCCGAGGTCGGGCGCCGCGCGGCGGAAGAGGACGCCGATCTCGTCGCCGAGACGCTCGCGGGCGCCGATATGGTGTTCGTGACGGCCGGCATGGGGGGCGGCACGGGTACGGGCGCGGCACCCCTCGTCGCGCGCATGGCGCGCGAGCAGGGAGCCCTCACCGTGGGCATCGTCACGCGTCCCTTCACCTTCGAGGGGAAGCGCCGCCACCGTCAGGCGCTCGAGGGGATCGTGGCCCTCAAGGAGGAGGTCGACACCCTCATCATCATCCAGAACGACAAGCTCCTCTCGATCGTGGGGAAGGACACGCCGCTCACCGAGGCCTTCTCGATGGCCGACGACGTGCTCCTGCACGCGACGAAGGGGATTTCCGACCTTATTCTCACCCCGGGTCTCATAAATCTTGACTTTGCGGACGTTCGCTCTATCATGGCCGGCATGGGCGACGCCCTCATGGGAACGGGGAGGGCGAAGGGGGAGAACAGGGCGGTCGAAGCGGCTCAAATGGCGATCCTGAGCCCGCTCCTCGACGACGTGTCGATCAAGGGCGCGAAGGGCGTGCTCGTCAACATCACCGGCGGCGACACGATGACGCTCCACGAGATCTCCCTGGCGACCTCGGTCATCAGCCAGGAGGCGGGGGAGGACGCGAACGTGATCTTCGGCGCCGTGGTGAACAAGGGCGCGACGGAAGAGATCCAGGTCACCGTCATCGCCACCGGCTTCGAGCCTCGCGAACGCGAGATCATGCCGGTCCGGGAGCGGGAGATCGTCGCCGAGCCGAGAGCCCCCGAGATCATCGACATCAGGGATCTCGAGGATGCTCCCACGCCGATCGAGATAGACAATCTCGCCCGTACGGGGGTCAGTTTGAACGCGGTGAACTTCGGGAGCTATCACGAGCCCAATCTCGATATCCCGACGTTCCTGCGCAAGCAGCTGGATTGATTCGGGGAGTGGTGAGTGTCCCTCTGGGGAAAAATATTCGGCATCAACAAGAACCCGGAGTACGAGCGAGGGATCAAGCTCTACAACGAGGGCAAGTACGAGCTCGCCGTCGCCGAGCTTGAGAAGGCGATTCCCAAGGCGGGCAAGGCCGACCCGTTCTACGCTCTCGGGATGTTTTACGCAGCGGAGTCGCACGCCCACATCGGAACCGCGAAATACCTCGCCGGCGACCCGAACGACGCGCTCGTCCATTTCCAGAAAGCGGTGGAGGAGAATCCGACCTATCCGGACGTGTTCTACCGGATGGGCGTCATTCATCACCGGCTCGGGGCTCTCGACGAATCGATCGCGAGCCTCCGCACGGCGATCGATCTCAATCCGAGCTACTTCGAGGCCGTCTGCTACCTCGGCATCGTTCTCCACGAGAAGGGGGAGAAGGAAGAGGCCGACGACGTGTTCAAGCGGGCCCTCGCGATCGGCGCGGAGAGCCCGAATCCGATCAGCAAGTTCCTGAGCGAGCACCTCGCGGGCCGCGAGACGAGCATTCCGCCGCTCGCTTCCCTCAAACAGATGATGCGGACCGATTCCGAGTTCGACGACGCCGTCAAGGAAGGGATCGAGGCGTACAATACGGGCAATTACGAAACGGCCGTACGGGCCTTTTCGTCGGCGCTGGAAGCCCATCCCGATTACGCGGATCTCCGGTTCAAGCTCGCGCTTTCCTATCTTCGCGAAGGTGATCACGCCGACGCGAAACGCGAGCTCGAAAGGGCGATCTCGATCAATCCCGGCTACGTGGAGGCGTATTTCTACCTCGGCATCACGAACCTCGACCAGAAGCTCTACCGCGAGGCGATCGCGCATTTCGAAAAGGCCGCGACGATCAAGCCCGATTACGCCGATCTGCAGTGCTACCTCGGGGCGACCTACTTCTATCTCGGCGAGCTCGACAGGGCGCGAAACGCCCTCGAGAAATCGCTCACCCTCTCGCCCGCGTATTCGAAGGCTCGCTATTACTACGGGCTTCTTCTCTATGCGCTCGGCGACCGGAAGCGCGCCATCGAGTATCTCTCCGACGCCTCGAAGCATGAAGAGAGAAGGGGCGCCGTGGACCTCAGCTTCGCCCTCGTGCATCTGCGCGAGGGGAATCTCGAGGAGGCGATGATCGTTCTCAAGGACATCCTCGACGCGGGCGGGGAGAGCGCCGACGTGCTCTATTTCCTCGGCGAATGCTACCTGCGCATGGAGAAGCTCGCCGACGCGGAGCGGTTCTTCAGGCACGCGCTCGAGATCAATCCCCGTTTCCTGCGCGCGAAGGAGAAGCTCGCCCACCTCATGATAGCCAAGGGGGACTACGAGGGCGCGGAGAGGATTCTCGATCCGCCTCAGACCGATTTCGCCGATCTCTTCAAGATCCTCGGCGATATCAAGTTCTATCGCGGGGATCTCGAAGCCGCGGAGCGTTTCTACCGGAAGAGCCTCGGCGTGAACTCCGAGTACAGCGAGGCGAATCTTTCGCTCGCCCTGACGCTACGGAACGAGGGGCGCGAGGCGGAGGCCGAGGCGCTTCTCAAGAAGCTCATCGAGCACGATCCCGAGAACGTTCTCGCGCGCAATCTCTTCGGGCGCGGTCCCCTCGACTTCGAGGCACGCTGAGGCGGGAGTGCGCATCGTGCTCGCTATTAGCGAGATGGCTCCTGCCTTCCTTAGGAACGTCAATTGCTCCCAAGAGAAGCCGCTCCATCCCGCCGGGCCCCGCTAAGACCCTTGGGCTATCTCGAGGCGTCAGAATCTCCTAAGGGTCGAGACCGCAGAAGTGGCTAGCCATATTGCCACTGCGACAGACGCGACTCTAGATATTGTGCGCAAGATCCTATTCCCCGCCAGTATTCCGAAAACACAGAGAGGAAGTATGTAGAAGCTTGTTCCTACGAAAAAGAACATAAAGAAGAACATGCCAGCCCATATTCCTCCAAGCAGGACGGCCTTTGTCGTGGCGACGAGAAATGATGGGCAGAGATTAATACCCGTGATGGCGCCCAATATGAAGGGGCGGGTGATGTATCTTGCCCAACTCCGGGAAATACAGCCTTTTTCGAACTGATTGCTGGCTAGCGCCGAAGCTACTAGAAACGCGGCTGCCAGCGAATATGCAATAAAAGTGAAGATGGGCCTATGAAGCAGGGTTGCTTTTGTGCCGATCAGCCCAGCGAGAGCACCGAATATTGCGTACGCCACGAATCGACCGGCACAGAGCTCCATAAGCGCCAGTAAAATTCGTCGCGTTCCTCTCTGGCGCTGCATCAGAAAGGGTCCATAGATTGGGCCGCACGTTACAAGGCACGTTGTCCCCATCGTTAGACCCAAGAGCAAGCCCTGAAGAAGGTAGATGCGCATTGATTATCTACGGCAAGATCTGTGAATCAGGAATGAACGGCTGCATGGCCATAAAATGGCGCCGGTAAATGCACAGACTTAAGAACGGCGCCATCACTAGTTTAGATTTAATAAGATCCAAATCTTAAGCCTATGCTTCCCCCACGGATTGGTGCTCTGCGTTACAGATAGCCGCCCCCGAGCTCATTCACGGCTCATTGTTGCATTTGAGCCACCTTGGGTCCCCTTTGGATAGTCTACTACGGACACGGCATAATAGCACTCGCTGCACAAGCTGCCGCCGCATCAGCGATGCAGTCGTCCGTCACATCATAAAGTCTGTATGGTCCGTCGGTCTGGCCGCAATCATTAGGGGTAGAGAATTGAACATGGGTTTCGCTTGCATTATAGCGAATACAATCCCCCGAACAGATTTCCAAACAGGCCCCGCAGCCATCACAAAGCTCTACATCGATAACCCAGCAGTCACCACTACGAAGAGCCAGATTATTGGCGGTTGCCGCCTCGCGATGAGCAATAGTCGCAATCAGCGCCCAAAGGACGAAACCAAAGAAAACGACAGCGACTATCCGCATTTTCCCATGAGTCCCCTTCATTCCTCTCACCTCCTGGTTAACCTGAGCATGCAACTCAGGGTTTCTGGCAAGGTCGGAACTTCCCATGCTGAGGGCTATTTGCGGATTTCCACGGGGCTGTCTGAGATTTCATCACTGAAACATGGTGTCCTGCGTCCCCATCAAAGCATCGAGAGCCACTTACAAGACAAGGCTAGCCGAGGACTGTAAACTCGTCAAGCAATAAATATTGATGAGCCCGATCCCAAGACATTGAACTTTCTTCTTTGATCCTCTTTGTCCTAACTCTTCATAAGCCGGTCCCCGCACACTAATAGCGGTGCGACCCCAAACGGCCATTACGTTATATGCGCGAACTATGAGTAGATTAGTGGCCTCGAGGGAATGCCGAGAGTGTCCGAAAAATACTGGCGGAATGCCCCGTCGATATTGTAAAGTACAAACTGAGTAGGAAGCGCATGAATGTTGATTCGCCGCATCTTTAGATCCGGGACTGATCCAGAATGGAGACACCAGGCTTGCATATAGAGCGCAGTCGGTGGCGAGTTGCGGGGGTGGGATGCGTGTTGTATGTCCTAGATTTTTGCCATGCAGGCAAATGTCGCATCGGATTGGCTCATCACTGGAGAATGCGAGGGAGGTACCGCAATGTCGAATAAAGGCAAGTGGGTGATGCGCATAAGCCTATTTATGGCAATCAGTTGCACACTAATCAATCGCGCGGCTTATTCAGAGGTTATAAAACAGGATAATGGCCAGTCGCCAGCGGAAGGACTACGGGTGTTCCTGGATGTGTCCAGTTATCAAGATTATATAAAAGAGCAGATTCCCTATGTGAACTACGTTCGCGATAGAGAACAATCTCAAGTCCATATCCTCATGACGAGGCAGGGGACGGGGGGAAGCGCAACGGAGTATACTATCACCTTCACTGGGCTTGAGGAATTCTCCGGTGTCAATGACACCCTCACATGCATTACGAGAGACCAGGACACCGAGCAGGCTACCCGATCCGAAATAGTCCGGGTATTGAAGCTCGGATTGATCCGCTATGTCTCCCGGACTCTCCAAGCAAAGGGAATTCGGATAACGTATCAGCACAGGTCCGTGCCCACGGAGGCGAGGGATAGATGGAATTATTGGGTCTTTGGAATAGATGCGAGCTTCAACACGTCGGGGCAGAATTCGAGCACCCAAATAGAATATGACGGGGGCATCACCGCTGATCGTGTTACTTCTGCATATAAGGTCTCTCTCATCATTTTCACTAATGATCGCAGAAATGAATACAATATCGGGCAGAGGAAGGTGACGAGTATTTCAAGACAGAATGGTTTCAAGGGGCTAGCCGTGAAAAGCTTGGGCGATCATTGGTCGGTTGGCGCATATGGTGAGCTTTCAAGTTCGGTCTATTACAATATTGATATGTCAGCATCCCTCGAGCCGGCTGTGGAATACGATATCTTTCCCTACTCTCAATCGACGCACCGAGATTTCAGAGTGATGTACAGGATCGGATACTTGTTCAATAGATACAAGGAAGAAACGATCTACTTCGTGACTGAAGAGCATCTCTATCAACAGGTATTATCTATAAACCTCGATGTCAAAGAGAACTGGGGAACAATAGGGAGTGACTTGATAGGGGAAAGCTACTTGCACGATTTCGGTCTGAACAAATTGACATTAAGATCGACCGTTTCTCTGCGAATCTCAAATGGCCTCTCAGCCAACTTCAGCGGATCGTATTCAGCCATTCACAATCAAATCGAGCTTCAACGAAGAGGGGCATCAGAAGAAGATATTCTACTCAAACGTCAGCAACTGGCCACGCTATACTCATATGCCGCCTCTGTTGGAATTTCATATCAATTTGGATCCAAGTTTACCAATATCGTAAATCCCAGGTTCCAATAGTTCTCAGCGTATCTCAGCTCCGGGGCGAAACAGTATTTGAGTTGTCTGACCTGCCTCGGGGGGACTGAAACCCCCCAGCGAATCTGTTCAAGAGAGTCTGTCAAAGGCCATGAACTCAGCCGTGCAACAAGAGACATTCTTGGAGAGGTTCCCAAGACCGGAGCGGGGATCGATGCGGGTTGTCGCGGCATATCCGGCTCCCTATCGCACCGGCATAGCGAATCTCGGGTTTCACTTTCTCTATGGGGGTCTGCGGGAGTCTGCTAATTTGCTTGTCGATAGAGTATTTGCCGATACATCTCCGGTAACGCTTGAAACCGGATCGAGCATTTCCTCAATGGCGGCGATCCTTTTCTCGATCTCCTACGAAGAGGATTTCATCAACGTGGTGCGGATGCTCCACGAGGCGGGAGTGCCTGCCCTGCGGGAGAAGCGCGCCGGACGGCCCCTCGTCATCGCCGGCGGCCCCGCGGTGAGCGCGAATCCGATGCCCCTCGTCGACATCGTCGATGCGATGGCCCTCGGCGAGGGGGAAGAGACGCTCGGGGAGATCGTTCGCGAGCTCGAAGAGATGGGGAAGGGTGAAGCAGAGCGTCGGAGCCCCGCCGAGCCGGGCACGCTCCTCCAAGCCCTCGCGAGAATCCCCGGGATGCTCGTGCCCGGATTCTCCCGGGCGGGGGTGAGCTTCAGGGAGCCCGTTTCGCCTTCGCATTTCCCGAGGTCCGTCATCATCACTCCGGAGAGCGTCTTCCCCGATACGATGCTCGTCGAGTCGGGCCGAGGTTGCCCCGGCGTCTGCGCGTTCTGCCTTGCGACGTCGATCTACCGGCCGTTCCGATTTATGCCGCTTCCCGCATTCGAGGAGCTCGTCGAGAATCTCCACCCCGCGGTGAAGAAGATCGGGCTTGTGAGCACGGCAGTCGCCGCGAATCCCGACTTCGTATCGATCGTGAAGCTGCTCGCTTCGAAGGGCTTGAACGTGTCGTTCAGCTCGCTACGGGCGGAGGATCTCGACGACGAGAAAGCGGCGCTCGTGGGAAGCATCGGCACGGCGAGCGTGAGCCTCGCGCCCGAGTCGGGAAGCGAGCGCGTGCGTTTCGCCCTCGGGAAGCGCGTGCCGGACGAGGTCTATTTCGATGCCGCGGCGAAGCTCCGCGCGGCCGGTGTTTCGCATTTCACCCTGTATCTTCTCATCGGCTGTCCGGGGGATGACGCCGCCGCTCTCGCCGAGACGGAAGTTTTCCTGGAGCGCTTCAGGAAAGCGATCGGCGGCCGCGGATTCTCCGTTCACGCGAATCCGCTCGTCCCGAAGCCCTGGACGCCTCTCCAGTTCTGGGCGATGCCGGAAGAGCGAGCGATCGCCGAGCGCCAGCGCGCCGTCGAGAAGATGCTGCGGCGGCTCGGGCTCCGCGTGCGGATTAAATCGGCGCGCTCCGCTCTCAGGCAGGCGCTCTTCTCGACGGGGGACGAGCGCGTGGGCCGCGCGATCGCGCATCATATAGAAGGCGGATTGTCGTGGAAGCGCGCGCTCGCCGAGGCCGGCGTGAACGCGGATTTTCCGCACGAAAAGAAGGGGCCCGAGACTGCATTCCCTTGGGAGGCGATCTCGGGTCCCGTGCGTCGAGGAACACTCTTCAAACGCTTCGAGGCGATGGAGCGGGGCGGCCCCGGGGGGGCTCCGTGAGAGAGCGGGCTCTAGACCTTCTTGACGCCGCCCTTGATGCAGCGCGTGCAAACGTACGCTCTCTGCGCGGTTCCGTCGATCTCGACGCGTATCTTCTGAAGATTTGGAAGCCACCGGCGCTTGGTCAGGTTATGGGCGTGACTGACGGTGTTCCCGACGCCCGGCTTTTTCCCGCATATGGCACAAACTTTCGACATCTGGTATCCTCCTGATAACCGAAAAGCTCGATTAATGTATATGAAAGTGAAGGGTTTGGCAAGCTAAATATGGAGAACCGACAGAGGCGGACGGGGCTGCTCGAGGAGAGCAGCCAATTCATCAAAGGGGTGGGCCCCGCCCGGCAGGTGCTCCTCGAGCGCCTCGGCATCACGACCGTCGAAGACCTCATATCGCATTTTCCCCGCGCCTACTACGACCGGCGCGATCTCGTCCCGGTCGGGAAATTGCCCATAGGCTCGAACGCCACATTCATCGCCACCATTCTCGCGATCTCGATGCGAAGGGCCCGCCGCGGCCAGAAGATCTTCACCGTCGCGGTCGGCGACGAGACGGGCGTCGTGAACCTCGTGTTCTTCAATCAGCCGTACCTCGAGAAATATTTCAAGCAGGGAGAACGCGTCGTCGTGAGCGGCGAGCTCGCCCTGTACCGGGACCGGCGCCAGATCGTCTCTCCAGAGTACGAGATCATCGGGGGAGAGCTCACCGAATCGCTTCTCCACGCGGGGAGAATCGTCCCCGTCTACCCGCTCACCGCGGGCATTTCCCAGCGCATGATGCGGAAGATCGTGATGGCGGCGTTCGAGAAATGCGCCGGACAGATCCGCGAGATTCTTCCGGACGGCCTGCTGCGAAGATTCGACGTGCCCGAGCGGGAGGAGGCGTATCGCCAGGTTCATTACCCGGACAGCTACGAGACGCTCGAGCGCGCCCGCCGTCGATTCAAGATCGAGGAGGTCTTCTTCCTGCACCTCCTCATCAAGGAGAGGCGGAAGAACCTCACGCGCAAGAAGCAGCGGCCGCCGGTGGCCGCGCCTCATCCGCTCCTCGATCGTTTCCTCGCGGGGCTCCCGTTCGAGCTCACCGGGGCGCAGAGGCGCGTGCTCGACGAGATCCGCGCCGACGTCGAGAAGGGGGGGCTCAACAGGCTCCTCCAGGGGGAGGTCGGCTCGGGGAAGACGGTGGTCGCCCTCGCCGCGACGATGCTCGCCCTCGGCAAGGGCTACCAGGCGGCCTTCATGGCGCCCACGGAGATACTCGCGCTCCAGCATCACGAGCGCTCGCGCGAGCTGTGCGAGGGGCTCGGGATCCGCATGGAGCTTCTCATCGGCTCGACGCCGAAGGCGGACAAGAAGCGCATCCACGAGCAGGTGAACGCCGGAGAGATCGACCTCGTGATCGGGACGCACGCGCTCATCCAGGAAGGCATTTCCTTCAAGCAGCTCGGGCTCGCCGTCATCGACGAGCAGCACCGCTTCGGCGTGAAGCAGCGGGCGAAGTTCGGGCAGGGGGACCTGCTCCCTCATTTTCTCGTCATGACCGCGACCCCGATACCGCGGAGTCTCGCGCAGACGGTCTACGGCGATCTCGACCTCTCGATCATCGACGAGCTTCCCGGCGGGAGGCGGATCGTGCGGACGGGGATCGTCTCCGCCGAAGGCCGCGAGCGGATCTACGAGGAGCTGCGCGGCGCGTTCAGGGCGGGACGCCAGGCGTTCATCCTCTACCCGCTCGTCGAGGAGAGCGAGGGGAGCGATTTTCTCGCGGCGACGGAGGAGTTCGAGCGGCTGCAGCGGGAGGAGTTCGCCGACTTCCCGCTCGGCCTCCTCCACGGGCGCATGAGCTTCGAGGAGAAGGGGAAGGCGATCGGGCTCTTCAGGCGAGGCGAGATACTCGGCCTCGTGACGACGACCGTCATCGAGGTCGGCGTCGACATTCCGAACGCCTCGATCCTCATCGTGAACAATCCGGAGCGGTTCGGTCTCGCGCAGCTCCATCAGCTCCGCGGGAGGGTCGGCCGCGGCGGAAACGAGGGCGCATGCTACCTGCTCCTGAGCGGCGAGGTCGGCGAGACCGCCCGCGCGCGTCTTTCGTTCTTCGCCTCGAACGACGACGGATTCAAGGTCGCCGAGGAGGATCTCAGGCTCCGCGGGCCCGGCGAGATCTGGGGCCACCGGCAGTCGGGCTACCCGCAGTTCAAGCTCATCAATCCGCTGAGCGACCGCGAGCTCGTCGAGCTGTCGTGGAACGAGAGCGAACGTCTGCTCGAGCGCGATCCCGGGCTCTCGCATTTCGAGAACAGGGCTCTCGCGGCGTATTTCCGGGAGTCGTACAAACCGAAAATGGAGCTGGCCGAGATCGGCTGAGGCGCCGCGAAGAAGCGCCGCGTCCGCCGCGGCCGCGTCGAAGGAGGCAACCGATGCTTTCGAGACAGGAAGCGCTCGATCTCGTGAACGCCAATCTATCGAAAAAGAATCTCGTCAAGCACACCCTCGCTGTCGAGGCGATCATGCGCGCGATGGCCGCGCGATTCGGCGAGAGCGAGGATATCTGGGGGCTCGCCGGGCTACTCCACGACCTCGACTACGAGCGGACGGCGGATGCGCCCGAGCGCCACGGGCGTCTCACGGTCGAGATGCTCGAGGGTCTGGACGTTCCCGCGGAGGCGAAAGACGCGATCCTCGCCCATGCGGGGCACCGGGCGCGCAACTCCCTCATGGACAAGGCGATATGCTGCATCGATCCGGTAACTGGCTTAATAGTTGCATCAGCACTGATGCATCCTTCGAAGAGCGTCGCGGGTATCGACCCGGGCTTCGTGGGAAAACGATTCAAGGAAAAGCGTTTCGCGGCGGGCGCAAACCGCGAGGCGATTGCAGGTTGTAGCGAGCTGGGTCTCGATTTGCACGAGTTCTTCTCCGTTTCGATCGAGGCGATGCGCGGCATCTCCAGGGAGCTGGAGCTCTAGAGGCGGACCCGGCAGGAAAATTCATCCGGAGGCTCAGAAGATGATCGTCACATGCGATGGATGCGACACAAAATATCTTCTCGCGGACGAGAAGGTGCCCGCGAAGGGTATCCGCGTACGGTGTCCGAAGTGCCGGTTCGTCTGGCGGCTCCAGCCGGCCGTCGACAAGTCGTTGTTCGAGATCTCCTCGGGGACCTTCACGGACGAGGCGCCGGTCGTCGAGTCGCAGAAGGGCGAATGGGATTCGCTCGAACGCTCTCTCTCCGCTCTCGCCGGGCGCATGTCCCCGCAGATGGAAGAAGAGACCGTCATCGAGGAAAAGCCCGTGGCCGCGGCGGAGAGGATCGTCGAGGATCCCGAGGCGCGCAAGAAAAAAGAGCGATCAAAGAGATTGGCGCGCGTCTTCGTCAGTGATATTCTCGTCTACAACAAGGACAAGAGGGACAAAGGGCTCGCCAGCGGCGAGCTCATGACGGTCCTCGGTCCCGAGATCAAGAAAGCGTGGGAGGCTTACAAAGAGAAGATCGGTCCCCACGTGGTCGAGTCGACCGATTATTTTCGCGAGGCGTTGAACGAGATTCTGGCCGACGGGCAGAAGGTTTTCTGAGCGTGAGCGTGGAAGGAATCTCTCTCGATATCCTGAATCTGCAGCCCCAGCTGCGCGACGAGTTCTTCGCCGGGGCGAAGCTGCCCGACGGCGTTTCCATCAAGGAATACGATACCTTCGCGCGGTTTCTGAAGGGCGTCAAGGCCGATCCCGACGAGCGCCCGAATCTGCTCATCTTTCTTCCCAGGAGAAAATTCGATTCCAAAAAGGCACGGCTCGTGCGCCTCGCGCGCCTCGAGGCGCCGCTCTACGTCGTCGCGAGGGAATGCAGCGAGAAGGACTACCTCACGTACCTCGCCATCGGCGTCAACGCGGTGATCCAGCCGCCGTTCGGCAAGGGGGACGTGCAGCAGGTGCTGAACGGCCGCTGCCACGATCAGATTCCCTTTCCGCGGAGCGCCGACGTCATCCGGGAGGGGCAGGCGCGACTCGATTTCCTCATGCCGAGCAAGCTTTCCCGCATCCTCGGCGTAAACCGGCTCGTCTCGTTTCTTGCGGACGAATTCGGCTTTCCCCCCGAGGACAGCAAAGTCAACCTGCCGCTCGTCATGGACGAAGCCCTCTCGAACGCGATCGTGCACGGAAACAGGAATCGCGAGGATCGCAAGGTCCACGTGCGCATCTACGTCAGCTCGCACCGGTTCTTCGTCCAGGTGGAGGACGAGGGCGAAGGCTTTCAGCCGGATGAGACGGTGGACCCGAAGCAGGGGGAGAATCTGGTCAAGCCGTCGGGCCGCGGGATCTACCTCATGCGGGAGCTCATGGACCGGGTCGCCTTCAAGGAAGGCGGGCGCCTCCTCGAGATGGAAAAGACCAATCCCTTCTGCAGCGCCTAGCTCTGGGCGTCTCCCCATTTCTCGCGTGCGATCTTGTCGAGCAGCTTGTCGATATGGCCGCGGACGCGCTCGTCCTGATCGGGCTCGAAGAGGACCTTTCGCACCCTGCCGTGCTCGTCCTTCTGGACGTAGCGGAGCGCCTTGAGGTGCTCGAGCGGGATGAGGATGTCCTTGCTCACGCGCGCGTCGATGGGAACTCCGTCGAGGTTCTTGTCGGGGTGGTTGAACGGATGCATCCCGACGCCCCAGCCGTGCACGAGCATGCTGCAGACGATCGCGCGGAACGTGTTCTGTTTCTGCACGGTGTCGAGCTCGAAGGTGCCCTGGAACTTCTCCATCATCCCGTCGATTACCAGCGTGAGCTTCTTGACTACCTCGTCTTTGGGCTCGGTGTTGAGCAGGCGGTTGAAGACTTCTCTCAAGATTTTTTCAGTGATCTGCATCCTGAACCCCCGATCATGGTTATCCAAAGAATTCCTGCACATGCAAGAAAAAGACCAAGGATGAAGAGGAGCGCGCTTTTGCCCGTGAATCCCGCGAGCCAGGAGAAGAGGAAGGAGGACGAGATAAAGAAGCTCTTCGTGACGATCTCGCGAAAAGCGAAAACCCGGCCGCGGACCGATTCCTGGATGTCCCTCTGGAGCTCCGACTCCGCGATGACGAGGAGAGGAGCGGCCGCCGCGCCGCCGAGAAACGCCCCGGCGACGATCGCCCCGAGGCCGTGGCCGAGCGAGATCGCCAGCGTCGCCGGAACGAAAAGCGCGAAGAACGCCGCCTCGAAGCGTTCCTTCGATCTCGTGCCGAGTTTGAGGCGGCTCGAGACGAGAGAGCCGAAACCCATCCCGACGCCGAGGGAGAGCCCCGCGGCGCTGAGCGGGAGCGAGCTTCCCGGGCGGGAGATCTGCTTGATCATCGGGAGCGCGAGCACCGAAAAGCCTCCTCCCGCGACATAGAGCAGGCTCTGGACGCCCAGGGGCCGGAGCATGAGAGGCGTGTTGCGGATCGCGCGCACCCCTTCGAGCAGCGCCTTCGGAAGCTCGGGGTGGTACGTCTTTTCCCTCGGTCCGGGAGCACGGTTTCTCATTCCGTGGACGGCGATTCCGAGCAGGAGCGAAGCCGAGATGAAGTAGCTCGCCCCGTCGAGATAGAAGCACGAGGACCACGAGAAGAAATCGTAGATGATCCCGCCGCCGAGGAAGCCTCCGATGACTCCGGCGATTCCGGCGGCCCAGAGAATCGAGTTGACCTGGAGGAGCTGCTCGCGGGAGACGAGCTCCGGGATGAGCGCGGACTTCGCGGGCATGAAAAAGAGGTTGCCGGTCGAGATGAGGAAGACGATCACCATGACGGGTAAGAAATCCCCCGTCCGCGTGAAGAGAAAGGGGATCGTGCACGCGAGCGCGCCCCTGCAGAGGTCGGTCACGACGAGGATCCACCGCTTGTCGAGCCGGTCGACGAGCGTTCCGATGAAGGGCGCGAGGAGAAAGAGCGGCAGCGTCATCGCGAGATAGAATTTCGAGAGGGTCATCGAGGGATCGTCGGAGAAGTTGTTGATGATCGCCATCATCGAGAAGTTGTTGAGCCGGTCGCCGAAGAGGGAGACGGCCTGGGCGGCCCAGAACATCGTGAAAAATACGACGGGAAGCTCTTTGCGCGTCGTTTCGTTCACGGGCACGCTCGCGTGAGGCAGGCCGTTTCCGGATCGCTCCCGGCTTCGCGGCCGTCGAGAACGCCGCGATACACCGATTCGAGCCGGCGCGCGACGACCGGCCAGTCATAGCGAAGCGCCTGTCTCCGGCCGGCCTCTCCGAGCTCGCGCCGCAGGGAACCGTCGCGCGCGAGGGAGACGATCGCCCGCGCAAGCTCCGCGGGGTCCCGCGGCGGAACGAGAATTCCTTCGCGTCCCTGGTTCACGATCGTGCGGTAGCCGGGGATGTCGGACGCCGCGATCGCCACGCCCGATGCCATCGCTTCGAGGAGCACTATCCCGAAGCTCTCCCGTCCCGTCGCCGGGGAGCAGAATATGTCGGCGGTCGCGTAGTAGCGCGGCAGCTCTTCGGGGGACACGCGCCCGATCCATTCCAGCTTCGCGCCGCGAAGGTCGGCCGGGCGCGGGCAGAGACGGGCGCGAAGCCCCTTCTCGCCGACGATCATGAAACGCACGTTTCCGCCGAGCTCGCGCCCGATCGTGGGCATCGCCTTGCAGAGATAGGGGACTCCCTTGCGCGGATCCATTCTTCCGACGAAGAGCACGTTGATGCGGCCGTCCCGGTATCGCGCGAGAGGCTCGATGCCGGGCCGGAAACGGGCGCAGTCTATCCCGTTCGGGACGATCTCGTAGTGTCCGGGGAAGTATTTGCTCACGAAGGACCGCGCCGCTTCCGACACGGCCACGCGGCGGTCGAGCCGGCGCGCTCTCTTCTCGAGAGACCGGCGAAAAAACCAGTAGAAGAAATTGCTGTCGGCAGCGGCGTGAAAGGTCCCGACCACTTTCTGCCGGGGAAGAGCGGTCTCGAGCGACAGGAGGGGGAGTGTCGGGACGAGCGGGCAGTGCGCGTGCACGACGTCGAAGCGCTCGCGCTCGAAGATGCGGCGGAGCTCGCCGCGGAGCCCCGTGCCGACCGTCATATTGACCCAGGCGCCGTTCACGGGGACGAGCACGTTGCGCCCGATCCGTATGACGCCCGGCTCTTCACGCTCCGATCCCGTATAGCTCGTCGTTACGATCGTGACGTCGTGGCCGAGCTTCCGGAGCTCTTTCGCGGAGAAATGGGCCACCTCCGTCACGCCCCCGGGCCGCGGGTAGTACGATTGCGTTACGATGCCGATCTTCACGATTCACGCTCCCCGAATCGCCTGAACATGCACCATTGATCCGCGTTCCGAGCGATGAAACGCTCGACCGCCCCGTATATTCTCGCGAGCGCCTCCCGCTCCGGGAGCGATTCGATCTCCCAGGCGTTCATAATATGCTCGATGTGCAGCGTATGCTCCGTATTTCCCCTGCGTCTGCAACAGCATCCGAGAACGGGCGCCCCCGAGGTCCGCGAAAGCCTCGCGGGGCCGTCGGGCAGCCGCGTCGTCTTTCCGAAGAACGGCAGATCCACTCCTCCCGTGTAGATATTGCCGTCGACGAGCAGAATGACGACGCCGTTCGAGGCGAGCGCCTTGAGAAGCTTCCGGTACGAATCGTCCGGACCGATCACCGCGATGCCCCGCTTTTCTTTCGCCTCCCTGACCGCGCCCGTGAGGAGCCGGTTCATCTGGACTCCGGCGACCACGTGGAGCCTGTAGCCGAGCGCTTGCAGGCAGCGGGCCCCGAGCTCCCAGCTCCCCGTATGCACCGAGACGAGAATGACGCCCTTCCCTCCGGCGAGCGCCCGGTCGAGCTCGTCTCGTCCTTCGAGCTCCCACCATCCGAGAATGGTATCGCTCTCCCAGACGCTCGACGCGAACATCTCGAGGAGATTCGTCGCGTGAAGCCTGAAAATTCCGAAGACCCTGCCGGGCGTCGCGGGGAGGCCCGCCGAGGCGATATTCTCCGCGACATTTCTTCTCTTTGCCCGAGAGAAAAGGCAGTCGATTCGGGCGCACACCCCGGCGACGCCGTTCCTCACCGGGACGGGAGCCGCGTTCGCCAGAGCTGCAATCAACCTAAAGGTTATCTTTCCAATGTCTTCCACGATTTCGGCGAGCATAAAGCTCCCGGAATGCCGATGTCAAGCTCCATGAGACGGCGGACGGCCATGCCCTCGGGCTCTCGATCTTCATGGCACGGTTCTGGCTCCCTCCGGCGGCGGTGGCTCAAAGGGGGATTTGCATTGCAACTTTCGAATGAAACGACCCTGTTCATGCAAAAAGCGATCTATTACGTGAGCAAGCCGATCGCGGCGCGCGGAATGCTCGAGCTCACCGATAGATGTCTCCACTTTCAGGTGTTTCCGTTCGATGCCTCGTTCGGTATCAAGAGCGTCACGATCGGCGTCGACTCGATCACGAACGTGACCATCGAGAAGGGGGACCTGCACCCGAAGATCTCCGTTTTCGCGGAGCGCAAGTACGAGTTCGTGCTTTCGAAGGGGCAGGAGCTCTACGATCGCTTGAAAGAGCTTCAGCGAAATCCTCTTCTGCAGGGGCAAGACGGCGAGATCCCGGATACGCTCGGCTGCCCGTGCGGCAGGAAAGTCGACAACGTCTTCCAATTCTGCCCCTGGTGCGGAAAGAAACTATAGCCTCCACGGCGCATTTTTCCATTGTGAAGCCGCCATGCATTTGTTAAATTCCATCAGGAATGGAGCCGATCCTCGTCGGAGAGGATCGCGAAGGATATCAGAGGAGGTATCGATGTTCCGGGTCGGTGCTTTTATATCGATAGCGCTGGTTCTTTCCCTGTTCTTCGGCTGCAGCGAAAAGACGTCGGAAGCCCAGCCGACCGGTCTGGAGGTCGGCTTCATGAACTGCCTCACGTTCAATACCCAGGTGTTCATCGATGACAATTATGTCGGGTCATTCTCGAGCGAACGCTCGTGGTTCATCGACGTCGCGGCGGGCAATCACACTCTCTACGCCAAGGCCAACATCGTCGTGCACGCCACGGACTCGACCTTCTGCTGGACGGAGGATTTCAACGTCGCCGACGGTCAGACGACGCGTGTCAACCTCAATTGCAGCACCGGAGGATGTCCCGCGAGCGAATGAGACGCGCCGGTCGAGAGCGGCGGGGACCCGATCCCCGCGTCCGAGCGTTGCACTTTTCATGGGCCCTCTCTCAATACGGGAGAGGGCCTTTTTCCGTCTGCCGGGGAAGTGCCGCTGGATGGCCGTAACCAATTGTGTATTAATAGGTTAAATATTGTAAACTATTATTGACTGTGGCATGCTACTTGCGGTCGTTCCGAATTGCCGGGGTGGGTGCCTCTTCATATCGAAGCATGTTTCATCGCCCCGACGTCGATTGAAAGGGAGGGGTATGGCAGTCTTCAATTATGCCGGCGGAGAGATAAACGCGAAGATCGTCTATTACGGTCCCGGTCTGAGCGGGAAGACGACGAACCTCGAATTCATCTATTCGAAGCTCCCGCGCGAAAACAAGGGCAAGATGGTCTCGATGAAAACGCGGACCGATCGCACCCTCTTTTTCGATTTTCTGCCCATCGATATCGGCGAGATAAACGGAATGAAGGTGCGCTTCCTGCTGTACACGGTGCCTGGTCAGGTCTATTACAACGCGACGCGCAAGCTCGTGCTGAAGGGCGTGGACGCCGTCGTCTTCGTCGCGGATTCCGCCCCTGACCGCATGCAGGAGAACAGGGAAGCCATCCAGAATCTCGAAGACAACCTGAACGATCTCGGATTGACTCTGAAGACGATTCCGTGGGTGATCCAGTACAACAAGCGCGATCTTCCGAATCGTCTCGAACGCGAGCTCATGGAAAAGGAGCTCAACCCCGACGCCGTTCCCGGCTTCGAGGCGGTCGCGAGCAAGGGCGGAGGCGTCTACGAGACCTTCGCGGGAATCGCGAAGCTCGTTTTCAAGAACATGCAGGAAGAGCTGAAGGACCCCGACAGGAAACGCGAGAGCCGCGAACCGCGCAGGCAGGAGCACCTCAATATCGAGGTCGTGGCGAAAGGCTCGCGGAAAAGCAACTCAGAGACGGATGAGAGCGACTATAGAAATTGCGCGGAGAAGAGAGAAGAGGAGCCCAAGTCTGTCTCTGAGTTCGTCGATAACGTTCTCAAGGACAAGGACCGTTCTCCGGGGATCGACCTCGGCGCGACGCGAGAGGGATATGAGGATTACGGTCATCTCGTCGATCTGAACGGCGAGGAAGCGCAGGAAAAGGAAGCTCCGGCGGATCGGATGAAGCCGGGGGATATCGTTTCCGATTCCGTCGAGAAGCTCAGAGCGAAGATCGCGGTGCAGGACGCCGTCGAGCGCCCGAAGGCGGAGCCGCGGCCGCGTCTCGAAGTGGTCGAGGAAAAGCTGATCCGCGTTCCGGTGCATCTCTCGAAGGAAGAGGCGACGAAGGAGATCCAGCTCAACATCATTATCGATATCGCCGTCGATTGAGCGCGCGCGGCGCGCAAAAAGACTTGACCCGATTCGCGAGAGAATGTGAGAATCGACACCGGAGCACTAGGCAGGCTCCGGTTTTTTGATTATATTGTTCGATATAGGGGGAATGACCATGACGAAGATATTGATCGTCGATGACGAAGTGAACGTGCGGAAGCTCTACAGCGAGGAGCTTCGAAGCGAAGGGTACCATACCGTATCGGCGTCCTCCGTGAAGGAGGCGCTCGAGACGGTGGAGAAGGAAGACCCCGATCTCGTCATTCTCGACATCAAGCTCGGCGAGGAGAGCGGCATCGACGCGCTCATGAAGATCGCCAAGCAGCGGAAGCACCTGCCGGTGATCCTGAATTCGGCGTACTCGATCTACCGGGACAATTTCCAGACGTGGGCGGCGGACGCGTATATCGTGAAATCGGTCGATCTCGCGCCGCTGAAGGAGAAGATAAGGGATCTCTTAACGACGCGGAGCGTGACGGCGTGATGATGACGAAGAAGGCTCTCGTACTGTCGATGATTCTCGTGTTCGGTTCCGTCGCCTCGTTCGCCCAGACCGGGAGCGAGCCGGCGCGCCCGAGCGTATTCTCGGATTATCTGAATCCCCGGACGGGATCGTCGTTTCTCCACGTGCCGGGGTTGAGCTTTTCGACTTCGGCCGGATTCTCGTATTTTTCCGTCGGGGGCGGGGACTCGTTCGGGATGGGATACTACATGGGGCACTTCGGCCTCAAGCTCTCGAGCTCCATCAGCCTCAACTGGGACGTCGGTGTCGGCTCGGTCATGAAGAGCACGAGCGAATACGACCAGCCGCAGTTTTTTCTGCCGAACGTCGATCTCACGTACCGGCCGAGCGAGAGCTTCATGCTGAAGCTCGAATACCATCAGTACCGATACCCCGGCTACGGCAACATGTTCGGGCGATGACGGTCGCCGGGTTCGCGGGGCTCGCGCGGCGGGCGCCCGAGGCCACTACATGCTGGGGCGATAAAATCTTGACATCCAAGATATAGTGCTTTAGCCTTGCGGGAAAGCTGCATCCATTGGCGTTTCCATACCGGAGGTTTTGCGGTGCTTCGTTGGGATAGATTGATCGATCTGGCCCGCGGCGAGGGGGCGGAAGAGAGCAGGGACGTCGCGCGTTTGACGAGAAGATTCGAAGGGGGCGAGGCTCGGCCCGAAGAGATCCTCGAGCTCGCCGGGCACCTTCTCAAGAGCAGAAACCCGAAGAAGGGGGAGAAGGTGATCATGGAGCTCATCGAGACGTCGGATCTCGACGAGCAGCTTCTCGAAGAGGCGTGCGAGCTTCTCGAGCAGGTCGGAAGCTACGAGCTCGCGCTCGAGGGCTACGGCAAGGCGCGTTCGCTGAATCCCCGAAAGGCGCTGCCGATCTACCGCATGGGGAGGCTGCTCGAGATGCAGGGAAGGCTCGACGAGGCGATCGAGCTTCACCGGCAGGCGATCGCGCTCGAGCGGGACAATCCCGAGTGCTACTATCGACTCGGCGTCGCCCACACCAAGAATCACCAGTACGACGAGGCTGAGGCGCACTATCGCAAGGCGATCGACATCGATCCGACCCACTCGAAGTCGTACACGAACCTCGGCTATATCCTCGATCTTCAGGGGAAGCGCGAGTCGGCGCTGCTGCAGTTCCGGAAGGCCGTGCAGCACAACCCGAAGAGCGCGGAGGCGCACTTCAATCTCGGCGCGCTCTACGGCGAGGAGGGGGATCGCGGCCAGGCGATCAAGGAGTTCCGCATCGGGCTCGAGATAGACACGGCGAGCATCGAGGGGCATTACAACCTCGGGCTCGCCCTCATGAACGAGGGGCGGCTCGACGACGCGGAGGAGGAGTTCAAGCGCATCCTCAAGATGGAGCACGACAACGTGAACGCGCTCTTCTACGTCGGATTTCTCTACTACCGGAAGGGAGTCTACGGGAAAGCGCTCAAATACCTCCAGCACGCGTCGCGCCTCAATCCCGGGAACACGACGATTCTCTACTACGTCGGCGAATGCTTCAACAAGCTCGAGCAGCCGTCGAAGGCGCTCGAGTATTACAAGAAGGTCACGGAGATCAACCCGGCCGATTCGAAGGTGTACTTCAGTCTCGGCGTGATATACGAAAAGCAGGACGACAAGCGGAAGGCCCGCGAGTATTACAAGCTCGCGGCGCTCAAGGCAGAGGACGAAACGCCGGGAGGAACGCGGGTCGTCGAATGAAATTCCATGGATCGAAGATCGGCGCGGCGGCCATTCTCGCTGGCGTGCTGCTCAGGGCGCCGGCCGCCCGCGCTGAAACAGTTCCGCCCCATAGCTGGGCGTACGAGGCGCTGCGCGCCTTCGAGGTGCGCGGTCTCGTCGCTCTCGAACCGACTCTCCCCTATACGTTCGATCGATGCGAGACCTACGCGCGCGAGATCGCCGCGAACGTCGAGGCGCGCGGGGTCGCGCTCGGGCCGCGGCACGCGTTTCTCCTCGAGCGTCTCACGAAGCAGTTCGTGGGGACGCGCGACCGGCCCGAGAATCGATGGAGCAAGCCGGTGCACGTCGAGCGGGACGGAGACCGGTTCGCCGCTTTCGACGCGAGCGTCGGCGCATCGGCGAGAAAGAGTCCCGATCAGAAGAAGGGGGAAGCGAACGGCCTCGCCGTTCCGGGCATCCTCGTGGGTTTCGGGCACAACGTCACGATGGAGACGAACTATCGGCTCGTGATGGCTCCGGAGTGGGACAGAAACGCGAATCAGAAGAAGCCGGGCGAGCGGCTCAGGAGCTACCGCGGTCTCACGGGGGAGTTCGAGCGGGGGCTCCTCGACGCGGGCGGCGGTTGGTGGGACGTGCGTATCGGTCGCGAGTACCTGCACTGGGGGAGCGATGTGCGCGAGGGGCTCATTCTCTCCGGGACCGCGGGATCTCTCGACCACGCGGGAGCACGATTCAAGATCGGGCGCTTCGCGCTCAGCACGTTTCAGGCGTCTCTCGATCCGGGCGGATACCGGAGGCATCTCGCGGGGCATCGTCTGACAGTGGCCATGCCGCGGGGGGCGTTCGTCGGGATAAGCGAGACGGTCCTCTATTCCGGGCGAGAATTCGATTACATCTACCTTGCTCCCCTGAGCGTCTTCTACGCTCAGCAGTTCAATGAACGATCGAACGATGATAATGTTCTCTGGGCGCTCGATTGGAAAGTGCCGCTTCGCCGCGGGCTGCTGTTCCATGGGGAGTTTCTCCTCGATGATTTTCAGTACGAGCGTGGCGACGACGCCGGACCGGACAGGATCGGCGTCAGCGTCGCAATGGACGCGTTCTTCACCGTGTGGGGAAGGGATCTCGAGCTCTCGGGGGGCTACACGGCGATAAGCAAATACACGTACGCTCACGGCGATTATTACAACCACGAAACGGAATATGTCGCCGGGAGTGGAATGACTTTCTCGGGGGGGAGCCCGCTGCTCGGCTCGCCCCTCGGGCCCGACGCCGACCGCGGCTTCGTCAGGGCGACGGTCGGCGCGAGCGCCCGGGCGTCGATCGTCCTCGAAGGGGTGCGAGCGAGATACGGCGGGGGCAGCATGGCGGTCAACGGCTACCTCGTCAATATACCCGATAACGCTCGCGGCGATTATCCGTTCCCGAGTGTTCCCGTTCTCGACGTGAATGAACTGTCGGCGTGCCTTCGCTACGATCTTGATCATGGAACGTACGTCTCTGCTGGCGCGTCCGTGAGATTCCGCGAGCCCAAAGGGGAAGGCCTCGCGCGGGATCTGGACGACGACGAAACGATGGGCTGGCTCGAGGTCGTGCTGGATCTCTGATGCGAAAAATCCTGAGCCTCATAATCGTCATGCGTCCGCACAACGTCGCGGCGGCGGTGCTCTCCGTCGCGGTCGGCTTCGCCATGACCGGCTCGACCCATTGGCCGTGGCTCGTTTTCGCGGCGGCCGCCTTCGCCACGGCGGCGGGCAACACGATCAACGACATCTACGACGTCGATATCGACCGGGTCAACAAACCCCGGCGGCCTCTCGCCGCGGGGGCCTTGAGCGTCAACGCCGCGATCGGGCTCTACGCCCTGTTCTTCGCCGCGTCCGTTTTTCTCATGCTCCTGCTTCCGGGAAACGCCGCGATATGGATCGGCGTCTGGGTCGTGCTTCTCCATATCTACAGCTGGCGGCTCAAGAGAATGTACCTCGCGGGGAACGTTCTCGTCTCCGCCGTGGCGGGCTCGGGGTTCCTGCTCGGGGCGTACGCGGGAGGGGACGTCATGGCCGGCGCCGCGCCGGCGGCGTTCGCGTTCTTCTTCGTCATGGGGCGCGAGATCGTGAAGGACACGGACGACATCGAGGGTGACAGGCAGTGCAGGGCGACGACCTTTCCGATCGTCTCGGGGCGTCGCGCGGCGCTCACGACGGCGCTCGCGATATTCCTCGCGCTGTGCGTATCGATCCCCGTGCCGTCGTTCGTCGGGTTGTACGGAAGGGCCTACGCGCTCGTCATGCTGCTCAGCGTCGTGCCGATTCTCCTGGTATCGATCGGGATCATTCTCAAGGGGCGATCGCTCGGGACCGTGAGCACGCTCCTCAAGATCGGAATGTTCTTCGGCTGCGTCGCATTCTACTTCGGACCCCGAAGATTGAGATCGGGTCCTAATGAAGAACGGGCTTCGATGAACATGAGCTTATGGATAGTCATTCTCCTCGCCGTCGTCCAGGGGCTCACCGAGTTCTTTCCGGTGAGCTCTTCCGGGCACCTCGTCATACTCGAGGCGCTCTTCGGAACGCGGGAGGGGAACACGCGGGCGGGGCTCATGTTCGAGATAGCGGTGCATCTCGGGACGCTGGGCGCCGTGGTCATATTCTATCGGGCGAAGCTGATCCGTCTGTGCAAGGCGATTATCGCGTCGGCCCTCTCGGGAAGGGACGGCTACGACAGGTATCGTGACGAGGTGCGCTACGTCGGCCTCGTGATCCTCGGGACGATACCGGCCGGGATCGTCGGTGTCCTCTTTCACGACGAGGTGGAGGCGACCTTCGATTCGCCGAGCCTCTCCGCGGCTTTCCTCGTCGCCACGGGGATGTATCTCCTCATGACGAGAATGCGCGCGGTTCGAGGGAGCCTCGGGTGGCAGTCGGCCCTCATCATCGGAGTGGCCCAGGCGATCGCGATCCTTCCCGGCTGCTCCCGGAGCGGCTGGACGATTACGACGGGACTCCTCCTCGGGGTCGGATTCGCCGAGGCGGCCGAGTACTCGTTTCTGCTCTCGATCCCCGCGATTCTCGGAGCGCTCGTGCTGACGCTCGTGAAGGAGCCGGGCGTTCTGAGCGCCGGATCGCTCGCGCCGCTCGCGATCGGCGCCGCGGCCGCGTTCCTCGCGGGACTCGTCGCGCTCAAGCTGCTCATCGGGATTCTGACGAAAGGCGCGTTTCATCGCTTCGCGTATTATCTGCTGCCGGTGGGAATCGCGGCGTTTATCTATTTCCGGTTCGCGGCTTGATGGGATAATGCCATGAGCGCACGGAACGATTCCCCCACGGACCCGCGCACGGACACCGGCGCCGAGGAAGTATCCTTCGGCTACAGGCGTGTCGGCGCTCCCGAGAAAAGACGGCTGGTCAGCGGACAGTTCGACGCGATCGCGCGCAGGTACGATCTCGCCGACGCGCTCCTGAGCTTCGGACTTCATTTTCACTGGAAACGACGGGGAATCGATCGGCTCGCCCTGAAGGACGGCGAACTGGTCCTCGACGTCTGCGGCGGGACGGGCGATCTCGCCATGCTCGCCGCGGCGCGCGTCGCGCCCCATGGGCGCGCATTCGTCTGCGATTTCAACGGGCCGATGATGCGCGCCGGCCGCGCGAAGGCTGAGCGCTCGCGCTTCGCCGGGAACGTGCTCTTCGTCGAGGGGGACGCGGAAAGCATGAGCTTCCCGGATGCCGCCTTCGACGCGATCACGGTAGGATTCGGCATCAGGAACCTCGTGCATCTCGATCGGGGCCTGAGCGAGATGCGCCGGGTCCTCAAGCCGGGGGGGCGGCTCATGATTCTCGAGTTTTCCCTGCCGGTGCACGCGTGGTTCCGGCGCCTCTACGATTTCTATTCGTTCAGGATCATGCCCTTCGGCGCGAGAATCATCTGCGGCACCGCGGGACCTCATCGCTATCTGGCCGAATCAATCAGGGTTTTCGATCCGCCCGCTCGTGTGGCCGAGAGGCTGAAGAACGCCGGATTCGAGGATGTCCGATTCGAGCGGCTCACGGACGGCGTCGCGGTCGTGTATCTCGCGCGGCGGTGATGGATCTCGAGGTCGGCCGGGGTGTCCGGCTCTTTGGAGGTGCGCAGGCAATGGCGGTAAGCGAGGAATACCTTCAATTCGTTCTCGATCAGCTCGCGGGATTGAAGGGCGTGTCCGCGCGGAGAATGTTCGGCGGCGCGGGGCTCTATCTGCGGGGAATCATGTTCGGTCTCCTCGCGGACGACAGGGCGTACCTGCGCGTCGACGATTCCAACCGCGCGAGCTTCGAAGAAGCCGGGTCCGGGCCCTTCCATCCGTACGGCAAGAAAGCGACGATGCCGTACTACGAAGTTCCCGTCGACGTGCTGGAAGATCCTGGGGATTTCTGCGCGTGGGCGGAGAAGGCCCTCGCGGCGGCGAGGCGAAAACGGACTTCACCGCGACGGAAGCTGAAAACGGGGAAAGCGAGCGATTGATCGATTCGCGACGGACCTCAGGGCGGTCCGCCGCCCTCGAGTCTCCCGAGCATCGCGGCGGTTTCGGCGTCCCCCGGTTCGTTCTCGAGCACGCGTTTCATCCAGAAAATCGCCTCGTCGCGGTTCCTCTCTTCGAGGGCGGTCTTCACGAGGATTCTGCAGGCGGCGTTGCGATCATTCGGGCGGCTCGACGAGGCGGCCTCGATGAAGAGCTTCCTCGCCTCCTCTCGCCGGCCGAGGCGCGCGAGCGCGAGACCGTACTCGACGGCGACGCGAGGGAACCGCGGCT
Source organism: uncultured bacterium (assembly GCA_963747385.1). Taxonomy (GTDB): domain Bacteria; phylum Krumholzibacteriota; class Krumholzibacteriia; order Krumholzibacteriales; family Krumholzibacteriaceae; genus SSS58A. Next base: position 13,289 of record CAVVEY010000021.1, on the reverse strand, counting down.
CGCGGTCGTACGCGCGCGCGTACATGCCCGCCGATTCGACGCTCTTCCCTCGCTGGCCGAGAATCCTCGCGTAGTTGAGCGTCGCCTCGATCTTGTCGGGATCGAGCCGGTACGCCTCGGCGAAGGCCTCCTCGGCCTTCGGTTCGTTCTTCGTCGCGACGTAATGGTTTCCGAGAAACGCATACGCGGCGCTGTGGTTCATATTCACCATGGTTCTCTGCGAAACGAGGAGATAGAGCGCCGCCGCCGCCGCGACCATGATCGAGACTCGCTTCAAGCGGCGGCCCGAAACGGAGCGCGCGGCCCAGGCGACGAAATAGGCGGCGAGGAGAATGAGCAAGGGCACGGCGGGCAGCCGGTAGCGCGTATTGACGTAGAAAAGGAGCACGGAGAGAACGGAGCATCCGAGAAAGATCGAGACGACGCTCCGGTTTCTCCCGCTTCCGAGGAGCGCGATGAGCCCGCAGACGCCGAGCGGCGCGATCACGGCGAAGGGGAGGAAGAGCAATCTGAGAATCCCGCACGATCTCTCGCAGAAATAGACGCTCGGCACGTCGTAGATCTCGACGCTGTTCAGGAAGAGCCCGGTCTTTTTCGCGAGAAGGCCGAGCCACGCCGCCGGATTCGCTCGGATATCGGCGAGAGCGCGGCGGGTGTAGTGATCCGAGGCCTCCGCCTGCGTCATGCTCCGCCCTGTTTCCGCTTCGGCCATCGCCTTGCTTTCCTCGAGAATTCCCCGCGCGTTCATCCGCGAGCCGTCGAGCCCCCGGAAGATGCCGGCGCTTCCCGCGCGGTTTCCCAGATAGAAATTGATTCCCCCGTGGGCGGTCACGGGGACGAACCGCCCCGTGGCTTTTGCGTTATGGATGATCGACGGAGCGAGGAGGATCGCCGCTCCGGCGATGAGGCCGACGGCGGGGATCAGTCCGGCGCGCCGGCCCCGATGTTTCGCGTACAGCCAGGCGGGAAGCGCCGCGACGAGAAGCAGGAAGAGGTTGGGCCTGCCGAGTGCTCCGGCGCCGCAGAGCGCTCCGAGAACAAGGCCCGAGAGCCACGCGGGAATCCGCCGCCGCCCGAGCTTCAGCGGCCGCTCTCCGCTCAGGTCCGTATCGAGCGCGAGCGCCAGCGCGAACGAAGCGGCGAGGAGAAACACCTCGAACGCGGTCGAGAGAAGCGTTCCTTCGTACAGGATGAATTGAGCATAGAGAACGGTCATCGCCGCCGCGGCCGTCGCCGTGACCGTCCCCGAGGGCCGCGATTTCCGGGGACCCCCGACGAGTCTCATTCCCGCGAGAGAGACGAGCGCGACGGTGAGGAGCCCGAGCGCGAGCTGGACGATTCGAGGCGCGAGAAGCCCATCGCCGAAAAGCCTGAAAACAACGGCGAGGAACGCCGGGTAGAGCGGATTGAAGTCGAGCGCGCCCGCGGGCAGGGCGCCCCCCGTCGAGAGCGTGCGGGCGAGGTCGTAGTAGAATCGGGAATCGAGGGAGAGGACGCCGCCCGTTTCCGAGCGCTCGAGCTGCACCAGAAATATCACGCGGACGACGAGCGCCGCGGCGAGGATCGCGGCGAAGGCGAGAAACGGACGGGCGAGCTTTTTCCGGGGAGGCGCATCGTTCATATGGCGCGAATTCCTTTGCTCATCCGGCTACGGCGCGCTCTCGAGCTCCTTGAGCATTTTCGTGAGCTCCGGCTCTCCCGGAACCTCGACGAGCGCCCGTTTGACCCACCGGATCGCCTCGCTCTCGTCGCCTTCCGCGATCGCCGAGCGGGCAAGGAGTCTGCACGCGAGAGCCCGCTCCATCGGGCGGTCTGCGGAACTTCCTTCGACGTAGAGCCTCTTCGCATCTTCACGTCGCCCGAGACGATCGAGCGCCATGCCGTATTCCACGGCGACGAGGGGAAAGCGGGGGGATCGTGCGTACGCCCGGGCGAACATATCGGCCGCTTCCTGATTCTCTCCCCGCTGCCGGAGAATGCGCGCGTAGCTGACGATCGCCTCGACCTTGTTCGGATTGGCCCGGTACGCCTCGGCGAAGGCCTCCTGCGCCTTCGCTTCCTCATTGTTCTCCGCGTAGTACTTCCCGAGAAAGGAGTACGTGGCGCCGTCGTTGAGCTCCACGATTGGCCGGCTCGAAACGAGAAGGTACAGGGCGACGGCGAGCGCCGACATGCCGGCGAGACGCTTGAGGCGTCTCCGCGAGATCTCTCGCGCCGCCCACACGGCGAAAAACGAGGCGAGGAGGATGAGGATCGGGGTCGCCGGAAGCCTGTAGCGCGCGTTGGCGTAGAAGGCGACGACCGAGACGACGGCGCACGCGACAAACAACGTAACGACGCTCCGGTTCCTCCCGACGCGCAGCATGATCAGGAATCCGCACACGGCGAGCGGCGCGATCACCTGAAAGGGCAGGAAGAGGAACGTGAGAACTCGGCACGAATTCATGCAATAGAAGACGTTGGGCATGTCGGGCACGTCGACGTTGAAAAAGAGAACGAGCTTCTTCCCGAGGAGCCTCAGCCACGCCGCGGGATTGTCCGCGATGTACTCGAGCGTCTTGCGAAAATAGTATTCGGACACCTCCGCCTGGGTCATCGAGCGGCCCGTTTCCACCTCGGCCTTCGTCTTTGCGTCCTCCGACACCCCTTTCATGCTCGAACGCATGTCGGCCGGGGGGCGGAACACGCCGGTGCTGCCCGGTCCGTTCCCGAGGAAGAAATTGAATCCCCCGTTCGCGGTCACGGGAACGAGCCGGCCGGTCGCCTTTGCGTTATAGACGATCGGAGGAGCGAGAAATATCGCCGCTCCGGCCACGAGGGCGGCCGCGGGGATCAGCCATCCGCGGGCCGTGCGGTGTCTCGCCCAGAGCCATACCGGGACAGCCGCGACGAGAAGGAGGAAGAGATTGGGTCTCGCCAGCGCACCCGCCCCGAGGAGGACGCCGAGGACGAGACCCGAAGCCCATGGCGGCACCCGGCGGCCGCCGAGCTTCACGGTGCGCTCCCCCTTCAGATCGTCGTCGAGAGCGAGGGCGAGCGCGAAGGAGGCCGTGAAAAAGAATATCTCGAGCGTCGAGGCGAGGAGCATCCCCTCGTACAGGACGAATTGCGCGTAGAGAGCGGTTATCGTAGCGGCGACGAGCGCTATCGCTTCCCCCCGGCGTTTCCCTTCCCAGGCAGCGGGGGCGAGCCTTCGCCCCGCGAGGTACACGAGCACGATCGTGAAGAGCCCGATCGCGAGCTGGACGATTCGCGGCACGAGAAGCCCGACGCCGAAGAGCTTGAAGATGACGACGAGAAACGCCGGGTAGAGCGGGTTGAATATGAACGCGCCCTGCGGCGGCGAGCCGCCGCCCGAAATATCCCGGGCGACGTCGTAATAGAGCTGCGAATCGAGCGAAAGGACGTCGCCGAGCTCGGATCTCTCAAGCTCGACGAGGAAGATCGCGCGCGCGACGATCGCCGCGAAAAGAATCGCGGCGAAAATAATCGCCGGGCGAATCGCTTTTTTGCGGGGAATCCTCCTGTTCATAGACCTCCGCCGCCATTATAATGCAGGACGGGTTCATTACTGCAAGCAATACTCGATGCCCGAGGCGGCTCGCGGCATCGAGCGGGGGAAACGGCGACGGCATGGGCGGCAACGCGGGCACAATTCAATCCTTCGCCTCGCGGCTGCGCTACGATTCCGGCTACGGGGAGCGATGTCTTCGCGCGCTCGATGAGGCGCTCGGCTCGACGAAGGCGTACGAGGCGTGGCGCGCATTCGATCCGGGGCCGTCGTGCGGCGTCTTCTCGCGCCTCGCGGCGCTTCCCGCGCTGACGAAGGAGGACCTGCGCGTTCACGGCCCGCGGGGCTTCGTCACCGGCGGCCGCGACGTCGGCGCGGGGCTCGCCGCGCGGGAGATCGAGCTCGTCAAGACGAGCGGCTCGACCGGGGACCGGGTGGAGAACGCGTGGTATCAGCCATGGTGGGACGCATCGGAGGCGGCTTCGTGGCGGCTCAACTCCCACACGCGGGCCGCGGGGGTCGGCGAGCACCCCGAGGCGATACTGACGAGCCCCTGGTGCACCGGCGTTCCCTGCGAGGACGAATATCTCGCCGTGCATCAGCGCACGCTGGGCCGGTTCCTCTATCTCAGCGAGCGTTCCGACCCGAGCACGTGGAGCGGGGAGCTCATGGACCGCATGGTCGCCGAGCTCGACGCGTTCAAGCCGGTCATTCTCGAAGCCAATCCGTCGTTTCTCGCGACGCTCTCGCGCCACATCGTGAGGCGCGCGCTGCGGGTGCATTCTCCCGCGGTCATTATCCTCACGTACGAAAATCCCTCGATTCTGCATCATCGCCAGATCCGCCGCGCATTCGATTCTCCCGTCGCGAGCTCGTACGGCTCGACCGAGACCGCATACGTGTTCATGGAGTGCGAGGCCGGTCGTCTGCACCAGGTGACCGAGAGCTGCCACGTCGATTTTCTGCCGTACGCGCCGGAGCACGGCGGGCCGGACGTCGGACGCATCCTCGTCACGACGTTCGACAACCCCTGGCGTTCGCTCGTGCGATTCGACGTCGGGGACGTGGTCCGGTTGAGCGGACCGGCGCCGTGCCCCTGCGGCCGCGACGAAGGGCTGACCCTCGCGTCGATCGAGGGGCGCTCGATCAGCGTTACCCTGACGCCGGAAGGCAACGCGGTGACGCAGGGCGCCGTCGATCGCGCGCTCGGCGCGGTGGAGGGACTCGTCGAGTACCAGATCCTCCAGAAGGGTCCCGAGTCGTTCCTGCTGCTTTTTGTCGCGGATGAGGCCGTCCCGGCCGCCGTCGCGGAATCTGCCCGCGAGGCTCTGCGGGAGCTCTACGGCGATGCCGCGGCTATCGCGACGGAGGCGGTCGAAGCGATTCTCCCCGATCCGCCGGGCAAGTACAAGCTCGCCAAGATGTACGAGCCTATCGACCACGACGCGTTGCTCGACGGACGATTCGCTCCGAAGGGAAGATAAAAGGCAACCAGGAGGCTCGCGTATGAGCGCTATCAGGAATCTCGCTCCGATCTATCTGCTCGCGGGTGACCCCGGCGCCCGCCGGTCGATGAAGGACCCTCTCATCTGCCGGGCGCTCGCGAGCTGCGGGGTCGCCGAACCCTCGATCGCCTACGTCGGCGCCGCGAGCGGCGACGACAAGTCGTTTTTCAAGATGATCGCGGGTCTCATGCGCGCCTGCGGCGCCGGGGAGGTCGAGCTCGCGCCCCTGGCCGGACGGCGCGTCAATCTCGACAAGACGCGCTCGATCCTCGAGAGGGCCGACATGATCTTTATCAGCGGCGGCGACGTGGAGGAGGGGATGGAGGCGATCGGGAAGCGCGGGATGATGCCCTTTTTCCGCGAGCTCCACGGGGGAGGCAAACCCTTCTTCGGGCTCTCGGCCGGGAGCATCATGCTCGCGCTCCAGTGGATCGTCTGGGACGATCCCAACGACGACTCGACCTCGAGCGCGTTTCCCTGTATGGGATTCGCGCCGGTTCTCTGCGACACGCACGCCGAGGACGAGGGATGGGAGGAGCTTCGCGCGCTGCTCCTGATCTCCCCCGAGGGAACGAGCGGATACGGCATCCCGGCGGGCGGCGGTCTCCGCGTTCATCCGGGTGGCGAGCTCGAGGCGCTCGGGACGCCGGTGAGCTGCTTTGCGAAAATCGATCGCATGGTGAAGCGCCGTCTTGACCTCATGCCCGAAGCGCCATGATTCCGGATCGGAAAACGTCGATTTATTTCTATCGTGAAGATTCGCGGACGGGTTATAATCGAGAAAAATACAAAAGGGAGGTTTCGGGGAAATGGTCAAGCGCTCGCTTCATCGGTGTGCCGTCGCCTCCGTATTCCTGATGGTATCGTGTATAGTCGCCCCGTGCCGCGACGCCGCGTCGGGGCCGAAGAGTCAGGCGCCGAAAACGAAGGCGGAGTCGTCCATGGACAGAATCGCCGAGAGCTTCGTGAAGCTCGCCCTCGCCGTCGGCGAGCACGATCCCCTGTACGTCGACGCCTATTTCGGGCCCGAGGAGTGGCGCGAGCAGGCGAAGAGGGAAAAGAGGCCGCTCGAAGAGATCAGGAACGCCGCCGCTCCGCTCGTTGCCGAGCTGGAAGAGCTCGACGCGAGCCGGGAAGAGGAGCCGCTCCGTCTCCGGCGCGCATTTCTGATCAAGCAGCTCGAATCGCTCGTGGCGCGCGCGACGATGCTCGAGGGGACGAAGCTCACCTTCGATGAAGAATCGAATGCGCTCTACGACGCCGTCGCGCCGCGTTCCGACGAAAGGCGTTTCAGGGAGGCGCTCGGCAGGATCGATTCGCTCGTGCCTCCCGGCGAGGGCACGCTCGTCGACCGGCTCGAACGGTTCAAGAAGGATCTCGTCGTTCCGAAAGACCGGCTCGACGCCGTATTCGCCGCGGCGATCGCCGAAGCGCGAAAGAGGACGCGGGAGCACATCGCGCTTCCCGAGGACGAATCCTTCACCGTCGAATACGTCACCGGCGAGTCATGGGGCGCCTACAACTGGTACAAGGGCGCGAACCGGAGCGTGATCCAGATCAACACCGACTTTCCGACGCACATCAACGCGCCGCTCGGCCTCGCCTGTCATGAAGGGTACCCGGGGCATCACGTTCAGAACGTCCTGCTCGAACAGGGCCTCGTGAAGGATAGAGGCTGGATCGAATTCAGCGTTTCTCCGCTTTTCAGCCCGCTCTCCCCGATCAACGAGGGAACCGCGAACCTCGGAATCGAGATTGCGTTCCCCGGCGATTCGCGGCGCGCGTTCGAGCGCGAGGTGCTGTATCCGCTTGCCGGCGTGGATACGGCCAAGGCGGAGATCTATGACGCGATCCGGGAGCTGCTCAAGGAGGTCGATTACGCGGAAAACGAGGCCGCCCGGCGGTATCTCGACGGGGAGATCACGGCTGAGGAAGCCGCGCAGTATCTGTCGGCCAACGCGCTCATGTCGCCCGAGCGCGCCCGCAGGCTCGTGACGTTCTTCGATCGATACCGGAGCTACATCATCAACTACAACGTCGGATACGATCTCGTGAAGGGCTACATCGAGAAGCGAGGCGGCGCCGGGGATCGCCCGGAAAAACGGTGGGAAGAATATCGCGCGCTGATCTCCTATCCCCGCGTTCCATCGGAATTGAAATAAGGAGGCCGCCCCATGATCGGCGAAATCACGGCGCAGCAGCTCGATCCCGAGGGCTTCGTCGAGGAAAAAGTCGAAGAGATACGATCGGCGGTCGCCGACGGCACGGCGATCAACGCGCTGTCGGGAGGGGTCGATTCTTCCACGGTCACGATGCTCGGGCACCGCGCCCTGGGGAAGCGGCTCAGGACCGTGTTCATCGAGAACGGCCTCATGCGGGAGGGAGAGCCCCAGCGCGTTCGAGGGCTGTTCGAGAGGCTCGGGGTCGCCGTCGAGATTGTCGACGCCGGCAAGGAGTTTTTCGCGGCGCTCAAGGGGATCGAGGATCCCGAGGAGAAACGCGAGGCGATCACGCAAACGTTCTACAAGAGGGTTTTCGGGCGCCTCGTGAAGGAGAGCAAGGCGAAGCACCTTCTCCAGGGAACGATCCTGACCGACGTCGACGAGACCGTGGCCGGGATCAAGCGCCAGCACAACGTATTTCAACAGCTCGGCATCGATCCGCAGGAGGCCTTCGGCTACCGGATCATCGAGCCGCTCATCCAGCTTCGCAAGGACGGCGTGAGGATAGTCGGCAAGGCCCTTGGTCTCCCGTCCGAGCTTTTCGAGCGCATCCCGTTTCCCGGGCCGGCGCTCTCGGCCCGGGTGATCGGGGAGGTGACGCCCGAGCGCGTCGAGACGGTGCGCAAGGCCACGTCCGTCGTCGAGCGGCTGCTTTCGGGCACCAAGGCGTTCCAGTACATGGCGATCCTCCACGAGGATCGCGTGACCGGCATGAGGGACGGAAAGCGCGACTTCGGGCAGCAGATCGAGATTCGCTGCTGGGACAGTCTCGACGCGCGGATCGCGACGCCGACCAGGCTCTCGTTCGAGACGCTCGACACGCTCGCCGACGAGATCATCAAGAAAGTGCCGGGCGTCGTGAGCGTGACGTACAACATCGCGACGAAACCGCCCTCGACGATCGAGGCGGTTTAAACACGCTGATTCCGGGAGGAGGTACGGCAGATGACCTATACGCATCATGAGCTCAAGGAAAAGACTCTCGCCGAGCTGAAGGAGATCGCCGCGGGCATCGAGGACGAGGCGATCAAGGGATACAGCCAGATGAACAAGGAGCATCTGGTGAAGCAGCTCTGCGCCGTGCTCAAGATCGACATACACGAGCATCACGTGGCGAAAATCCCGGAGAAGACCTCCATCAAGGCCCAGATACGAGCCTTGAAGCAGGATCGGGACAAGCTGATGGGATCTCACGATCATAAGCGGCTCGGAGAGATTCGCGAGCAGATCGGCCGGCTGAAACACAGGCTCAGAAGAGCGGCCGTCTGAAGGCGCATCCGGCGACTCTTGCGGATTGACCGTTTCTTTTCAATGTGTTAGCTTGTTGTAGCTTTTTTATGGCAATCCACTGAAAGGGAGCGGTCTTGCCCGAGCTCGAAAAGGTATACAACCCGGTCGAAATCGAAAAGAAATGGACCGCCGTCTGGCGCGAGCGAAAGGTATTCACGCCGGACGCCTCGGCGAGCGAAACGCCGTTCACCGTCATTCTCCCGCCCCCGAACATAACCGGGTCGCTCACGGTCGGGCACGCCCTCGGAACGACGGTGCAGGACCTTCTGTGCCGCTGGAAGCGGATGAAGGGATTCAACGTCCTGTGGCTCGCCGGGATGGATCACGCGGGAATAGCGACGCAGAAGGTCGTCGAGCGCGAGCTCCTCGAGCGGGGGATCGCGAGGGACGCTCTCGGCCGCGAGAAGTTTCTCGAAGAGTGCTGGCGATGGAAAGAGAAATATCACGATAGAATCGTCGAGCAGCTCGGCGCCCTCGGCGCCTCTCTCGATTGGTCGCGGGAGACGTTCACCCTCGATCCGGGCGTCTCGCGCGCGGTCCGCGAGGCATTCGTACGGCTTCACCGCAAGGGTCTCATCTACCGGGACCGCTACATCGTCAACTGGTGCCCCTCGTGCGGAACGGCGATCTCGGACGAAGAGGTCGATTTCGTCGAGACGCACGGGAAGCTCTATTATGTCGCCTATCCCTTCGCGGAGGGCGGGGGAGAGCTCGTCGTCGGGACGACCCGTCCCGAGACGATGCTCGGGGACGTCGCCGTCGCGATGCATCCCGGGGACAAGCGCGCCGCGGCGCTCAGGGGAAAGACGCTCGATCTCCCGCTTGCCGGGCGGACTATCCCGGTTATTTTCGATGAGGCGGTCGATCCCGCGTTCGGCACCGGATGCCTGAAGGTGACGCCGGGGCACGACGCGACCGATTTTCTCATCGGCCTCAGGCACAAGCTCGATCCGATCGTCGTCATCGATCGCGAGGGGAAGATGAACGCCGAGGCGGGCCGCTTCGCCGGGCTCGACCGGCGCGAAGCGCGCAAGCAGGTGCTCGCCGCGCTCGAGGAGCAGGGGCTGCTCCGGAAGATCGACGACTACGAGCACTCGATCGGCCACCACGACCGCTGCGGCACGGCGATCGAACCGTATATCTCGCGGCAGTGGTTCCTCCGGATGAAGACTCTCGCCGCTCCGGGCGTCGCGGCGGCGAAGCGGGGAGAGGTGGCCTTCACCCCCGAACGCTGGGGGAACATCTACCTTTCGTGGATGGAGAATATCAGAGACTGGTGCATCTCGCGGCAGCTCTGGTGGGGGCACCGGATTCCCGTGTGGTACTGCGGCGATTGCGAAGAGGCGATCGTCGCCGTCGACGAGCCGTCGAGCTGCCCGAAGTGCAAGGGTGCGAGGCTCGCCCAGGACGAGGACGTCCTCGACACGTGGTTCTCTTCGTGGCTCTGGACCTTTTCGCCGATGGGCTGGCCGGAGAAAACGAAGGACCTCGAGACCTTCCATCCGACGAGCGTTCTCGTCACGGGCGGGGATATCATATTCTTCTGGGTCGCCCGGATGATCATGGCGTCGCTCGAGTTCATGGGCGAGATACCCTTCTCGACGGTCTATATCACGGGGATCGTCCGCGACACGAAGGGGCGCAAGATGAGCAAGTCGCTCGGCAACTCCCCCGATCCGATCGACATCATCGGCCGCGCCGGAGCGGACGCGTTCAGGTTCACGCTCATGATGCTCTCGCCGCCGGGGCAGGACATCATGTTCGACGAATCGAAGGTCGACGTCGGCAAGCACTTCGCGAACAAGATCTGGAACGCCGCCCGGTTCGTTCTCGCTCAGGAGGTCGACGTCGCCTGCGCGGAGGCGGACGCGCCGGTTGCCACGCTTGCCCCGGCGCCGGACGCCGGCTCTTCCGCCGGGCTCCTCTACGAGTCGATCTTCGGCTCGGCGGCCGGCGCGGATATCGAATTCGGATGGGAAGACCGCTGGATCGTGAGCCGCCTCGCTCGCCGGATCGGGGAGCTCGACGGGCATATCGACACGTATCGCTTCGACGAGGCGTCGCGCACGCTCTACGATTTTTTCTGGCACGAGTACTGCGATTGGTATCTCGAGCTCTCGAAGGCCGCCGCCCGGCAGGGAGGAGCGCGGGCGAGGGGCGCGGCGGTCACGGCGCGCGCCGTTCTCGGGGTGTCCATGATTCTCCTCCATCCGTCGATGCCGTTCATTACGGAGGAGATATGGAGCATGCTGGCGCCGCGGAGAGGGGAGCTCGCGGGGTATCGATTCCCCGGCGTCCCCGGGCACAGCCTCGACGAAGGGCTCGAGGCGGACGCGGCGTTTTTCATGGAGGTCGTTTCGGCGATCCGGAATCTCCGGCAGAGCTTCAATATTCCGCCGGGAAAGCTCGCGAGCATCGTCATCAATTGCGAGGAGGGACGCGGCATCCCCGCGCGTCTCGATCGGTTCCGCGAGCAGATCGGGCTCCTGGCGAAGGTGGACGACCTGGTCGTCGCGGACGGCGCGGCGAGGCCTCCCGGATCGGTCGCGGCGGGACTTTCCTCGATCGAGATCTATCTGCCGCTCAGGGGGGTCGTCGATATCGAAGCCGAGAAGAAGCGGCTCGGCAAGGATCTCGAGAAAATCGCGCGCGAGTGCGAGAAAGTCGAGGGGCGGCTCAAAGACGCGCGTTTCGTCGAAAAGGCGCCGAGCGATGTTGTCGAGCAGGAGAAAAACCGCTACAATGAAATGTCCGACAAGAAACGCCGCATAGCACGAATCCTGGAGGACCTGGGGTGAACGACGAGCAGAAGAAACCGACGGATGTTCCCGGCGAAAATCCCGTGGACGGATCCGCGGAAGGATCCGAACGGCCGGACGCCGCTGAATCGGCGGAGTCGAAGCGCGGGGAGCGGGACTCCGGCGCGGCGGGGGAAGCGACGGTTTCCTTCAAGAGCGAGGAGACGGTGGGAGAGATTCTTTTCGCCGCGCGCGAGCGTCTCGGGCAAACGCTCGAGTTCATGAGCCAGGAGACGAAGATCCCGAAGCAGACGCTTCAGTATCTCGAGACGGACAACTACGAAGCGCTTCCCGCGAAGGTATACGCGAAGAGCTTCCTGCGCGCGTACGCGGCGGCGCTCGGCCTGGATATCCAGCACATCCTCAACAAGTACGAGGTTCAGACCGGGCAGACGCACCGCAGCAAGGGGGACCATTGGGAGATCGAGACGGAGGTCGTCGAAGAAAAGCTCAGGTCTCCGAACGTTCTCAAGCGCTACGTGATTCCCGCGGCCATCGTCGTCGCGCTCGTCATGCTCGTCGTCAAGCTCGCCGGGAAGAAGGAAGAGACGGCGGAACCTCCCCGGCAGATCGATCTCAGGGAGGAGCTTCTCGAATCGAAGTCCGCCGTCGTTGAAGAGCCGGCGGCGCGGAAGTCCGAGCCGGCCGAAACCCCGGCCGAACCGATGGAGCTCAGCATCGTCGCGAATCCGACCGACAGCTGCTGGTTCGATCTCATGACCGTCTCGATCGTGGAACAGCAGCCGGAGACCACGATCAGCAGGTTCACGCTCTCGCCGGGACGCGCGAGAGCGTTCCAGGCGACCGAGGAATTCTATTTTCTCAAGGTCGGCAACGCGGGCGGTTTCGTGATGGAGCTGAACGGCTCGAAACTTCCCACGCTCGGCAGAAAAGGCAAGGTTATCACCAACTACCGGATCACGCGCGAGAATCTTCCCAGGGGAAAGAAAGACTAGCGGCACGCGCGCGGGTGCTCACATGTCCCTGTTCAAACTCAAGTCGCAGTACCGGCCGACGGGGGATCAACCCGAGGCGATCGCGGGCCTCGTCGCCAACGTCGAGGCCGGCAAGAAGTTCCAGACGCTTCTCGGCGTCACGGGCTCGGGGAAGACATTCACGATCGCGAACGCGATCGCGCGATTGGGCATGCCGGCGCTCGTCATCTCCCACAACAAGACGCTCGCCGCGCAGCTCTACGGCGAGATGAGAAGCCTTTTTCCGGAAAACGCGGTCGAGTACTTCATCAGCTATTACGATTACTACCAGCCCGAGGCCTTCATCCCTTCCACCGACACGTATATCGAGAAGGACGCCTCCATAAACGAGGATATCGACCGCCTCCGGCTGCACGCGACGGGCTCGCTCCTCACGCGGCGCGACGTGATCGTCGTCGCGAGCGTCTCGTGCATCTACGGTCTCGGATCGCCCGAAGAATTCGGGAAGCTCAGTTTCACCGTTTCGCGGGGGGAGCGCGCCGGCCGCGACGAGATCCTGCGGCGGCTCGTCCGGATTCAGTACTCGCGCAACGACGTCGATTTCGCGCGCGGCACCTTCAGGGTGCGCGGCGATACGATCGAGCTCTGGCCGGCGTACCTGGAGGAGGCCGTACGCATCGAGCTTCTCGACGACGCCGTGGACCGGATCTCCGTCATCCATCCGCTGACCGGTGAGATGATCCGTCGTACCGAAACGGCGGCGATCTTTCCCTCGTCCCATTTCGTCACCTCGGGAGAGAATCTCGAAGGCGCGATCGCTTCGATCGAGAAGGAGCTCGCGCTCCGGCTCGCAGAGCTCCATGCCCAGGGGAAGGAGTTCGAGGCGAAGCGTCTCGAGACGAGGACCCGCTACGATATCGAGATGCTCCGCGAGATGGGCTATTGTCCGGGAATCGAGAACTACTCGAGGCATTTTTCGGTGCGTCTTCCCGGCGATCGCCCGGCGACGCTTATCGACTATTTTCGCG
>CAVVEY010000020.1:0-543571 GCA_963747385.1 uncultured bacterium | reverse complement strand
GGCGCGGGTTTTCTCTGGAGGCGCGACCGCGCCGAGCGTCAGGCGATCGCGATGACGTCGACGCTCGCGAACACCGGATTCTACGGAATTCCCGTTTGCATGCTCGCCTTCGGCGAATGGGGGCTCGTCTACGCGACGATCTACATGGTGGCCTCGTCCATCTGTCAGTCGACCGTCGGCATATTCCTCGCGAGCGCCGGAAGGCAGAGCTCCTGGAACGCGTTCCTCAGCATCTTCAAGGTGCCGCTCGTCTGGTCGATCGTCGCGGCTCGGATCCTCGTGCACGTGCACGCGCTTCCGCCGGCTCCGTTCATGAAAATGATCGATATGATCGGGGAGGCGTCGATTCCCACGGGGCTCATGCTCCTCGGGATGCAGCTCGAAAGCATCGCGCTCGAATCCGCGGCGTGGCGCGCGACGCTGGCCGCCGGACGCTCGAAGGATTTCAACGTGGGGGACGAGCATAACGGCGCGACGAGCCAGGGGACGTGCGAGCCGGTCTACCCCGCCGCCGTCGAGCTCGGACGCGACATATCTGGCGGGCTCATGTCCGCGGGGCTGCGCATCGTCGGCGGATTCGTCGTGTCGTACGGCATCATGCAGCTTTTTTCTTTCAACGCGAACATGAACCAGGTTCTCGTCGTTCAGTCCGCGATGCCGACCGCGGTCAACGCCATCGTCTTCGCCACCGAGTACAACTGCCGGCCCCGTCTCGTCGCGGTGGGCATCCTCGTTTCCACCCTCGCGAGCGTCGCGAGCATTACCTTGATCCTGCGATATCTGGGGGCCTGAGGCGATGCGCGAAACCATTCTTTTTTTCGCCCCGTCGAGCGCCCGCGAGGCCGCGGAGATATTTCGCGCGTGCGGCGCGGCCGCGGCGGCCGGAAGGAAGATTCGGGCGGGCGTCGTCGAGAGCCCGTTCAGACCGGCCGACGGCGTCGGGCTTCCGGGCGCCCCGTCGTCGGTTTGGGAAATCGGGACGGCCGGCGGCGCGGCGCAGACGCTCGCGCTCTTCGGCCACGAGGGGATGAACGAGATTCACGAGATATCGCGGAACGATTTGCTCGCCGTCGCCGGCGGCGGCGTGAAGTTCGGGACCTTCGTGGACGAGGTGCGGAGGGCCGGGCTCTATTTCCCGCACGAGCCGGACGTATCTTCACGCGACACGCGACGATCGCCGAGCTCGTCATGGGCGCGGAGACCCTTCGACACGGACGGACGTTTCGGCAATCTGCGCGAGTATGTTCTCGCGCTCGAGATCGCGACGCCGAAAGGCGAGATCGTCAGGACGGGTTCCCGCTCGGTGAAGGACGTCACGGGCTACAACGTCGCGGGCGTTCTCATGGGGTGCGGGGGCCTCTGCGGGATGATTGCGAAGGCGACGTTGAGGCTGCTGAGCGCCCCGGGCACGCGGCTCAATTTCCTGTGCACGGGGAGCCGCTCCACACTCGAGACGCTCGCGGGCGAAATCCACCGAAAGCTCGCGCCCGCGTTTCTGGATCTGTTTCCCTACACGGATAGCTTCGCCGGCCAAAGCGAACCTGATCGGGGAGCTGCAATCGGCGGTTCGGGGCAGGGAAGAGGCGCTTCTCGGGGCTGTTTCGGCTCTCGCCCCCGCCGAGGCGCCTGTCGAGAGGCTCGAGCCCGCGGCTCTCGAGGCGTACCGGCAATTTCCGATGCTCGCGATAGAGAGCATGAAGAAGGGAGCAGCGGCTCCTTCATGCGGCGCTCGGCGCCGAGCTCGTCTCCGCGCACCGGCACGACGTCTGGGGCCGCAGGAGCTTTTTCCCCGCGCGGTTCCATTACTATTTCGCCGCCGACTCGGGCGCGGCGCGGAGCTCTGCGCGGCGGCGGTCGCGAAGCGGCGTCGAAGCGATCGAGATGCGGGGCGGAGGCATATTCCGCAGGCGCCTCGGGAGAGACGAAATCGCCACGCTCGCCGGGGGCCAGGGGATTCCCGAATCGTCCGCGGCCGGAGAGCTCGATCGCGGGGTCTACCGCGTTTTCGATCCTCGGGGGATCATGCTCCCCTGATTCATTCGGAGGAGAAAGGACCTTATGGCGGACGGAAAAACGAAAACGGATATCACGAACGATCTGCTCCTCTGCAACCGGTGCGGCACGTGCCGGTCGGTATGCCCGCTGCTCTCGGTTGACCGCGAGGAATGGGCCGGAGCGAGGGGAAAGGTGGAGATCGCGGAGGCGTTTTTCCGCGGAGAGAATCTCGACAGCGACGAGGTCCGCAAGGTATTCGACTACTGCCTCCACTGCATGACGTGCGAGGAGAACTGCCCGTCGGGGATGCGGGCGGACGAGATCGTCATGGCGGTGCGGGCCGAGATGGCGCGCCGGGGGAAGGTGCCTCGCCTCAAGCGCTTCGCGCTGAAGGCCCTCGGCGGCGCCGACGCGGCGTTCTTCGCGATAATGCGGACCGTCGGCCTCGCGCGCCGGTCGCCGCTGCACGGAATCGGCGGCAGGAGCCCGCTCTCGGCGATCTATCCGCTTCTCGGATGGCCGCGCGAGAGGTTCGTGCCGCTTCCCGCGCAGAAGCCGTTCCTCGGCTCGGGGCCGGAGCTCTACAGGGCGTCCGATATCGCCGCGGCGATGCCCGGGGGGGGGGACGGCTCGAAGAACCGCCGCGGCCGCGGGGAACGCGGTCGACGGAACGAAGGCGGCCGAGCTCCTCGATCTCGTCGCCGCCGCGCGCAGGAGGAACGTCGCCGCGGGCAGACGCGCGTATTTTTTCGTCGGCCACGCGGTGAATCATTTCTTCCCCGAGGAGGCGCGCGCCGTGACGCGGCTCCTCAATATTCTCGGCGTCGACGTCGTCGCTCCGAAGGATCAGGCGTGCTGCGGGGCGCCCGTCTATTACGCGGGGGACGTCGCCGGAGCCCGCAAGGCGGCCGCCGAGGTTCTCGAGCGCTTCGAGGGGCACGCATACGACTGGATCGTCACGACGTGTTCCTCGGGCGGCCTGATGCTGAAGAATGAGTTTCCGCGGATCTTCGATCTCACGAACGACGGCTATTTCGAGATCGAGTGGGATGCCGAGCGGGAAAGCTTCCGCCGGATGCCGGGGCGCAGCACGGCGAAACAGCAGTACCCGAGGGTGGAGGATCTATACCGGGAGTACGTCGGGGGCAAGGTCCGAGACATCAACGAGCTTCTCGCCGAGCTTCTCGGTCTCCGCGAGGAGCGCGACAATGTGAACGGGATGCTCGGCGGAACGGCGGGGCCGCAGACGCCTGCCGAATCGTCCGTCGAGGCGCCCGCCGGGAAGCCCGCGGCGACGACCCCGACCGCGTCGGGCGCGCCGCTTCCGATAGTTACCTATCATCAGTCGTGCCACCTCAAGAGAGGGCAGGGCGTGGACTGGCAGAGCGAGGCGATACTCAAGCGGCTTCCCGGGTACCGGTACGTCAGGATGAGCGATTACGATCGCTGCTGCGGGGGCGGCGGGGCGTTCACCTTCATGTATAGCGACGCAGCGGCCGCGATCGCCGAGGTCAAGATGCAGGCCGTCGCGGAGGTGCGGCCGGCCGTCGTCGCGACGGCGTGTCCCCTGTGCAGGATTCAGCTCATGGATATGATCCGGCGCCGCTTCGTCGTGGAAGCACGGGCCCGGAACGAGCAGCCGCGGAGCATTCCCGTGATGACGCCGGCCGAGCTCTTACTCGAGGATTTGCATAAGGTTATGGCGCAATGAGCGCAGGGATCCCGCCGCGTTTTCCAATCCCTGTTTGTGATTGATTTTTCCGGCCGAATCTGCTAAAATCAATAAGCGTTCCAAATTAGGGGTCTTCCCGAACGTGGTTTTGGATTAAATTCACGTGTAGTGCTGTGCTTTGGGCTTCAGCAACGAGGGGGCAAGAATGAAACGGCTGCTAATGCTTCTGCTCGTCGGCGTCATGCTCGTCGCCATGACGGGTCTCGCGCAGGCGACAATCGGCTGGGCCGGCCAGATATGGCCGGTCAACGGTGCGACGGTCTCCGACAACACGGACGTCGGTGTCTATTTCCAAATCTGGAAGGGGGGCGTCACGGACCAGGCGGGCCAGGGCGCCGGCATCTCCGCGACGCTGTATTACGGGCCGAACGGCGGTCCCTACACGTCGGTTGTGATGACGTACAACGGCGACGTGGGGAGCAACGACGAGTACACGGCCAATATTCCGTCGAGCGCGCTCCAGGGAGTTTCCGAGGCGTGGTTCTATTGCGACGCCTACGATGAGACCGACATGACGACCTACAGCGGCGCGCAGGATCAGAATGGAAACAATCCTCCCTTCAAGCTCGTTGTCGTCCAGACATTGAGCCAGGACGTGCTCGTGTACTTCTTCATGTGCATGCCCCCCGCGGGGGATCCCGAGTTCGACCCGGCGCCGGGCGATATCTGCATCACCGGCGATCATCCGGAAATAACCAACTGGGGGAGCGGCGTGGCGATGCTTCAGGCCTGCCCGTCCTTCAGTCCCTGCTTCTACCAGACGAGCGTGCTGTTCCATGCCGGCAGCAATCCGTACGTCCAGTACAAGTACCGCAAGCAAGGTTGCTCGGTTTGGGAACCGGGCGGAAATCACACGGTGTCCATCGACGATTCGAGCCCCGTGTACTATGTGCCGTGGGTCGATCACTGGGGTTACTATCAGGGACCGGATTGTCCGCTCTGTGGAGTCGGCGTCGAGCCCGCCACGTGGGGCGGAATCAAGCAGATCTACCGGTAATTCGACCCGACCGATGAAGGGGATACCCGTTTGACGCCGCGTCGAAGGGGTATCCCCGTTTTTTCGCAGACGGACGCAACAGCTTCGCTGCGCGCAGGGCAGCGGACGCGCGGGAAAAATCATGAAAAATTCTCAGCTCGCAGCGGTATCGTTCATTGTCGCCCTCTCGATTCTCTCCTACACGAAAGCCCCTTCCTCCGAGCCTTTCAAGGGGCGCATCGATCTTGTGAACGCCGAATCCACGCCCTCGTCCCTCGCTTCCGTCGCGTGGGAGAGGAATCATGTCAAGGCGATCGACATCGCCGGGGACGTCGCTCCGGGTTCGGAAGGAGCCGATATACTCGCTTTCTACTTCGACGAACGCTCCGACGAGCTCGCGTTCCGCGTGAGCATGCTCGAAATGCAGGATCCCGCGACCGGGATCGACCTGTACGGCCGGGAGCGGACGAAGATCGTCATTCTCCTCGACTACGCGGAAGGCGGGGAGCGTTCGCTTCCCTTCGGCGTGCCCGGAGAAGCGGCGATTGCCTGGGACGAAGCGATTCTCCTCGATCCATTCGCGAAGAACGAGAAGGAGAGAGCGCGCGACGTCAACGCCGCTCCCGATGCCGGCCCGGAAACGTCTCCGCTGAGGGCCTTCGTCGACAGGCGCGGCGAGTATCTCGAGGGAAGCGTCGTTCTTTCACCTGCGTATCTGCGCGCCGCGAGCGCGGCGGTCCGGAGAACGGGATCGGCGGCCTCTCTCGAGCCGGGGAATCCGGCCGGGCGGGAACTCTCCGCGACGAAGGATCGGACCCCCATCGCCTTCGAGATTCTGGCGGTGACGGACGATATGGTCGCCGACAGGCTCCGCGCCAGCGACGTCGCCCTCGCCGGCGAGGCACACTGCGCGTTCGTTCTTCACGGCAATCAGGGGCTCGCTTACAGCGACGTGTTCTACGGACGCTCGGGCGATCTCGACGGGAGCGGTTTCGACGAGGCCTTGCAGGTTCATCAGGCTACGTCGATTCCGGGGAACTTCCACCTTGCGGCGACGCTTCAGACGTCGGCCGAATGGGATCACGAGAGCGGAGATCCGAACGATTTCAACGGCTGGCTCGCGGCCGGCTGCGCGGCGGGCTGGGCCGGCATGGTCACCTCCGCCTATGCCCAGCATATGATGCCCTTCGTGAGAAACGAGATGAACGACTGGTCCGTCGAGATCGAGACGCAGATGACGAACACGCGGTACGGTTACTATCCGCGCGTCGCGTGGGTGCCCGAGCGCGTATGGCTCGATCCGTCCGCGTATCCGAACGCGGGAGTGAGCGACAACCCGGTCGATAACTTCGTCTCGCACGGCGTGTGGGGGGTCATCCTCGACGACGACGTCCACGGACAGGGCTACGACAGCCATCAGATCCATACGATCGCGGGCAGCTCCCTCAAGGCGATGCTCCGCGACAGAAACTTCACGGGGAATATCGTCGGCGGAAACGGCGCCGGGGCGCTCCAGATTCTCGCCGATCTCGCCAACTCCGGCGTCGGCGACTATCGCATCGCGCTCTTCGCCGAGGACTGGGAGGCCGTGGCGGAGATGGGCTCCTGGGCGAGCTCGACGCCGAACGCCAAGGAGACCTACGACTGGATCATCAACAAATGCGCCGCGGAGAGCGCGTGGATTCACGTGTGGAAGGTCGCCGACGCCGTGAGCAATCCCGGCTTCCAGGGAAGCTCGTCGATGAACGTGACGTACGGAACCTACCAGGAGATCGGCGGTACGGGCGGCTACGGCGGCGGCAACAACGGCTGGTACACGCACTGGGCCGGCTACGTCCCCTATGCGAATGGCGGCGACGGAAACGGCGTCTGCGATCCGGCGCGCGGCGGCAATTGCAAGAACTTCGGAACGATCTGGAACGACGCGTACAACGCGCTCATGGCGGCCCCGGACAACAATATCTCCCAGGCCGGGTGGTACGTGCTCATGACCAATCTCCACGAGACGGGCTGGCATGACTACCTGGGCGGACCCATCAGCGGATGGGAGCTCAGCTATTCGGCGCATATCAAGAACGCCTCCGTCTACGCGGAAGGCGCCCACTGGGCGAACGGCGATTACGCGAGCGCGACGGGCGCCTATTTCGCCGACATCGACAACGACGGATACCAGGAGCTCGTCATGCACAACGACCGCGTCTTCGCCGTCTTCGAGGGAGTCGGGGCGCGGGCGGTCAACGTCTTCGCGAAGGGGAGCGGTTACGACTGCACGATCGTCGGCGTCGACAACGCCTACTGGTCCGGCACCACGGCCGACTATAACGACGTGAATCACGTCGGCGCTTTCAGCGACGTCGGGCCGAACTACCAGCACAGCCTCTATCAGATGCAGGTGACGAAGGCCTCGGGCTCGCTCGTCGAGGCGGTGTTCACGTATCAGAACGTGAAGAAAACGGTGCGTCTCGCCCTCGGGACTCCGTATCTCGACGTCGTCTATGAGGTCGGGTCGGGGACGCAGTACATCAAGACCGGCTATTCGCCCGATCTCGTCGATCTTGTCTGGAACGCACAGATGAGCCGGATATGGGTGAGCGACATCGCGTACATGGGCCAGAGAAATCCCAATACCGGGGCGACGGCGGCGCTCGTTCTCGGGGGAGGGGGAGCCGGGCACAACCTCGATTTCTCGGGGCGCATCATGAAGGGGGACGAGATCGACGGCTCGGGGACGTTCGAGTTCCTCCTCTACGCCGGAACGACGAGCGCTCCGGGCGTCGGGGGAGAGATCGCCGAGCTGCGAGCGCTCGCGGCGTCCCTCTCCGACACGATCGGCCCCGGCGTCGCCTCCGCGATCTATTACCCGGGGACCGACAAGCTCAAGATCACGTTCAACCAGGCCGCGAAATACACGCCCTTCGTCGTAACGGGCGTATCGATCGACGACGACAACGACGGCGCGGCGGAGCTCGTTCTCTCTTCGGGCGCGACGGTCGTCGAAACGCAAAACGGTTTCTCGCTCACGCTGCAACTCACCGCTTCGGACGCCGCAGTCCTCGAGGGGCTGAATACGCTGTCCCTCGAGCTCATGATGGCCGCCGGCGCCGCGTTCGACCTCGCCGACAACGGCAACCTTCCGATAACGAACGCGGACGACAAGAAGATATCGTACGGAGCGCCGACACTCATCACGATCGACGGATACATCGACCAGAGCGAATGGGGCGAGTGCGCCCTCGCCGTGGCCGACTCGAACGATTCGCAATGGACCTCGGCCAACGAGATCCAGGCGCTCTCCATGACCTGGGATTCGCTCTATCTCTACGTCGCCGTCGACGGGATCGCCACGGGGAACAGCTGGATTCTCTACATCGACGCGGATCCGGACGGCCCGAACGGCCAAACGAATCTCGCCGCCATCGACGCATGGGAGCGGGGGGCGATATTCACGAAGCCGGGGTTCCGCGCAGATTTCCAATACGGCGGCTATCAGCATCAGGGGCTCTACGACGGCAACTCGTTCTTCCGTATCGAGAGCGCGACGCATGCGGCCGATATATCGAGCTCGATACTCATGGCGTTCGATTCCATGCATCTGAACGGCATCCACGGGGGGAGCGAGCTCGCGATACCGTGGGAAGCGCTCTACGGTCTCGGCGCGGGGAACGTGCCCGCGAACGCGAGAATATCGATCGTCGCCTCTCTCTGCTGGGATCCCGAGCCGTCCGGCGTCCTCGGGGGGGACGTCGCGCCGAACAACATATCGGCGACGCTTCCGACCGTCGACAACGCGCACACCGCGACGATCGACGGCGACGGCGACGGCAAGCCCGATCTTCCCGACCGGACGCCTCCCACGCTCGTCTCCGCTACGCGGAACGCGTCGATCGACAGCATCGTCGCGGTCGAGTTCGGCGAGGCCGTCGAGAGCGTCTCCGCGGAGATCGTTTCGAACTATACGGTCTTCGAGACCGCTGTTCCTTCGCACACGATCGCCGTGCTCGGCGCGGACCTCGAGCCCGACGGGAAGACGGTGACGCTCGCGCTCGCGACCGGGATCGCGCAGGGCTACTCCGTGTCGGCGAGCTTCGTGTACGATCTCTCCTGCTACCGCAACGAGATCGCGCAGGGGAGCGAGATCGGTATCGACGCGCCGACGGGGAGCGACGTGCCCGCTTTCTACCGGGGCGATCTGTTCCAGAACTATCCGAACCCGTTCAATCCCGCGACGACGATCGAGTTCGAGGTGCCGGGGCTCTCGAATGCCGGCGCGATCGGCGCTTCCCCCGCGAGCGGGCTCGTTCCCGTCACGCTGGCCGTGTACGATTTGCGGGGCGCTCTCGTCAGGACGCTCGTTTCGAGCGCGCTGGTCCCGGGACGGCACCGGGTCGTCTGGGACGGGAAGAACAGCGCGGGAGCCCGGGTCGCGACAGGGGTCTATTTCTACCGGATGCAAACGAAGGAATCGGCTCAAACGAAGAAGATGGTTCTCATTCGCTAACAAGGAGGCGATGACCGATGAACAGGAGAATGCGCAGGGCATCCGCGGCGGCGCTCGCGGCCGCGATCGCCGCGATTCTGGGAGCGTTCACGATCGCGATGGGCGGCACACCCCAGACGATCGTCGTCAACGGGGCGAACGACTTTTTCGCGGCGAACAGGATAGAAAACACCGATTCGCTCGATACGCAGTTCGCGCCGATCGATCTCGGCGGCGTTTACGTCACGAACGACGCGAACAAGCTCTACTTCGGGTTTTCGTACGACAAGGACGGCTGGGGCACGTGCCAGGTCGGCATTCATATCGCCACCGGCGCTCCCTCGGGCGGAACGACCGATTCGTGGGGCCGCAAGATCGCGTGGAACACCGCTCCGTACAAACCCGACTATCAGATGTACTGCAACATGGATAACGCGTGGCAGGAGATGAGGCATTGGAGCGGATCGGCCTGGGACGTCATCTATTCGGGCAGCAATTCGCTCGGATGGGTCATCACGACCGGTTTCCAGGAACTCGGCCTGAACCTCAGCGACCTCGGGCTCGCGGCCGGCGACACCGTCCGCTTCGAGATCGTCACGACGCAGAACGGCACGACGAAAGGTCCGCTCGACTGCATGGTGAACGACGGGAATCAGCTCAGCCGCCCGTCGGGAACGACGTGGGACGTGGCCGTCGCGGTCGAGCTCGATTCGATGTATCTCTATGTCGTGCAGACTGCGGGGGACGCCGTCCCGCCGGCCGTCTCGTACGCGACGGGCTCGCACGACGCCGGTAACACGGGCGGAATCCACAAGATCGACGTCGTGTTCAGCGAACCGGTGGACAAGACGACGGCGGAGAACGCCGGCAATTACTCGCTCTCGGGAACGGCGGTCGCGATCGACAGCGTGCGGCGCAGCCCGACGCTTCTCAACAGGGTGAAGATATACCTCCATTCGACGATAGCGGAGCAGGCGAGCTTCTACGGGGTCGCCGTGACGAACGTCAAGGATCTCGCGAACAATACGATCGTGGCGAACGGCACGACGAACGTCGGATGCTTCTACCTGCAGAAGGTCCTCTTCATCGGCTACATGTCGTACCATCTCCTCCAGCACTCCGTGGCGCCCATCGATACCTTCTCGGTCGAGGGGGATCTCGCGCCCCTCACCTTCATCGGGTGCGATAACGCGATCATGAGCGCCATGGGGGGAGGCACCTATCAGGCGCCGGTGGTCGTCTCCCTCGTCGGGAAGAACTGCGGGGGAACGGCGAGCGCGGACACCACGCTCCAGTGGAAATTCATGCATCAGTGCGCCGAGTACGAGCCGCTCGGATCGAACCGGTACGCGGCTCTCTCGAGCGCGAACGGCCCGCTCGATACGCTCGCGTACTGGTGGGGGGACTGGGATCCGAACGTCTACACGGCGCATGCGATCGACGTCATCTTCAAGGTCGACGCGAGCGCGCTCAGCCCGGGCGTCGACAGCGTCGTGGCGATCAACGGGAGCGTGCTCCCGCTCAACTTCAACGTGCCTTCCATCACGAACATGGCCGACAACGGCGTCTCTCCCGACGCGACGGCCGGTGACGGGATCTACACGAAGAAGGTTCGGTTCCCCGCGAGCACGTTCAAGAACATGGGCTACAAGTTCCTCTACAACGGCCGCTACGAGTGCAACCTTCAGAATAACCGCGGGCTCTGGCTCAACGATGCCGCCTACGACACGGTGGGGAGCGTCCTCGGCCCCCTCGTGCTGCCGGTCGCGTACTATGACCGGTGCTTCACGATCGGCCGCGACGTGAAAATGATCTTCCGGGTCGCGACGCTCGGCGTGGGCCCCGGGGATACGATCGCGGTGAACGGCGAGCCCAACAACCAGCTCCCGCACGTGATCAGCTGGGACATCCCGTCGATCAACCGGATGCGCGACGACGGCGTCTCTCCCGACGCGACGGCCGGTGACGGGATCTACACCTGCGCCGTGATATTCCCCGATTCGACGAACCAGTACGTCGAGTACAAGTATCTCCACAACTCGGCTTACGAGTGCGCGACGCAGGCCAACCGTTACGTCTACATCGACGACGCGTACGACGCCTCGCTCAACCCGCAGATCGTCGATCTCGACTTCTTCAATTCCTGCGAGCTGACCGACGTGCAGGACGGAACGCCGGCGATCCCGCTCGCGCTCCGCCAGAACTATCCGAACCCGTTCAATCCCGTTACGGTGATTTCGTTCTTCTCGCCCGCGACGGGGCGCGCCGTGCTCAGGGTCTACGACGTGAAGGGAGCTCTCGTGAAGACGCTTCTCGACGACGTCGTTGCCGCCGGAGAGGTGAGCGTGCGTTGGGACGGCAAGGACGGGAACGGGAGACGCATGACGTCGGGGGTCTATTTCTACGAGCTGCGCATCGGCAACGAGCGCGTGAGCAGGAAAATGGTGCTTCTGCGCTAGGACCCGCGGAGAGGTCTCCCGGGCAGGAAATCGGGCCGTTCCCCCGTCGCGCATTCGGGCGGGGGAGGGGCCCTTTTTTTAGTTTCTATTGGCCTTGAGATGAGCGCCCGGTTGCCGTACACTACGACGGTATCAACGAACTTCAATCTCGGAGGGCGGAACAATGAGAGCTTTTCGATTTTACGGGCGCTTCGCCGCGGGCGTCGCGTGCCTGCTTTTCTTCTGCGCCGGCATTCTCGTCGCCGCGCCGGCCGCGGGAGTCGAGAAGAGCGCGGCAGTGGCGGTCACCTTCACCCTGAAGCCGTCGGGCGCGCCCGGCACGATCTACGTCGCGGGCGCCTTCAACGGCTGGAACTCGTCGCAGGACGCCTTGAAGGACGAGGACGGCGACGGCGTCTACGAGATCACGCTGACTCTCAAGCCGGCGAGCTACGAGTACAAGTTCGTGCAGGACGGAACATGGATGGAGGATCCGCACGCCGCTTCCTCCACAGCCGACCCGTACGGCGGCAAGAACTCGGTCGTCGTCGTTCCCGATGACGTCGGCACGCTCGTCGTCGGCGTGAAGGCGAAGGGGGAAAAGCCGGCGGGAGGGGCCGCGGCGACGGAGCAGGCACAGGCGCCCGCCGCGGGAGCGTCGCCGGAGGCCGCGAAGGGCCCCGCGGGAACCGTTCCCGTGACTTTTCTCTTCGACGCGGGGAAGGGGGCCGCGGCCACGATCTATCTCGCGGGCACCTTCAACGGCTGGGACGCGGCGAAGGATAGGATGACCGACCCCGACGGCGACGGCGTCTACGAGATCACCATGCATCTCGCGCCGGGGAGCTTTCAGTACAAGTTCGTGAAGGACGGCCAGTGGATCACCGACACGAACGCGAAGGAGTTCGCCGACGACGGTTTCGGCGGCAAGAACTCGGCGCTCGTCGTGCCCGCCGCGCCTCCGGAGAAGGGGCTCGTCGTCGGTATGTTCACGGCGCTTCCCGAGACGTACGGCGGGGCGGCCGGAGCGGCGGCGGCGGGAGCGGCAGCGGGAGTTGCCCCGGGCGCCGCGGCCAGGGGGCCCAAGGAAGTGACCTTCCGCTTCAAGACGGGGGCGCAGAACGTGTTCCTCGCCGGCACGTTCAACGACTGGAGCACCGACAGGACGCGCATGATCGCGAACAAGGACGGCGTCTGCGAGGTGACGCTGCTCCTTCCTCCCGGAAAGTTTCAGTACAAATTCGTCGCCGACGGCCAGTGGATCGCCGACCCCGCGGCGAAGGAGTCCGCCGACGACGGCTATGGCGGCAAGAACTCGGTCATCACCGTCGACGACTCGTTCCCCGACTCGAAGATCGAGAAGGGGGACGGGCTCATGATGAACCGGGACATTCCCCTCACGCTCGATTACTCGATGGTGAATCCGCTCAGCCCCTCGACGATCGAGTTCCGCGCCCGCGCCCATATGAACGACGTCGAGGGCGCGAGCCTCGTCTATCGCGTGGCCGATGGCGGCGAAAAGGCCGTCGCGATGAAGCCCGACGAGACGGACGGGGTCTTCCAGTACTACCGCGTCCTCGTGGAGGCTCCCGCGACGTCCGCGATTCGCTTCACCTACCGCTACCGCGACGGAGGGAAGGAGTTCTACGCGACTCCGACCGGCTTCCAGGCGAAGGCGCCCGCCGCGGACGCCATGTTCGTCTACTCCGACAAGGTCCTCGAGCCTTTCTTTACCCCCGACTGGGCGAAGAACGGCGTGTTCTATCAGATCTTCCCGGAGCGTTTCCGGAACGGCGACACGGCCAACGATCCTGATTTTCACGAGCCGTACTACTCCGGCGTGACCGCTCTTCCCGCGAGCGGCAAGACGAACGGCGAATATTTTCATCTCGTCACCCAGTGGGACAACGTGAGCGGTCTCCTGCAGAGCCCGTACCGGACCGACGGGAAGCCCGACTACTATTCCTTCTACGGCGGGGACATCAAGGGGGTCATGGACGCGATTCCGTACCTCCGCGACCTCGGGGTCACGATACTCTACTTCAATCCCCTCAACGAGGCGCGCTCGAATCACAAATACGACCCGGTCGATTATCTCAAGATCGACCCCCATTTCGCCGACGAGGCGACCTTCATCGCGTTCGTGAAGAAGGCGCACGAAAACGGCATCAGGGTCATCGTCGACATGGCCTTGAATCATACGGGGGATTGGCATTTCGCCTTCGTCGACACCAGGGAGAAGGGCCCCGATTCGAAATACTGGAACTGGTACGAGTGGAAACGCTGGCCGCTGCCCTCGGGACGGGTCGAGCGCTCGTGCGACTACTACGACTGCTGGTGGTGCTTCGGCAACCATCCGAACCTCAACTACGACCTCTCTCGGCCGAACGATCAGGAAAACAATATCGGCGACATCGCGCAGGCGAAACCGGAGATGGACGTCGTGAATTACTGCCTCGAGGTTCCCCGCTACTGGATCGGGAAGCTCGGGATCGACGGATTCCGTCTCGACGTGCCGAACGAGGTGCCTTTCTGGTTCTGGCGGATGTTCCGCAAGGCCGTAGACGAGGCAAAGCCCGATGCGCTCCTCGTCGGCGAGCTCTGGGGGAACGCGATGCCGTGGCTCGGGCCGCACTGCTTCCACTCGACGATGAACTACAAGTTCTTCAAGGACCCCGTCATGAAGTTCATCGGCCTCGGACAGGGAAGCGCCGCCGATTTCGACCGCGAGCTCGCGCCGGGCCGAAGCATCTATCCGATCCAGGCTACCGAAGCGATGATGAACCTCGTCGGCAGCCACGATACGGAGCGTTTCATCACGACGGCGGGAAACAGCGCCGACCGGATCATGCTCGCCGCTTTGTTCCAGATGACCTACGTCGGGATTCCCCAGATATACTACGGGGACGAGGTGGGGCTCCGGGGCGGGAAGGATCCCGACGACCGGCGCACCTTCCCCTGGGATTGGGAGACGAACCAGGGGCGCAAGGCGATCCACGATTTCTATCGCGCCGCGATCGCGATCCGCCACAAATACGCCGCCCTGCGGACGGGAAGCTTCCGCACCGTGCTTGCGGAGGGGAGGGTCTATTCGTTCCTTCGCGAGGACGAAGCGAACAGGATCGTCGTGGCTCTGAACGGCGATACGGCCGCGCGCGAGGTCGCGCTCGGTCTCGAGGATTTCGGTTTCGCCGAGGGGACCGCGTTCAAGGATGAGATCGGCGGCGCCACATACCGTGTCGCGGGGGGCGCGCTGAAGATCGCGCTCGAGCCGCTCAAGGGCGCGATTCTCGTGCCGGTCGCCAGATAGAGTGGAGGCTATTTCACGATCAGGAGCGAGTTCCTGATGCCGCCTTCCGTGTCGGTGTCGGGGTTGTTCGGGTCCGTCTCCCACCGCACGCCGCGGTCTATCACGTACTTGTACTGATAGCGCCCCGGCTTGAGCTGCAGCGTGATCGTCCAGATGCCGTCCCCGTCCTCGTCCGACATGGCGTCGATCGTCGGATCGAAACGCCCCGTGCCCTGCGTGCCGCACCAGTTGTTGAAATTTCCCGCGAGATTCATGTAGCGCGCCGAAGGCGCCTCGTACTGGAAGAGGACGTTGCCCCCGTCGATCGCGTGAGGGGCCTGGAGCCGGTTCCTGATGATGCTCGTGAAGAGGCAGCCGCCGAGCGGGAGCGCGCTCAGGAAGATCGCCGTCGCGAAAAAGACCGCCGTTCTACGTCCGCCGTTCATGGCATATCACCTCGTTAGAAGTTGAACATCGCGCGAAGGCACACGATTCTTCTGTCCGAAAGAGCCTGCTCGGCGTCGACGATCGAGGCGCCGGGGTCGCTCCACAGATACTGCTGCCGGTAATTGTAACGACCGATCTCGCGTCCGTCGTAGTCGATGTCGAAGTCGAGCGGGTCGAGGCCGTATGCGAGCACCACGCTGACCTTGCGGATCGGCTTGTACGCGAGGCCGGCCCAGGGAGCGGTAAAGGAACGCACCTCGTCGCCTCCCTCGGGATTCTCGAACTTGTACCGGATGATTCGCAGGTCGACGAAGGCCGAGAGCGTTTTCGTGACGGCGTACGAGCCCTTCGGGATCCCTTCGTAGCTCGAGCCCGTCGCCGCGAGCTCGCGCGACGCTTCGTAGCGCGTGTAGGCGCCCTCGAGCGCGAGATCGAGACGCGGCAGGGGCTTCCATGCAAGGCCCGCGGTCGCGGACCAGGTATACGCCCAAAGCGTCTCTTTCTCCTTCGGATAGGAGGCCTCGAACAGATTTCGCTGCAGCCAGAGCTTCGCGCTCAGATCCTTCATGCTCCATTCCGCCAGGAATTCGCTGTAGTCCAGCTTCGTCGTCGCGGGATCGGAATCGACCAGGAAGAAGATATGCTTGTTGGCGGTCGCGTCGGGCAGGAACGCGGGATGGATCATGCTCTCCCCGGCGTGGGGGTTCATCGTCTCGTACCGTGTGTGCGCC
This sequence comes from uncultured bacterium, assembly GCA_963747385.1. Taxonomy (GTDB): domain Bacteria; phylum Krumholzibacteriota; class Krumholzibacteriia; order Krumholzibacteriales; family Krumholzibacteriaceae; genus SSS58A. Next base: position 527,486 of record CAVVEY010000020.1, on the reverse strand, counting down.
GCGAAGAGCGGGACGTTCCTGAGAAGCAGGCACTTCACGCGCCCGTGAACGATCTGCTGGTCCCTCTCGAGGATCGGGATGTCGAGGGCTCCGTTTCCGAGATCGATGCCGGAGCGGTTGCTCATGATGAACTCCTGGCTCCGCTTTCCGCGCAGGTACTCGAACTCGGGGAGCAGGCTGTCGCCGAAGAGCGGAACGCCGACGTCGAACCCGGCGTAATACGATTTGTCGTCGAACTCGAACCAGTCGCTCGGATCGGCGCTGCGGTCGAGCCACTGATTGAGCCGCGGGATTCCCGTATTGGCCGGCGTCACCCCGACGACGTTCGTGAAGTCGAGCCACCAGACGTTGCGCTGCATGAAGAAGTCGAGCCCCGGCCTGAGCCATGAGAAACGGCGCCCGACGCGTCCGTGATAGAAGTCGGTTCCCGTGTTGTCGAAGAGATTGGGATCGTTGTAGATGTCGTAATCGTACACGTTCGCCGCGAACCCCTGGATGTCGAAGCCGTTCCAGTCGCTCTTCACGACCGCCCCCGCGGTGCCCTTGCCCGCCTTCAGGTGGTCGTCCATGATCGTGCCCGGAAGATCCACGTCTCCGAAGTAATGGAGCGGATCGTCCGACTGGAGGATCTCCTCGTTGTAGTAGCCGGTGATCGAGAACTGCTGCGGCGCGATCCGTATGTGGGCCTCGTCCAGATACGCCGAAAGATCGTTCGGGCGAAGGAGGTTCATGCCGCTGTCGATCCGGAGGCGCGAGTAGCCCTGGGCGAGATCGCTGATCGTCACGTTGAAGTTGAAGTCGACGTTTTGGGTGGGGCGCTGGACCCGCCAGCGCGGGTCCCCCTCGACGTCCTTCTCGACGTTCGTCCGTGAAAGGTACCGGCCGAGAATGAGCATGCGCTCGCTCAAGCGGCGTGTTCGAGAGCCGCTGAGGCCCCCCCGTCGCGGCGACGATCGCGCCCGTGCCGTCGATATCGAGGATGGAGTTCACGCCGCCGTACGGGTCGGGCTTGCTGTTCGGATTCTCCGCGTCGGTCGTCCACGTGCCGTCGACGACGAATTTGTACTCGTGCTTTCCCGTCTTCAGATCCACGACGGCGCTCCAGTAGCCCGCCGCGTCCTTCGTCATCGGCGCCGCGGTCGCCGACCAGCCGTTGAACGAGCCGGCGAGGAACACCGTGGAGGCGTCCGGGTCGTAGTAGGTGAACTTCATTCCGCCGTCCGTCTTTTCGACGGCCGCCCGGAGCGGCACTGCGATTACCCCGAACGCGATGCAGAGCAGCAGAATTCTTTTCCTCATTGTTCCATCCCTTTAATCGAGGTTCAATTTCAGGAACACCTTCACCTGGTTGGCGATACGGGTGCCCGATCCCTCGGTGACGAAGCCGTCCGTGTTCACGAGATTCTCGCTGTCGTATCCGTTTCCGTATTCGGCGAAGAGCTCGGCCTTGAATCCGATGTCGTAGCTGACCCGGGCATACACGGTCGCGCGCGCCTCCGTCTCCTCGTTCACGTTGAGAATGCGGAAGTAGCCCTTGAGCTTCCCTGTCGCGTTGAACTCCATGTCGTACCCGTACGCGTAGATCTGGCGGAACGTCCGCCAATCGCGGATGCGCCCCTGGATCCGGACCTTGGCGAGGCGATTCTCGACGGAGAGTTCGGCGAAGATGTTCGGGTACGTGTAGAAATCGAAGATCTCGGCGGAGCCGTCGAATCCGTGCCAGCGGGTGTAGGAGACCTTGCCTTTGAAACCCTTGATGAACTCGATATAGAGCTCGGTGTAGAGATTGGAGGTGGGGCGGAGCTCGCCGCCTTCCTCGTCCACGATCCTCTTCTTGTAGAAGTCGTACGAAACCGTGCCCGTGATCGCTTTTTTCGGGAAGAGGACGATTCCCTCGACGCGATACTGGCGGCGGTTGAACTCGCGGTTGTCGTCGAAGCGCCGCGACAGGTAATCCCTGAAGTTCTCGCCGAAATCGTTGTACCTGGCGTGGACGATGACGTTCCACACGCGGATGTTCCGCACCTCGGTCGAGAAGGCGAAGCGATTCTCGTTGCTCCTCAGATCGCTCGTTTCGACCTGGAAGGGATCCCTGCTCATCGCGCCCTCGGCGATCCAGCTCGTGTTCTCGAGGCTCAGGGGGCCGAACGAGAGACCCGTCGGCACGATGTTGCGCGGGTAGAACGACACGTCGGCGGCGTAAACCTCGTTGAAGCTCGATCCGAGGTAGCTACGGGCGATGCCCGTGTTGGTCCAGTCCTTTCGCAGGAAGGTCGTTCCGAGCGCGAGACGATCCTTGAACGAGTTCTTGCGGAGCCTCATGATGAAGTTGTCGGAGCCGTCGGCGATGGTGGTCGCCGGATCGCTCGTCCAGTTGAAGGTGCCGCCGTCGTCGAAGTACACGAGGGTGCCGCCGAGCCCCTTGATCTTCCACAGGTCGGTCTGCCAGAAATCGGCCCTCACGCCGCTCGACTGGGGCCCCCAGTTGTCGTTCTTGATCTTGTCCTGGTCGACGAGGTAGAGGAGCGGCTCGTCGTATATCCAGGACCGGTTCTGGCGGTAGAAAACGAAGCTCTCCCATTTCGGTCCGTTGAACTTCATGTGCCCCTCCGCCCCGAGCAAGGAGGGGGACTTGTAATCGACTTCGGGCGTCGCGTTGTCGTCGCGGTTCGTCTCGACCCTGAGCTTGAAGAAGCTCTCGAGGTTCTGGTACGGGTAGCTCAGGTACTTGAGCTCGAGATACTGCCGCGGCATCCCCTCGTTCGCCGGCGGGCCGAACTGCCAGCGATGGTCGATCAGCATCAGGTCCGCTTCGCATTCGTAGTAGCCGAAGAGCTTGTTCATCCCGGCCGAGGCGCTCAGGGCGGCGCAGAGCACGATCGCCGCCGCGGCGACGGCGGCAGCGAAAGCGTTCCCGTATACGTGCGGCGTCCGTTTCATACTACATCCGTATCGTCCCCGAGAACTGATAGACGTTCCCGAGATCGTAATGGGTTTCGAGCATGACGTCGATCTGCCACCGGCGGCCCTTGAGGCCGAGCCCGGCGGTCATGTTTCCCGCTTCGAACCCTCCCCTGAGCGCGACCGCGTCGAAGAACCAGAGCTCGCTCCCGAAGCGCCCCACCGTGTTCCTGAAGGAGCCGTATCGCGTGCTGAGGTCGAAGGTCGTGAGCAGCAGCTCCCGGAAGGTGTAGCTCACGCCGATCGACGTTTCGCGCAGGACGGGAGCGGGGTTCTTCGTCGTCCGGAGGAGCTTGAGTCGGGGCTCGTTCGCGCTGTACACGACGGCGCCGAATGTCAGGTTCTTCGACGCGCGGTAATGGAACCCGAGATCGAACGACGGCTTGACGTCGCGGCCCTCGTAGGCGGGATCGTTGTATTTCTCGTAGCCGGGAGCGGAGAGCGCGAAGATCTTCAGGCTCGCCCCGAGCGAGAGGCCGGGAGCGAACGGGGCCTTCCTCGCGTAGGCGACGTTCACCGCGTCCTCGTGATAGATGTCCTTCAGCCCGAGGCGCACCCAGCTCATGCCGAACGCCCCGATGCGGGAATCGTTGTACGCCAGGCTGAGGTAATCGTTGCTCAGGTCGTCGATGCCGTAGAGTATCGTGCGGCACCCGGTGATCTCGAATCGATCGAGCTGCGCGAGCCCCGCAGGATTCCAGTAGACGGCGTTCGCGTCGTCGGCGACGGCGACGAAAGCCGATCCCATGGCGCGGGGACGCGGGCCCATCCGCGCGTGACGGAAATCGGCCCTGGCCGGCGCGGCGAGCGCGACGAGCAGCGCGCATGCGACGATCGCCGTTCTTCTCATTGGATCACCGCCACGGCGGCGTTCGTGCGGATCGTCCGCTGGCCCGACGCCTGGGAGAAGGTCGTCGTGAAGCGCGCGACGTAGATCCCGTACGGCACGACCTTTCCCCTGTTGTCCCTGCCGTCCCAGGTCATCCCGGTGATTCTGCGCGGCTTCTTGTCGGGAGTGTCCTCGGCCGTGAAGGGGAAGCGCTGCTCGAGTATACGAACGCGGTCCCCGTCGATGTTGTAGATCTCGACCGTCACCGTGGCCTCTTTCGACAGGAAGAACGATATGTTCGTCTCGTCGTAGACGCCGTCCCCGTTCGGAGAGAAGGGATTCGGCGAGAAGACGACGCCCGAGAAAACGTCGCCCGGGCTGTACTTGAGCGACGGGTCGTAGAAGATGCCGTACGTGCCGGTCCGTTTCACCGCGACGGTGACGAGATTCCCGTAGGGGTTGACGTTGCCGCCGAGGAGCACCCACGTCTCCGTGACCGGATTGTACTCGTAGACGGCGAGCAGGTTCTCGTCGATCGTGCCTATCGAGTATTGCGGATAGTGGAACGAGATCTCGATCGGCTCGTCGAGCGCACCGAGCGGCGCCGCAACCGGCGGATCGCCCGCGCTGAAGATCGCGTCGAGCTCTATCGTGCGAATGACGTTGATCGATACCGCCGGCTGCGGCGGCAGGTTGAATTCGCTGAGATACCGCGGGCTGAGCTTGAGCTGGAACGGCGTACCGCGGAGCTCGGCGGGGATCGCCGCCGACGGAATCCGCACGCGCGTTCCCTCGGGCGCCATCAGCGAAGTGTCGGAGGCCAGGTTCAGGGGGCCCGATATCCAGTACCGCGCCGGCTTCGGAATCTCCATCGTGTAGAGCGGGGAGGTGGCGACGTTCCCCGACGGGTCCACGGCCGTTATGACGAATTCGATGCTCCGGGTGCTGTCGAGAGCGGCGACCGGCACCTTCGAGGTGATCTCGTCGACCGGCAGATCGATGCTCCAGATGTCTCCCCCCGCGTAGCCCATCTGGAGCTCGCCCATCCATTCGTCGGCGCGCAGGGAGTCGGCCCTCCAGTAGAACGTCGCCCGAAAGACCTCGTCGTCGTCCGTGATCCGGGTCGTGACGTAGAGCGGGGCGTTTACGAGCGCCGTGAAGGGAACCGTCTCGTTCACGATCGATCCCACGTCGATCACCGGCGGTCCCTGGTCCTCGAACGCCGTTATCTCGAGCTCGACGGCCTTCAAGCCCTTCTCGACGCGTGCCACGGCCTCCGCGGTCTTGTAGTTCAGCAGGTCCGCCTGGGCGCGGCCCGGCTTCTTCCCGAATCCCGGCGAAGCGACGAGGTCGACGATGTTGGCGTCGCGGTCGCTGTTGTTTCCGCCCCCGAAGCGCCATTCCGACGTGCCCGCGTCCACCCACCGGGTATCGCCGAAGTTGAGGTCGGTGCTGTTCCCGTCATGGCCCGTCATGACCGCTATGATGTCCCAGTTCAGCATCTCTTCCTTCGACGGATTTCCGAGGGCTTCCTTCGAGACGACGGAGGTGATCGTGTTGTTCGCATAATCGGACACGAGGATGATGTCCCGATCCGATTTCTTCACCGTGCCGGCCCACGCCTGGGAAGCGTTCTGGTTGTTCGAGGCGACGACTCCCTTGTACCAGCCCTCCATGACGATCGCGTAATCCCACGCGTCCCACTTCGTGAAGCCGTTCTGCCGGCTGGGGAGCCCTTCCGTCGCGCCCCCCTTGAAGGCGTCGATGTAGATATCGATCTTGTGGATGTTGATCCCCGCGAAGAGGGGATTCCAGTTGGCGGCGCCCGGCTCGGCGGGACTCGGGAGTTTCCCCACTTTCACGCGGAACGCGAAGCTCGGTATGATCTCGCCCGACACGATCTTGGAGGTCTCGAAGATATCGACCGCTTCGATGTCGAACGCGCGCCTGAAGAACACGGCGTTCGTCGGATAGAGGTAATAGAGCCCGTCCTTGCCGAACTGGTTCGGCCCGTGGTCGTCGTCGAGAGAATCGGCGAAGGTTCTGATGGAGGCGGCCTGGCCTTCGATGGCGAAGGTGACGGTCGTGGCAAAGCTCGATACGTTCGTCGAATCCCGCGCGGTGATCGCGAGCGCGTACTCTCCTCCCGCGATACCGGGATCGGTGAGGTGCCGGTAGCTGTAGATCCTGTCTCCCGCCGCCGCGTCGCCGCCCGCGCCGTCGTCGCGCATCGGCTGGAATCGGGGGCCGCCGACGGGGGAGAGGTCGAGGAGGACGTTTCCGACGCCCCCGCCCGCGTCCGTCGCCGTCACGCCGAATACGACCGTGCCGCCCGCCGTCACGGTCGCGGGATCGGCCGCCGGATTCGAAAGCGCGGGCGCGGTGGGGAAGGTCCGGTTTATGGCGAAGGCCGGCGAATAGTGATGGAGGGCGACCGGTCTCTGGGTCACCGACCAATCGACGCCCGGGTCGGCCGGATCGAAATTCAGGTTCAACGTCGAATCGCCCGGATCTGAATCGAACGCGGATCGCTTCGCGTCCGCTTCCTGCATGAGGTAGACCTGGAAGCGGACCGAATCGGGCACGGCGCCCTCGAAAATGGCGAAGGGGATCCTGTACGTCACGGAAGCCGTGTCCTTCGCGATCCATCCCCCGATATTCGCGCCGTCGGCCCATGCGGCCGCGTACGTTTTGTCGATGTCGTTCCACCAGATCCACTGCGTGCCGTCCCATTTCCGGAAGTCGGCGTAGTCGTTCGACGAGTATTTGTAGACGAGGCCGTATTCGGGCTTGAACGCGTGCTCGTAGGAGATGGGGAAGCCGAACGGATCCCCCGGAGCGCCGCCGGCGCTGCGCGCCGCTTCCATGATCAATCCGAGATGAACGCCGTCCCATCCCGAGGCGAACTTCACCTTGATCTCGAGCCCGTCGGGGCCGTTTCCCACGGAGGTCACGGTGAGATCCATGTCCTTCAGACTGTGAGGCGGCGCCGGTTCCGGCGCCTTCGGATCGGTGAAGGTGAGAATGCGATCGATGAGAAACGTGATCTCGTTTACGGGGAGCGACGGGCTCGACGTGCCGGTGACGGCGACGGCGGATCGCACCTGCGCCGCCTGAAACGTCGCGGTCGCCTGTCCGCTCGCGTCGAGCGCGACGGAAGAGGGAACGATCGATCCGGCCGTCGCGGGCTCGCGGGAGAACGCGACCGTATAGCCGCTCTGCCGCACGGGATTGCCATAGGCGTCGACGAGCTGCGCCCTGATCGGCATCGACTCGCCGAGCCCCATGACCTCGGATTCGCTCGCGATCCGGATCGAGGCGGGAGGACCAGCGACGACCGTTATTGCGAGGTAGCTCGCGTTCCCCTCGCCGATGACGACGAGGTCCTTGTTGAGATAGGTCGCGGCGGCGGTTACGTGCAGGGCGCCGGCGCCGGTCGCGGTGAGCGAGGTGACCACCTCGCCGTCCCCCGAGGTGAGGACGGACGGAATCTTGAACGCGCCCTTGCCCGTCGAGGAAGGCGCGAACGAGAAGCTCACGGCCACGCCGGAGATGCGGACCGGGTTCAGGCTCGCGTCGAGGAGGCGGGCGCTCACGTCGGCCTCGCTCGTGCCGTCGGCGACGAGGGATGCCGTCGCTTTCTTGAGCTCGAGGAACGCCGGTTCCGCGGACCGGATCCCGACCTTGAATCTGCCGGCGACCGCGCCTTGGTATGTTTCCGTGAAGACTCGCAGCACCTCGATCTCGTCGTCCGAAACGAGGAAGCTCCGGCGCCCATCGATCAGGGCGAGCGACGAGAGACCGGGAATCGTGTCGGTGGAATAGAAACCGACGCGCCCTCGCGGCGGCGATATGTTGTCGAGCTTCGTCGCGCGGAGGCGGACGTCCGAGAGGTATCCGTCGAGATCGAAATAATCCCGCCGCCCGAGATCGTCGCGGGCCTCGATCGCCGCCTTCGCGTAGAAGTAGATCCCCGAATCGGGGAAGCTCACCGTCGTGTTGATGCTCGTCATCTCCGAGCCCGCGTCGTTTATGAGAACGAGCTTCGTGGCTCGCACGCCGCGGAGGTAGAGCGTATCGGCCCGGACGCTGTCGCTCCCGCTGATCGTCGCGCCGACCGTGTCGGAGACGTAGCCCTGCGCAGCGGCGACGACCCGATACCTGCCGTCGGCCACGAGGAGCTCGTAGGAGCCGCCGGCCGCCGGTATGGCGACGGCGCCGTCGCCCGCGATCTCTCCCGTCGTCGAGTCGTACGCGGCGACGGTGGCGGGCCGTCCCGGCCCGTCGACGAAGGTGACGCGCCCCGTGATCTTCCCGGCCTTGGGGAGAAGGAAGTCGACGCCCCGCAGCGTATCCTGGCCGGCGACGGCTAGGTTCGCTCTCTTCGCCTTCGCGTAGCCCCTCGCCGAGACTTCGAGCCGGTACGAGCGGTCGGGAAGGCGGTCGGCGCGGTAGGCGCCTCCGCCCGGAGCGGTAAGAATCTGATCCAGCAGCGCGCCGGTGTCCTCCCGGATGACCTTGATCGTGGCGACGGTCGAGATATCCGCGGGATCCTCGTATTGAACGGCGCCCTCGATCGCTCCGAGGTAGCCGTCGGGATAGCCGTCGCCGCCGCGGTCGACGGGGAGGCGGAAGAAATTGGAAAGCGTCGTCGCGGCGCCGCTTCCGTTCATGCCGGGGTTGTCCGGCGCCGAGTCGGGGCCGTTCCAGTGGTCGCCCCCGGCGATCAGGGTCACGACTCTGATGAGCGCGCCCGGCTTGACCCGTCCGGGGCCGAGACCGTAGAGCGTGTTCCAGGGAATCTTGACCTCGGCCTCGTAGAAGAAATTCCCCTTCGGCGCATTGGCCGTCAGGCATTCGCTCGTCACGTCGACCGTCGCCGTATTGCTCGTGATCCGTCGTACGCCGAGGGGGCTTCCGTTCCAGTTGGCGACGATGTAATCGGCGCGGATGGAGTCGGGGAAGTTGAAATTTCTCGCGTACCAGTCGAGCGTGTTGATGTTCGAGGCGCCCGATCCCGTTCCCGAGTCGATGAGAAGGAGCATGGCGTTGTCGCTCACCTGGTAGCGCACGCCCACGTAGAGATTGTCGGCGTCGTAGGCGACCCAGAGATTGTCGATGTCGTTCGGCCCCCAGGCCGAATCTCCCAGGGGATCGTTGACCGCGAGATCGTCCGAGTCCCAGTCCGTTCCGTCCCCCGTGATGGTTCCGTCGATTGTGGGGGATTTAAAGGGGCGCGCGAGCGGAAGCGATACAAAGAGGACGAGCATCGCGACGACGAGAAGGATGCGTTTCCCCGAAACCGAAAGCATGGCCGGATTGTATCGCAGTTTCTTCGAGCGCGCAACGGCCAAATCGATTACGCGCCAAGCGCGGCCGGAGCCGCCGCGCGAGCCGCCGAACGGCGCTTTCCATTAATTCAGGTTGCAAAAACGAGAATCGGCATTACCATTGGTGCCAGTCGGGCGGATTCCGAGCGTCCGGTCGGATCCGGGCGTCGTCGCCGGAAAAACGAGGAGGTTCAAATCGTGAGATCCGTTTCGTCGTCCATCGTATCGTTGTGCGTCGCCGCGACGCTCGTTTCGGCATTCGCGGGCTGCGGCGGCAAGAGCGAGCGGCAGAAAACGACCGAGATCGTGATCTGGGAGCAGAAGGACCCCGAGGAGCAGGTCCTCCTCAAGAGGCATCTCGACGCCTTTATGGCGCAGCATCCCGGCGTCGCCGTCTCGACCGTGCACTTCGAAACGGATCAGCTCCACAGCCAGTTCCAGACGGCGGCGCTGGCGGGCGGAGGGCCGGAGCTCGTATACGGCCCGGCGGACAAGATCGGACCCTACTCGGTCATGAAGCTCATCAGGCCCCTCGAGGATCTTTTCGACGCGGCCTATTTCGCGACATTCGACAAGGGGAGCGTGCCCTCTCTCGGCGGCCACATCTATGCGGCTCCCGACCAGATAGGGAACCACCTCATGCTCATCTATAACAGGGCGATCGTGAAGCGCGCGCCGAAGGACAGCGACGAATGGATCGCGATCTGCCGCGAAACGACGAAGGATCAAAACGGCGACGGGATACCCGACCAGTACGGGCTCGTCTTCAACTACACCGAACCATTCTGGCTCGTCCCTTTCCTTGGCGGCTTCGGCGGGTGGGTCATGGACGACGCGGCGAATCCGACGCTCGATACCCCCGCCATGGCGAAAGCCCTCGGGTTCCTCGCCGATCTCAGGAACCGCTGGAGGGTCATGCCCAAGGAATGCAACTACGAGCTGAGCGACACGATGTTCAAGAAGGGGTCGGCCGCCTTCATCATCAACGGCCCCTGGTCGCTCAAGGCGTATATGAAGGCGGGGCTCGACATCGGCGTCATGCCGCTCCCCGTTATCACGGCGACGGGGCGTTCCCCGGTGCCGATGGTCTCGAGCAAGGGGTATTCGATCAACGTCAACGTAAAAGAGGAGAAGCTCCCGATCGTGAAGGAGCTCGTCAGGTATCTCACGTCGATGGCGGTGGACCGCGAGATCATGACCGATCTCCTCATTCTCCCGAGCGTCGCCTCGCTCGCGAGCGATCCGGCCCTCGTTTCGAACGAGATTCTCAAGGGCTCGCTCGACCAGGCGCGCCTGGGCCGGGCGATGCCGGTCGTGCCGGAGATGCGGGCGATCTGGGACGCGATCCGGCCTTTCTACCAGAGCGTTCTCGGGGGCCAGATGAAGCCGGAAGAGGCCGCTACGAAGATGCAGGATCAGGCCGTCAAGAAGATCGCGGAGATGAGAGGGTAACGGGGCGGCCGTCGGCGATGAGCGAATGACGGCGGCTCCGCCGGCCCAAATCGAAAGGATGTCGCAATCGCCCGCGCGCGTATGACATCGAAACGTCTCATATGGCTCTTTCTCTTCCCCTCGGCGCTCGTGCTTCTCTGCGTCGTCTTCTATCCGTTCCTCTACAATTTCTACATCTCGACGACGAACATGAGCCTCTACCATATCAGGGACTACACCTTTAAAGGTTTCGCCAACTACCGCGAGATCTTCGGCGAGCCGGAGCTCTATTATTTCTTCGGGAAGACGGTCATCTGGACGGCGGTGAACCTCTTCTTCCACCTCGTGCTCGGGATATCGATCGCGATGCTCCTCAATCGGCCGCTCTTCGGGCGGGGCGTGTTCCGCGCGCTCCTCATTCTCCCGTGGGCGATGCCCCAGTACATCTGCGCCCTCACCTGGAAGGGAATGTTCAACTACCAGTACGGCGCGGTGAATCTCATTCTCCAGAAAGCGTTCCATGTCGGGCCGATCGAGTGGTTCTCGAGCGAGACGTGGGCCTTCATCGCCCCGATGATCACGAACATCTGGCTCGGGTTTCCCTTCATCATGGTGGTGACGCTCGGCGGGCTCCAGAGCATCCCGCGCGATCTCTACGAAGCGGCCGACATCGACGGGGCGTCGGCGATCCGCAAATTCTTCCACATCACGCTCCCGATGCTGAAGCCGATTCTCGCGCCGGCGATCATCCTCGGCACGATCTGGACCTTCAACAACCTGAACGTGATCTGGCTCGTGACGGAGCGGGGGCTTCCGGCGGACAAGACGCACATTCTTGTGACGTACGTGTACAAAGCCGCGTTCACGTACTATCGCTACGGTTACGCGGCGGCGTTCTCGGTGTTCATATTCGCGATCCTGCTCGCGATCGTGCTCATCTACCTGCGGCAGATGCGATCGCTCGAGAAGGCGTAATGAGGCGGAGCATGGGGGAGACGAAGCGGACGGCTGAACAATCGGGCGCGACGGCAAAGGCGAACGTCGCGCGCGCGAAACAGCGCATGACGGCGAAAGCGATCGAGCGTGCGCTTCTCTACGCGCTCCTCGTCTTCATCACGATCGTCACGGTCTATCCGATCGTGCAGATATTCGGCGTTTCGCTCCGCCCGGCGAACGAGCTCTATTCGACCTCGCTCCGCATCATTCCCGAGCACGCGAGCTTCGAGTCGTACCGGACGATCCTCTTCAAGAAGGATTTCTTCACGTGGCTGAGGAACAGCCTTCTCGTCGCATTCGCCGTCTCGATCTTCGGCGTGGCGCTCGCCTCGACCGCGGGCTACGCGTTCTCGCGGTTTCGCTTCCGCGGGAAGCGCTCGGGGCTCGTCGTCATTCTCATCACGCAGATGTTTCCGGCGACGATGCTGCTGCTCCCGCTCTACGTTCTCATGAAGCGCATCGGGCTCGTCGATCATCTCCTCGGCATCATCATCGCGTACACGGCGACCGCGCTCCCCTTCTGCATATGGACGATGAAGGGCTACTACGACACGATTCCGCGCGACCTCGAGGAGGCGGCGATCATCGACGGGACGTCGCAGACGGGCGCGTTCTGGCGGGTGACGCTGCCGCTATCGGCGCCGGCGCTCGTCATCACGGCGCTCTTCAGCTTCATGGCAGGCTGGTCGGAGTTCGTCGTGGCGCGCGTCATCATCAGCCGCTCGGAGCTCTACACGCTCCCCCTCGGGCTCGAGAGCCTGAGCAGCACCTTCCAGACGGAGTGGGCCAACTACGCGGCGGGGAGCATCCTCGTTTGCATCCCGGTCGTCGTCCTGTTCCTCGCGCTCAGCAAGTTCCTGATATCGGGGCTCACGCTCGGGGGAGTGAAGGGCTGAGCGTCGCGGGCGCGGCCACGGTCGCAACGGCAATCACAACAATGAGTTTGGTTTCAGGAGGCCTTGAGGGTCTTGCCGGAGGCGGGCTCGAAGAGGTGTATCTTGCCGAGGTCGAAGTATGCCTCGACCGCGTCTCCCACGGCGCCCTTCCGCTCGGATGGCTCGCGCGAGACAAGCTCGAACTCGCCGCAGCGCAGGTGGAAGATGATCTCGTTCCCGAGCGGCTCCACGACCTCGATCGCCGCTTTCACGGCGTGATATTCTCCCGCGGGTCCCGGGGGCTTTCCGATGTGGACGTCCTCGGGCCGCGTGCCGACGGTGACGGCCCGGCCCGAGAGCGATGAGAGCGCGTTCTTGAATCGCGCGGGGACGGGGATCGTCGTGAACGAGGACTTGATCGAGGCGCCGCCGTCAGACGTGTACTCGGCGTCGAAGAAGTTCATCGCGGGGGAGCCGATAAAGGCCGCCACGAATTTCTCCGCGGGGCGGTCGTAGAGCTCGAGGGGGGCCCCGACCTGGAGAATGCGCCCCTCGTGCATGACGGCGAGCCGGTCGCCGAGGGTCATCGCCTCGACCTGGTCGTGCGTCACGTACATCATCGTCGTCTGGATGCGCAGGTTGAGCTTCCGGATCTCGGTGCGCATCTGGACCCGCATCTTCGCGTCGAGGTTGGAGAGGGGCTCGTCGAAGAGGAATACGCTCGGGTTCCGCACGATCGCGCGGCCGAGGGCGACACGCTGTCGCTGGCCCCCCGAGAGCGCCTTCGGCTTTCGCTTGAGGAGCTGGTCGATGCCGAGGATGTCGGCCGCGTTCGCCACGCGCTTCGCGATCTCGTCCTTCGAGTATTTCCTGAGCTTGAGGCCGAAGGCGAGGTTCTCGTAGACCGACATGTGCGGGTAGAGGGCGTAGTTCTGGAAGACCATGGCGACGTTCCGCTCCTTCGGCGGGAGATTCGTCACGTCCGCGCCGTCGAAGAGGATATGTCCCTCGGTCGCCTCCTCGAGGCCCGCCGCCATCCGGAGCACGGTCGATTTGCCGCAGCCCGAGGGCCCGACCAGCACGAGGAGCTCCTTGTCCTCGATCGTGAGGTTGATGTCGCGCGCCGCGACGACGCCCCCGTCGAAGACCTTCTTGATGTTGACGAATGTGACCTGAGCCATGGCGGTTCTCCCTGTGAGGGTATACTTTAGGGCGGCCCGGGCGCGGCGTCAAGGGAAGATGCGCGGGGGCGGTTTTGGTGGAGGGGGCGCGCCGGGGCGCGGCCAGCCCCAAATAATCGATGCGGCGGGCCGCCGGATGTCTTAGGATGAATGCAATCCGGGAGGGCGATCATGAACGATATATATAATGGAACGGCGCGGCGGGCGGCGGGCGCGGCGCTCGCCGCGGCGGCGATGTTGCTTTTCGCGGCGGGCGTTTCGGCGGCGGCACAGCCGGGAGAAAACGGTATGGCGACAAGGGATACCAAGGCGTTCTCGGCTCCCGAAACGCACGCGGTGCGCGAGCGATGGGAGATCCGCGTTCCCGCGGGTGCCGAACGCGAGTACATCTACACGAACAAGGGCGCGGCGCACTTTAGCGGGGCGTCGGTCGGCCCGAACAGCCGCAGCTACCACGGGCTCTACGTTTCGATGCACGAGTACGTCGAATCGTGGGAGCTCTCTTTCGGCGGAGCGCCGCTCACTCCAGGCGAGATAGCCGAGGCGTTCGCGTATCCCCACACGCTCTACCGGAGCTATCCGAAGCGCGGCGTGATGGAAGAGATATTTCTCCCTGACAGCCTGAACGCGCTCGCGGTACGGTTTCACGGTGCGGGCGGCGGCGCGGGCAGCGGCGCCGCGGCGGGCGCGAGCGCCGGAGAAGCAGCCGGCGCCGGAATATTCGTTCCCTGGGTCGATATGCGCCACATCTGGGAGGTCCCGAAGCCCGAGTACCGGATCATCTGGTCGAAGGCGAAGAACGTGCTTCTCGTCTCGCGCGCGGACGAGCCTTTCCCCGAGGGGCGCCCCGCATGGATCGCCGTCACGGCGAACGTTTCATTGGATTTCATGAGCGACGAGCGCTACCAGCCGACCGATTATCCGAAGGACGCCGCGCGGCGCGCGATGGCCCGCACGAATCCCTTCACGCCGGGGCGCCTTGCCTTCGGGCGCCCGGCGGGCGCCACGGAGCCAGTGACCTTCGTCTTCGGCCTCGGCGCCGACGAGCGGTCCGCGACGGCCGCGGCTGAGGAGCTGCTCAAGAACTTCACCCGTTACAAGGCCGAGAAGCTCCGCCTCGTCGAGGAGCGCCTGCGCGTCGCCGAGATCGCGACCGGCGACGACGATATAAACAAGGCCTTCCGCTGGGCGCGCGTCTCGATGGACAATCTGATAATGAACCAGCGGGGGAGGGGCATCTATGCGGGATTCCATTGGTTCCCGAACTACTGGGGGCGCGACAGCTTCATCTCCCTTCCCGGGGCGTGCCTCGCGACGGGGCGCTACGACACCGCCCGCGAGATTCTCGTTTCGTTCATAGGCTATCAGGACACCGCCGCGGCGAGCCCGCGCCTCGGCCGTGTCCCCAACATCGTGAATCCCGACAATCTGCAGTACGCCGGCGTGGACGGCACGTGGTGGCTCGTGAGGGCCGCATGGAAATATTACCTCGCGACGGGGGACGAGCAGTTTCTCGTGAAGGGCTTCCCCGCGATCCGCCTCGCGATCGAGGGGGCGCTCGCGAAGGCCGTCGACGCGCAGGGCTTCCTCACGCACGGGGACGGCGAGACGTGGATGGACGCGGGGGGCGAGTCGCATCCGTATTCGCCCCGCGGCGATCGCGCGGTGGAGGTCGAGGCGCTCTTTCATCACGGGCTCCTCGTGGGCGCGGCGTGGGCACGCACGCTCGCGGCCCCTCCGGGGACCAGCTTCGACAAGAAGAGCCTCGAGACTCTCGCGGACGAATGGGAGAAGGCGGCATCCCGGCTCGGGAAGAACTTCGGCGAGCTTTTCTGGAACGACAAGGCCGGCTATCTCTACGATCATTTGAATAGGGATGGAAGCCCCGACCTGCAGATACGCCCCAACGCGATTCTCGCGCTGTGGGTGTCCCTTGACAGGCGCGACTTCGATCCTCTCGTCGCGGCGAATCCAAACCTGCGGAACGTCTACTCCGAGCCGCTCGTCGATAGGGAGAGGGAGAAAGCGATCATGCGGACAGCCTCGGAGACCGTCATTCTTCCCCATGGCGTCACGTCTCTATCGCCGAAGGACCCGCAGTTTCATGCGAGGCACCTTGCATTCGACAAATACTTCTTCGACGAGGCGTACCACAACGGGGACGTCTGGGAGTGGCTCACCGGCCCGACGGTGAGCTGCCTTCATCGACGTCGGCGAGAGGGACAAGGCATGGAAGCTCGTCGCCCCGCTCGTGGACGAGATCTTGCACGAGGCTTGCGTGGGGAGTCTGCGCGAGATCCGGGACGGCGTCGACACGCCCGGCAAGACCGAGTTCGGCGGCGCCACGAGCCAGGCGTGGTCGCTCGCGGAGTTCATCCGCGTCTTTCTTGCCGAGTTCGCATCGTTCGAGGGGCGCCCCGGCGTCAAATAGAAGGGGCCCGAAAAGCCCGAATTATCCGTCCGGGAGGGCTCCATGAGGCCCGCGCAACGCATTTTGGGCGTTGACAATCCGTGAGTGCGCGGCTATTATAATGAACCGGCGATGCCTCCGGGCGTCGCCCGCGTTTTTACAATTAAAAGGCTATCTGCTTGCTCCTGAGTAGCTCAATCGGTAGAGCATCCGGCTGTTAACCGGAGGGTTGTAGGTTCAAGTCCTACCTCAGGAGCCAGATTTCCCCTTGTCGCTGCTGAATCTCCGCACCTTCTGACTCCCGCTATCCCGGAGGCTGGACTGTACATGTCATTGCCCCCCGTGCTGACCGAAATCAAAGGCATCGTAGAATAGTCTTGACTATTCTACGATGCTATCGATAATGGTCAGTCATGAAGACCAAGAAGCGCATCTATGACACTCTGCTGATCGAACATCTTGCGAAGTATCGGCAAATGGTTCTGGTCAGCGGTCCCCGTCAGGTCGGGAAGACCACCACGTGCCGGAATCACGCCGATTCCTACGTCAACTGGGACAATGTGGACGACCGCGAGCTGATTCTCGCGGGGCCGGCGCGTCTTGTCGAACGGTTCGGCTTGGACCGATTATCGAGCACCGCTCAGACGATCCTCTTCGATGAGCTGCACAAGTATCCGCGGTGGAAGCAGTTTCTCAAGGGATTCTTCGACACCTATACCGATCGGATGAGAATCATCGTTACGGGCAGCAGCCGCATGGATGTTTATCGTCGAGGCGGAGATAGTTTGATGGGCCGCTATTTTCACTATCGCATGCATCCGTTCTCCACTGCGGAGATGCTTCATACGGATCTTCCCGACGCAAAGCGAATTGTCCGACCGCCCAAGAAGGTCAAGCCAGCCGATTTCGACGCCCTTTGGCGGCATGGAGGTTATCCGGAACCGTTTCTCAAGCGCGATGCCCGCTTCAGCCGTCGGTGGCAATCGCTCCGTCTCGAACAGCTCATTCGGGAAGACATCCGCGACCTGACTCAGATTCAGCACATCGATCAACTCGAAACGCTGGTGAGACTCCTGGCCGATCGCTCGGCCCACCAGCTCGTCTATGGCAATTTGGCGAAGGAAGTTCGCGTGTCCATAGACACCATACGCCGTTGGATCGATATCCTGCGCCAGTTGCATCTCGGCTTTCTCGTCAGGCCGTGGCACAAGAACGTCTCCCGGTCGCTGCGGAAGGAGCCCAAATGGTTCCTCAGAGATTGGGCGTCCATCGAGAATACGGGAGACAGGGCCGAGACGTTCGTAGCGTGTCACTTGCTCAAGGCGGTGGACGGCTGGAACGACATGGGGCTGGGCGCATTCGAGCTCGGGTATCTGCGTGACAAGGAGAAGCACGAGGTCGATTTCGTCGTGGTTCGTGATCGCGCGCCTTGGTTTGTGGTGGAAGTGAAGCACCGCGACGAGTCGCTTGACGCATCCATCAAGTACTACCAGGACCGGATCAAGGCGCCGTTCGCGTTTCAAGTGGTCGTCGACGCCGAGTATGTGGATGCGGATTGCTTTGCGGCGTCTCGGGGCCCCGTCGTAGTGCCCGCGAGGACCTTCCTGTCTCAGCTTCTGTAATCGACGGGGAACCAGCGCTGTTCGAGTCACATGTGGGGAGCCAGATTTACAGGTGGCAGGTCGATGTCGTTGCCGTGCCCGCCAAATTCGAGGGAAACAAATGGTTCTTCACGACCGGCACCGGCTTCAACAATCCGCCGGTGGTTCCGTACAATCCTGACCCCGCGAGCGGCGCCTCCGAGACGTTTCTCTACGCGGCATTGAGTTGGAACTGCTACGATCCGGACGGCGACGACCTGACGTATGACGTCTGGCTCGATACCTTTCTCGGAGACGAGGTTCTGATCGCGGACGATATCTCCGAACAAACCGCCGATCCCGGCGGGCTCGAGCCGGAGACGACCTATAGTTGGAGAGTCGTCGCTTTCGATGCGCACGGCGACTCGGCCGTCGGTCCGTGGTGGAAGTTCAAGACCATACCGGCGAGCAACAAGCCGCCGATCGAGCCGTGGGGCCCTTCTCCCGCCGATGACGCGACCAACATGCTGCTCGACGTCACGCTCAGCTGGAACTGCGAGGATCCGGAGGACGATCCGATCACCTACACCGTGTCGATCGGGCACGCGGGCGGAACTCTCATCATAGTCGGTTCGGATCTGACCGAGACTTCCTTCGAGGTGACCGGTCTCGATCCCTTCACCGAATACGAGTGGCTCGTAACGGCCTTCGACGATCACTCACACGTGAGGCCGGGCCAGATCTGGTCGTTCACGACGGGAGACGGCGTTCCGGTGCGGGAGGTCTTCGCCGCCCTCATGTTGAGACGCACCGTCACGTATGACGGGAGCATACACAGATTCGACGACATCTCGGCGCGGTTCGACAGCCTGTACGCGCCGGATGTTCCCATCAATCCGCTGCTGCCGGCTTCGGTCTCATGCGGCGCTTTCGATCTGACCGTGAAGCCCGGATCGCAGTACTATTCGTACACCGATCTGGCCGCCGGGTATTTTCTCAACCCCGGGAGCAACTATCGCTTCACGATCGCGGAAGGGGACGGAGTGCCCTCTCTGACGAGCGATCTGATCGTGTTCCCCCTGTGCAGCCCATATATCACGAGCCCCGCTTCCTTCTCGGAGGTGTCGCTCGATGGATTCGACCTCGAGTGGCACACGTTCTGCAGCGGCACGATCGACATAACGATAATGGACATGACCGGGGACTCGACCGGCATCTATATCAGGACCGAGGATGACGGGTTCTATACCTTCACGGCGGACGACCTCGCGCCGATCGGCCCCGGCGCCTATGAGCTCCAGATCGTATTGATAAACGAGAACCGCAAGACGATCACGGCGCAGGGGTACGATCCAAGAAGCTGGTTGTGGGCGCGGACGCTGAGCGTGCAGTACGTGAGAGTGCAGCAGCCATAGCGGGAACCCTGGCGAGTGGGGATAGCCGCGGTTCACGGGTTCAGAAGCCCGGCTGGTGAGTGGAAGGAACACTCCGCAGCCGGGCTTTTCATTTGTGCAGCGCGCCGGGCGATGCAGGTAAAAACAGAGAGTCGTTATGAAGCCGGTTGCGTCCGGGGAGCCAGATTCCATTCCTGCCGCCCTATGTGACCGGCTCTGAAGGAGAAGTCAGGGTATCCCATATATCCTCCACAAGGAGAGGATTGAAAATGCCGATGCCTCTGACCCTGAGCCGCTGCTTGCCGTTGAAGAGGACCGCACCGGCGGAGACGCGCTTTATGTTCAATGCCTGAAACCGCTCCACCCCCTTGATGAAGTCCATGGAAAAGGTTCCGGCGGACTTGATCTCGATCGGCGTGATTGCGCCTCTTTCCTTGATAAGCAGATCGACTTCGTTGCCGTGGGAGTCGCGGAAGAAATAGATCTCCGGCCTGATTCCCCTGTTGAAAGCCCCCTTCGCGATGTCGGCGATGATGAGGTTCTCGTACAGATTGCCGCGCAAAGGATCGCGGGAGGCCTGCTCCGCCGTATGGATTCCCAGCAGAAAGGCGGCGAGACCTACATCGGTGAAATAGATCTTGGGGGACTTTATTACGCGCTTTCGAACATTCGCGAAGTATGGCGGCAGCTCGAATACGATGTACGACGCTTTCAGCACGGAGAGCCAATTCCGGATGGTCGTGCCGGATACTCCGACGTCGTTCGAGAGTGCAGCGAGGTTGACGACCTGTGCCACCCGGCCCGCCAACAGCGTGAGGAACTTCTGAAACTGAGACAGATCGCGCAACTGGATCAGCGCCCGCACGTCGCGTTCCACGTAAGTTTGCAGGTAGCCGTTGTAGAACCTGCGCGGTTCGAGGCCCTCTTCGTAAAGCCTCGGGAAGCATCCACGGACGATCAAATGGAAGGGATCCCGTGAGGATTTATAGTGGCGTAGCTCATTGAACGAGAAAGGCCACAGAGTGAGCATGGCGGTTCGGCCCGCAAGCGACTGGCTGATCGCCTCATGCAGCTGCGGTTGGTGGCTACCGGTTAGGATAAATAGTCCCCGTTTGCGGCTCTTGTCGATCATTCCCTGAAGGTATGAGAGCAAGGTCGGGAGCCGCTGCACTTCGTCCAGTATGCCACCGTCCTCCATGTGTTCGAGGAATCCGCGAGGATCGGCTTCGGCCGCAATCCGGATATCCGGATCTTCCAGGGAAAAATATGGTTTGTCTGGAAATGTCATCCGGGCCAGTGTTGTCTTGCCCGACTGGCGGGGCCCAAGGATCGTTACGGCGGGATATTCCGCAGCGGCCGCAAGCAACTCCTTTAGTATGTCTCGTTTGATCATGCCGTGATGATATCCTCTGTGTTGTGTAAATGGCAAGTTCAATTTCAGAATTGCACGCCTTTTTCCCGGGGCGTTTGGCGCTTATGGGGCAAAAAGAAACAGAGAGTCGTTATGAAGAGGGTTGCGTGTGGGGAGCCAGTTCTTTCTTCCGGCGATACCCACGACATTCTTGATGTTGCATGGAAATTTGTCTTGACAAACTTCCATGATGATGGATAATTGTCGCATGAAGAGATCCCTCGAAGCGTTGCTCGATCTGGCGCATTTTCCTCATCGGAGAATCGCGTTCGTTGTGGGGCCGCGCCAGGTTGGAAAGACGACTCTCGCGCAGGCCATGCTCGCGAGGCGAAAATCGAAGGATCTCTACCGGAGCTGGGACGATCTCGAGTGGCGCCGCGAGTTTGTCGGCGCGCCCTACGGATTCCTCGATGCATTCCGGCCGAAGGGCGCGGGGAAGAGGCCGCTCGTGGTACTGGACGAGATTCACAAGTACCCGCGGTGGAAGACCTACATCAAGGGGCTCTGGGACACCCGCAAGGACCGTATGGATCTGCTGGTGACGGGGAGCGGTCGCCTGGACGTTTATCAGCGAGGGGGCGATAGCCTCCTCGGCCGGTACCATCAGTATCGCCTTCACCCTCTCTCCGTGAAGGAAATCATGGATCCCGAAGGCTCATCGCCCGAAAACAGTCCCGAAGCGACAATGAGATCTCTTCTGAAACTCGCTGAGCCCGCTCCGGCAGGAGCGCGGAAGGCGCTTAAAGCCTTGCTTCGCTGGGGAGGTTTCCCCGATCCATTTCTGGAAAGAAACGAGCGACAGCATCGCCTCTGGCTGCGGGAGCGCCGGACTTTGATCGTAAAAGAAGATCTGCGCGATTTGACGCGCATCCGGATGCTCTCGCACGTCGAGGAGCTGATCGAGCTTCTCGTTCTTCGCGCCGGCGGGGTGCTTTCCTACAACGCGCTCCACGAGGATTTGCAGGTCGCCGTCGAATCCGTTCGACAGTGGACCGACCACCTCCAGCGTTTGTATTTTCTCTACCTGATCAGGCCGTTCGCGGGGAATATCGCTCGATCCCTGCGCAGGGAACCGAAGCTCTACCTCTGGGATTGGTCTGAAATCCCGGATGATGGAGCCCGCTTCGAGAACCTCATCGCGAGCCACCTCCTCAAATGGTGCCACTTCACACAGGACTTTGGGCTTTCTCCCCTCGATCTTCATTACGTGCGGGACAGGGAGAAGCGCGAGGTGGATTTCCTTCTGACTCTCAACCGTAAACCCTGGGCGTTGATCGAAGTGAAGCTGTCCGATATGTCGCCGGTCCCGGCCATGAGCTACTTCGCCGAACGTCTCAAGGCACCGCACAAGATTCAGGTGGTCCTGGAATGCGAGCGGCCGGGTATGGCCGGCGACGTTCACGTGATCGATGCCGCGAATTTCCTGCGTACGCTGCCTGTCTGATCGATTCTCAAGGGGATCGAACAACGATGGTAGAGCGTCCGGCCATTAACCGGAAGCTTGCAGCTGCTCGAGATGGTCAGGCGAACCGGAAGATCACCGGCAGCAGAAACGTGACGACGGCGGCCCACACGCCGTAGACGGGCAAGTAGCTTCCCACGACGTGCCGCATCGCGGCGAATCCGACCCGCCCCCGGAGCAATGCGACGTAGGTCCTGCATATCCAGGCGAGATGCACGATGATGACCAGGTTCGCTCCGAGCACGATCACGCGATTCGGCGTGAACCCGAAGGAAGCTATCCTGAACAGGATCGCGGATAGAGCGATCGCATCGATCAAGAGAGTGACGACGACGAGCGCGAAGTTGATGAAGTCGATCGACCGCACGCGCGATTCTTCGGTGCGTTCCACGATCGAAAAGACGGAGATGCCGAGCACGACAAGCAGCAGCCCGTTGACCGTGATGAGAAAGTCGCGATCGACAAATGGATTCTTGCCTCCGACGAAGGCTACGATCAGATAGATGACCGCCATAGCCAAGAAGAGGGGTGAAAATACCCGCGCGAGCGCGGCGGCGATACCGGTGCGCCGATTGAACACGGCGTCGTACAAATAGGTCCCGAGAACCGGTACGGCGGCGGCACCGAAGACCGCGACGTTCTCGAGGTACCACTGCTCGGCCTTCTCGGTAACCATCTTGAACAGCGCAATCGTCACACCGCTGAACACGATCCCGCCGAGCGCCACAAGGCTTCCCAGAACCACCAATTCGCCGTTGTAACGCACGAAGCGAACCCTGGAATCCGCGTCGCGCCACGAGCCTCCCGTGAACACCAGCCCCAGGAAAGTCCAGAAGACGATCGGGAGGTGGATCAAGGCCATGACCACGGAATCGGAGTATGCGGGAAGCGCGCGGACATAGGCGATCGCCGCGAGCGCGAGGCCCAACCCCGCGATCAAGCTCCAACGGTCGCGCCGCTCGATCCAGAAATACGTGACGAGCGCCATGATGGCCCATGAAGGGGCGAAGCGGGGATAATACCATTCCTGACCGAGTCGGAGAGCCGGGAACCGGATGAGCGCACCGAAGACAACGGCGATGGCGATCGCGCGCCCGAGCTTGCCGCGCCACGCCGAGCCGCGCCCGGACCCGCGGAACTCGAGCCGAGCCCGCCAGACCCGCAGCGTCGCCGAGTCGGGCTCGACTCGGGAGGCTTCGTCGAGCGACTCGCGAAACGCCTCCGGATCATCCCGATAGAGGGCTTCAAGCCCTTCAGGGTCATCCAGAAGCCGGAGTATGCGGTCGGCTGTCGATTTCATCGCCATGAGATTAGCCGAATGCTGCTGGAGTCGGCAAGAGCAAAGGCAAGGCTGCTCTCATATCGAAACTTGGTCTTTAGCAATTCGCTCGGGAACAGAGAGTGGTCATCCCTGGGAATCCGTCGCCTTCCCGGCCACCTCGGCCGGCTTTTCCACTTCCAGCAGAGCCGGAATCCTCTCTTATCCCGCCGGATGACTGTCTCCGGCTGAATTACAACCAACGATTCTTGACAGTTAGCCCAGAAATGTGATAGGAAAATCCAGAGTGTGTGATCCCGGTTCGTAAGGCGGGATCTTTTGGAATTCCGTCTCGGAACATTGATTTGATGGTGCAGCGCAAGGTTTTCCAGAGCCGGCGCACGGGGCGATCTCGGGGCTGAATTGAAGGAGGAATGCATGAAAAGATCGCGGTTGCTGTTCGCATTCGTGGTGTCGTCCCTGGCATTGTTATATTCATGCTCGGAAGACAACTCCGCGGAACCCGCCAAAGTGAAGGCGCCGACTGTATCTACGATCGCCATCAGCGCGATAACAGACACGACAGCCGAATCCGGTGGGACGATTATATCGGACGGCGGTGCGGCAGTGACTGCTCGCGGCGTGTGCTGGAATACGAGTACGCTCCCCACGACTGCCGACAGCATTACGACCGACGGCGCTGGATCAGGGATATTTAATAGCATGTTAACCGGCTTAACGGCCGGGACCCATTACAGCGCAAGGGCCTATGCTACAAATAGCGCCGGGACAGGCTATGGCGGCGTTGATACGTTCACCACGACGGCCCCTTCGCCGAAGATATTGTTGAGCTCGTTTGATGCAAGCGAAGAAGGCTGGCTCGTATCCGGCGGTTCGCTTTTTTATAATGGAACCGGCGGTGATCCGGGCGGATTCATAGAATTTGAGGACAATCAAGATCTGTGCGGATTCTTTATGGCACCGAATGAATTCTTGGGCGATCTCTCCGAATTTTCCCAGGGAACTCTCAGTTTTGACCTCAAGAATACGGTCAGCAATGGACTGACGATGCTGGCATGTTATGGCTCGATCAGGATTTCTTCCGGAGCGCTCTATGCGGAAAAGAATGTTGTGCCGTACAACACGTACTTGAACGATTGGACTGCTTTCTCGATTCCATTGAAGGCGGGCGATTGGGGGGTGGCAACGACACGTTGGGACTCCATACTTACAGATGTGACGGAAATCATAATCTACATGGATACGCAGATGAACTATTACGACCGCACCGGTTTGGACAATTTCTGCTTTACTTCACAGGTTCCTTAAGAACTGTTGAGCCGCTTTAAGCTGTTGCGAATGCGGGCGGGTGCAGTGCCCCCTTTTTCGGTCCGTTATGTTTTGGGGCGGTCACCCGCGGGTGCCTCGCATTGGGGCTAGTCTCGGACCACCTGGCACTTTCTTAAAACAGAGAGTGGCTATGAAGCGGGTCACATTCGGGGAGCCGGATATTTCATATCCGAAATCGGGCCCCCCCGTATGGTTAACGCATGCGGCGGCCGAGGCGATAGCGTCCATGCGCCCTCCGCATACCATCTTGACACGAAATTGAAATTCCTGTAGAAAATCCAAGCTATGAAAAGACCTGCAGGAGCTCTATTCATAATGATGATCCTCGGATCGTTCATGTATCCGGGTGCGTTGTCGGCCGAAGAAGACTACAAGACATACACCCTGGGCGAGATTCTGGTTCTGGCCGAGAGGGCCGGCGTCAAGAACGTCGCGATCAATACGGAGATAACGGCCGAGGATATCGCCGCGACGAACAGCCGCACCGTGGCGGAGGCGCTGCAATATATTCCCGGCGTCCAGGTGACGATGGGAAGAAAGATGGAAGCGAGCATTTCGATACACGGCTTCTCTCAGGATAAGGCGCTCATTCTCATCGACGGCGTGCCCTACTACGAGACGAAATACGGCAAGTTCGACATGAATCAGCTTTCGATAGAGAACGTGGCGCGGATAGATGTGATCAAAGGAGCGGCCTCCGTGCTCTACGGCGCGAACGCCGAAGCGGGCGTCATAAACATCATCACGAAGAAGGCCGCCGATAAGGCGTCCTTTTCGGGAAGGCTCGAGGCCGGACGGGACGGCGCCGCGTCGGCCTATCTGTCGCATGGAATGAAGCGGGGGAGTCTGAGCTACTGGATTTCCTATATGCGCCGGCAGTGGGACGGATGGAAGCTCTCGGACGATTTCGCGCCCCGGGTCGGCGTGGTGCAAACGGGCGCGGGGAGACGGGCGGTGAGGGTCGATACCCTCATCGAAGACGGCGGCGTGCGCGGCAATTCCGATTTCAGGGCCGATAATTTCTATGTGAAACTCGGTCTCGAGCCCTCGGAAGACGCCGAGTATTTCCTGAACCTGCACTATTCCGCCACGGAAAAGGGAGATCCGCCCAATATCGATCTGGTGAAGATATTTCCCGACCGGCCGGCCTTTTCGAGTTTCGACAGGATAGAAACATATGACAACTGGGGCGCCGACCTCAGCGGAAGGAAGAAACTTAACGATGCATTCGGCCTGATGGGCAAGCTCTTTTATCATAACCATACTGACGACTATGTTTCCTACTCCGACGCGAGCTTCGACACTGCGATAGCCACGAGCCGCTATCAGGACTACATCGCGGGCGGCATGGCGGTCGGCGATTACACCCTCGCCGGCTGGAACGTCCTGAGGGGCGCCGTCAACTACCGGCTGGACAGCCATGAGCAGCGCGACGACGAATACCTGCCCTTTGAAAAGAGCGCGTCGTATACGGGTTCGCTGAGTCTGGAAGATGAGATGATACTGCTCGATTCGAAACTCTCCGTCGTGGCGGGCGTCGGTTACGACTGGTTCGATGTCAAGGAGGCGGAAACCAACGAAACCGACGACGACGGAAATTTCGTGCAACAGGTCGCCGCCGAGACCCCCGAGAGGATGACCGAGATCAATCCGATGCTCGGGGCCAGCTATCTCTTGAACGAGAAGACGAGGCTCTTCGCGTCCGTGGCCAGGAAGACCCGTTTCCCCACTCTCAGCGAGTTATTCGGGTCATCGGGCAATAATAATCTCGGATCGGAAAGAAGCATGAACTATACGGCCGGCATTTCGATGGTCGTCAGTAAAATGCTGAGCCTCGAAGTGTCCCCTTTCTATCATGACATCTCCGATCGCATCAGCCGCGATTTCCCGTCCCCCGACGAGCTCTACTTCAATATCGCCGAGATCGAGATGCGGGGGATTGAAATCAACGCGGATATGGATCCCGTGAAGAGCCTGTCCCTCAATGTCGGCTGCACCTATATCGATGCTGAAGATGTCAGCCCCGGCCGGGCGACGGAAAAGGTCACCGACGTGCCGGAATACAAGCTGGACGCGAAGCTCGAATATACGGCGCCGACGCTCGGCTCGCGCATAGCTCTGACCATGGCGAAATACGGGGAATCCTACAGCCAGTTGCCCACCGCGGCGGATCCGGAGACGGAGGTCGTCAAGAACGAGGGGTACACCGTCTTCGGCGCCAAGTTCTCTCAGCCCTTCCTGGCGAAATGGGAGGCATATCTAACCGCGAGCAATCTGTCCGATGAAAACTACGAATCCGAGAGAGGGTATCCGGCGCAGGGCAGAACCTTCTGGCTGGGCGTCTCTTACAAATATTAGAAAGACCTCCAAGAATCATTTGATCTTTCCGAGCTCCTGTTTGGGCATCCGAAAACGGAGAGTGCTCATGAGGAGGGTTGCGTTTGGGGAGCCGGATTCGTCCCCTGCATTAGAACGGGCAGTTCAGGAAGCCCAGCCCATCGACGATCTGCAGGGCCGCACTTCGCTCGGCGGATAGCTGTGCGAAACGCCTCAGAATGCGATCGCGCTTCGGAGCGGGCGGATACTCGGGCCCCATGCGCGACGCCGGAATGTAGACCGGGGTCATCCAGAGATGAAGTCCCTCGTTCGGCCGGTAGTAGATCTCGAATATTGCGCCCTCCGCTTCTTCGACGGTTCTCGCGTCGAAGACGAAGTCGCCCATGCTGTAGAGGATGAGTCGATTCTTGTAGATCTCCGCGCCCTGCAGCACGTGTGGGTGGTGTCCGAGGATCAGGTCCGCGCCCGAGTCGATGCAGGCGCGAGCGACGTCGACCTGCCGGTTCGTGATTGCGCTATCGTCCTGCACTCCCCAGTGAAATGAGACCACGAGCAGATCGCAGCTGTCTTTGGCGGCAGCGACCTGCGCGCGCAGCCGCGCGAGGCCGGCGTCGACCTTCGACTGGCTGTCGTGCTGAAACGGGAGATCCGTGTAAGCCAGAAAACCGATCCGTTTGCCCCGGGCGTCGAGGAACACGGGGGCGGAGCCGTGCGCCGGGTCGCGCGAGGCCCCGACGTACTCGATACCCGCGCCCTCGAGATGACCGATCGTCTCGATGAGCCCCGCCGTACCGGAATTGAGCGTATGGTTGTTCGCGAGGGATACGATGTCGACGCCGCCCTGCACCAGCACCTCGATCGTCTTCGGATCGGCGCGAAAGATCGCTTTATCCGGATCGTGAGGCCCCGCGGCGGCCAGCGGACACTCCAGGTTTGCGAATGTGATGTTCGCGGCCTGCAGTTGCCGGGCGACCACGGGCAGGATGCTCGCGAGACCGTTATGGGCTATGGCGTCCGCCACGCCGCGATCGAGCATGATGTCGCCGACGGCCGCGAGGTGCACGTCGCCCGGTCCCGGACCCGGAACCACCGGGGGGAGAACGATCGTCGCCGGTTCCGACCCCGACGACCCGGGACTCGTCGGGGAAGAGCCGCACCCGTGCATGACGCACGACGAGAGCAGGACGAATGCGGCCAATCCCGCGCGGAGAGAGAATTTCATCTTCGAGACCTCGCGATAGTCCGCATACACCGCGGCACGTACTGCGCGCCGGACCGCCCATCAGGCCGCGATACCGGTTGAGCTCCACTATGCCCCGGGGCGCCGTCAAGGCGCTGTTCGGCGGGCCGGTATCCATTTCGCCCGCCGGCTACTCGCCCCGGGCCCGGACGAAATCGATGAACCCCTTCTCGACATTTGTATGGGCCAGCTTGACGCGCACTCGATCGCCGACGTCGAGGCCCTTGGAACCGCGGACTACTTTCCCCTCAACGGGCGGCCGGGAGATGCGCACCCACGTGCCCTTGTCGGAGGCACCGGTCACAATCGCGTCGAACCGCTCTCCGATTCGCGACCTCAGAAGGAGCGCGGCCGCTGATTTCTGCACCTGTCGTTCCACCTTGGTCGCATTATCCTCTTGTACGGTGCAATGGCGAGCCAGTTCCTCCAACCGGTCGAGACTATACGGAGCCGGCCGGTCGGCGAGCGCAGCCTTGAGCAGTCGCTGAGCGATGAGGTCCGGGAAGCGACGATTGGGCGCGGTGGAATGGGAGTAATCTCTCACGGCGAGTCCAAAGTGCCCCTCCACTTTCCGGCCGGGACGCTCGATGGCGTACTCGCCCGAACCCAGAAGCTTGATTATCGAGAGTGAGAGATCGGGGAACGTTTCGGGATCCGCATGGCGGCGCTGGACAAGGAACTCTTCGAGAGAGAGCGCGCTCGGTTCCGGGGGCAGGCGCTTGCCCAGGTTGGCGGCCAGATCCCTGATCCGGTCCCAACGCTTCGGCAGCCGCAAGACTCTTCGTATCGATGGATAGCCTTTCTGCCCGAGATACCGGGCCGTCACGCCGTTCGCGGCGATCATGAAATTTTCGATCAGCTCCTTGGCCCGATTCTTCTCGTCGGGCCGCAAATCGGCGAGAAGGTCGCCGTCGAACACGGCGCGCGCTTCGAGCGTCTCCAGACTGAGCGCCCCCTGTTGGTGCCGAAGGTTCCTTATGGCGTGGGCGACGCGGTCCTGGATATGGAGTTGCTCGTCGAGCCCCGGCGCCGCGGCCAGCTGCGGCGGGGCGGGCGCCGTTCCGTCGAGCCATGCGGCCACGCCGTTGTAGGCCAGCTTCGCCTTGTTCGTCACGACGGCCCGATAGAGGTCGGACTCGACGATCGCACCGTCGGCGGCGACCGCTGCCTCGATGACGATCGCGAGGCGCGCCTGCCCCTCGCCGAGGGACGTCAGGTCCGTCGAAAGTTTCTCGGGAAGCATGGGGAAAAGCTCGCCGGCCGTGTACACGGACGTCGTGTTGGTCCGCGCATGGCCGTCGATGGCGGAGCCCGTTTTCACGAGCGAATCGACGTCGGCGACCGCGACGAATATCCTTACCGAACCGTTCGCCATCGGTTCGGCTGCCGTGAGCTGATCCAGATCGAGGGAATCGTCGTTATCGATCGAGCACCAGGGGAGGCCGCTCAGGTCGCGGATCGAGGGATCCGTTTCGACGGCCGCCGCGGCGACGGCGTTCGTCTCCGCAAGGACCGCGGGAGAAAAGACCGGAAGCAGGCCGCGCTCGATCATCGCTCTGCGTGCGATTGCCTTGAGTTGCTGCCGGTCCGCGACGTCCGATCGATTCATCTCGAAATCTCCTCCCATGAAGAACGAACTCCTCGCGAAGGGACCGTCTTCCTAGAAACTGCGCCCGAGAAACAAGCCGCCCGACACGCTTCTCTCGAGGAAATCGCCGGCCTCGCAGTTTTCGTCGCAGCGCTTCAGGTAATCCCGGTACTTCATGTAATCCGCCCATATCCCGGCCTTCCATCTTCCTCCGGCAAGACCGATAAGGAAAAACGGCCTGATCCCCGGCTCCTGGAATAGCGCTATCTCCGTCGATACGCCTGCGTCGATATCCAGCTCGAATCCGTCGGACGGATGGAGCGTCTTTCCGGCCTCCAGGTAAACGCCGCTGTTGACGAGCCCCGCCATTCCTCCCGCGCCGACATTGAGCGGGCCGTCAATGAACTGGTAATAGATGTCGAGGGTCGTGCCGCACATGGCGCCCAGAGCGCTTCCGTCGTTCATCGACAGGGGGATCATCAGTCCGGCACGGAGCGCGTCGCCGCTTTCCAGCCGTTTTCCCCACGCCAGGTTCATCTGAATGACGTCGACTTTTCCCGAGGCCGGCTCGTCCGCCCGACAACCGTTGCACGCGGTGTCCGTGCGGTAACGCTCCTCGCCGGCGCCTCCGACGATATCGGCGGACCATCCCGGCTTGACGTTCGATGGATGCGTGATGTGTATGCATCCGGAAGAAACACAGGTGGCCGCGAGAATCAGGATCGGGATATTCCGGACAGCCTTCGGGAAGCGAATTCTCATTCGTTCATTCTCGCATAGTCGTTTGAGCCTGGCAAGGGGTTGTGCCCGTGGCGCCGGTTTTCGCCGCGGCAATCGTTGAAAACCCCGTCGACTCGAGCCGCTGAACCCCGTGCGCCAGTTTATTCCGCCCCTTGCTCGATTTTCCCGAGCGGCATGATGTAGAGCGGCTCCTCCGCGCGCGTCATGCCGCACGCTTTCTTCAGCCACAGGTCCGTGAACGCGCCGACGGCGACCGTGCCGATCTTGAGTGCGTACGCCTGGAGGTACACGTTCTCCGCCGAGTGCCCGAGGTCCATGCACACGTACCGGTCGCGCCCGCGCTGGCCGTACTTCACCATCGACCGCTCGTACACCGCCGAATAGACGATCGCCGCGGACGCGGTCTCGAACATGCCCTGATTGAAGGCGGCCTCGCTCACTTCCTTGCGCCTGTCCCCTTCGACGGTTCGCATGAGCCGATGCTTCTCCGAATCGTACCAGTAGATGCCGGGCGGAAGCCCCGTCACGTTGAACGCGGCGAGGTAGAGGTCCAGCGGGTAGCGAGCTCCCGCGGACGGCGCGGTTCGAAGGCCCCCGCGGATGAAGGCCGGAGCGTTCTCGCGGGTCTGCGTGATTCCGTAGGCCGCCCAGAGGAGCTGGGAGACGTCGGCGAGGGTGAGCGGAGCTTCGACATATGAGCGAATAGACCGCCGGTTCTTCAAGGCCGTCTCGACGGACACCGTCCCGTCGAAGCGCGGCGCGGGAAGCTCGATCACGGGTCCGGCCGGACGGGTTTCCGGAAACGTCTTTTCTATTGTCTCCAGCTTCTGCTGAAGCGCGTCGGTGACGGCCTGCCACCGGGCGTCGCTCCGAAGTGTCTCGAGGTCGGGGTCCTGCTTCAGCTGATCTTTTTCGAGAAAGCCGGCGTCAACGGCCTTGAGGAGGTATGAATAGGCGAGGTCCGATTTTCCGAGGCGGGCGCTCGCGCAGGCCGCGTTGTAGAAATCGTTGTAATTGAATTCGCCGGTCTTGAAGGCCTGCTCGTACAAGGTCAAAGCCTCTTCCCACTTCTGGGCCATGATCTTGGTTTCGGCCTCCCGCACGAGAGCGTCATACCCCTGCGCCAGGGAAGCGGAAGCGATCCCGAGAACGAAAAGGGCCACAACAACGCTGCGCATTCTCATCGAGGAACCTCCTGATCGCTGATGCCGGCGGACTCAACGGCTATCGGGTCGATTGCGTGCCCCGGAAAGCCGCAATGCAGATTCGCGTTCGACGTGCCGAACGTGAAACCTTCCCCCCAGACGACGCATTTGAGGCGCAATTGGCGCCGCAGGGGCCAATACCCGGAACGCTGATTCGAAATACTCTGCGACATGAGCCAGACGCCGCGGCTGACGCGCTGGACCTCGATCGCGTTTACCCCGGGATCGGGAATGTAGCCGCGGTAGGTCCAGTCGACGCTGCCCGTGGAATCCGCGGCCAAAGTCGACGACGTGGCATATTGAACGATCGTTCGAGGGCGAGCGACGGAGACGCTGTCCTCCGGGTCCTGCCAGTCGGTGAAGAGAAGATAATGCGTGCCGCCATGCGACATGATGAAGGGATTCTCCGCCTGGCCGCCGGTCGTTTGTCCTCCGACGCCCGTTTCCAGTCGGCGGGTCGCGTCGATAAATCCCGCGCCGGCCCAGTCTTCGAGATTCGTCGAATATGCGACAGTGATGACGCCATATTGGTTGAGACTCTTCGCCGTAACGAACATGACCCAGCGCTGATTGGTCGAGTCCCGAATCACGAACGGATCGCGACACTGCTGATTGTACGAGCCGGACACCCCGCCCCATGTGGTCCAGCATTCGTCGCATTCGTAGATGCACCCGTTCCCCGAGATCCCGGGGCAATTGCCGGCCGGGCTGCGCGTCCAGGTCATTGAGATCGGTCGATGTCGCGAGGCCGATCCGCTGTTTGGTTGCGGGGTTGCCCGCGGGGCCGTCGGTCCCCGTGTAGAACATAAAAAAGGTTTTCCCGCTCTTGATAATGTGCGGCGCCCAGAGGCTATGCGAATCCCAGCAGCCCGGATTCGGACGAAGAGCGGCGCCGGCGTAGCGCAGGCTCTGAAGGTCGGACGAAATGTAATGCTCGATGTAGCTGCCGGAGCCGTGATCCTCGGTCTGGAAGAAGAGATGGTACGCGCCGCTTGCGTCCCTGATCCATGCGTGGTCGGCGATGTCGTCGTCCTCGTCGTTGATCGTCGGGAAGTTCTCGTCGTAGGGATTTCCGTCCCCGTCGTCGTCGTCGATCTTCGACTGCAGGAAGACCGGGGCGGCGTCCTCGTCGCAGCAGATGGTTTCTGTTGAGCCCTCGGGCGCGCGATCGCAGCCTGCGGCGAGGAGCAGGAACAAAGCCGCCGCGGCCGCGGCAAAATAGATACGGAAGGGGGGCGTCCGATTTGGCATCGGAGCGATTCTAGCACATCTTCGACGACTGCGCGCAAAAGGTTGAAAGGCACGAGCATTTTGCTATACTGGCGTCGAAGCGGGATCAGAGAACCGAATGCGGACAAGGCATGCCGAAAGCACAGAACGGACAGGAGCTGACCGTGGAAAGAAAGCCTCATTTCAGGGATGACGGGGTGCTGCACGCGACGATAAACGGGCACCGGTTTCATCTCCGGCGCAAGGACCCGACTCGGGACAATTTTCTATGGATCGACGGGCGCCAGCCGCCGATCGTTCTCGATCGCACGGCGGCGGAGTTCGTCTCTCATCTCATCGAAGCGATGTGGCTCTATCAGCAGGGGGATGGAGACGGGTCGCAGCAGGTGATCGATCACGTCGTGGGCAGGATGGCCGGGGAGCATTCGAAAGGACTCATGCCGTGGAGAGGAAGAGTCAAACGCGAAAGAATCCTCGCCGACCTGAACAAGCTCTATGGCACATTGATGAGCGTGGCCGAAGGCGCCTGCCCCGTGGATGCGGGGCTCGATCCGAAGGAGCTGAAATACGGAGACTGGATCGCGCCGGCGCGCATGGACCTCGCGGTCACCTACCGATGCAATCTGGCATGCCCGAAGTGCTACGTCGGCGAGAGAAAGGTCGAGCGGGAGCTGAGCGCGTCCGAATGGGCCGGAGTATACGAGGTGTTATGGAAAGCGGGAATTCCGCAGGTCGTGTTCACCGGCGGAGAGCCGACGATGCGCGACGACATCGTGGAGCTCGTGAGCCAGGCCGACGAGTTCGTCACCGGCCTCGTCACGAACGGCACGAAGCTCCTGGATCTCGCGCAGCCCCTGCGCGAAGCGAGCCTCGACTATGTGCAGGTCACCGTCGAATCGTTCGATCCGAAGATACATGACCGGATAACGTGCGCCGAAGGCTCTCACGCCGAAACGGTCGCGGGCATCGGACAGGCGCTGAACGTGGGGCTGCAGGTCGTGACCAACACTACGCTCACGAAGGCCAACGCGGCTTCATTCACCGGGACGATCAAGTGGCTGCACGGCCTCGGCATAAAGAGCGTCGCCTGCAACACGCTGATCTGCAGCGGGCACGGCGTCGAGCACAAGAAAGAGAACGGGCTCGGCGACGGGGAGCTCAAGGCGACGCTCGTCGCGGCGTGCGAGACCGCCGAAAAGCTGGGGATGACGCTGCAATGGTATTCTCCCACCTGCTACCACCAGGGAACGGATCCGGTCGAGCTCGGTCTCGGCATCAAGGCCTGCTCGGCGGCGGCCCACAACATGACCGTTCAGCCGGACGGCACGGTGCTCCCGTGCCAGTCCTGGCCGGACTCCGTCGGGAATATCCTGCATGACGACTGGGCCTCGATCTGGAAGCACCCGACGTGCGTGAAGCTTCGGAAGCATCTGTTCGCGCCGGAAGAGTGCAAGGGCTGCGAATATGAAACGTATTGCGGCGGAGGATGTCCTCTCGATAAATCTCCGCGAACGAAGAGCCGGAGAGAAGGGGGGGATGGCCGATGAAGAGGCTGGCGCTGATTCTTCTCGCGGCGAGCCTGCTTTCGATGGGCGGCCGCGCCTTCGGAGACACCGGAACGTATCGCATCGTGAGCTACAGGGTCGGCTTGACCCCCCATTCCGACGGCACCGTCGCGATCGACTACTATCAGAAATGGCTCGTGACCGGCGGGCACATTCCCTGGATCACCGTGGGCACGCCCAACGGGAATTTCGCGATCGCGGGCTCGGGCGGCGCGGTCAGCGGGGCAGAATCCGCGAGCGAGGGGGGCTGGAGCGGGCTTCGGATCGATCTCGATCGGGATTACCGGCCGGGCGAAACCTTCGAAGCGTCCTTCTCGATCGTTCAACGGGGCCTGTTCTATGCCGAAGGGCAATACTACAAGCTCGATTTTACGCCTGGATGGTATGACCGCGCCGTCACCGATACGCTGCGCGTCGGCGTGAAGTTCTTCGCGAGCCTGGACTCCGTCACCGCCGCCCCCGAGCCATCCTTCGTCTCGGGGGACGAGATGGTGTGGAACGCATACGGCCTCGGCGAAGGAGAGCGCTTCACAATTCATGTATCCTTTCCCGTCGCGCTGGTCCCGGAGGGAATGGTCCAGGGCAACCTGAAGGGCGCTTCCGGCGGGAGCGCTTCCGCGGCGAAGGGCGCCGTCATTTTCATAGTGGTCGGATTCATCGTCTTTTTCATCATCCTGGCCCTGTTTTCCAGCAAGAGGCGCTACTCCGGCGGACGGATCTTCTACGGGGGAATCCCCGGCGGTCGCCCCGGCGGCGGCAGATCCGGAGGCGGCAGATCGAGCGGCGGCGGCGGCGGGTTCGGCGGAGCGTCGATGTCGTGCGCCTGCGCCTGCGTGAGCTGCGCGTGCGCCTGCGCGTGCGCCGGCGGGGGCGGAGCGGGATGCAGCCGGAAGCTGGAGCATACGTGCCCGGTCTGCGGGAAGAAGAGGGGATCATGAAGAGGATCGCGCCGTGCCTTCTATGCGCGCTCGTGCTCGTTGCGGCGTGCGAAGGAAAGAGCGACCGCTATGACAAGAACCTCTCGGTGCCGAAGGGGGATCCTGCCTTTCCGCCTCTTGCGACTTCGTGGGTAATCGACAAGGCGGGAGTCCTTTCGGATTCGGCGATCGTGGAGACCGACGCGATCTGCCAGAAGCTCAAAACGGATGACGTCGCCGAGGTCGTCGTGGTGCTGATCGACGGCGTCAAGCAGCCGGAGGATTGGGCCACTCATTACGGGCGCTGGCTCGGTCTCGGCAAGACGGGGCTGAGCACCGAAGGCGGGAATCGAGGCCTGGTGTGGTTGATCAGGCCCGACGCCGCGGAGAAACTGACGGTATCCGTGGGCAGGGGGCTCCCCGGGTTCACGACGGTCGATTACGGCCCCATCGTTGACGAGACAATTGAATATTTGAATTTTCACAATTACGATAAAGGGGTGATGACGCTGATCGTTCGAACGGATCAGGTCTTGAGAGCGATACGGAGCAGAAGCGAATAACGAGGAAAGGAGCCTCAGATGACGAAGAAGTCGATAAGCGTCGCAGTGGTCCTCATTGTCATAGTGATCCTGGCCATATCCGTCGTGTCGTCGTTCGTCGGCGTGTGGAACAAGCTCAATCGCGACTATCAGGCGGTGGAAGGGGGCAAGTCGCACTATTCGGCGGCCCTCAATACCTGCACGGAGAAGATCAAGGGCGTCTGGGAAATCGCCAATCAGTACATGAAGCACGAATCGGAGACGTTCATCGCGGTCGCCCAGGCGCGGAGCGGATACGACACCGCCCGGGAGGCGTTCGAGAAAGCGGCGGCCGAGGGAAGGGATACCGAGGCGCTGACGCAGGCGGGGACGGAGGTCGTCAAGGCCGCGATGGCGTTCAGAATCCAGGTCGAAGCGTACCCGGAGCTTCGTGCCGTCGAAACCGCCCAGGAGAACATGCGCAACATGGAATCGTCGGTCAACGAGATCAAGACGGCCCTGGACGATTGGATCGTCACCATCAGGGATTACAATACGTATCGCGGATCGGCCTGGCCGTCGATGGTGGGCGGGTTCATGAAGAAGTTCCCCGCGTCGATCAAATACTACGAGGGGGAAGTCGAAAAGCTGGATGTGAACAAGCTGAACCCAGAGAATCAATAGCGGCCGGGGCGGGCGGCGAAGAACCGCGTGCCGCGGAGCTTCGCCGCGCCCTGCCCGGCGAGAGGCGTTCGCCGCACGACCGTCGCGGCGAGCGGAGATCGCCTTGCGCTTTGGCCTTGAATTGGCCCGGCAATTGCTGTATAATAACCGTGTTACGCGTGGTCCGCTCGACACTCTCTCCCGTTCCTTAATAGACCGAGATGCGTCGCTTTGTTTCTTCAAAGGAGATTCTCATGCACCTGGCAAGGCAATTCGCGGGGACGAGGAACGATGCTCTGCAGCTTTCAGAGAAACCCGGAATCGCTTTTCTCGCGATTATCCTGGCTCTGCACATATGCTGTTTTCTTGCGCTGTTTTCCGGCCAGGCGCACGCGGTGAAGGCCGCCCCGCAGCCGGTCGTCGTGCTTCAGCCCGACGGCACCGAGGTGACGATATACCTGAAGGGAGACGAGTATCTCCACTGGAACGAGGATGAGAACGGATTCGCGGTCGTCATGTCCGCGGACGGGCAATCATGGGTGTATGCCCGCGAGGAGTCGGGCAGGCTCGTGCCGACGAGCCATATCGTGGGCCGCGTCGATCCCCTCTCCGTCGGCCTCTCGAAGCCTGATATCGCCAGGATGCGCGCGGCGATTCAGCCGAGGCCCATGCTGCAGACGGACGACGGCGTGCAGAAGGCGCCTGCGGCCGGATCGATGAAGAACCTCGTCGTTCTCGTGAATTTCTCGGATCTCGCGATCACGCGCTCGACGCTGCGTTCGACAGCTTATTCAATCAGATCGGATACACGTTCGACGGCGCCGCGGGATCCGTGAAGGATTATTACAACGAGGTTTCCTACGGGACATTCTCCGTGCAATCGACCGTTCCGGCCGCCGTGACGCTCGCGAACGGGTACGCTTACTACGGAGCCAACGACGCGTACGGAAACGATCTCAGGCCGCGCCTGATGGTCCAGCAGGCGCTGGCGGCCCTCGAGGCCCGCGGCTTCAATTTCGCCACGATGGACGGGAACGGCGACGGCTGGGTCGACGGGCTCACGATCATCCATGCCGGCGGAGGAGAGGAATACGGCGGAAACGATCCGAACTACATCTGGTCGCATGCGTGGTCGATGACCAGCACGGTGACCTACGACGGCGTGAGCATGCGTCAGTACCACACGGAGCCGGCCCGCAGAGGCTGGGATTCCAGCCCGAGCACGTGGGGAATAACCAGGATCGGCGTTATTTGCCATGAGACGGGACATTTCATCGGGCTGCCCGATCTGTACGATTACGGTTACGACAGCGAGGGGGCGGGAAATTTCTGTCTGATGGCGGGAGGTTCCTGGAACGGCAGCTATGGGACCAAGCCCGCGCACATGAGCGCCTGGTGCAAAACCGATCTCGGCTGGGTGACGCCGACGCTCATCACCGGAACCGGCTACTTCTCGCTTGCGCAGGTCGAGACGGTTCCGCAGATCTACAAGCTGCGGGGCCCCTTCGCGAGCACCCAGTATTTCCTTGTCGAAAACCGCCAGGGGGCCGGATTCGATTCGGGACTTCCCGGCACGCAGAGGGGATTGCTGATCTGGCATGTGGACGAAGCCATGTCCAACAACAACGACCAGACGCATTACCTGGTGGATCTGGAGGAAGCGAGCGGCACGCAGCATCTCGCGCTCAACCTGAACAGCGGCGAGGATTCGGACTATTTCCGGTTGGGAAACGCGACCGATTTCAGCGCGACGACGACGCCCAACAACCTGAGTTATACCAACGTGCCGCTCGGCCTGGACATCGCCGGCGTGAGCGGGACCGGATCGTCGATGTCTTTCCTCGTTAATCCGATGCCGATCGCGATCGTCGCTCCGGCCCCCGGCGCGGTGCTGGACGTCGGAGATTCGTACGCGATCACATGGACTGTCGCCGGCGCGCCGGATTCGGTCAGAATACTCCTGAGCCTCGACAGCGGCGCGAGCTTCGGCTACACCGTCGCGACCGGTCTCGTCGGCGTCACGTCATACAACTGGACGGTGCCGAATTTGCCGGTGGCAACCGCCCGCCTTTATATCGCGGCCTATGTTGACGGGGCGATCATCAGCTCCGACGTCATGGACGGCGACTTTACGATCAAGGGTCTGTACCGCTACGTGGCTCCCGCGGGGGGCAACGTGTATCCCTATTCCATACCGGCGTGGGCCGCGCGCACTATCCAGGACGCGATCGACGCCGCGGTTGACGGCGATTCGATCATGGTCGCGGCGGCCACCTATCCGTCGGCGATCGTCATCGACAAGCCCGTATATCTCCTGGGCGGGTGGGACGCCGGATTCGCCGCGCGAAACCCGCACACCAACGTCACCACGATTCAGTCCGGCGGGAGCACGGTCTCTTTCCTCTCGATTGCGTCCGGATCCCCCGGCATCGAGGGCTTCACCATCACGGGCGGCACCGGGACTGAGCTGTTCCTGCCCGATTTCGGGGTCTACGGAGGCGGAATACTCGTCAACGGCACCCCGGCGGTGATCAAGGACAATATCATAACCGGATGCGGATACGCGGGGATCACCGGATTCAGCGGCGGGGGCGGGATAGCCGTCTGGAACGGCTCCGTCACGATTTCCGGAAACGCGATCTCCGGTTGTGTCGCCCAGAGCGGCGGGGGAATATATCTCTATCAGGCGACGGCTTCGATCACGGAGAACGCCATTTCCGGAGCCCAACCGAACGCCGAATACACGGGCACGAGGAACGGCGGCGGAATCTACGCGCGGCAGTCGGACGTCACGATGGCCGGCAACGTCATCTCGTCCAACACGGGCTACCAGGAGGGTGGCGGAATCTACGCGAAGTTGTCTCCCCTTTCGATGTCGGGAGATTCGATATACTCGAACGCGGCCGTCGTCAACGGCGGGGGTATCTGCAGCGATCATTCGTCCCTGTCGATGCATAACACATACATCACGGACAACGTCGCCTCCTCGATGGGCGGCGGCGTCTATCACAGGGCCGCGCAGCTCGATATGGCGAACTCCCTCGTCGCCGCGAACAAAACCTACGCGATCGCCGGGGGCGTGTACGCCGATAGCTGCTGGGGAGACTGGACGAACAACACGATCGACCGCAACACCTCCGGATTTTTGGGGGGAAACGTTTTCGCCGGAGCGGCGGGAGCCCTGGACGTCAGGAACAACATCGTCACTTACGGCAGCCCCAACGGATTCCACGCAGTCGCCGAAACCAACATCACGTTTCAGTACAACAACTGTTTCGGCAACACGCCGGCAGACGTCGTGACGCTTCTGCCCGACACGACCAACTCGAGCAGGAATCCGGCGTATGCGGATACGACGGGTATGGATTACTACCTCGGCGTCCATTCGGGGAGCGTCGACGCCGGCGATCCCGCCGGAAACGATCCCGACGGATCGATTGCGGATCAGGGCGCCTTCGGCGGCCCGGGCGCGATCTTCGCCGCCCCCGCCTATGTCCGGAATCTCGTCGCCGCCGCCGTGAACGACACGACGATAGAGATCTCGTGGGACGGCTTTGTCCCGACGGGACTTGATTATTACGCGATCTATTCCGACACCGCGTCGGGTTTCCTGCCCGATGTCTCCAACTTCGTCGGATCGGTCGACGCTTCCGTCAATTCCTTCCCGCACCATCCCGTCGGCGGATGCCGGCGCTACCGCGTCTGCGTCGTGAGCGACGCCGGATACGCCGGGGGCTATTCGAACGAAGCGCTCGCGTGCGCCGCGGGTCCCGATCTTATTCCGCCGACGGTCGCGGTCGTGTACCCGGCCGGCGGAGAGTCCTTCGCGCCGGGCGACACGGTGGATATTCGATGGGCGGCCGCGGATAACAGGCAGGTGGATTCCGTAAGCGTTTTCTATTCCCAGAACGCCGGGAGCGATTTCATTCTCATCGCGAGCGGCGAGCCGAACGACTCGCTGTACCGCTGGATCGCTCCTGAGATCGCGTCCGATTCGTGCCTGGTCAAGATCGTCGCGTTCGATCCGGGGAAACTGACCGGAGAGGGCTTGTGCGGCGGTTTCTTCTCCATACGCGCGACGACCGGCGTCGGCGATCTCCCGGCGATCGCGTTCTCGCTCTCGCAGAACTATCCGAACCCGTTCAATCCGTCGACGACGATCGAGTACTCCCTCGCGAAGACGAGCCCGGTGGAGATCGCCATATTCGACGTCAACGGGCGGAAGGTCAGGACCCTGGTCGGCGGGATCGAGACGCAGGGAGCCCACAAGGCCGTCTGGAACGGGAAGAACGATAGAGGGACTTCCGTCGCTTCGGGTATGTATTTCTATCGGTTGGCCGCGGGCGATTTCACTCAGATCAGGAAGATGATCCTGCTCAGATAGTCCCAGTCTCTATGCAGATGGAGCCGCGTCCTTGCGGGCGCGGCTCCATAACCGCTTTTCGTATTTCCCCCGCGGCTCCCTTACGGCTTCTTGTATACCCGCCACTCGAGCACGGCCCACTCGATCGGCGTCCATAAGGAGGCGAATGGTATTCCTGCCCTCTTTCACGAGGCCGTCGCGAATCTCTATGGTTTGCGGCGCGAAACAGAACGTGTCGGGGCATCGTGCGCACATACTCGAAGACCATTTCGCCGTTGATCCAGGCCGCGGCCGAATCGAGCGTGCTGGACATACCCGGCGGCACCCGTTCACGGATGAGATAATACTTAAAGACCACGGGGAGCAGCGACGGCGGATTGACGAACGTCGAATCGATTTCCATCGTTCCCAAAGGTCGCAAATATGCCGGTCTCGATCGGTCCAAAGAGAATCGTCTCGGGGCGCAGGGGGAAGAGACCGAAATTCGCCCCGAGAAAGTCTTGGACCTTCTCCATCGGCGTTCTTGACGAGCGTGACGAGAAGTGGATTCGCCGAAGTGATCTTCCACGGATCCTCCGGAGCGCCGACAAACACCTTGTGGACCCCTTCCCTGTTCCCTGCGAATCGATACTCGCCGTTCGCGTCGGTCCGGGTGAGGAGCGTCACCCTGTCGCCGTTTCCGAGCGTCCTTTCGAGAGCGACGGTGATTCCCGGGATGCCCGGCTCGCATCGGCATGAACGGTCTCTCTCGCCGTTTCCGTTGGCGTCGAGGAAGACGACGCCTCCGAGGGTTCCCGTGCCGTCCGGCGGTCCGATATCGATGCGGAAGCCGATTGCGAAGGAGCGCGCCGTGACCGTATGGAATTTCATAGTGACGCGATCGGTCCGCTCGCCGGGAGTGAGAAGGTTATCGTCGCCCAGCTTCGCGCCGAAATCGTAGAAGGGAAATCCGTCCCGCGAGACCCCGTCGAAGTCGACCGTGGCGATATCGGGCGGGGCGACGCTCGTGATGACGAAACGTATCGGAGGCGCGACGGTGCGCCGGGTGCGGTTCAGGAGCTGCACGTCGAAGGACGCGATTCCCGTCGTTTCGTTGAATGCGACGTTCATCGCCCAGACCTCGAGAGTTCCCGGCCCTATCGAGCTGTCCGAGACTTCGCCGAGAAGGAAGCTGCCGCTCGCGCCGGGATCGATCTCTCCCTTGCCGGCGAGGCCGTCCCCGGATTTGTTATCGATGGCCGTCGGCTGATCGCTGCAGGAGAATACGAGCGCCAGGGTCGAGGCGATGAGGATAAAAACGATCGGAAAAATCGAGGAACGCCCGTTATGAAACATGGCCGGCACCTCCCGAGGGAATGTTGATGTGTGTATATCCCAATTATAAACAAATCGGGCCGATAGATAAAGGGCATTTCCGGGCGCCCGCGGGCGCGCATATATGGAAGAACCCGGCCGGGGGCCGGGTTCTTCCATACTGTGCGAATCGAAATACCGAAGCGGCTACTTGCTGTACAGCGACTTGATGCCGCCCCAGGTGGTGCTCTCGGTTCCAACCGAGCAATCGGTGATCGTCAGCGTCACGCTGGTGAAATCCCAGCATGCTCCCAGGGAGTAT
The DNA here is from genome assembly GCA_963747385.1 of uncultured bacterium. Taxonomy (GTDB): domain Bacteria; phylum Krumholzibacteriota; class Krumholzibacteriia; order Krumholzibacteriales; family Krumholzibacteriaceae; genus SSS58A. The sequence goes on along the minus strand of CAVVEY010000020.1, from coordinate 485,033 downwards.
GTGGGATTGCAGCTCGGATCGAGGAAGCCGGGGTAGTTGGCCGGCGCGGGCTGTCCGAGATCGGTGGTGGATATCCGGGTGCCGTTACCGATGTAGAAGGTCATGCACGAACCCGGATAAGCGTCGAATTTCGCCATCGCCTGAACGTTCGTGACGGCGGCGATCGGAACCCAGTTCGAGTAGGTGATCGTCTCGAATTCGGTGTAGTTCATGATCGTGCCGGGGTAGTCCGGGTCGCCGTTCGCCCACGGGCCCGATCCGCTGAGCCAGATGTACCCGCCTACGAAGGTCTTCATGTAGGTGCGGTTGCCGTTGCCGCTAGCGTTGACGGTGTTGACGAGGAGCATGGCATTCGACATCTCGGTCGAGCACCAGTACTTCCATTGGGACGCGAGCGAAATGCCGTTCCACGACTCTGCGTTGAGCGTCGTTCCGGATAGAATCGCGCTGCCGCCGGTAGTCCAGCCTTCCGAGTAGCGTCCGACGTAAACCGGTCCCCCGAGATCGGTCGACTGGTAGGCTCCCGAAAGGGGAGATCCGGCGAAGGATGCGTTGGTCAGGAGCAGGATGAGAAGCGCCGCGGATGCGATGACAGAACGTTTCATAGATAACGTCCCTCCTGGTTGAAGAAGAAACCGGCCGAATCGAGGGATCCGGCAACTGTTGTAACCATTTGGCATTGTATCATAAGCGGGTATTATGGTCAACTAGAAATTATTTTAACTAACCACAAAGTGCAAAAAATCCGATTCATCCGATTTTCACGGCGGATTCGGCGCGTCCATTCGATAATAATGCTTGCCAAGACTTCCGCGGCGGTTCTATAACGGTCCTCAAAGGGGGTGATGCGCATGAAGAAGCTCGGCGCTTTGGATTGGATTGCCCTGATCCTCATTATCGTGGGTGGGTTGAACTGGGGTCTGGTAGGGGCCCTGAAGTTCGATCTCGTGGCCACTGTTTTCGGTGCAATGTCACTTCTTGCGAGAATCGTCTATATCCTCGTCGGCCTGTCGGCCATTTACGGCATCTTTATGCTCGGCAAGATCGGCAAGAAGTAATCCTTCCCGTGCGGGGGGGGCGACCCCCCCCCGCTCCATTCTCCGTTGATATTTCGGTCCATCCGCGGTGTTGAAGTGCGACGCCCGGCACGCTATATTCACGGGATATGGAACGCATACGTCGGCCCGGAAGGCAGCAATGATCATCGTCGACAACATTTCAAAGAGCTACGGCGCCCAGGAGCTGTTCAGAAACGCCGGCTTCAGGCTCAACACGGGAGAGCGCGTCGGTCTGGTCGGGAGAAACGGGCACGGAAAGACGACCCTGTTCCGCCTCATCGCGGGGGCGGAGGAGCCCGATTCGGGCGTGATATCGATTCCGAAGAGCTATTCCATCGGCTACGTCCTGCAGGAGCCTGATTTTACCGAGGGCTCGGTGCTGGAGGAAGGCGTGAGGGGACTCCCGGCGGCCGAGAAGGATCACCGGTGGAAGGTGGAGAAGATCCTCGCGGGGCTCGGTTTCACGGAGGACGATCTGGCCAAGCATCCGTCGCAGCTTTCGGGCGGATTCCAGGTAAGGCTGAATCTGGCGAAGGTCCTCGTTCGCGAGGTCAACCTGCTTCTCCTCGACGAGCCCAACAACTATCTCGATATCACGTCGATCCGCTGGCTCACGCAGTATCTGCGCGGCTGGCGCGGCGAGCTCATACTGATCACGCACGACAGGGGCTTCATGGATAACGTCGCCACGCACGTCATGGGGATCTACCGGAAGGGCCTGCGCAAGATCCCGGGCGACACGGGCAAGCTCTACGCCCGGTTCGCGATGGACGAGGAAATGTACGAGAAGACCAGGCTCAACGACGAAAAGAAGAGGAAGAGGACCGAGGAGTTCATCCGGCGTTTCCGGGCAAAGGCGACGCTCGCGAGCCGGGTGCAATCGAGAGTCAAAGCGCTCGAAAAACGGACGAAGCTCGAGAAGCTGGAGCAGACCAAGGATCTCGATTTCTCGTTCCAGGCGAAACCCTTCAACGGCAAACCGGTCATGCACGTCAGAGAGCTGGCGTTCGGATACGATCCGGCGAGCCCCCTCTTTTCGGATCTTTCGTTCTCAGTCGGACCGTACGACCGGATCTGCGTCGTCGGGAAGAACGGCAAGGGGAAGACGACGCTTCTGAAAACGCTCGCGGGAGAGCTCGAGCCTCAGGCCGGCGAGATACAACGCAACTCGACCGTCGTCACCGCCTATTACGCTCAGGCGAACGCCGACTCTCTCGTCGAGGAAAAGACCGTGGTGGAGGAGATTCAGAACGCGAATCCCGATATCGATCAGCAGCGGGCGAGGAATATCGCCGGCATGATGATGTTCGAAGGGGACGACGCGCTGAAGAAGGTGAAGGTTCTGTCGGGCGGGGAGAAGAACCGGCTGATGCTCGGGAGAATCATCGCGACGCCGGTGAACCTGCTCCTTCTCGACGAGCCGACGAACCATCTCGACATGGAATCGTGCGACGCGCTGCTCGAGGCGATCGACGAATTCCAGGGAGCCGTCGTGATGGTGACGCACAACGAAATGCTGCTGCACGGGCTGGCGGAAAGATTGATCGTGTTCCAGGGGGGCGGGGCCAAGGCCTTCGAGGGAAGCTATCAGAGATTTCTGGATGACCGCGGGTGGGATGAGGAGAAGGGTGCGGCGGCGGACGAGGGCGAAGAAGGCGCGGGCGGGAAGAGAGCGGGCCGCAAGGAGCTGAGAAAGATGCGCGCCGAAATCGCGCGGGAGAGAGGAGCGGCGCTGAAGCCGCTTGAAAAGCGGATCGCCGACCTGGAGGGCACGATTGTGAACGCCGAGACGGATCTCGAACGCCTCTACGGAGAGATGGAATCGGCTTCGGAGAGCTGCGACGGCGGCGCCATCGCGGATCTGTCGCAGAAGATCCATGCCCGCAGGAAAGAGGTCGAAGCCTGTTTCAAGCTGCTCGAAGCCGTGAATCTGAAGTACGAGGCGCGGAAAGCGCCTTTCGATCTGCGCATGAAGGATCTGGAAGAGGACTAAAGTCACTTTTTCCGCGTCGGTACGCCCCGTTTGCCGGGTCGGCATGCATCTTGCCCCTCTATTCAATAGACATCCGAGCCAAGCCGATGACTCCTTCATCCAGGCAAGGAAACCGCCCGATGCAGCTTAACGAGTTTCTGAAGTCGATGGTCGATGCAGGCGGCAGCGACGCGCACCTGAAGGTCGGTATGCCTCCGGGCGTGCGCGTCCACGGAGTGCTGATGCCTCAGGGAGAGGAACGGCTCCGTCCGCAGCAGACGGAGGAGATCGCCCGGGCCCTGCTCGACCAGGATCAATGGAAGACGTTCGAGGAACGCGGCGATTTCGATTGTTCGTACTCCGTCTCCGGCGTCGCCCGTTTCCGGGTGAACATCATGCGCCAGCGCGGCTCCATCTCGATCGTGCTGCGCAACATCCCGGCGAAGATCCCCTCGTTCGACGATCTGGGGCTGCCGGATATCTGCAAAACGCTCGCGGCGAAACCGCGCGGTCTCGTCCTCGTCACCGGCCCGACGGGGAGCGGCAAGTCGACGACGCTCGCGGCGATGATCGATCTCATCAACGCCACGATGCACGGCCACATTCTCACCATGGAGGATCCCGATCGAGTTCCTGCACCACGACAACAAGTGCTATATCAATCAGCGGGAGATCGGCTCGGACACCATGAATTTCGGCGAGGCCCTGCGGCGCGCTCTCCGGCAGGATCCCGACGTCATACTCATCGGGGAGCTCCGCGACCTCGAGACGATCAGTCTCGCCGTGACCGCGGCCGAAACGGGCCACCTCGTGTTCGGCACGCTGCACACGACGAGCGCCATGAAGACGATCGACCGCGTCGTGAACGTATTCTCGCCGGAGCAGCAGACGCAGATCCGGATGCAGCTCGCCGGCACCCTGCAGGGCATCGTCGCGCAGACGCTCGTTCCCAAGATCGCCGGCGGCCGCGTCGCGGCGCTCGAGATCCTCGTCGCGACGGACGGGGTGCGCGCCATGATCCGCGAGGGCAAGATGGCCCAGCTCGTCTCGACCATGCAGACCGGAAAGAAATTCGGGATGCAGGTGCTCGAGGATCATCTGAACGAGCTCGTCGCGTCAAAGACGATCAGCTACGAGCAGGCCGTCGAGAAGGCGAACTCGCCCGATACGATCCGCCGCCCGGGCGGGGTTCCCCGGCCGGTCGGCGTCGGCGCCTGAACGCTTGACACAACCGCCCGCGGGTCGTATTTTGATTTCATGAACATCGAATCGGATAAAAGGCGCCGCGAGACGGACCTCGACGCGCGCGTGAACGCCTTGAAGGCCCTCGCGGACAAGTCGAGAATCCTCATGGTGAACGCCCTTCTCGAGAAGCCTCATTGCGCGGAGGAGCTCGCGGAGCGGCTCCGGCTCGCCCCGTCCACGATCTCCTTCCATCTGCGCAGGCTCGAGGAGGCGGGGCTCGTCACGAAGAGCAAGGCAGCAGTACTACGTCGTCTACGAGCTGCGCTCGGATCTCCTCCGGATGAGCCTGAAGGATTTCGTCACGATGCCGCCCGGCGACGACAGCCCCGAGGAAAATCGCATGCGGCGGTACCGGGAGAAAGTCGTGCGCACTTTTTTCCGGGGCGGAGTGCTTGTTCAGATCCCGAAGCAGTGGCGGAAGCGGACGATAATACTCGAGGAGTTCCTCGCGGGCTTCGAGCCGGGGAAAGAGTACGCGGAGCACGAGGTCAACGAACGCATCGCGCCGCTCTTTCCGGACTACTGCACGGTCCGCCGGATGCTCGTCGACCAGGGATATATGACGCGAAAGGGAGAGAAGTATCGTCGCATCGAAAGGGAGGCCACGTCGATGGACACGCGATCGGAGATCAAGAAACAGTACAGGGAGGCGCCGAGAGAGGCGGGCATCTTCCAGGTGAAGAACGCGATCAACGGCAAGGTGCTGCTCGGAAGCAGCAAGAACCTGCACGGCCCCCTGAACAAGCATCGCTTCATCCTGTCCATCGGGCGGCACTGGAACAAGGAAGCTGCAGGAGGATTGGGACCGGCTCGGGCCGGACGCCTTCGTGTTCGAGGTGCTCGATGTCGTGAAGCAGAAGGACGACCCGGCCTTCAATCTCGAAGACGAGCTCTCGCTGCTCGAGCAGATCTGGATCGAGAGGGTGCAGCCCTTCGGCGAGGGCGGGTACAACAAAGATTATAAAAAGGGAACGAGCATCAGGGAGTGACGCCCCGGGCGACGGGATCGCGATCTATGAAGATCCGGAACCACTGCTCGATCATCATGACGGTGTAGAGCTGCATCGCGAGGTTGTCGGATTCCGGTTTCACCATTCGAATCAATTTGCCGATCGCGGCGATATCGAATATGCCCCTCTCCGCGGTGCGGCTCCCGAGCAGCAGATCGCGGCTGGCCTCGCTCGCGACGATCGGAACGTACGGCGGGCCGAAGCCTATCTTCGGTACGTTCAGCAGGAACCGCGGAAGCGTCTCGCGAGCCACGCGCCGGATCGGGACCTTGTTGCGCAAACCCCGCACCAGGCGCGAATCCGGAGTCTGGAGCCCGATCGAGAGAAGTGGCCGGTAGAGAAACGGCACGCGCACTTCGACGGACCGCCGCATGCTGGATTTGTCCATGTTGATCAGGTTTTGCGCGGTCAGGTACGTGTGGATGTCCAGCAGCATCATCTGCTTCAGGAACGAGAACGATTTCCATCGCTCGAGCATGTTCATCAGCGGCTGAACCGTCGCCGGGATCGATGAGGGCGCGAACCAGGACGGACTGATCGCGTGGTGCGTGACCAGATCCCAGCCCGACGCCGCCACGCTGATGAGGGGCGAGACCGGGTTGGCGCGATGCAGGCTCGCGGTCATGCGCCGGATAACCGGATCGTTCGTGCATCGGGCCGCCAGGCCGCCGAGAAAAGCGAGATTTCCACGACGAAGCAGGGGCATGTACCGCGCCCAGACATGACGCCGGTAACCGGCGAAGATCTCGTCACCGCCGTGGCCGCTGATCAGCACCTTGATGCCGTCCGCCCGCGCGCGGGCGCAGATCAGGTCGATCATGGCGTTCGACGGGTTGCAGATCGGCTCCTCCACCGAATATGCGATGTCGGCGAGAGAAAGGGTCTCCGGCGCACGGGCGTCGATTTTCACGAGCGGCACGTCGAAGTGAGCGCACGTCCGGACCGCCGTCGCCCGCTCCAGCTTGTTGTTGGGCGCGTCCATCGGGTCGTCCGGCTCGAGCCCGACGTTGTAGGCCTTGAATCCGGGCGGCCGCGGATCGAGGCGCGAAAAACAGGAGAGCAGCATTGACGAGTCCAGCCCGCCGCTCAGGAGCAAGCCTTCGGGCGCGTCCGAGATCGAATGAAGCGCCGAGCTCTCGCGCAGCGTGGACAGGAGATCGCCCGCCGGATGATCGAGGCATTGCTCCACCGACCAGAACTTCCGGATGACCCGGGCGCCGTCCGGCTTGATCAGCATGCAGTGGCCGGGGGGCAACCGTAGAATGCCCCTGAACGCCGTTTGCGGATCCATCGCGTACCCGAGGAGCAGATGCTGGCGCAGGGCGTCGTGATCCGGCTCGCGCGGCGTCTCCGGATCGAGGAAAAGCGGCTTGATCTCCGACGAGAACACGATGCGGTTTTCGTTGCAATGGTAGTAGAGCGGCTTGATCCCGAACGCGTCGCGCGCGAGCCAGAGCGTTCTCGAGCTGCGCTGGAACAGCGCGAGGGCGAACATGCCGACCAGCTTTGTCAGCGCTTCGGCGCCCCATCGGGCGAAGGCGTAGAGGAGCGCTTCCGTATCGGACCGTCCGCGGAACGTATAGTGTCCCTCGAGCGAACGGCGCAGATCCTGGAAGTTGTAGATCTCTCCGTTGAAGACCAGCACGTGATCGCCGGCCGCCGTGTGCATGGGCTGGTTTCCGGAAGGGGATAGATCGATGATGGACAGACGCGCATGCCCCAGCCCGATCGGGCCCTCCGCCCATGAGGCTTGCGCGTCGGGACCGCGATGACGGATCAGCCCGATCTGAAGCTCGAGCGCGCGGCGATCTATCGGTCTGCCGTCGAATCGAAACGTTCCGACGATTCCACACATGAGACGCGCTCCGTCATCAGGGTTCGGCGGCCGCGGCCGCGATCAGGACGCCTCCCGCGAGCTCCGAGCCAGACGTCCGCATATCTCCGCGAAGCGCGCCGACCACGCGCTGCTGGAGTAATTCATGCGCCTGTTCCAGGCGCCTTCGCATAATCGCGCATACAGAGCGGGGTCGGACGCGAGCATCTTCATCGCATCGAAGAGCCCCCCCGGGTCATCGGGTTCGATCAGCATGCCGCAGGATTCGTCGACCATTTCCGGCAGGGCCATCCAGCGCGTGCAGATCACCGGGCGGCCCGCGGCGAACGCCTCGATGATGCCTCCGGGGTAACCCTCGTCGCGGTGCCGCGTCGGCAGCAGCAGCGCGTCGTGCTCACTCATGATTTCGGGAACCTGATCGGGTCGAATGGGGCCGCGGTATCGAACCCGTTTCTTGCCCCGGAATATGTCCGTGGAAAGAGAATCTCCCCAGAACGGTCCGTATACGTCCAGACTCACCTCGTCGCCGAACAGCTCGGCCGCCTCGATGGCCGCACACACGCCTTTCTCCGCGCACAAGCGCCCGATGAAAACGAACTTGCGGCACGCCTGGGGCGCGTGAAAGGCGGCCCCATCCGGAATCGGCCGGCTGTTGGCATACCACTCGACCCTGCAGATGCCGTCGCGTTTCATCTCATTCACCAGAGCACGGGTCTCGACGAGGCAAATATCGGCTTTTCCCATCGACCATTTCGCCACGGATCGGGAGAGGCCTTTCAAACCGCCGCAACCGGCGCCGCCGAAGAGGCGGATCGCCAGCTTGATCCCGCGCACTCTCGACATCGCCAGCGCCACGGGCGCGACGAGCGCCAGGGCGGTGATGCTGAGGTGCAGGGAGATTATATGTGATTTTCCCGAATCGATCCAGATGCGAAACAGCATCCTGGAGTACCGGGCGAGCCCTTTGAGACCGTGCCCGCGAATCCCGCCGGAATCCACGATCGAGAGCTCGATATCCGCGCGGCCTTTCAGATCGGAAGCGAGCTGCTCGAGCAGGATGCTCGTGCCGCTGATCCTGGGCGTGAAAGATCCGACCAGAATCACGCGCGGAGGCGTATTGTCCGCGCACCGTCGCGGCATCAGCGCCCCGCCTCGAGAATCGCGTTCAGGAGCAGCTTGTACGTCCCCGCCGTCTGGCAACGGTACTGCGGGTTGAATCCGAAGAGCACGATCCTTCCCGCGCCCACCTTGTATTCGACGAGCGCCGCGTTGCGGTAGAGGCGTTCCCCGCCGATGATGAGCCCGCTCGCGAGCGGCTCCTTCTCGGTGAAGCTCGCGAGCACCGTGCGGTCGAATTTCCCGTACGGCACCGAGGTCGCGAAGGCCAGGCTGTTTGCGAAGAAAATATGCCCGTTCTCGGGCATGCCGTAGGTGATCGGCTGTCCGGTCTTGAACGAGACCTTCAATATCGCCCCCGGACAGAAGAAATCGTCGTCCGAGACCTTGTCGAGAACGTTTCGCACGGGAAGCTCCAGCGTTTCGATCGCGAAGCCGCACGAGCTTCCGAAACAGATGAGCGTGCCTCCCCCTTCGACGAACTTCTTCACGTTCTCGATCCCCTTCTTGTCGATGCCGCCCTTGTAGTCGGGGGGGAGGGGGCGGAACCACCGCGCTTCTTCCTTGTCGTCGATCTTCCCGTCCTTGATGACGGAAGGTCTGATATTCGGGATGACGAGGACGTCATAGCCCTTGATCTTGTTCTCCGTCACGTCCTTGTTCGAGACGTTGGCGTAGGGGACCTTGAACGAGTCGAACAGGTACCGCGTCCAGCCCTCGTCCATGCTCGCGATCCACGGTTTGAAGAGGGCGGTCTTCGCGGCGCGAAGCTCGCGCGTCGAACCGGCGGGAGGGGCCGCGAGCGGGATAAAATCGACGTGCGCGCGCTGGGCGATCCCGGAGGCCGCGGCGGCGAGCCCCTTCTGGGCCTGCACGACGAACGTTCCCGCCGGAAACGCCCCGGCTTCGCCGAGGCGGCGCACGACGAGCCCCGCGGAAAGAAGCTCGTTCACCGCCTGGTAGGATGCGTTGATCTCCGGGCGGAGCGCGTAGCCCCATGCGCCGTCGGCAAAGCTCCCCGCGGGGTAGGGAAAATCGTCGAGAAGCTCGAGGGACGCTTCGAAACGATCGTCGATCTCGTCGCAGCCGACTCCCATCTGAAGCGGCATCGTCCAGCCCGTGACGTCGTACGGTTTCTCGATCGGCGCCTTGTCGCTCGAACGCGTGTCCGGGTATTCCTGTTTTTCGAGGAGATCCTTCGCGTACCGCCCATACGGCTGATCGAGCCTGACGACGAAGGAACCCGCGCGGTAAAGGCGGTCGCCGGCCGTGAAATCCCCGGAGGCCCGGTGCACCTCGACCCCGCCGAGCATGAGCGCCTCGACGAGGCGAGCCGCCGTTACGGGGTCGCGCTGGGGCGCGGGGATGACATAGGCGAACGGCTTCTCGGTCTTTCCGCGCTCGACCGCTTTCAGGCCCATTTGATAATAGTTATCGAGAAAACGCTCGCGGTTCTCCGCGCACGTCTCGACGAACGATTCCGCCGCGGCGAGGTCATAGTCGACGATATCGCGAAGCCGCCACCAGCCGCCCGGCCACGGGTTCGGAAAGTTGAGCGTCATCTCGTACCTCGGGAAGCCCGCGTCGTCCCCGCGCAGCTCGCCGGGCTCGATGTATATGGGGCTTGCGACCTGCACGCTCGCGGCCTCGCTGAGAAGGCCGATCTGGTTGTGCCACCAGGCGAGCCCGTTCGACGAGCCCTCCCAGTACGCGTCGAAATAGGCGTTCGATATGACGCCCGAAAGCCCGCGCTCCTCGCACTCGAGCTGCATCGCCGCCCCGACGAGATTGTTCGCGCGGTAGACGATCGGATCGACGTTCCTGTTGGCGGGCGGATAGTACGGCGGGAGAAAGAGGCGCGCGCCCGCGCTCCACATCTGGTGCATGTCGAGGACTGCCTGCGGGACCGCGCTCCGGAAGAAGAGATCGAATACCGCGCGCGTCTCGGCGAGGTTCAGCATGAACCAGTCGCGGTTGTTGTCATGGCCGGCGTAATGGTGGTAGAGCCACGGCATCGCGCCTCCCTCGTGCTCGGTGCCGAGCCACTTCCGGTACCAGTCGGCGACCATCTGCATACCGTCGGGATTCATCGGGACGATGAAAAGGATCGTTTGCGAGAGCGCCTTCGAGAGGCGCGCGTTCTTCCCCGAGGCGACGTCGTACGCGAGCTCGAGCGACATCTGCATCGCTCCGACCTCGGTCGCGTGGAGGCTCGCCGTGATCATCGTGATTATCCTCGCTTCCTTGACGAGGGCGGCGGCGTCGGCGGGGGAGAGATTTCGCGGATCGGCGAGCCGTCGCGAAAGATCCACGTAATGCTCGAGCTTCTCGAGGTTCGCGGGCGCGGAGAGGATGAGAGCGATCATCGGCTTTCCGAGCGTCGTCGTGCCGATTCTCTTGACCGTGACCCACGGCGAGGCCTCGTCGAGCAGATCGAAGTAGGCGAGCGTCTGCTCGTAGTCGGCGAGCTTGCGATCGGCGCCGATTTCGAAACCGAGGTACTCGGCCGGAGACTTGATAGCCGCCGCCGCGGGGGCCGCCGCGGCCGTCGCGAGCGATACGATCGACGCGATAAGGATGACGAGACGTTCGCGCATGCCGGTGACCTCCTGTGACGAGATTCGGATCCGCCGATCGGGTTCGGCGTGACAACTCAGCTTCGGCGAGGCGACGGGGTCCGACGCGCCGCCGCCGTGATTATCAGAAGCGTCGCAAGGCTCGCGAGCGAGCCCGCGATGAAGCCGTCGATTCCGAAGGGCTTTCTGAGCCACGTCCAGAGGATCGCGGTGAGGGAGCCCGCCACCATCGAGGCGACGACGCCCGCCTTGCTCGCGCCCTTCCAGTAGAGCCCGAAGAGGAGCGGCCAGAGGTTCGTGCTCGCGATGACGGCCCACGAGAAGCCGGTGAGGACGAGGATGAGCGCCGGTGGGCGCAAGGCGATCGCGAGCGATATGAGCCCGACGGCCGCGCTCACGACGCGATTCGCGAAGACCTCCTGCGAGCCGGTCAGCTTGCGCTTGAGGCCGTGCTCGTAGACGTCGGTGATGAGCGAGCTCGACATGATGATGAGAACCCCGGCGAAGGTCGACATGCCGGCCGCGACGACTCCCGCGAGGAGCAAAGCCGCCTGCCACGGAGAGAGCACCATCGCCACGAGCTTCGGGATCGCGAGATCGGGATTCTCGAGGCCGGGAATGAGCACGCGGGTGAGCGCGCCGACGATGTAGGGGATGACGGCGATCGTCGCGCCGAGCGTGACGATCGCCGTGCCGAGCCGGAGCGTTTTCGTATCCTTGATGCTGTAGAAGCGGATTATCATCTGCGGCATTCCCCAGACGCCGAGACTCACGACGAGCGAGAAGCTGATGAGCCCCGCCCAGCCCCACACCCCCGGTGTATGCACGTACTGCGGTCCGATCGCGGCGAGCTTTTCCATTCCCGCGCCGAGGCCGCCGACCGCGCCGAATGTCTTGAACATGAGGAGAAGGAGGGCGACGATCATCACCCACGCCTGGATGAAGCTCGTCCAGACGACCGCCATGTAGCCGCCCAGCACGACGTAGAAGATGATCACGAGCCCCGAGATGAGCACGCCCCCCCAGTACGGGAGATCCATGAGCACCTCGAACGAGTTCGCCATGCCCTTCACGACGCTCACGTTGTAAATGATGAGAAAGAGGAATGCCACGGCGGCCGAATAGATGCCCGCCGCGGGAGAGTTGAAGCGCCGCGCGAAGAATCCCGACATCGTTCTCACGCCGTAGCGCTCCGTCATCTCGCGCACGCGCTTTCCGAGGACGATCCAGCAGAGCATACAGCCGACGATCACGTTGATCACGCCGATCCAGATCGTCGCCATGCCGTACTTGTACCCGAAGGCGCCGCCTCCGATGATGAGCACCGAGCTGAAATAGACGGCGATGTACGAGAGCGCCGTGACCCACGGGCCTATCGTGCGGCCTCCGAGGATGAAGTCCGAGGCCGATTGTGTCCTGCGGGCGCTCCAGATGCCGACTCCCATCAGGATCGCGACGTACATAAAGAGAACGGCGATGCACGCCTGAAGCAGCGTCACGGTTTCCCCCTTGTCGGGCTAAATCCTGAACATGATCTCCCAGCGCAGGAAATGCGCCGTGTCGCTCCCCGGGGCGTAGTAATCCCCCGGCAGGAGCGCTTCCCAGAGCACGTATGCGGAGAGATATTCATTCAACGTCCCGGAGAGCTTCATGAGCGACAGAGTCCCGCGGTAGCTTCCGGCGCCGAAAATCGATTTGCCGGCGCCCGGAGGAGGCGGCTCGGGCGCCCACATCGGGTAGATTCGCTCTTCGAGCGCGATGCGATCGAGCGGCTTGGCCTCGATGCCGAACCACAGCGAAGCGAAGTTCTCCCAGTACGCCGCGCCGCGCTCCTTCGCGAGCGAATAGATATAGAGATCGCTCCACTTCGGCCAGCGGGAATAGACCGGATTCCAGCCTTCGTAGGCGTCCGCGCTCCCGGGATCGTCCCCGGAGAGATAGAAGGCCCCCATGCCGAGCGAGACCGCCGCGCGCTCGACCGGCAGAGCGTATTTTCCGTACAGGTTGCCTCCATACGCGAGACGCTCCTGCGCGCCGCGATCGCCCGCCTGCACGGCCCCCTCGACGGCGAAGGTGAGCCGGCCGAAGCCCTTTCCCGACGCCCGCGCCCCGATCGTATGGACGTCGCTTTCGGGATACGCGCCATCCTCGTCCTTCTCGTTCTTGTAGAAATAATACGCCTCGAGCTTGCGGCCCTCGAACGACTCGTCGGTGTAGTAGAGCCCGGCGCCCGTCTCGTCCCATTCGATCAAGGATTGCTTCCGATCGTTGAGGATGGGCAGATATTCATCTCTCTCGGGATTGGAAATGAAGTGGGCGTCCAGCCGGCGCCTGCCGAACGAGGAGGTGAGAAGCAGCGCGTTGAAGTATCCCGTGCGCGAGCCGTCGAGCGGCCCGCCGTCCCAGCAGATGAATCCCTCGCCGTAGGAGAGGTTCTGGCGCCCCGCGACGAAGCCGAAGGGGGTGCCGCCGAGATTCTTCCCCTCGATATAGAGATTCTCGAACGTGAGCTCGTGGATCTCGAACTCCTGGTTCTCGAGCCCCTTGTTCGATTTGTACCAGTGCCGATGCTCGTTGTTGAGCATCGCGTAGAGTTTCCAGTGCGCGTCCGGCGCCCAGGAGCCCCAGAGCTGCGATCGAACGCGGATGTAGTTGTTGTCGTCGGCGAAGCGGTTCGAAAAATCGGTGAGGTTGGCGCCGTATTCCTGGCGAAGGCGAAGGCGAAATCCCCAGTCGAGCGCGCTCGGGGTCTTGTCCTCCGCGGAAAGCCCGCCTGATATGAAACAGAGCAGCGCGACGGCGATCGACGCGTGACGGAAGAATCTTCCGGCGGCGCTCGGATTACTGCGGCTCACGCGGACTCTCCCTTCGAATGCGGGGTTCACGGTTCCGCGAACTCCCATTTTTATAGGAATTTCGAGGGCATGTCAAGACATCCTCTCCTGTGGTACTATGTCTCGAGAGACACTCGATCGCCGCGGCCTGGAAGCCGACTTCAAAGGAGCGAACATGAAACCGCAGCTTCTCGCGCTCGTGGCCGCCGCGGCCTGGGGCGTCGGGGGATATTTCGAAAAGAAGGGTCTTCAGACGGGGAACCTCTCCGCTCAGATGGGGATCACTCTGCGCACGGCCATGGCGCTCGCGATCCTCGGCGCCGTGAGCTTTCCGCAATGGAAGGCGCTTCCGCAGGCCGGCGCGAAACCCCTCGTGATGATGGCGCTCGGGGGAGGGGTGCTCGCGGGAGCTGTCGGGATGCTGTGCTTCTACGCGGCGCTCAGGGGGGCGCCCCTCGGGCGCGTCATGCCCATCGCGTTCACGTCGCCTCTCTTCGGGGTCATCATGGGAGTGTGGCTCGGCGGCGAGACGCTCGGGACGCGGGAGCTGATAGGTATGCTTCTCACGACGGGCGGGATCGTGCTCCTGACGGCCAAATAGACGGAGCCATCGAATGGATGACGGGAAGAACGGCTCGATCGAAGTATTCGACGTCGTCGTCATCGGCGGCGGAGCCGCGGGCATGCTCGCGGCGGGAAGCGCGGCCGAAAGGGGTGCGCGCGTCCTCCTCCTCGAGCGAAACGCGCGTCTCGGGAGGAAGCTCGGCCTCACGGGGGACGGCCGATGCAACCTGACCAACACCGACGAGAGGGACGAATTCATACGCAGCTTCGGGGCGAACGGAAAATTCCTGTACCGGGCATTTACCGATTTCTCGAACCGCGACCTCATCGCGTTCTTCAACGAGCAGGGCGTGGCGACGAAAGAGGAAACGGGCGGAAGGATTTTTCCGGCAAGCGACAGGGCGGAAAGCGTCATCGGGGCGCTGGCGCGATACATGAAGAGGCACGGAGTCGCCGTCAGGATGAACGCGCGCGCGGAGAGAATCGTCGTCGACGCCGCGTCAGGGGTGGTCTGCGGAGTCGCGATCGAGGGCCTCGATGCGCCCATCGGGACGAAAAGCGCGATACTCGCGACGGGCGGGCTTTCGTATCCCGCTACCGGCTCGACGGGAGACGGCTACGTCATGGCGCGAGCGCTCGGCCACACGATCGTCCCGCCGCGCCCCGCGCTCGTTCCCCTCGAGACGACGGAATCGTTCGCGAAGGATCTGCAGGGAATATCCCTGGCCGGCGTCGCCGTCGCCGTCATGAGCGGGCGGAAGAAGATCGCTTCGGAATCGGGAGATATGATCTTTACCCATTACGGCATTTCGGGCCCCGCCGTTCTCTCGCTCAGCGGCGCCATAGTCGAGCGTCTCGACCGGGAAGAACCGGTCGCCGTCTCCATCAATCTGAAGCCGGCGCTCGACAGGGCCGGCCTGGAGGATCTCCTCATCCGCGAGTTCGCCGGCGCCGGCGGGAAGCTGATAGCTACGGTCATGAAAGGCCTCGTGCCGAAGGCGCTCGTCCCGATTCTCCTGCAAGCGGGAGGGATCCCCGAAGAGAAACGGTGCGGCCAGGTCACAAGCGCCGAGAGAAAGCGGCTCGCGGAATCGCTCGCGGATTTCCGGGTGACGGTGAAACGTCCGAGGCCCATCGCCGAGGCGATCGTCACGCGCGGCGGAATCGATCTGAAGGAAGTCGATCCGCGCACGATGGAATCGAAGAAGGTGAACGGGCTCTACTTCTGCGGCGAGACGCTCGATATCGACGGGGACACCGGCGGCTACAATCTCCAGGCGGCCTTCTCGACGGCGCGCCTCGCCGCGGCGAACGTGCCTACGAACCGTCCGTGAGCTTCTCGGGGTGATGCCTCACGACCTCGGCCTGGACCATGTATATCACGTTCTCCGCGATATTCGTCGTATGGTCGCAGATGCGCTCGAGGAAGCGGGCGATGAGGAGGAGCTGAATGGCCCGCGGAGCCGTGGAGCCGTCTTTTACCATATAATCGTCTACCAGCTCTTGCTGGATCGCGTTTCTCAGGTTGTCCGCCTCCGGGTCGGAGAGGACGACTTTCCTCGCGAGCTCTGCATCCTCCTTTACGAAGGCATCGATCGCCATCTGGATCATGCTCAGGGCAAGGGCGGTCAGCTTCGGCGTATCCACGAGGGGTTTCAAGAGCGGTTTGTCGGCGAGCTCGAGAGTCCGCTGGGCTATGTCGACGGCGAGATCGGCGATCCGTTCCAGCTCGGCGTTTATCTTCATTCCCGTCGTGATGAACCGGAGATCCTTCGCCATGGGCTGATAGCGGGCGATGAGATCGATGCATTTCTCGTCGATGAGGAGCTCGAGCTTGTCGATGTCGCGATCGTCGTCGATGACCGCTCGCGCGAGCTCGGCGTTCCGCGCCTTGAGCGCCTCGACCGATTTTTCGATGGCCCGCTCGGCGAGCGTCCCCATTTCGATGATGCGCTTCTTCAGATCGTCGAGCTCGACGTCGAAATGACGTTCCATGGATCCTCCTAGCCGTATCTTCCCGTGATGTAGTCTTCCGTGCGCTTGTCGCGCGGCGAGGCGAAGAGCTCCTCCGTCCGGTTGAACTCTATGAGCTCGCCGAGCAGCATGAAGCCGGTGTCGTCGGAGACGCGCGCGGCCTGCTGCATATTATGAGTGACGATGACGATCGTGTAGTTGTGCTTCAGCTCGCGCATCAGCTCCTCGATGCGCGCCGTCGCCTGGGGATCCAGGGCGGAGCAGGGTTCGTCCATGAGCAGGACGTCCGGTTTCACCGCGAGGAGCCTCGCGATGCAGAGGCGCTGCCGTTGCTCGAGCGACAGTCTGAGCGCCGATGAGCGCAGCGTGTTCTTGAGATCGTCCCAGAGCAGCACGCCGCGGAGGCTGCTCTCGACGATCGCGTCAAGATCGCTCCGGGAAACCCGGGCGCCGCGGATTCTCACGCCGAAGACGATGTTCTCGTAGATTGAGAGGGGGAACGGATTCGGTCTCTGAAACACCATTCCCACTTTCTTGCGCAGGGCGACCAGATCGGTGTCGGGGGCGAGGATGTCGGTCTCGTCGATGAGGGCCTGCCCTCCCGTGCGGACGCCGTCTATCAGATCGTTCATGCGATTGAAGACGCGCAGGAGCGTAGACTTGCCGCATCCCGACGGGCCGATGATCGCGGTGATCCGGTTCGCCTCGAAGGCCGCGTTCACGTCCTTCAGGGCGTGGAAGTCGCCGTACCAGAGGTTGAGGTTCTTCGTGGTGATCTTGGCTCTCATCCGAACCTTCCCCGGATGTAGTCGTCGGTGCGGCTGTCCGCCGGCGCGGTGAAGATCTTTTCGGTCTTGTCGATCTCGATCAGCTCGCCGCCCAGGAAGAACGCCGTCCTGTCGCCGACCCGCGCCGCCTGCTTCACGTTGTTCGTGACGAGGACGAGCGTGTATTGCTGCTTGAGCTTGAGCATGGCGTCTTCAACCTTCGCGGTCGATATGGGATCGAGTCCCGAGCACGGCTCGTCGAAAAGGATCACCTCGGGCTCGACGGCCAGGGTCCGGGCGATGCACAGGCGCTGCTGCTGGCCGCCGGAGAGCTTGAACGCCGATTCGTGCAGGCGGTCCTTGACCTCGTCCCACAGGTACGCGCTCCTCAGCGCTTCCTCGACGCGCCCGGCGAGCTTGCCCCTGTTGCGCAGGCCGTGCATTCGCGGCCCGTAGGCCACGTTGTCGAATATCGAGAGCGGGAGCGGCAGCGGCAGCGCGAACACGGTGCCCACTTTCCTGCGCAGGCTCTCGACGTTCATCTTCCTGATGTTCTCGCCTTCGAGCTCCACCGTTCCGCTCATTTTGAAATTAAGCTGCAGGTCGTTCATGCGGTTCAGCATCCTGAGAAAGGTCGTCTTCCCGCTGTTCGACGGGCCGATCACGGTCAGGATCTCGTGGGCGAACACCTCCATGCTCACGCGCCGCACCGCGTGCACGGAGCCGAACCGGATGTCGAGGCTGTCGATCTTGAATATCACCATTTCTTCTTCATCCTGAACTTGTATCGAATGACGATGGCGACGAGGTTCATGAACAGCACGAGCGCGAGCAGCACGAACGCGGTGCCGTATCGCACTTTCTCGTCGACGTTCGGCACCTGCGTCGATATGACGTACAGGTGGTACGGCAGCGCCATCACCTGATCGAAAATCGAACCCGGAAGCAACGGCAGGTAGAAGGCGGCGACCGTGAAGAGGATCGGCGCCGTTTCGCCGGCGGCTCTCCCCAGGCCCAGTATCGTCCCCGTCAGGATGCCCGGAATCGCGTTCGGGAGAACGATATTCTGTATCGTCTGCCATTTGCTCGCGCCGAGAGACAGGCTTACCTCGCGGAACGACTGCGGAACGCTCTCGAGCGCTTCGCGCGACGCCGTTATGATCAGCGGCAGGATCATGATGCCGAGCGTGAGGGAGCCCGAGAGGATCGAGGCGCCGAACTTGAAAAAGACGACGAAGAGGGCCAATCCGAAAAGTCCGTACACGACCGAAGGCACGCCCGCGAGGTTCACGATGGAGAGCTTTATGAGCCGCGTCAGCAGATTGTCCTTGGCGTACTCGCTCAGGTAGATGGCGGCGAGAAGCCCGATCGGCAGGGCGAAAACGATCGCCCCCGCCACGAGGTACAGCGTCCCGACGATCGCCGGGAATATGCCTCCCGCGCGCATTCCCTGGCGCGGAACGTCCGAGAGAAACTGCCAGGTGATGGCCGGAAGCCCCTTCTGGACGATGACCACGACGACGAAGCCGACGAGGACCAGAATCAGGGCGTTCGCCATGAATAGAAGGGAGAATGCGATTCGTTGCGTCCGATACGGATTCATAATCACTGTCTCTTGTGAAGGAACAGGTCAGCCGTCACGTTGATCGCGAAGCTGATAACGAACAGAACGATGCCGATCGCGAAGAGCGCGAAATAGTGCTCGCTCCCGATCACCGCTTCTCCCATTTCGGCCGCGATCGTCGCGGTCAGCGTTCGCACCGGCACGAAGAGGCTGTGGGGTATCACCGCGGCGTTCCCCGTGATCATCATGACGGCCATGGTCTCGCCGATCACTCTGCCGATCCCGAGCATGATCGCGGCGAGTATGCCGCTCGAGGCCGCCCGCAGCATCACGCGCCAGATCGCCTGCCAGTGCGTCGCGCCCATCGCGAGCGCCCCTTCCTTGTACGTCTTCGGTATCGAGTACAGGGCGTCTTCGGCTATCGAAACGATGGTGGGCATCGCCATGAACGCGAGCATGATCGATCCGGAGAGCGCGGTGAGCCCCGTCGGCAGGTGGAATACCGTCTTCACGAAGGGCACGAGCGTGACCATCCCGATGAATCCGAGGACGACGCTCGGTATGGCCGCGAGCAGCTCTATCCCGGCCTTGAGGATCTCCTTGAGCCGTTTCGGGGCTATCTCGGCGATGTAGATCGCGCAGCCGACGCCGATAGGAACGGAGATGAGGGCGGCTCCGAACGTCACGACGAGCGAGCCGAGTATCAGGGGGAGTATTCCCAGCTGGGGCGGTTCCGAGATGGGGTACCAGCTCTTGCCCGCGAGAAACGCCGAGGGGGTAATCGTCTCGAGTACGGCGAGTCCCTCTCGGAGCAGAAAGAGAAAAATCAGAACGACGAAAAATATCGAGGCCAACCCGCAGAGGAGAACGAGCTTCTCGATTATGAATTCCCGCAATTTGCGCATGGACGCTACTTGCTCACCGGCACGAAATCGGTGGCCCGAACGATTTCCTGACCTTCCTCTGAGAGCGCGAAATCAATGAATTTCTTGATCAAGCCCTGGGGCTCGCCGTTCGTATAGAGAAGAAGCGGGCGTGAAATCGGATACACGCCGCTGATGACGTTGTCTATCGTGGGCGCCACAAAGGGGGACGCGGCGTCCTTCGCGATCGACACCGGCTTGTGCCTGTCGGAAATATAGCCCATTCCGTAGTATCCGATCGCGGCGGGATTCCCCGCCACCTCGTCGGCGATCGCCTGGGAGGAGGAGAGCATGAGCGCGCCCGGCGCAAACTCCTCCTTGCTGGTCTTGTCCATTCTGCGCAGCACGTGCTCCTTGAAATAGACGTGCGTGCCGGAGTTCACCTCGCGGGAGAGCACGACGATTCGTTCGTCCCCGCCGCCGACTTCCTTCCAGTTGGAGAGCTTGCCGGAGAAGATGCCTGCCAGCTGGTCCATGGTGAGCTTGTCGACGGGATTTTCCGGATTTACCACGACGGCGAGACCGTCCAGCGCCACCTTGATCTCGTACGGGTAAGCGCCCCGCTTGTTCGCCAGGGCTATTTCCTTCTCCTTGATGTTTCTCGAGCTCATCGCGCAATCGCACGTGCTGCTGATGAGGCTCGAGAGCCCGGTGCCGGAACCGCCCCCCGTGACCGCGATGAAATTGCCTGGGTTCTTCTCCATGTATTTCTCGGCCCAGGCCTGTCCGAGATTGACCATCGTATCCGAGCCCTTGATCTGCACCGAATTCTTGTGAGATCTTCCGCAGGCCGCGAAGATGAAAAGCATCAGAAAAAGCAGCGTTCTCCTAGACATCGCACCCTTTCTTTTCCCTTCGTCGCATCGCTGTATTCCCGTTGAAAGCCCGATGCGCCGACGCTATTCGGCTCAAAGTTTTCCTAACATATCCCATTTCCATGCGCAGTGCAAGACGGCTTTTCGTGAAGCTTCGGGGAAGCAGGCGGCCTGTCCTATCTCTTTTCGCGAAGCCGTGTTCGGATGCTTTCGACGAGCGGGCGCGAGCCGACGTAGAGGGCGGTCCGGTGGTGCGGGGATTCGGGCTTGATATCGAGGATGTCGTTTCCCGCCTCGTCGATCGCGGCGCCCCCCGCTTCCCTCGCGATGAACGCGGCGACGTTCGCCTCGTAGAGGAGGCGGAGCTTGCCCATGGGGCGGTTCTTTTCCGGACGCGGATGGTTGACGATCGCCGGGTACATGAACATTCCGCCGTTCGAGAGGAGGCGATGGAAGTCTCCCGCGAGCGCCCCCATGTAGCGAAAGGCGTATTTCGGCTCATGCTCCGCGATCCAGCTCCGGACGTTCGCGGAGAACGTCGTGCGGTTGGAGGAGTTGAAGGAGAGCTCCCATTCCTTCGGGTCTTCGGGCAGCATCAGCCGGTCGCAGTTCTCAGGCTTGACGTACGTCATCGTCTCGTCGAGGTGGAAGCGGAAGACGCCGGTGTCGGCGAGCGCGAGGGTGAAGACGCCGTTCGGAATGAGGAAGATCCCCGCCGCGCGGAGCTCGGCTCCCGCGCGCAGGTGGCCATCCTCGGGCCCGTCGAGGTTCTTCTTCGCGACCGCGAACATGAAGCCGACGGGCAGGTTATGCTTGATGTTGCTCGATCCGTCGAGCGGATCGTAGTAGATGAAGTAGCGGCCGCCGTCCTCGTTGAGGCGGACCGGTTCCGGTTCCTCCTCGGTGACGGCGTAGATCACCTGATTCGAACGTCGAAGATAGTGCAGGACGATCGTATCGGCGATGTCGTCCATCTTCATGACGCATTCGTCCTGGCAATTGGTCATACCCGCTTCGCCCATCATGTTCTTGAGCGAGCCGGTCTGGTAAAAGTACTGGATGTACTTGGCGGCGGTCTGAATGGCTTCGAGGAGCACGAGGAAGTTGTAGCTTCTGTTATGGCGCTCCTGGTGGTGGAGCATGAAATCCATGAAGCTCTGTTCCAGTTTCATGCTCCACCCCTTTTCCAGGATCTATCCGCCGAATTGGTAGCCGAACGCAAAGTAAAACATGGGGCCCCACGTGACGTCCGCGTCGTCGTTCCCGCCGGACGGCTGGGTAATGAAGCCCAACTCGCCGACCAGGGCGTTTGTGCTGTTGGCGAGCGGCTTCACAACTTCGAAAATGCCGCCGACGTCCAGACCTTTCAAGCCGTCATCGAACGCGTCGCTGCTGGTCATCTGGTACCCGAGCGCAAGGCCGGGGCGAAGCTGCATTCCGTTCTGGAGGGTGAATCTCCCTTTTATGGTCGCTCCCAGAGTGGTGATCATGGCGCCCTCGTCGGCCTCATCGACGGAGGTCCCCGCCAGCACCAGGAATCCGCCTATCGACAGCTTCGGAGCCACCATGGCGTCGTAATACGCGTTGAGGATCCAGCCCATGTTCGTGTCGAGATCCCACCCCGGGGGGCTGACGGTCACCGTGCCGGGCATCAGCAGGCCGCCCTTGAACGTGAAATTCCACGTCTGCTCCTGGGCGTTTCCGGCGGAAATCGACACGGCAACAAGGACCGTGCACAACAAAACGACGCGCATCGCCTTCATGCCAACCTCCTGTTAAAACGACCACCGGGCCGAGCCTATCGAAACCTCAAATCCGTGTCAAGCCTTCACCGGCTCTTGTCCGGGTACGGCGGAGGCGGCGGCACCGCCGGCGGATTCGCCTTCAGGAGGCCGAGCACGACCTCGATCGCCTTGTCGAGCTGCTGGTCCACGCCGTCGTACTCTTTCGCGGGATCGTTATCGACGTAGATGTCCGGCTCGACGCCCTTTCCCTCCATGACCCACTCTTTCCCCTCGGCGTCGTATCGCGAAAACTCCGGCTTCATGAGGAATCCGCCGTCGAGCAGCGGAAGCGTGCCGCGGATGCCGACGACCCCGCCCCAGGAGCGCTTTCCGACGACCGGACCGATCTTGTACTTCTTGAACCGGTAGGCGACGATGTCCCCGTCGGAGGCGGAGAATTCGTCGAGCAGCATCACCTTGGGGCCGACGATCGTTCCGTCGGGATCGGGGTTGTACGACGTGTTCCTCGCGACGTCGATCATCGCCACTTCCCGCCGGAGACGTTCGATGATCTGCTGGGACACGTTTCCGCCGCCGTTGCCGCGCACGTCGACGATCAGCGCGTCCTTGCGCGTCTGGGGGTAGTAGTACTTCACGAACTGATTCAACCCGTCCGCTCCCATGTCGGGGATATGCACGTACCCCACGCGGCCGGCGGTGGCCTTCGATACCTTCTCGAGATTCCTCTGGACCCAGTTGAAGTAATACAGGTCCCGCTCGTCCGCCGTCGGCACGATCGTGACGCTCCGGGCGCCCGCCTCTTTCGGAGAGGAGTTGACCGTCAGCGAGACCTGTTTGCCCGCCGTGTTCCACAGGGCTTCGTAGATGTCCTTCATCTCCGCGGTGGAGACGCCGTTCACGGCGATAATGTAGTCGCCCTGCTTGACGTCGACCCCTATCTCCGTCAGCGGTGAGCGCAGGTTCTCGTCCCAGTTCTGGCCCCGGAGAATCTCGGTAATGCGATAATATTTCGACGAGGCGTCTCGCGCGAGCTTCGCGCCGAGAAGACCCTGCTGCACGCGGTCGGCGTGCGGGTAGTCTCCTCCGCCGACGTAGGAGTGGCCGATATTCAGCTCGCCGATCATCTCGCCGATGAGATAGGTCAGATCCGCGCGGTGATTCACGAAGGGGAGCAGCGCCTCGTAGCGTTTCCGCATGAGCTGCCAGTCGACGCGATGAAGCGACGGATCGTAGAAGAAGTCGCGCATCTGGCGCCAGCACTCGTTGAAAATCTGGTTCCACTCCGCTTTGCGGTCCAGAATCACGCGCATGTCCGAGACGTTCAGCCGTTCGCTCAGGTCGATCTTCGCGGCCGGCAGGTCGATGATGGAGTAGGATCCCCCCTGGCCGACGAGCATTTTCGCGCCGTCCGCCGAGATCTCGTACCCGTCGACCTCGCCGAGCTCGGTTTCCTTCTGCTTGTCGAGATCGTACAGGACGAGCTGTGTCTTCGCGTCCTTCCTGCCGCGTCTCGTGTAATAGAGCTTGTCGCCGACGCAGGCGAGACCGTCGTAGCCCGAGGGCGTCACCGGGATAACGGCGATGCGCTCCTGTATCCCGTCGCTATCGACCGTGATCGGTTTCTGCTCCTTCGTCTCTTCCTTTTCTTTCTTGTCCTTGTCCTTCTTTTCCTCTTTCGCCGCGGCCTTCACGCTCACCTCATCGCTCTTCGGAGCGAACGGAGAGGCGGTGGCTTTCGCGAGCGTCACGAGGTAGATGCGCGCCATGTCCACGTAGACGTGGTTCCATTCCGTCTGCCCGTACATCGGGCTGAAGCTCCGGTTCGAAACGAAGAAGAGATACTTGCCGTCGGGGCTGAACGCCGGGCCGAAGGACGAGAACCATCCGTCGGTCACCTCGACGGTTTTCTCCGGAATCGAGCGAGAAGAGCTGGATGGTGGTCATGCGCATCTCTTCCGGCTTCGCGTAGGCGATCCACCGGCTGTCCGGAGACCACGCGTAGTCCGTAATCTCGAAGGCGGTCGCCTGGGCCACGAGAGTCACGGCCTTCGAGTCGATATCCACGTATTGCAGGCGTTGCTTTCTGTCGGACCAGAGGAGCTTCTTGCTGTCCGGCGACCAGACGGCCCGGTACTTGTACGTATCCCCGCCGCTCGTGAGCCGGACGCTCTTGCCGCGTCCGATCTGCGGCACGAGGTACAGCTCGTCTTCGCCCGAGGCGTCGGAGACGCAGGCGATCCACGTGCCGTCGGGGGACCATTTCGAGTTCCTCTCGTGCACGCCGGGGGTGGCGGTCAGGTTGCGGATATTTCCGTGCTTCGCGGGCACGGTGAATACGTCGCCCCGCGCGCCGAAGAGGGCGCGGTTCCCGTCGGGCGCGATTTCGAAGTTCGTGATTTCCCCGCTGACGTCGCGGAGCCCGCCCCGGCCGATCGCGAAGTCCTCCTGAATCGCTATCGGCACCCGCCGGACCTTTTCGGTGGCGAGGTCGAGGACGTGGATGTACCCGCCGTTCTCGAAGACGATCGCGTTGTCCCCGAGAGACGGGAATTTCACGTCGTACTCGGTGAAGCTCGTGAGCTTGCGGGTTTGCTTCGTGCCGATATCGACGGCGTAGAGGTTCATCCGTCCCGTTTCCTCGCGATCGGATGCGAAATAGACAGTGTCGCCGCGGAGCATGGGAATGATGTCCTGCGCGGGATTATTCGTGATGTTCGTCGTCGTGCGAGCGGCGAAATCGTAGAGCCAGACCTCGTCCGCCTGGCCGCCGCGGTATCGCTTCCAGGTGCGGAATTCGCGGAACACGCGGTTGTAGGCCATCGTTTTGCCGTCGGCCGAGAACGAGCAGAATCCGCTGCGCGGGAGAGGAAGCTGCTCGGACGTCGCCTCCCTCGCGCGGCACCGCGAACAGCATCCCCTTGAAGTCGTTCGCCTCGTGCATCCGCGAACGGTAGACGATCGTGCCGTCGTCCCGCCACGCCATGACGATGTTGTTCGGGCCCATGCGGTCGGAGACGTCGTCGCGTCCGAGCGTCGCCGTGAACGTCAGACGCCGCGGAGCGCCGCCTTCCGCCGGCATCAGGTAGACCTCGGTGTTCCCGTCATACTGCCCCGTGAACGCGATCTCCTTGCCGTTCGGCGAAAACCGCGCGAACATCTCGTATCCCTGGTCGCTCGTCAAGCCGGCGCGCGACCCCGCCGGACGCGGAGACCGAATACAGGTCTCCCGCGTAGCTGAAGACGATCCGGTCGCCGTGAATCGCCGGGAATCGAAGCAACCTGGTGTCCTCGGCCCGGGCCGCGGTGACGGCGACGAACAGCAACCCCACGAGAAGCGAAAAGCGAAAACGGATCATGGCTGATATCCTCTCTGTGTTAAGACGAGCGGCCTTCGGCGGATACGACGAATTCAACGCGGCGAATGGTATAGCGATTTCGAATCGCGAGTCAAGCCCGGCGCGGAGGCGCGGCGGCCCCGCGTCCCCGGCGCGGCGCGTTCACGGCGGGCCGGCGAACGAAATTTAGCTTTTCCCCGCCGAAGTCTCATATATAATGATCCTCTATTGCAAAGAGGTGTTCATGGAACGAGATCTCTCGCAGCTCACCATAGATCCGGCCCGGCGCGAGCGTACGGGGCCCGGCAGGCGCTTCCTCGTCCTTGTCCTGCTCGCGGGCGCGCTCGCGATCGCCGTTATTGCGGCGATCGTTTTCTCGAGACGCGCGCCGGAAGTGGACACGGCGACGGTCCGCGAGGCGGGCGCGGCGCAGACGGCCGTGCTCAACGCGAGCGGATACGTCACGCCGCGGCGCCGCGCGACCGTATCGGCAAAGGTCACCGGAAAAATCAGGGAAGTCTTCATCGACGAGGGGATGCGCGTCGCCGCCGGACAGGTGCTCGCGCGGCTCGACGACATCGACGCCGTCGCCGCGCTCCATGCGTCCGAGGCGGAGAATATCGGTCGCCGTCGCGACCCTCGAGGAGCTGCGTGTGCGGCTCGCGAACGCCCGGCGCGCCTTCGAGCGCAACAAGGATCTCCGCGGGCGCGATCTCGTGAGCCAGGAATCGCTCGATAACGCCGAGACCGCCGTGGCGAGCTACGAGGCCCAGATCGCGCTCGCGAACGAGCGGATCAACGCCGCGGAGCGATCGGCTGGGATCGCCCGTCAGAACGTCGATAACTGCGTCGTCCGCGCTCCTTTCGCCGGCGTCGTCGTTTCGAAGGACGCGCAGCCGGGGGAGATGGTCTCTCCGATATCCGCCGGTGGCGGGTTCACACGCACGGGGATCGCGACCATCGTCGATATGGCCTCGCTCGAGGTCGAGGTCGACGTGAACGAATCGTACATCGCCCGCGTCGCTCCCGCCCAGAGGGTCGAAGCGGTGCTCGACGCCTATCCGGACTGGCGCATTCCTTCGAAGGTCCGGACCGTGATCCCGACGGCCGATCGCCAGAAGGCGACGGTGAAGGTTCGCATTTCATTCGACGCGCTCGACCCGCGCATTCTCCCCGACATGGGAGTCAAGGTGTCCTTCCTCGAAGGAGCGACCGATACGCGCGGCCGCTGCGTCCGTTCTCGTCCCGCGCGAGGCGGTGC
Source organism: uncultured bacterium (assembly GCA_963747385.1). GTDB lineage: Bacteria > Krumholzibacteriota > Krumholzibacteriia > Krumholzibacteriales > Krumholzibacteriaceae > SSS58A. The sequence goes on along the minus strand of CAVVEY010000020.1, from coordinate 458,440 downwards.
GCTCCGAGGGAGATCTGCGCTACGCGTTCGTCGTGAAGGACGGCCGCGTCGAGCGGCGGGCCGTGAGCACGGGGCGGGAGCGGGGATCGGACGTCGAGGTCGTCGCGGGCCTGCGGCGCGGCGAAGAGGTCGTCGTGCGCTCCGGCAGGCGAGCTCCGGGACGGCGCGCGGGTTTCATCGAAAAGAAAGTGATCGAGAAAAGGAGAGCCCATGGTTCGCGTGGACGGCAAAGGGAGCGGCGCCCTCGTCGAGATCAGGAGCCTCGACAAGAAGTATCGCCGCGGCGGCGAGGAGATAGACGTGCTCCGCGGCCTCAACCTCGACGTCGACGCGGGAGAGTTCATCGCCTTCATGGGTCCCTCCGGCTCGGGGAAGACTACCCTCCTGAACCTCATCGGCGGCATCGACACTCCGTCCAGCGGAATGGTGCGCATCGCGGGAGACGAGATCAGCAGCCTCTCGGGCCGGAAGCTCGCCGCGTGGAGAGCCCGCCACATCGGTTTCATCTTTCAGATGTATAACCTCATCCCCGTCCTCACGGCCTTCCAGAACGTGCAGCTGCCGCTGCTCCTCACGAACCTCTCGAAGGCCGAACGTCGGAAACACGTGGAGGCCGCGCTCGACCTCGTCGGCCTCTCGGACCGCATGCGGCACTATCCGCGGCAGCTCTCGGGCGGACAGGAGCAGCGGGTCGCGATCGCGCGGGCGATCGTCGCCGATCCGAGCATCCTGCTGTGCGACGAACCGACCGGGGACCTCGACCGCGCCGCCGGCGACGAGATTCTCGATATCGTCAGCCGCCTCTCGAAGGAGTTCAAGAAGACGATCTTCCTCGTGACGCACGATCCGGTCGCGGCGAAGCGCGCCGGCACGCTGCTCCATCTCGACAAGGGGACGCTTCTCGAATGCGCGGCCGACGGGCAGTTCGCGTGCAAGCCGGAGGATAGCGGGAAATGAAGTTTCTCCATCTCGTTTTCCTCAATCTTCGCCGCAAGAAGACACGGACGGCGCTCACGCTCGGCTCCTTCCTGGTGTCCCTTTTCCTTTTCGGTATTCTCATGACGATCAAAACGGCGCTCGGCTCGGGCGTCGACGTCGCGGGGGCGGACAGGCTCGTCGTTCGGAACAGGGTGTCTCTCATCCAGCCGTTGCCGTTCGCCTACCGGGAGCGGATTCTCCAGGTGCCGCACGTGCGGGAGGCCACGTTCGCGAGTTGGTTCGGGGGGTATTACCAGGACATGAAGAACTTCTTTCCGAACTTCGCGATCGACGTCGAGCGGTACCGCCTCGTGTATCCCGAGTACAAGTTCAGCGACGAGGAGTGGCGCGCCTTCGTCGAGGACCGCGAAGGGTGCGTCATCAGCCCGCCGCTCGCGAAGAAGTTCGGCTGGAAGATCGGGGACCGCATCCCGCTCGAGGCGACGATCTGGGGCGGGACGTGGGAGTTCAACGTCCGCGCCATCTACGAGACCGACCGCAAGGAGCTCACCTCGCCGGAGCTCTGGTTCCATTACGATTACCTCGACGAGCGGCGCGCCTTCTACAAAGGCCTGGTCGGGTGGTATATCGTCAAGGTCGACGATCCGGCGAACGCCGTCGAAGTGGCCGCTGCGATCGACGATCGCTTCGAGAACTCGCCGTACGAGTCGAAGACGGAGACGGAGAAGGCCTTCGCGGCCGGATTCGCGAACCAGATCGGCAATATCCGCCTTCTCATTCTCTCGATAGGCTCGGTCGTATTCTTCACGCTGCTCCTGGTCACGGGGAACACGATGGCGAGCGCCGTCCGCGAGCGGACGGGCGAGCTTGCCGTCCTTAAGACGATCGGTATGAACGATACCACGGTTCTCTTTCTCGTCATGGCCGAGTCGATCGTCGTCGCGGCGATAGGCGGCGGCGCGGGGCTCGCCCTCGCGAAGCTCTTCACGCTCAGGGGCGACCCGACGGGGGGCATGCTCCCGAACTTCTACCTGGCCACCCGCTCTCTCGGGCTCGGGTTCGTTCTCGCGCTCGCGGCGGGCGCCGCTGCGGGGATTCTTCCCGCCATGGGCGCGATGCGCCTCAAGATCGTCGACGCCCTGAGGAGGGTCTGAGAATGGCGATCCCGATCGAATACAACGTTCGGAGCGTCTTCAGCCGCTGGCCGTCGACCCTCGTGGCCGTTCTCGGCATCGGGGGGACGGTCGCCGTGTTCATCGTGATGCTCGCGATGGCCCAGGGGTTCCAGGCGACGCTCGTCTCCGGCGGATCGCCCGAGAACGCCCTCGTGCTGCGCGGCGGCGCGAGCAGCGAGATGATGAGCGCCATTACCCTCGAGCAGGCGCGGGTCGTCGCGGACGCGCCCGGTGTAGCGCGCTCCGCGGCCGGAGAGCCGCTCGTGAGCGCCGAGGTCGTCGTCATCGGCGCCTTCCCGCTCGTCGCGACAGGCTCGGACGCCAACGTGCAGATCCGCGGCCTCTCCCCGGTCGTCCTCGACGTGCGGCCGAACGTGCGCGTCGTCGAGGGGCGGTTCTTCGAACCGGGCCTCACCGAGCTCGTCGTCGGGCGGAACGTCCCCGCCACCTATACCGGCTTCGCGCTCGGCTCCGTCGTCGAGTTCGGCGGCGGGCGCTGGACCGTCGTCGGCGTCTTCGACGCCGGCGGGAGCTCGTACGATTCGGAAGTGTGGTGCGACGCGAGCGTGCTCAATCAGGTTTTCAAACGGCCCGAGAACATCTTTCAATCGGCGACCGCGCGGCTCGTTTCCGCCGGGAGCTTTCAGGCCTTCAAGGACGCCGTGACCGCCGATCCGAGGCTCACCGTGGACGTTTTCCGCGAGACGGCGTTCTACGCCGAGCAATCGAGAACGGTCTCGACCATCATCAGGGTGCTCGGCTTCATCATCGCGATCGTCATGGGGGTCGGAGCGATCTTCGCGGCGCTCAACACGATGTATTCGGCGATCGCCTCGCGATCCGCGGAGATCGCGACGCTCAAGGCGCTCGGTTTCAGTCCCGGGAGCGTCGTCGCCTCGTTCGTCGCCGAATCGATCGTCATCGCGCTTGCGGGAGGCGTCGTGGGATCGCTCGCCGCGCTCCCCTTCAACGGCTTCACGACGGGCACGATCAATTGGTCGAGCTTTTCCTATCTCGCCTTCTCATTCCGCGTGACCCCGCAGATCGTCGCGAGCGGGCTCGTTTTCTCGCTCCTCATGGGGCTTGTCGGTGGACTTCCGCCCGCCCTGCGCGCCGCGCGCCTGCCGATCATCGTGGCTCTCAGGGAGCTCTGAGAGCGGAACAAGACAAGGGAGAATGAATGGCCGCGTTCATAGCGTCGCTGATGTTCGTCGTCCTCGCGGAGATGGGGGACAAGACGCAGCTTCTCGCGATGGCCTTCGCCACGCGATACCGTCCCCACAAGGTTCTGATAGCGGTTTTCCTCGCGACGCTCGCGAACCACTCTCTCGCCGTCGCGGCGGGTCATTTTCTCAGCGTCGTCATTCCGCTGGATATCATTTCCTTCGTCGCCGCGGTGTCGTTCGTCGTGTTCGGCCTCTGGACCATCCGCGGCGACGCGCTGGAAGGAGAAGATAAGAAGGAGAGCCGTTTCGGCCCCGTCGCGACGGTCGCGATCGCGTTCTTTCTCGCCGAAATGGGAGACAAGACCCAGCTCGCCACGATAAGCCTCGCGGTCGAATATCGGAATATGCTCAACGTGCTGATGGGCACCACTCTCGGCATGGTGATAGCGGATACGGTCGGCATCGTCGTCGGCATCGTCTTGTGCAAGCGCATTCCGGAGAGAATCATCAAGTGGATTTCCGCGGGCGTATTCGTCCTGTTCGGCTTCGCCGGCGTGTACCGGATTCTGTCCGGGCGCATCGGCGCGATTTATATTCTCCTCATAATCTGCGCCATGGGGTTCTGCACCGTCTGGGCTGCCCTGGTCCTCTCGCGATCGAGCAGAGAATCGAATGTCGGCCGGACATGCAAATAGCCGACTTCGACTCCAGCGATCGCACTAGCCAGAGGCGCGTCGGCTATTTCTTTGCCCCTGTTTACTGGGCAATGCTACAAGCAAGCTGAATATAGATGATATTAATTCTAATGCAATAGTAATTATAATTTATTCTGCGAAGGCGATACCTGAAGAAATCAGGTATCGCCTTCGCAGCTGCCGAATCACTTGTCCACGGGGAACGCCTCGTGTTTCGGCCACGGGCGCGGTTCGTCCTCGATCTTCTTCTTGAGCACCTCGAGCGCCTTCATGAGCTGCGCGTCGCGGCCCGTTCCGAAATCCGCCGGGTCGAGGTCGATGGCTATATCGGGCGCCACTCCCTCGTTCTCGACGACCCATTTTCCCTGCGGATTGTAGACGCGATAATCGGGGGCGGACAGCCCGCCGCCGTCCACCATGCCGATCCACATCGAGACGCCGACGAGCCCGCCCCAGCTGCGCGTTCCGATGACCGGCCCCATCCCTTTCGCCCGGAAAAGATAGGGCAGCATGTCGCCGCCGGAACCGGCCTGGCGGTTCGTCAGGCACGCGAGATGCGCGCTCGTGCCGAACCACGGCGAGATGTAGTCGTGCGAGTTGCGCCGCGTCCAGTACAGGAGCGGCTTCTTGGCGAGACGCTGGAGGAAAATGTCGGGATCGAGCCCGCCGCCGTTGAAGCGCCCGTCGACGACGATCCCTTTCTTCGTCGTCTGCGAGTAGAAGTAGCGGGGGAAGATCGCCGTCGAGCCCGTGTACGTGTCGGGGAGATGGAGGTAGCCGATCTCGCCTCCCGATTCCTTCTCGACGAAGACGTCTGTTTCCTTCGACCCAATCCATGTAGCGCAGAGTGTACTCGTTTCCCACCGGTTTCACCGTCACCGTGCGCGCTCCCTGCGCCGTCGGCTTGTCGTTGACCGTGAGCTCGACGGCCTTGCCCGCGAGGTCTATGAAATAGGAATAGACGCTGCGGTCCGCCGTGACCTCCCGCCCGTTCACCTTCAGCAGATAGTCTCCCTGATCGACGCGGATGCCGGCGCCGACGAGAGGCGGGCGCTCGTCGTCGTTCCAATCCACGTCGCCGTAGATCTTCTTGAAGCGATACAAATTGCTCGCGCGATCGATTTCGTAATCGGCGCCGAGGAGGCCGACGCCGACATGCTCGGCCGTGCGCTGGATGTCGCCGCCGAAGACGTAGGTGTGCGACGTGTTGAGCTCGCCGATCAGCTCGCCGATGACGTACCGCACGTCCTGCCGGCAGGTGGCGCGCTCCAGCATCTTCCCGTATTTCACCTTCATCGCCGCCCAGTCGAGGCCGTGCATCGACGGCTCGTAGTACCAATCGCGTTCCATGCGCCACGATTCGTCGAATATCTGCCGCCACTCGTCGAGGGGAACGAGGGGCATCTTCACGTCGGCGAGACCGATCGCTTCGCCGCTCGAATCCTTGGCGGAGGCGTCGATCATTCCCGTTTCGCCGAAGCTGCGGTATACGATCGTCGAGCCGTCGCCGGAGAGCTCATACGAGTTGATCGCGGGGATCATCTTGCTCTCCTTCTTATCCGTGAAGGAGAACGAGCACAGGTCGAACGGGCGAGGGTCGCGGAACTCGAATCGGTTGAAATCTCCCTCGTTCTTGTTGAGGTAGAACAGATTCTGATCGTTCGCGGCGAGGAAGCGGTAATTGCCGCGCGGCACGGGGAACGTCTCGACGCGCCGGTCGATGCCGTCGAAGTCGATCGTCACGAGATTCTCTTTCGGCTTATCCTTGGCGCCCTTGGCGTCGGGCTTCGCGTTCGCCTTCGCTTCCTCCTTGGGTTCTTCCTTTGCCGGAAGGACGGGGAAGAGGGGCGCGCCGTCCTTCCGCAGGGGGACGCTGTAGATCCCGGCGAGCTTCTTGTAGACCATTTCCCACTCGAAATCGCAGAAGACCGGATCGAAGCGCCGGTTGGAGACGAAGAACAGGCGCGCGCCGTCCTTCGAGAATACGGGATTGAAATCGTTGAACTCGCCCGCGCTGATGCAGCGGCTTTGCTTCGTTTCGAGAGAGTAAATGTAGATCTTGTTGACGAGCGATTCGTCCATTTTCGAGTACGCGATCCAGCGGCTGTCGGGGGACCAGGAGTAATCGTAGATGTCCTTCAGGTCGAGCGAGATGTCGACGTTCTCGTATTCGGCCTTGTCGACCTTCGCGATCTTCTTCGTGGCGACGTCGATGAAGTACAGGGTCAGGGTCTGATCGGTGAACGCGATCTCTTTCGCCGTCCGGCGACCAGCGGATCGCGTGGCGATATCCGTCCCTGAAATCGGTCAGTTTCTTCGGCGCCGCCGCGCCGGCCGCGTCGATCGTGTAGAGATTGCACTCGCCGTCGCCGTCCGAGAAGAAGGCGATCGTCGCGCCGTCCGGAGACCACGCGGCGTCTTTGTCGCGCGACGAGGACGTCCCCGTCAGGTTGCGCGTGATGCCCTCTTTCCGCGGCACGGTGAAGAGCTCCCCGCGCGCGACGAGAAGCGCGGTCTTGCCGTCCGGCGAGGAGTGCGCCTCGGTGACGAAGCCGTCGACGCTCTTGAGGTACGGCCGGAGCTCCGGCGTGTCGGCGCGGACATCGACCGGGATGCGCGCGCTTTTCCCGGAGACCGTATCGAGCAGATAGAGATCGCCGCCCAGCTCGTAGACGATGCTCGTGCCGCCCATGCTCGGGCGCCGCACGTCGTATTCCTTTTCGGTATGCTTCGTGATTTGCGCGAGTTTCCCGGCTTTCGTGTCGTACGCCCAGACGTTCAGCACGCGGTCGCGGTCGGAAACGAAATACACCATGTCGCCGATCCACATCGGATTGCTGTCGATCGCGTCCGAGTTGGAGACGTTGATCTCCTTCTTCGTCGCGAAATCGAAGATGAAGATGTCCGGAGCGAGGCCGCCGCGATATCGTTTCCAGGTACGGCCGTCGACCGAGACCTTGGCGAAAGCGATGTGTTTCCCGTCGCCCGAGAAGCTGGCCTGCGCGACCTCGGGCAGCGGCGCCTCTTCGAGCCCCGTTCCGTCCGCGTCGATCAGGAACAGGCGGGTGAATCCTCCGAAGCTGGTTCGGCCCGAAGTGAACATGATCTTGTTCTTGACCGGATCCCAGCCGATCACCGCGTCGAAGTCCGGGTGAAAGGTCACGCGGCGGATATTCCCGCCGTACGTGTCCATGACGTACACGTCGGCGTTGCCGTCGTACTCCGCCGTGAAAGCGATGAGGGATCCGTCGTTCGAGAACTTGGGAAGCGTCTCGTCGCCGTCGTGCGTCGTCAGCCTCGTCGCGACGCCTCCCTGGACCGGGGCGATCCAGATGTCTCCCCCGGCGACGAACACGACCCTGTCTCCGTGAACGTCGGGAAAACGCATGAGAAAGTTGTGTTGCGCATCCTGTCCGAAGCACGCGGCCGCGACGGCCAGCACGGAGATCGACGCGAGGCCGATCGCGCGGAGCGTTCCGCGGAGCCAGGAGATTCCAGGGGCGATCGAGGACGGCATACGGACTCCTTTCGGGCACCAGGGCTTTTTCCCGCGAACGGCTAGTCTTTCTTGCGCGTCTGCATGAAGTACTGCAGGAAATCCACCGGCACCGGGAAGAGTATCGTCGAGTTCTTCTCGGCTGCGATTTCGGTCAGCGTTTGAAGATACCTGAGCTGCACCGAAACGGGCTCGGGCGCCATGACGGCTGCGGCGTCCCGGAGCTTCGTGGAGGCCTGGAACTCGCCGTCCGCGTGAATGACCTTCGCCCGGCGTTCGCGCTCGGCTTCGGCCTGCTTGGCGAGCGCGCGCCTCATGCCCTCGGGAAGGTCGACGTCCTTCACTTCCACGGCGGCGACCTTGACCCCCCACGGGTCGGTGCGCTCGTCGATGATCTGTTGCAGCTTCTGATTGATCTTCTCGCGATTGGAGAGGAGATCGTCGAGCTCGTGCTCGCCGAGAATGGAGCGCAGCGTGGTCTGTCCCATCTGGGACGTGGCGTAGAGATAGTTCTCCACCGCGATGATGCACTTGGCCGGATCGAACACCTGGAAATACATGACCGCGTTTACCTTGACCGAGACGTTGTCTTTCGTGACGACTTCCTGCGGCGGGACGTCGAGAGCGACCGTTCGGAGCGTGACCTTCACCATTTTCTCGAACATCGGGATGAGCAGGATGAGTCCCGGCCCCCGGACGCCGACGAAGCGGCCGAGCCTGAACACGACTCCGCGCTCGTACTCCCTCAGCACCCTCACGCTGTTGCCCACGATGAAAATAACGAGAAGAATAACGACTGACAGTCCGATCTGCATATCGCTCTCCTTTCGGGTCAAACCCCCGCCGCGCGGCGGGATACAGGGACACCTATCGTATCTCTTCCACCTTGAGAGACATTCCTTTGACGGCGATCACCCGGACGCGCTTTCCCTCCGCGATCTCTCCGTCGGAAAAGGCGTTCCAATGGGCGCCGGCCACGAAGACCCTGCCGCCTTTCGCGTCGATCGGGGTTCGCGCGTCCCCTTCCTGGCCGACGAGGGCTTCACCGCCGGTTGTCGGCTTCTTGCGCAGCGACCGTATCGATAGATAGACGCCGACGACGAAGAAGGCCCCCGTCACGAGAACCGCCGGCACGACGACCTGCAGCGAGGCGTGCAGGGCCGGATCCGGATCGTTGAAGAGCATGATCGAACCGAACGTCATGGCAATCAATCCTCCCGCCGTCAAAACGCCGTTCGTCGCGGTCTTCGCTTCGGCGATGAAAAGCACGATGGCCAGTATGATCAGGAGAACTCCCGTGAAGCTCACGGAAAGCACCTGGAAGGCGAAGAACGCGAGAATGAGACAGATCGCGCCGACCACTCCGGGGAGGACGGCCCCGGGGGTGGAGAGCTCGAAGTACAGGCCGAGCAGTCCGAGCATGAACAGGACATAGGCGATATTGGGATTCGTGATGACGGCGAGCAGCCGGTCGCTCCAGCTCATCCTCATCTCGACGATTGCGGCGCCCTTGGTGTGCAGGGCGATCATTTTCTCTTCGATCGCGACCTTCCTGCCGTCGAGCGAGTCCAGAAGCGCTTCCAGCGAGGGGGCGATCAGATCGATGACGCGAAGCTTCAGCGCCTCCGTTTCGGAGATGGATACGCTCTCCCTGACGGCGTCCTCGGCCCATTCCGCGTTGCGGCCCCTCTTCCCGGCGATCGAGCGGGCGTACGCCGCGGCGTCGTTGACCGTCTTGCCTGCCATGACGGAGTCGACCTTGGCGCCGAGCCCGATCGAGACCGGATGGGCCGCGCCGATGTTGGTGCCGGGGGCCATGGCCGCCACGTGCGCGGACATCGTGATGAAGACCCCCGCGGAAGCGGCCCGCGACCCGGACGGCGCGACAAAGACGACGACAGGCACCTTCGAAGCCATGATCTTCTTCACGATCGCTCGCATCGATTCGTCGAGACCGCCGGGAGTGTCCATCTCGATGATGACGCATTCCGCGCGGCGCTCTTCGGCCCGTTCGATCGCCTCGACCATGAATCTCGCCGATGACGGGCCGATGATGCCGCTCATCCGGGCGACGACCGCTTCGCCGGCGCTCGCGAGGGGACGCGAACGCGGTCAAAATGAGGACGAGACACGCGACGATCGATTTCGTTCTCATGGGTATCATCCTTGATTGAAGGAGATGGCTGCCCTCGACCGGCGATTCTGCCGCAAAAGAGCCCCGGCGTCAAGATATAAGGGGGGACGCCGCGCGCGCATCCCGGAAGAGAAAGTGCTTGAAGCGGCGCCGCGCATGGGTAAGCTCCGCCCGCGGTATGAAGATCAACGAACTTATCCGGCGCAAGAGCCTCGATCGACTCCAGGAAGACGCGACTCGATCGGGTAACCTCCCCCTGAAGCGCTCCCTCGGGGCATGGGATCTCACGTCTCTCGGCATCGGCGCCGTCATCGGGGCCGGAATCTTCGCCGTGATCGGAACGGCGGCCGCGGGCGGCGCCGGCCAGAACGGCGCCGGGCCCGCCGTGTCCCTCTCCTTCGTCATCACGGCGATCGCGTGCGCCTTCTGCGCCTTCTGCTACGCGGAATTCGCCGCGCTCGTCCCGATCGCGGGAAGCGCCTACACCTATTCGTACGCGACCCTCGGCGAAACGGTCGCATGGATCGTCGGCTGGGTCCTGATACTCGAATACGGCATCGGAAACGTCGCCGTCGCGATCGGGTGGTCGGCCTATTTCGACCAGCTCCTTCAGGGGATCGGCCTGCACGTCCCCGCGTGGCTCGCGGTCGATTGGCGGAGCGCCCACCAGGCGGCGGGGGCCGCGCTCGCCTCGGGCGGAGGCGTGCCGACTTCCATGGCCAAGGCGCTCGAGGCGTGGAATACGGCCCCCGTGATCGGCGGGATCCACGTCATCTTCAATCTGCTCGCCGGGGGAGTCGTCGCCTTCATCACGTGGATACTGGTCATCGGGGTAAAGGAATCGGCCCGGTTCAACAACGTGATGGTCGTGCTGAAGCTTCTCATTCTCGTTTTCTTCATCGTCGTCGGCGCGATGTACGTGAAGCCCTCGAACTGGACGCCGTTCATGCCGAACGGATTCACGGGAGTGTGGATCGGGGCGAGCCTGATATTCTTCGCCTTCATCGGGTTCGACGCGGTCTCGACCGCCGCCGAGGAGTGCCGCAATCCCGGGCGCGACATGCCGATCGGCATCATCGCCTCGCTCGGGATCTGCACCGTCATCTACGTGGCGACGGCGATCGTTCTCACGGGGATCGAGCCGTGGCAGAAGCTCGGCGTCGCCAATCCGCTCGCCTCCGCCTTCTCCTCGATCGGGCTCGACTGGGCGGCGGGAGTCGTGTCGCTCGGCGCGGTCATATCGATGACGGCGGTGCTTCTCGTGTTTCAGCTCGGCCAGCCGAGGATATTCTTCGCGATGTCGAGGGACGGGCTTCTCCCGAAGTACTTCGCGCGGGTTCACCCGAAATACCGGACGCCGCACGTGACGACGATCTGGTCGGGCGTCGCGGTCGGATCGATCGCCGCGGTGACGAATATAAACGAAATGGTGGAGCTCACGAACATCGGAACGCTCTTCGCGTTCGTTCTCGTATGCGCCGGGGTCCTCATCCTGCGGCGCACCGAACCCGACCGGCCGAGGGCGTTCAGGACGCCGCTCGTGCCGCTGATACCGCTCCTCGGGATGGCGATGTGCGTCTATCTGATGCTCGGCCTTCCGTGGGCCACCTGGCTCCGCTTCGGACTCTGGCTCGCCGCGGGGCTCGTCGTGTACTTCGCGTACGGATACCGGCACAGCCTTCTGAAGAAACGTGGGTAGATAGCAAAGGAGGTCTCGCATGAAAAAGCGTCTCATGATCCGTGTGCTCGTTGCTGGTCGTCTGCACGACGTTGTGTCTGGCAGCCGCGCCCGCCGCTTCGCAGGAGCTGGTTCGCGAGAAGCTGAAGAGCGACGTCGGTATCGAGCTCCTCGGCAGAGCCCTGCTCTACAGTTTCACGTATCAGTATACGCCCGTCAAGCAGCTCGGCCTCGAAGTGGGTCTCGGCGCGCTCGGCGGCGGAGACTCGACGACGATAATACCACGCTCATCTTCGTCCCGTTCGGCGGGAAATTCTACATCATCCCGAAGGACGGCTCTCTGTACCTCGCGGCGGGAGGCGTGTTCCTGAACGCCAGCACGGATTCGGGGCCCTTCGACGAGAGCGGCTCGACGAGCTACGGCTACCTCGGGCTCGGATTCGAGTACCGCTCGGAAAGCGGTCTCCTGTTTCGCGGAAGCGCGTACGGGCTCATCGCCGGCGGCAGCTTCTTCATCTGGCCGGGACTCTCGGTCGGTTACGCCTTCTAGAGGTCCGCATGGCACACAAACGAATAGGCGGGAGGTTCGCTCCCGCCTATCCGCTCGACGCACATCGATCAATCCGGGAAAGCTTCCGCTCTGATTTGGGGGTAAGCCGGCACATCCCACAATAGCGCGCCGGCCGAGCCATGAGCTGTTCCCTTCTTGTAACGACATTATATCGAAGTAATAACTATTTGTCAATGCCCGCTGATTCCCCAAAATAGCGGTTTACTTTGAAGCTCTCAGGCTCATAATGGAAGCAGGCATCAGGGCGCATACGATATGAAAAAACCGAAACCAAAAACAAGAGCGGAGCGTCGGACGCCGTCGGGGAAACTGCCGACGGCGAAGCGTCAGCCGGAGCGTTTCCGCGTCCCCGCCCCGCGGATCGGCCGGGAAAGACCGAAGACTCGCGTCCGCGGGACGTCGACCGGGGATTTCAGAGAAATCGCGGAGACGTTTCCCCTCGCCATTTTCGAATGCGACGCCGAAGGCAGGCTCACCTTCGCGAGCTCGTGGGCCTTCGATTATACCGGATTCACGCGCGAGGATCTGGAACGAGGCATTCACCTATCCGATGTGATAGCCGCCCCGGATCTGCCTCGCGCCATGAAGGCGCTTCAGAACACCGTCATCGGCGGCCGGTCCCCGGGCAACGAATACATGGCCCTCCGCAAGGATGGGAGCACCTTCCCGGTCCTGATCTATGCCGTTCCCATGGTGCGGGACGGAAGAATCGTCGGCTCCCGGGGAGTCTTCATCGACATCAGCGATCGCAAGAGATCGGAGGAGGCGCTCCGGGAAAGCGAGGAGCGTTTCCGGAACATCGTCGAAAAGGGCGCCGCTCTCTTCTACGTGCATTCATGCGACCATTTTTTCACCTACCTGAGCCCCCAGATCGAGAAGATCCTCGGCTACAAGCCGGAGGAAGCGCTCGTTCGATGGACCGATCTCGTTTCCGACCATCCGGTGAACAAGCGCGCTATCGAACTCACGCAGAAAGCCATCGATACCGGCGAGCGCCAGCCTCCGTACGAGGCCGAGCTCATCGCCAAGGACGGCCGCCGGGTGTGGTTCGAGGTCGACGAGTCGCCGGTCGTGCGCGACGGAAAGACGGTCGCCATCGTCGGCGCCGCCCAGGATGTAACGGAGCGAAGGGCGGCGCAGAAGGAGCTCCAGAAGCTCGGCGCCATCGTGCACAGCACGAGCGAGCTCGTCAATCTGGCCTCGCTCGACGGGAAGATGATCTTCCTCAACGAAGCGGGCGGGAAGATGCTCGGCATATCTCCCGACAAGGTGCATGATTTCCGGATAGAGGACGTCATACCTCCGGCCTATGGCGATCTGGTGCGGTCCAGGATCATTCCGGCTCTGTTGAAGGGAGGACGCTGGGAGGGAGATCTGCAGTACCGGAACGTTCTGACGGAACAGCTCATCGACGTGCATGTGCTCGCGTTCGCGATCTGCGATCCGATCAGCGAGGCGCCGCTCTATTTCGCGAACGTATCGCGCGACGTCACCGAGCGCAGGCGCTCCTCAGGCGTGCTGCGGGAGAGGCAGGCGAGGCTCGACAGCCTGTTTCGAGCCGCGCCGATCGGGATCGGCCTCGTTGCGGAACGCGTCATTATCGAGGTCAACGACAGGATCTGCGAAATGACGGGGTACTCGAAGGAGGAGCTCGTCGGGCAATTCGGCGCGGATGCTGTACGCGACCGATCAGGAATTCGAATTCGTCGGCAAGGAGAAGTACCGGCAGATAGCAGAGAAGGGTTCCGGATCGGTCGAAACGCGCTGGCGCCGCAAGGACGACACCATGATCGATATCCTTCTCAGCTCGGCGCCCCTCGTCGCGGGCGACCTCTCGCGCGGCGTGACGTTCACCGCGCTCGATATCACCGAGCGGAGGCGCGGAGAGGATGCGCTGCGCGCGAGCGAGAAGAAATACCGCCAGCTCATCGAGATGCTCCAGGAGGGAATCTGGGCGATCGACACCGATGCGCGAACGACATTCGTCAATCAGCGCATGGCGGAGATGCTCGGATACACCGTCGAGGAGATGCTCGGGAAGCACCTTTTCTCGTTCATGGACGACTCCGGGGTAGAAGAGTGCAAGCGGCTTCTCGATCGCCGTTTCGGCGGCATCGAGGAGCAGCATGATTTCGAATTTCTGCGCAAGGACGGGGAACGTGTCTTCGCGCGCATCGAAACGGCGCCGATCACGGATGAAAACGGTGTCATCGTCGGCGCCATCGCCGGCGTGCAGGACCAGACCGAGAGCAGGCTCGTCGAGGACGAGCGGAAGCTCTTCGAAGCACGGATCAGGGAATCGCAGAAGCTCGAGAGCCTCGGCATGCTCGCCGGAGGCGTCGCGCACGATTTCAACAATATTCTCCTCGCCATTCAGGGGAATCTCGAGTTCGCCGTCGCGAGCCTGCCGCCGGAAGCGCCCGCGCGCGAGAGCCTCGCCGAGGTGGAGCGGGCGGCGAAGCGCGCCGCGGATATGTGCCGGCAGCTTCTCGCCTATTCGGGGAAAGGACGCTTTGCGGTCGGTTCGCTCAGTCTCTCTCGCGCCATCGTGGAAACGGCGCAGATGCTCGCCGTTTCGATCTCGAAGAAGGCCGAGCTGAGATTCGATCTCGCTTCCGATCTTCCCCTGATCGAAGCGGACGAGACGCAGATCAGACAGATCATCATGAACCTCATCATCAACGCCTCCGAGGCGCTCGGAGAGGAGAGCGGCGCGATCGCGGTATCCGCCGGCACGATGGAGTGCGATCGCGCGTACCTGAACGGAATGATCAACGGCGAACGGTTGCCCGAGGGCCGGTACGTCTCTCTCGAAGTATCCGATACGGGATGCGGGATGGATGAGGAAACACGGAGGAAGATATTCGATCCGTTCTTTACGACCAAATCCATGGGGAGGGGGCTCGGTCTCTCCGTCATTCTCGGCATCGTGCGCGGGCACGGCGGGGCGATCGGGATTCGCAGCGAACAAGGCAAAGGCACCGCTTTTCGACTCGTCTTCCCCGCGTCGGCGAGCACCGTCGAACATGTCGAGGAATGCTCCGCGCCGGTTGCCGGCTGGCATGGGAGCGGAACGGTGCTTCTCGTCGACGACGAGGAAATGGTGCGCGCCGTCGCGAAACGCATGCTCGAGCATCTCGGCTTCAGCGTTCTCCTCGCCTCGGACGGGGTCGAGGCGATCGAGGTCTTTCGCGCCCATCTCGGGAAGATTCCTATGGTGATTCTCGATCTCACGATGCCGCGCATGGACGGGATCGAGACGCTCGCCGCGCTGCGCGGTATCTCGGGCGACGTGAAGGTCATGCTGTCGAGCGGCTACAGCGAGCACGAGATATCGAAGCGATTCGCCGGAAAGGGCTTCTCCGGTTTCATCGAGAAACCGTATCGGATCTCCGAGCTCGGCGACAAGCTGCGGGACGTGTTCGATGCGAGGACGCATGGCGGCGTCGAAGCGTAAATCCGCCGCGCGCGGAAGCGTCTCGGACGCCGGACTCGGGCGCGTCGCGCTCGTCGTGTTCGCTCTCGCTCTCGTCGTGCGGCTCGTCTATCTCGGCGAGATCGCGAAGAGCCCCGCCTTCCACGTGCCCACCATCGATTCGGCGAGCTACGACCAGCACGCGCGGCTCCTCGTCGAAAAAGGGATATTCTACCAGCGGTTTTTCTGGCAGGGCTTCCTCTATCCGTTCTTTCTCGCCGTCGTCTATTTATTCACAAGCGGCTCGATGCTCGCGGCGCGGCTGGTTCAGATCGTGCTCGGATCCTTCCTCTGCGTGCTCGTCTACCGGCTCGGCGCGAAGCTCTTCGACCGGCGCACGGGCGTCGTCGCCGGAGCGATCGCGGCGCTCTACGGCCCTCTCATATTTTATGACGCCGAGCTGCTCGACACGGGCCTTTCGGCGGTGTGGGCCGTCGCTCTCGTTCTGCTCGTTCTGAAGGCGCGGGACGCGAAGGGTGTCCGGACCGCGGCGCTTGTCGGCGTTTGCGGGGGCTTAAGCGTCGTGACGAGGGCGACGTTTCTCCCGTATCTCGTCGTCGCGTGCGGATGGCTCCTGTTCGCCTGGCGCGCCCGTTCAGTGCGGCCGATTCTCGTCGCGGCGCGCGCGGGGCTGATGCTCGCGGGATTTCTCGCCGTTACGATCCCGGTCGCACAGCTTTGTTACAAGGCTACGGGCGATTTCAATTTTCTCTCCGAATCGGGGCCGATCAATCTCTATATCGGGAACAATCCCGAGCGGGACAGGACGATCATGATACGGCCCGGCGCCGAGTGGCGGGAGCTCACGCGTATGCCGACGATCAAGGGCTCGCTGAGCGATTCGGAGGACCGGGACGTTTTCACGCGGCTCTTTCTCGATTACGTGAAGACGCAGCCGGCGGATTTCGCGAAGGGGATCGTGCATAAGACCGTGGAGTTCTTCAGCTCCCGGGAGCTCCCGAGAAACGAGGATATGTACGTCGCGCGGAGATACTCGCGGCTCCTCTCGGCGCTGACCTGGAAGGCGGGCGGATTCGGATTCCCCTTCGGGATTCTCCTGCCGCTCGCGCTCGTGGGGATCGTTCGGCACGCGAAGCGGATCCCTGTTCCGGTCTATGGATTCCTCCTTCTGTATCCCGCGGCGATCATCGGGGTGTTCGTATCGGGGCGGTATCGTATTCCGGTCGTTCCGATGCTGGCCGTACCGGCCGCGGCGGGCGCGCTGTATTGCATCGATCTCGTTCGCGCGAAGCGATTGCCCCGCGCGGCGACGATCGCGGGAGCGGTATGCGCCGTCGTCGCGGCGACGAGCGTCGCGGGTCCCTTCGCGGTCGAGAAATTCGATTACGAGGCCGAGATGCACACGATCGTCGGCTTCGAGCTCATGAAGCGGAACCGCATGGATGCGGCGCTCGCCGAGTTTTCCGAAACGCTGCGCCTCGATCCGGTCTCGGGCGACGCTCACAAGTACGTCGGCATCATCATGGGCCAGGAGCGCCGCCACGCGGAGGCCGCGGTTCATCTGCGGGCGGCCCTCGCGCAGGCCCCCGATTCCTATCTCATCCGGTATTACCTCGGAGTGACGTTGCTCAATCTCGGGGAAAGGGAAGAGGCGATTCGGCTCCTTCGGGAAGCCCGCTCACGCGCGGCGGCCGCGAAGGAAGAGCAGCTCCTGAAGGAGATCGACAGGACCTTGGATTCCCTTACGGACAGGCAGCGCGGCGAAGAGGCGCCCTGAACGGAAATCCCGATCGCTCCTCAGACAAATCTTGCCGTCCGCGATGCACCCCCGGGGGCTCGATGAACCGGCAGGTGTACCGCACGGTGCAAACGCCCGCCGTCGCGCCCCGCCGTCGCTGCTACATAACTATTATCATTACAATGTGTTGCGTCGTATTGCCGCGCATGGCATCTCCGGTGCTACTACTCATGGCAGGAGCAGCAGGCAGTACACTTCAGCTCGAGGAGGGAACGATATGCGTAAGATCTTCACCGTCGTAGCAGTCATGCTCGCGATATTCGTCCTCGCGGCTCCGTCCGTGATGGCGGGCAATTTCTACAGTTGGCTCAGGGATGACGACGGGGACGGCATTCCGAATTGCCTCGATCCCGACTACGTCAGGCCCGAGGACGGCACCGGCTACGGCAAGCTCGGCCCGCGCCTGAGCGCCGTTCAGTTCGGAGATAAGGACCAGACCAGAGACAAGGATCAGATTCGGGACCGCGACCAGCTCAAGGACGGTTCCTGCAACGAAACGTGCACCGGCGACGTTCACAAACTCAGCTACAAGTGGGCCGGAACCAAGAAGTAGATATTCTCCGTTTCGTCACTCGCCTTGCTGCCTGTTATCGAGACGCCTCCGGGCCTGCGAGCCCGGGGGCGTCCGATCGTTTCCAGCCGGAAGAAACAGGCCGATCGAATCGCCGCCGATCACGCTTCCCGGAACATGCCGATGAAGCGGAGGAAGCGGCTCGCGTCCTCGAAGTTCGAGACGAGGCCGAGGGAGATGCGCACGGCGCCGGTGCTCTTCCCGTCGATGCACTGCCGGAACTCGTCGAGCGACATGCGTGAGCCGGAACGGTCGAGGCACTGGAGCATATCGCCTTTCGAGAGGCCGAGCGCGAGCTCGCCGGCGCCGGGATTGCAGAAGCAGCCCGTGCGGAGCGAGATGTTCATCGTGTTCGCGCGCTTTTCGACGGTGAGATGGTCGATCGTGGCGCCCGCGGCGTCGTAGACGTTGAACGCGATCGTCGCCCCGCGCATCGCCATGTCCGTCGGGCCGTAGATGCGGAGGACCGGGCGCCCGTTTCCGTGCTCGAGTGCGGCCATGTGCTCGATGAGCCAGCCGGCGAGGTTCGCGACGCGCGTATGAATCGCGTCCATCCCGATGGAATCGAGGAAGTCGAGGCCGCGCTCGACGGCGGGGAGGCAGGCGTAGTTGAGCGTGCCGTCCTCGAAGCCCTGCGCGCCCTGGGCGAGGAAGTACTTGTCGGCCTGCACCGACGCGATCGTGATCGTTCCGCCCGCGAACCAGGGGCGCCGGAGCTTTTCGAGCGCCTCCCGGCGCGCGATGAGCGCGCCGACGCCCGTGGGATATCCGAACATCTTGTAGAACGAAACGGCCGTGTAATCGGGATGCCAGCGTCCGAGGTCGAGCCGGTTCGTGGGGACGAAGGCCGCCGCGTCGAGAAGAACGTCCCATCCCTTCTCGTGGGCCTTCCCGATCCATTCGAGAGGGTGCTGGACGCCCGAGAAATTCGACTGGGCGGGATACGCGAAGAGCCTGTTGCAGATCTTCGGGCTTTCGTCCAGATGCCTTTCGAGCACGCAATCGAGCATGCGGAGATCGGGAGGCATGACGGGGACGTATTTCGTGACGGCGCCGCGGGTCCGGTCGTACTCGCGCAGCCCGTTCACCGAGTTGTGATTGTCGAAGCTGAGGAGGAGAACGTCCCCGGGGCAGAAGGGGTACCCCTCGCCGACCAGCTTGAGCGCGTGCGTCGCGTTCGCGGTGAAAATGGGAACGTATTCGTCGGGGGAGGCGTTGAAAAACTCGAGGACGCGGTGGCGGCATCGCTCGACGTAGTCGGTGGAGACCGCCGAGGTCGGATTCGTCGAATGCGGGTTCCCGAGGACGTTCGCGAGAAGGAACTCGGCGTGATCCCTGACGAGCGACTCGCCGTAGAGCCCTCCCCCCGTATAGTCGAGATACGCGTGTCCTCCGGCGTCGAGACGGGAAAAGTCCTTCGCGCGGATATCGTCGATGACCGAGGTGGACTCGTAGTCCGGATACCGCGCGAGGAATTCCCGGTAGTCCTCGCCCGGATGACCGGCGTCATGGGCATTCGATTGTGTTTTCACGCGCGGCGCCTCCGATTCCGCCGTTCCGCAAAGGTAGCGTATGGCGCGGCCCCTGTCAATATGCGGGAAATCTGTTGACAACGATATATTAAATAATTAAAATATTAATATAATCTTATGTTTCGGCGGCGCGTCGCGCGCGAGGCGGCCCGCGCCGGCTCGGAAACGAACGGCGTTTGCAAGGAGCGGTGCGATGAACGAGGATGAACTGAAGAGGCTTTCGGCGGACAAGGTCGTGGACGCGCGCGGAATGGCCTGCCCGGGGCCGCTGCTCGAGGCCAAGAAGGCGATGGCGGGCCTTCCCGCCGGCGGGATCATGGAAGTCCTCTCCTCGGACGAGGGGACGAATAACGACATCCCGATGTGGACGAAGAAGATGCAATACGAGCATCTCGGCACGGTCGAGGACGCGGGGTTCTGGAGACTGTTCGTGAGGAAGACGAAATAGGGATGAAGAAGGGGCTTCCGGAAAAGAAACGATGCGCCCGGCTCGCATCGATCTTCAAGACGCTGTCTCATCCGCAGCGTCTCTATCTGCTCTGTTGCCTGTGCGACGGAGAATCGACGGTGGGCGAGCTCGGCGCCGCGTGCGGGGCGCCCCAGCCCGTCATATCGCAGCACCTCACGAGGATGCGTCTCGAGGGAATCGTCGAATCGCGGCGCGCCGGGAATCACGTTCATTATTCCATCGCGGACCCGCACATACCGGCCCTGATCCGGAGCGTGGAGAGGATCTCGCATGAGTGAATTCGAACCGCGGATTCTCGTCTTCTCGACCGAGAACGTCTCCGACCCGGGGATCGACCTCGCCGGCCGGAACAAGATGCATTATCCCGCGACGGTATTCGTCATCACGGTGTCGTGCTCGAGCGGCATCAAGCCGTCGTGGATCGTCCACGCGCTCGAGAGCGGCTTCGACGGCGTTTTCATCGCGGCGGACGGGAGCGACTGCGCGCTCGTGAGCGATTGCACGGCGCGAACGGCGAAGACGGCGGCCGCGGCGCAGGCCGTTCTCAAGGAGCGGTCGGTCGAGCCGGCGCGCGTCAAGATGGCGGCGGTCTGCTCGGTGTGCGCCGAATCGTTCCAGAAACACATGAATCAGTTCAGCGAGGCGCTCAGGAAGCTGGGCCCGGCGAAGAAGGCGGCGTAGATGGATTACGACGCGCTCGTCATCGGCGGCGGGATCGCCGGCATGGAATCGGCGATCAATCTCGGCGACATGGGTTATCGCGTGCTCCTCGTCGAAAAGGAGCCGAGCGTCGGGGGTAAGATGATCCTTCTCAGCAAGGTGTTTCCCACGCTCGACTGCGCCTCGTGCATCTCGACGCCGAAGATGGCGCTCGCCGCGAACCATCCGAATATCGATCTCAAGGTTTACAGCGAGGTCAGGAATATCCGCCGGAACGAGAACGGCACGTTCACGGCGACGCTCGTGAAGAAACCGACCTTCGTCGACTTCGCCAGATGCACCGGATGCCAGGACTGCGAGAAGGTCTGCTCGGTCACGGTGCCCGATAATTTCAACTTCGATCTCGTCTCGAGACGCGCCGCGTACATCGCGTTCCCGCAGGCCGTGCCGAAGAAGGCGGTCATCGATCGCGAGGGAACGTCTCCCTGCACGTACGCGTGCCCGGCCGGGATCAAGGCGAACGGATACATCTCGCTCGCGCGGCGGGGGGATTTCGAGAAGGCCTTCAATTTGATCATGGAGGATGCGCCGCTCGTCGGAAGCCTCGGGCGGGCCTGTTACGCTCCGTGCCAGCCCGAATGCACTCGAGAGAAGATAGGGGACGCCCCGGAGATCAAGCTGCTCAAACGATTCGTCGCGGACTGGTACTACGAGCGACATCCGGAGCCCGAGTACGGGCCGCCCGCGGAGAAAACCGGAAAATCGGTCGCCATCGTCGGCTCGGGGCCCTCGGGTCTCACCGCGGGGTATTTTCTCGCGAAGAAGGGGCACCGCGTCGTGATCTTCGAGGGGGGCGCCGAGGCCGGCGGAATGCTCCGCACGGGGCTCCCGCCCTACCGCCTGCCGAAGGACGTCGTCGAACGGGACATCAAGAACGTGAAGGCGCTCGGTGTCGAGATACGAACCGGCGCGAAGGTCGAATCTCTCTCGAAGCTCCGCGCCGACGGCTTCGACGCGGCATTCGTGTCGGTCGGCGCTCCTATTCCCAAGAAGCTGCGCGTCGAAGGTGAGGATCACCCCGGCGTTATGAGCGGCATTGCGCTCCTCGCCGACGTCGCGATCGGCGCGAAGGTCGATCTCGCGGGCAAGCGCGTCCTTGTCGTCGGGGGCGGCAACGTCGCGATCGACGTCGCGCGGACGGCCCGGCGGCTCCACGCGCGCGAGGTGCACCTCATGTGCCTCGAGAAACGCCGCGAGATGCCGGCGGCGAAAGAGGAGATTCACGAGGCCCTCGAGGAGGGGATCGTGCTCCACGACGGCCTCGGACCGAAGCGCGTCGTCATTGCGGACGGCGCCGTGTCGGGAATCGAAACGAAGCGGTGCGCGTCTGTCTTCGACGAGCGCGGGACGTTCGCGCCGAAATTCGACGAGCGCTCGGTCAAGGTGCTTCCCGCCGACGTCATATTCGTCGCCATCGGGCAGGTGTCGCCGACCGCGGGCTTCGCCGCCGACGGGGTCGAGCTCAATTCGAACACGACGATCAGGGCCGACGAGCGGACGCTCATGACGAACGTTCCGGGAATCTTCGCCGGCGGCGAGGCGGTCACGGGGCCCTCGATGATCGTGAAGGCGATCGCGCAGGGAAAACGCGCCGCGTTCCACGTCGATCGATGGCTGCGGGGAGAGGCCCTCGAGGGGGCCGAGTTCGAGCCGAGGCTCGCCGTTATGGACAAGGAAGCGGTCCTCGCGCGCCAGGTCGCGCATCCGTCGATACGCGTCGAAAAGCGGGCGAGGCCGACGCACCTCCGCGTGGAAGATTTCAGCGAAGTGCAGGAGCCTCTCACCGAGGACGAAGCGCTCGCGAGCGCCTCGAACTGTCTCAATTGCGGCATCTGCAGCGAGTGCCATCAATGCAAGATCGTCTGCCCCGCGGACGCGGTCGATTTCGACATGCGCGTGGAGGAGAGAGAGGTCGAGGTGGGTTCCGTCGTCGTCTCGACGGGATTCAGTCTGTTTCCAGGCGAGCTCATGGAACGGTACGGCTTCGGAAAATATCGCAACGTCATCACGGCGATGCAGATGGACCGGCTCGTCGCCCCGACGAGACCGTTCAACTACGTGATGAGGCCGGGCGACGGGAAGAAACCGGACAATATCGCCTACGTCTTCTGCGCCGGTTCGCGCGACCGCACGGTGGACAATCCCATCTGCTCCCGCGTCTGCTGCATGTACTCGATCAAGCAGGCGCAGCTTCTCCTCGGGGCGCTCCCCGTCGCCGACATCACGATGTACTACATCGATATCCGCGCCTTCGGCAAGGGGTACGACGAGTTCTACGAGCAGACGAAAGCGATGGGCGTGCGTTTCGTGAAGGGGAAGGTCGCGAAGATCGCGGAGAAGGAAGGCGGAAATCTCGTTCTCCGGTACGAGGATATCGACGGCGGAGGCGCGATCCGCGAGGCCGAGCACGATCTCGTCGTCCTCTCCGTCGGCTTCACCCCGAATCCCGAATTCATGCGCCTCTTCGACGGCGCGCCGCTCGAGGCCGACGACACGTTCTTCGTGCGGGAGCCGGAAGAGCACGTGAATCCCGCGAAGACGAGCATCGAGGGCGTTTTCGCCGCGGGCGCGGCGACGGGCCCGATGGATATACCGGACACGATTCTCCACTCGGGCGCGGCGGCCGTCCAGGCCGCGTCCTATATCGAGAGCCTCAAGAGGAAGCGATGACCGAAGAAGGGAAAAAGATAGGCGTCTATATCTGCCACTGCGGCGGCAACATCGCCGACTACGTCGACGTCGACAAGGTCCGCGAGGCAGTCGAGAAAGAGCTCGGCGTCACGGTCGCGAAGACCTCGCTCTTCACCTGCTCCGACGCCTCGCAGCAGGAGATGATGAAGGACGTCGCCGAACAGAAGCTCGACGGAATGGTCGTCGCCTCGTGCTCGCCGAAGCTCCATCTCATGACGTTCCGGAACGTGGCGAAGCGCTCCGGGATGAATCCCTTCCAGTACGTGCAGGTCAACATCAGGGAGCAGTGCTCGTGGGCGCACTCGGACGACAAGGAGGGCGCCACCTGCAAGGCGATCGGCCTCGTGCGCGGCGGGATCGAGAAGGCGCTCCGCGCGGAGCCGCTCGAGCCTATACGCGTGACGTCGGTCAAGAAGGTGCTCATAGTGGGCGCGGGGATAGCCGGCATGCGCGCCGCGATCGAGAGCGCCGATCTCGGCGTCGAGGTGTTCTCTGATCGAACGCTCGAGCGCGGCCGGCGGCCGCGTCGGCGAGCTCGGCGAGATGTATCCGGCGGGGAAGAAGGGCGCCGAGATCGTCGCGGGGCTCCTCGGTGAAATAAAGAAACGAAGCAACGTCACGCTCTTCACGAACGCCGAGCTTGTCGAGAAGCAGGGGCATATCGGCGATTTCGAGGTGAAGATCCGGATCGGCGAAGAGACGATCGGCCTCAACGTCGGAGCGATCATCGTCGCCACGGGATTCGATACGTATAAACCGAAACAGGATGAATACGGCTTCGGCCTCGACGGCGTCGTCACGCTCGACGAGTTCGAGAAGACGATCGGTCGCGCGAGCGGCAGGCTCGAGCGCGACGGCAGGGAAGTGAAAACGATCGCGTTCATCTACTGCGTGGGAAGCAGGCAGGGGGCCGACGTCGAGAACGCCGAATCTCTACTGCTCGCGCTACTGCTGCAACGCCGCCGTGCACGCGTCGCTCGTCGCGCAGAGGAAGTTCCCAGGGCTGCGCGCGGTGCATCTCTATCGGGACGTTCGAACCTACGGAAAATTCGAGCTCCTCTACGAAGAAGCGGCGAAGGCGGGCGCCGTCTTCGTGCGGTTCGGCGAGACCGAGCCGCCGAAGGTGCGATCGGAGAACGGCGCGTTCGTCGTCGCGGTGAAGGATCTTCTGACCGGGGGAGCGGAGATCGAGATCGCCGCCGACCTCGTCGTGCTCGCGACCGGGATGGTGCCGCGAAAGAACGACCTTCTCACGACGGCGCTCAAGCTCCCCATCGGTTCCGACCGGTTCTACAACGAGATTCACGCGAAGCTCCGGCCCGTCGAGACGGTCATCGACGGCGTCTATATAGCCGGGACGTGCCAGGGGCCGAAGAACTCGACCGAGAGCGTCGTCGCCTCTCTCTCGGCCGTATCGAAGGCCGCGGCGCTTCTCGTCAAGGGCTACGTCGATCTCCAGCCGTTCGTCGCGTACGTGATGAACGACCGCTGCGCGTGGTGCGGCGAATGCGAGAAGGCGTGCCCCTATTCGGCCATCGAGAAAATACCGTACGGCGACAAGGAGATCGCCCGCGTCGTCGACGTCCTCTGCAAGGGATGCGGCGCCTGCGTGCCCGTGTGCCCGAAGGACGCGACGCAGCTCAAGGGCTCCACGGACGACCAGATCACGGCGATGATCGACGCGTTTGCGCGGGAGGCGGCCGGTGTCTGAAAACGCGGAGAAGAGATTTCCGGAAAGCGCCGCGATCAAGGGGGAACGCCGCCAGATCGCGCGGCAGGAGTATACGATGAGGAAGAAGCTCCTCGACGTCGTTCGCGCCGGGGGACCGAAGACGATCCCCGAAGTCGCGTCCGCGCTCGGCGTCACGCCGCACGAGGCGGCGTGGTGGATGATGGGATACGTGCGCTACGGATACCTCCGCGCCACGGAAGAAGTGACCGGCGAGGGCTATTACAAATACGCGATCGTGGAAGGGAAATGACGATGGAACGGGCGAATCTCGACTTCGTCGACGAGGTGAAGAGGCTGGGCGCCCCCGATCTCACCGCCTGCTACAGCTGCGGCAACTGCAGCGCCGTCTGCCCGCTTTCCAAAGACGAGCTCTCCTTTCCGCGGAAGATGATCCGCTACTCGCTCCTCGGGCTCGAGGACAGGATCCTCTCCTCTCCCGAGCCCTGGCTCTGCTACTACTGCGGCGAATGCAGCAAGACCTGCCCGCGCGAAGCGGACCCGGGCGGACTCATGATGGCGCTTCGCCGCTTCACGATCCGCAAGTATTCGATCGGCCGCGTCGCCGACGCGTTCTACTCGGCGTTCGCCTCGGGTATCGCCTGGATTCTGCTCAGCGCGATCGCGATCGCCGCGATATTCTTCTTCTACAATCCCGCGATGGATCGCGCGAAGGTCGACTTTCTTTCGTTCATCACGCTCGAGAACATCCACGTCGCCGGCGTCGCGATCGTCGTGTTCATCATGGCGGCGTTTCTCGCCAATATCTGGATCATGTACCGCGCGATGCGGCGCGGGCCGCACGGCGCGGCGTTCTCGATGAGCAACGTCAGGAGCTCCTCGATGAAGGCGCTTCGCGAGGTCGCTCTCCAGGAGCGTTTCGGCGAATGCGAGGACTTGAGGTTCCGCCGCTGGGCCCACCTCGCCGTTTCGTGGGGTTTCATCGGCATGTTCGTCGCGACCTGCGTCATCGCCGCGGTCGATTTCAAATGGATTCCGCTCCCGCGCTGGGTATCGCTCGCGATCGGCTCGGTCTCGGGCGCGGCGACCCTGCTCGGGCTCGGGTATTACGTGTACCTGAGGCTCGCCCGGCGCTCCGAATATTCGAAACATTCCCACCAGACCGACTGGGTGTTCCTGATTCTCCTCGTGCTCTCCGTCGCGAGCGGTTTCGTCATGGTCGCCTTTCGCTTCATGCGCATGCCGATGGCGGCGTACGGGAGCTTCGCGTTCCATCTGGTATTCGTGTTCAATCTTCTCGTATCGTTGCCCTTTACCAAGTTCGCGCATATCGTGTACCGGCCGGTCGCCCTGTGGCTCGCCGGCGTGAAATAGATCCCGAACAGGAGGAATGAAAATGAGCGACGAAACCACTCCCGACAAGGCGAGCCTCATCGTCATGAGCGGCGACATGGACAAGGTCATGGGCGCCTTCATCATCGCGAACGGCGCGGCCGCGTTCGACATGAAGGTCACGATGTTCTTCACCTTCTGGGGCCTCAAGGCGATCCAGAAGGGAAATCTCACCGGGAAGAGCGTCATGGGAAAGATGCTGGGGTGCATGAACCGCGGCGGCGTCGACGCGATCGGCCCCTCGCGGCTCAACATGGGGGGCATGGGGCGCTGGATGTTCAAGAAGATGATGAAGAAGCACAACGTCACGCCGCTCGCCACGCTCGTCAAGCAGGCCCAGGAGCAGGGCGTGCGCCTCGTCGCCTGCGAGATGAGCTGCAACGTGATGGAAATCGATAAGAAGGACTTCATCGACGGAGTCGAGATGGGGGGCGTCGCCACCTTCATCGCCGAGGCGATGGATTCGAAGTTCTCGCTCTTTATCTGATCGGCGCGGCGCTGTTGACTCGCGAGCTCCGGATGATTATCTTGATCCCGGGACTCCACCACAATACAACGCGGGTCGACAGAAGGTTTCCAAGCCGAAGGGGGTGGGATCATGAAGAAACTGCTCTCCGTCATGATTCTCGTTCTGGGCCTCGCCGGCGCCGCGAACGCGTGCGACGGCATACTGTCCCTGTTCACCGATCAATCGGCGACCAAGTGCTCCGCGGAGCTTCCGTCCTGCCAGAGCGTGCCGATGTACCTCATGTACGTCCGGGGAGACGGGCCGGAGATCTCGAACGGCATGGCGTTCAAACTGGAGAAATCGTCGGCGGGCGCGGCGTTCCTCGAACCGCAGTGGCCGGGTTCATTCCTCACGTTCGGCAGCCTCCAGGACGGCATCGATGTCGTCGTCCGCGCGGATGAAGGCTGGTGCTCGGGCGCCGAGACCGTCTCCTACATGGGGACGATTCCCGTCGTGAACTTTGCCGAGACGGGCGAATTCACCGTGAAAGTGGTCGATTCGCCCCACTATAACGGCGTTATCGTCACCCTGTGCCAACCCAGCTTTCCTCTGTATCGCGCGATCGGCGGCACCTTCGTCTTCAACGGCAAATGCAAATGCCCCGAGGATCCCTTCGGAACGATCCTCGCCGTCGAGACGACGAGCTGGGGAGGCATCAAGAGCCTGTATCGGTAATCGCGTATGCCGCCCCGGTTGTCGCCGGGGCGGCATTATGCTTCATCGACCGCTGCGATTCGTGTTCATTCCGCGAGCCTGCCGGGCGGTTCCAGCGCGACGATCGTCGCGCCCCAGCCCCCTTCGTCCTCCATCGCGAGCTTGAACGAGATCACCCCGGGGAGCTTCGAGAGAATCGAATGGACCGTTCGTCCGGAGCGCGCCGGTCCCCTTTCCGTGGATGATCCGCACCCGGAGAATCCTCTTCCCGCGGCAGAGGTCGAGATAATCGGGGACGAGATCCTTGACGTCTCCCGGCTGGAACTGGTGGAGATCGAGGATGCCGTCGACCGGAATCTCCACCGGCTCCTGTTCTTCGTGGTCCATGCCGGCAATTATTCATCTGGACTTCGCGGACTTCCAGTGCTAATTTCCGGTGAAATAGAGGGGGGAAGCTCCCCTGATGCGGGATAACCGGCGGGACGCCGGTCGCCGCGGCCAGCGTCTCATTTCCTTTGAACCTTATATGGAGGGAACGGTGCCATGAGGTCATTAGCGTTCACGATATTCCTCGCGATCGCGCTTGTCTTTTCGGTGACCGGATGCTCGAAAAAGTCGAAGGACGGATCGAAAGGCGACAGCGCGAGCGTCGCGCAAGCGGCCCTTTCGGGCAAGGTGGTAGCGAAGATCGGCGGAACATCCATAACGATGCAGGACATCCAGCGCCAGGAGATCATGCTCACGCAGCAGCTACAGGGATACGCCGATTCGGCGCAGATCGCATCGATGAAGGAGACCATCCAGAAGCAGGCGTTCGACAACGCGATAAACCGGATTCTTCTCGAGGGCGCGCTCGCCAAGGCGGGCGCCAAGGCGGACAAGAAGACGCTCGACGAGCGGATGGAGTATTTCCGCAAGAACTTCGTTTCGGACGAAGCGTACAACGCCGATCTGGCGAAGCGCGACATGACGGCGGATCAATTCCGGCGCGAGATCGAGATCGGGATTCTTGCCGAGGAACTCTTCAACAAGCGCACGGCGAATATCAAGCCGGTGAGCGAGCAGGACGCCCGGGCCTTTTTTGAAAACAACGAGGAACGATTCGTTCAGCCGGAGCGCATCAAGGCGAGCCATATTCTTCTCCAGGTGAACAAGGACGATACCGAAGCGATCCGGGCGCAGAAGAAGGCGGAAGCCCAGCGCATTCTCGGCGAGCTCAAGAAAGGCGCCGATTTCGCCGAATTGGCGAAGAAGTATTCGGACTGTCCGAGCAAGCAGCAGGGGGGAGATCTCGGCTATTTCGAGCGGGGACGCATGGACCCCGTATTCGAGAAGGCTGCGTTCGGTCTCAAGACGGGGCAGATGAGCGGTGTCGTGGAGACGCCGTTCGGCTATCACATCATCAAGGCCACCGATCACACGTCGGCGAGCACCGCTCCCTTCGACCAGGCGAAGCAGAATATTATGCAGTATCTGACGGAGCAGAAGAAGCAGCAGTCGCTCGCGACCTATTTCGACAGCCTGCGCGACGCTTCGAACGTTCAGATCCTCGATTCGAGCTTCGTTCGCTGACGTTCGCGTGAACGATCGTGCACTTGAAAGCGCCCTCCACGGAGGGCGCTTTTTTATGCGGGGATGAATGGGGAATCGACCGGAGCCCGCTCAGGGGCGCGTCTTTTCAGGAGGCCGCCGCTCCGGCACGTAGGCGCGCGGAACGGTCCCGTCGTTCCAGGCAGCCGACACGTAGAGGTTGCAGTAGCAGCTGCCGTACTCCTTCACGTCAGGCTCGCGGTAGGCGCACGGGCAGGCGATGTCCCGGTCCCGTTCCCTGTCTCCCGACGCGAGCCTGCAGGGGCACGCCATGTAACCGTAGCGCTTCCTGTTGACGAGGAGGGCGGCGAGAAGCTCGAAGGTCTGCTCGCGGTCCGCGCTGAAATAGTAGCCCTTCGGCTCCTGCAGCTTCTTGAGGCGTTCGTAAAGCTCGTCGACTTCGCTCATTCGAGATCCAGGGCCTCTCTGATCTTGTCTTCCCGGTTCCCGACGACGACGGTGTCGCCGATCAGAATCGTGGGAAACGAGCACAGCGGATTGAGCTTCCTCACCTCTTCGAGGGCGGCGGCGCGGGCGCTTCCCGACAGAAGGTCGACGTCGACGTAATCGTACTGGACCCCGAGAGCGCCCATGAGCTTCTTTGCGGCCCTGCAATGGCTGCAGGTGCTCAAGGTGTACAGCTTCACCGTTTTCTTCTGCATGCGTCTATTCTCGCATGCAGGCCCCTCGGTGTCGAGCCATTTCAGGGACGGGCGAATATTTTCCTCTCGTATTCGGCCCTTACGACTTATAATCGCCCCCTATGAATAGATGCTCGGGAGTTCTTCTCCATATAACGTCCCTCCCCTCGCGCCACGCGATCGGCGACCTCGGCTCGGGCGCGTATGCCTTCGCCGATTTTCTCGCGCAGGCGAAGCAGAGCCTTTGGCAGGTGCTTCCGCTGAATCCCGTCGAAGGCGTTCACGGCAATTCCCCGTACAGCAGCGTCTCGGCGTTCGCGGGAAACGCGCTTCTCGTCAGCCCCGAGATCCTCGTCGACGAGGGGCTTCTTCGGCCCGAGGAGGTGCCGCCGCCGTCGCGGAGCCCGCAGAATCGAGTCGACTACCCTGCGGCGGCGATCGAGAAACGCCGGCTCCTCGATGACGCATACGAGCGGTTCCGTGCGACCGGATGGAAGCGGAGGGAGTACGAGCGGTTCCGCGATCTCAACGCGCGTTGGCTCGACGATTACGCGCTCTTCCTCGTCCTCAAGAAGCAGTTCGGGGGCGCGGTCTGGAGCGCGTGGCCCCGGGAGTTCCGGACGCGGGACGAGATTTCCCTCGGCGACGCGAGGAGCCTTTACGCCGCCGATATCGAACGCACGTGCTTCTTTCAGTTTCTCTTCTTCCGGCAGTGGGCGTCCCTCAAGGAGTATTGCGGCGGCAAGGGCGTCCGGATCGTCGGCGACATCCCGATCTACGTGGGGTACGACAGCGCCGACGTCTGGACCCAGAGCCGCCTCTTCAAGCTCGACTCGAACGGGAAGCCGATGTTCGTCGCGGGCGTGCCGCCGGACTATTTCAGCGAGACGGGACAGCTCTGGGGCAATCCCGTCTACGACTGGGACGCGCTCAAGGCGAGCGGATTCCGGTGGTGGATCGATCGCTTCGCCCATAACCTGGGCCTTTTCGACTTCGTGCGCGTGGATCACTTCCGCGGCTTCGTCGGGTACTGGGAGGTGGGCGCGCGGGAGAAGACCGCCGTCAAGGGGCGCTGGGTCAAGGCTCCCGCGGACGATTTCTTCGGAGCGCTCCGCGCGAGGTTCCCCGCCTTCCCGCTCATCGCGGAGGATCTCGGGATCATCACGCCCGACGTCAAGGAGGTCATGGCGCGTCTGGGTATTCCCGGGATGTGCGTCCTTCAGTTCGCTTTCGGCGAGGATAATCCGGCACACCCGTATCTTCCCCGCAACTACATCGAGAACTGCGTCGCCTATACGGGGACCCACGACAACAACACCGCCCGCGGCTGGTTCGAGAACGAGGCCCTTCCCGAAGAGCGTGAGCGTCTCTCCCGGTACCTCGGGAAGAAGCTCGCCGCGGAAACGGTTCACCTCGAGCTCGTCAGGCTCGTCATGGAATCGGTCGCCGGCGCCGCCGTCATTCCGATGCAGGACATTCTCGGCCTTGGCGAGGGGGCGCGGATGAACCGTCCGGCGGTGCCTCACGGGAATTGGGAGTGGCGGCTTCTGCGAACCCAGATCGAACGGTCCGTCGCCGACGACCTCGCCCGGATGACGGAAGGTTGCGGCAGGGCGCCACGCACGCCATGAGCGCCGACGCGATCGTTCTCGTCGGCGCTTTCCCGCGACCCCTGGTCGCGGGAGATCTCGCCCTCGCCGCGGCGGTGGCTTGCGCTGAGGACGTTTTAGGACAATCGGCCCTTCTGGTCCGCATCTTGCTATGCCGTTTTCGGGAAGGTGTGCCGGGGCAAGAGGAGGGGGAAGGGCGTGCCGGAAGCCTCCCGAAAGTTTTTTCAAGAATCCGAAGATTGTTGCTTGTAATTCTTGACGCAGTGTATATATTGCAACTCGATTGATCGAGGGAACGTACAGGAGGAACTGTAATGAGGACCAAAATATCGTGCATCGCGTTCGGATGCTTGGTTAAGCCGGTAGCGCCGGCGTTTGGCGCGCATCTCGGTTTGGCGGGCGCGGACGTCCGCGGTGAATTCGATTCGAGATTCGGATACTTGAGCAACACACGGCCGCAAAGCAGCGGCTTCCTGGAGGGACCGGTTGATGGAAACGCAAGCTTCAACGCATCACGCTACCGATGTTACTAGCGTAGAAAAAAGCGAGGATCATCCTCCGCATTTATCTACCTGCCTCGGTCCATTGTTCGACGGACAGATTTCTCCCCAGACAAGAATCGTTCAGCATTCTCGCGTTTCCGGCTGCAAGCCTGTCGCGAGCCGGCGTGCGAACACGAGCGCGCGCATCAGGCTGTTCCGCCGCGCGTTTTTCCCCGAGGTGAGCGATCGGGACTGGAACGACTGGCGCTGGCAGATACGGAACCGCGTTCAGGACATCTCACAATTCGAGCGCATGCTCTCGCTCTCCGACGACGAGCGCACCGCCATCGAGAAAGGCGGATCGCTGCTTCCCGTCGGCGTGACGCCGTACTACATGAGCATTCTCTCGTACGATAATCCGGAGCAGGCCCTCCGGCGCTCGGTCATCCCGAGCACCGGCGAGTTCGTGTGCTCGCCCGGCGAGTCGTCCGACCCGCTCGCGGAGGAGGCGACGAGCCCCGTGCCGGGTCTCGTTCACCGCTACCCGGACAGGGCGCTGCTCCTCGTTTCGGATTTCTGCTCGACCTACTGCCGTTACTGCACGCGCTCGCGCGTCGTGGGACAGGGCGTGCTCCATCCGGCGGCGGCGCGGCTCGAGAAGGCGTTCGAGTATATTCGGGCCAATCCCCAGATACGCGACGTCCTCGTTTCGGGCGGGGAACCGCTCGCCCTGAGCGACGACCGGCTCGATTGGATTCTCTCGGAGCTTCGGCGCATCCCGCACGTCGAGATCGTGCGCATCGGAACGAAGGCGCCCGTCGTGCTGCCGCAGCGGATCACGCCGCAGCTCACGCGCATGCTCCGCAGGCATCACCCCGTCTGGATGAGCATTCACTTCACCCACCCCGACGAGTGCACGCCGGAAACGAGCCGCGCCTGCGCGCAGCTCGCGGACGCCGGCATCCCGCTCGGCTCCCAGACGGTGCTTCTCAAGGGGATCAACGACAGCGTCGAAACGATGAAGAAGCTCGTCCAGCGCCTCATGGTGATGCGCGTTCGACCGTACTACCTCTACCAGTGCGACCCGATCTACGGCTCGTCGCACTTCCGGACCTCCGTCGAGAAAGGGCTCGAGATCATTCGGGGCCTCAGGGGGTTCACGACCGGGTACGCGGTGCCCACGTTCGTCATCGACGCCCCCGGCGGGGGAGGCAAGACGCCCGTCATGCCCGATTATCTCGTCGGTCGGGAAGGGGATCACGTCGTGCTGCGCAACTACGAGGGCAATATCTATCGCTACTACGACCCCCAGCCGGGCGAGGAGCTCGCGCGCGTCTAGAAGGGCGGGGCACGTTTCCGGAGCATGAGAGTAGGCCTCACATACGATCTCAGGTCCGAATACCTCGCCATGGGGTACGGGGAAGAAGAGACCGCCGAGTTCGATCGCGAGGAAACGATCGGCGAGCTCGAAGGGGCGATTCGACGGCTCGGCCACTCGACCGATCGGATCGGAAGCGCCCGGCGCCTCGTCGAGCGGCTCGCCGGAGGAGACCGGTGGGATCTCGTTTTCAACATCGCCGAGGGGCTTCGCGGCTCGGGTCGCGAGGCGCAGGTGCCTGCGATTCTCGAGCTCTACGATATCCCGTACACGTTCTCCGATCCGCTCGTCATGGCGCTCACCTTGCATAAGGGCATGACGAAGCACGTCATCCGCGACGCGGGAATTCCGACGAGCGATTTCGCGCTCGTCGAGAGCGAGGGCCAAGCCGCGGCGGTCCGCTTCGCGCCGCCCTATTTTCTCAAGCCGGTGGCCGAGGGGACGAGCAAGGGAATCACCTCAAAATCGATCGTGAGCGATCGCGCGCTCCTCTGGCCGCGCTGCGCGGAGCTCCTCCGGGATTTCAAACAACCGGTCATCGTCGAGGAATTCCTGCCGGGCAGGGAGTTCACCGTCGGCATCGTGGGCACCGGGCCGCGAGCCGAGGCGGTGGGAACGCTCGAGGTGGGCCTCAGGCCGGGAGCCGAGGACGGCGTCTACTCGTACGTCAACAAGGAGCAGTGCGAGGAGCTCGTCGAATACAAGCTCGTCCGGCCCGACGCCGACGCCTGCGTGCGCGAGACGGAGCGCATCGCCCTCGATGCGTGGCGCTTTCTCGGCTGCCGCGACGCCGGAAGGGTCGACCTGCGGTGCGACGCGCACGGGCGTCCGCAGTTCATCGAGATCAACCCCCTCGCGGGGCTTCATCCGTCCCATTCGGACCTCCCCATATTGTGCACGAAGCTCGGCATATCGTACGAATCGCTCATCGACCGCATTCTCCGTTCCGCGATGGCGCGGACGGAGCCCGAAGCGGCTCACCCCCACTCGTAAGGCCGTCATGCGCGTTGCGATTCTCTTCAATGCAATCAGCGAGCAGGCGAAGACGGACGAGCTCGACGTTCTCGTTCAGCTGGAAGCGGTGTCCTCGTCGCTCGGCCGCCTCGGGCACGAGTCGGTGAAGGTGCCCTGCGATCTGGACGTGCGGCGCATCGTCGGCGCTCTCGACGCGTTCAAGCCCGATGCGGTTTTCAATCTCGTCGAATGTCTCGACGGATACGGAAGGCTCATTTTCCTCGTGCCGGCGGTTCTCGACGCGAAGAGCGTCGCCTATACCGGCTCCCCCGCGGAAGCTCTCTTCCTCACCTCCCACAAGGTTCTCGCGAAGGAGCGGATCAGGGCCGCGGGGCTTCCGACCCCCGATTGGATGGGGCCGTGGCCGGGCGGAGGAATGGCGCCGATCGTCGAAAGGCGCGCCCGCTCGCGGAAAAAAGCGACCTTCATCGTCAAGGCCGTCTGGGAGCATGCGTCGTTCGGCATGGACGACGACGTCGTCGTCCGCCAGGCGGATGAACCGAAGCTCATGCGCATGATGGAAGAATGGGCGCCGCGCCTTCGCGGCGACTGTTTCGCCGAAGAGTTCGTCGACGGCAGGGAATTCAACATCTCCGTCATCGCGACCGCCGACGGGCCGCGCGTCCTCCCGGTCGCGGAGATCCTCTTCCTCGATTATCCGAAGGACAAGCCGAAGATAGTGAACTACAAGGCGAAATGGGAAGAGGACTCGATCGAGTATCAGAGCACGCCGCGGAGCTTCGATTTTCCACCGGAAGACGAGAAGCTCCTCAAGGAGCTCGGCCGCATCAGCCGCGACGCGTGGGACCTCTTCGCCCTGAGCGGATACGCGCGGGTCGATTTCCGGGTCGATCCCAGGGGAAGGCCGTACATCCTCGAGATAAACGCGAATCCGTGCATCTCTCCCGATTCGGGTTTCATCGCTGCGGCGCAGCAGGGGGGCTTCGACTACGACGCCGTCATCCGCGTTATCCTCGAGGATGCGATCCGCAAGCCGCGCGGCTCGCCGCTCCCCGACGCGGGCCGCTCGATCGAAGAAACATGTTTTGGCGCCAAGCGCCGGAAAGGCATCGCGCGGTGAAAAAGGGCACAAACCCGGAGAGGCTCCCCGAAATTCCGTTCCGGTGCGACGTGCGCCCCGGGGACATCGAGACGGTGCGGGAAATCGTCGCGGCGACGGGTTATTTCACCCCGTCCGAAGTCGACGTCGCGGTCGAGCTCGTGCTCGAGAATCTCGCCAAGGGCGCCGCGGCGAGCGGGTATCATTTCATCTTCGCCGAGCACGGCGGGACAACGATCGCCTATCTCTGCTACGGGCCGATTCCGTGCACGGTATCGAGCCACAACCTCTACTGGATCGCCGTGCATCCCGATTATCAGGGAAGGGGGCTCGGCAAGGCGCTCATGCGCGAAGCCGAGGAACGGATCAGGGCCGCGGGCGGGAGCCGCATCTACATCGACACTTCCTATAAAGCCCAGTACGAAGACACACGGGCCTTCTACCTGTCCCTCGGATACGAGCTCGACGCGCTCCTCAAGGATTTCTATTCCGCGGGGGACGACAAGGTGATCTACCGGAAATTGCTCTGAGCGCCGGGCGATCCGAGCGCGCCGAGGAGCACCGTCCCGTAGGAACCCCGCGGGAGCGAGAATCTCACGAAACGCTTGAACCTTCTTGCGCCGGCGCTCGATTCGTCCGTCTCGACCGGGCCGAGAACGAATTCAAGGGCGTCGACGAAGAGCGGCCGCGAGACCTCCCCGAAATAGGGACTGCGAAGACCCGGGATGCGAAGGTCGCCGAGCGCGATTCCTTCGCCCGCGAGAACGGCTTCGGCGGAGCTTCTCCATGGATCTTCGAGCGCCGTCTCGGGGGCGAAGAGCGGGATGGACGTCCCGGCGAGATCGGCCGGGATTGCCGCGGCGCCGGGAAAAACGAGATCGCCGAACCGGGAGGGGAACTCGATCAGGGGGGGCGCGCATCGAGCGGCGATGAGGCGCCGCGCGACCGCGTTCCACAGCCATGACTGGTAGGCCTCGATCGCGATTCTCCGGATGAAGGGCGGGAGAGCGGAGAAACCCGAACGAAAATCTCCGCCGGTCTCAGCGAGGCGCCCGACGACGGCGCGCTCGGGGCCGGGAGGAAGCTCCTTCGCGAGCTTTTCCCAGTCTCCCCACGCGGCGGCGATCGCCCGCTTGACGCCCTTGCGTTCGCGAGAATCCTTGCGATCCGTAACGGCGAGAAGGAGCCTGAGCGCCTCTTCGAAATCGCCCTCGATGAGCCGCCGCGCGGCGAATCCGCGTCCGTGGCGCGCCGAGCCGAATCGCTGAGCGCCGAAGTAATTCACGAAACGGAGCGACCGGCCGGCAGAGGCGAGCGGCGACGCGAGGAACCGCCTCGCGTCCGTCATGCGCTCGCACTCCCGGCGGGTAAGGTCTCTCACCGTTATGCGAAACCGGTTGCCCGAGACGTCTTCGGCCGAGAGATGGCTCGCGAGCCGTCCGATCCTCTCTATCTTCCAATCGGGCGTTTCGACGTTATCGGGAGCGCGGGGAGCGCCGCCGCGCGGGAACAGGATCGAGACGTGCTGGACGGTGAGCGCGTGCCGGTCCTTGAGCCCCGCGTAGCGGATCCGTTCGAGCGGCACGCGGAGGTTCGGCGCGAGGCGCTCGAGCGCTTCGATCGTCCCGAGGCCGCGCTTCGTGAGACGGTAGAGGACGACGGGGCCGGCCGTTTCCGAAAGCCGCGCGGCCGCAGCCGGCGCGAGGATCTCCTCGACGAGAAAATCCTCCGGGCGCCGCTTGATCGTCACGGCCGCCCGCCCGTTTCCCGGATATCAGTCCGCGAGAGCGCAGCCGCGGCGAGATTCGACGACGGCGAGGGAGCCCGGCACGCGAAGAGCACGTAGCGGGAGCCCGAGCTCGTGACGTCGCAGCGCAGCCCGAGCTCGTCGAGCCTCTTTCTGAGGACGTCGCCGCGCCGGGGATCGGCGACGATGAAGACGTACGTTTCATGCCTGGGCGCCGCGAGCATTTCATGGCAGATCGCCTCGAGGCTCCTCCGTGCCCATGCGGGAAGGGGCTCCTCGGCGATCCTCGTGAGGCGTCCATCCAGGTAGAACTGGAGGCCGAAGAGCTCCTGCGATTCGAAGAGGAAGAACGCGGTCTCCCCTCGTTTCGCTTCCCGGCACGCGCCATGGAGCGCCTTCATGTCGAGATCGGAGCGGTAACGCGCGCTTGCCCCCTTGACGGCGACGAGGGCTGCCGAAGTGACGACCGCCGCGACGAGTGCCGCGCGCGCGAGGCCGGGCCGCTCGATCGCACGGAGCGCCACCCGCGCGGTCGCGAGCGCCACCGCGGGAAAGATCGGGAGAACGTAGAGCGGAAGCCTGCTCTTCGCGAGGGAGAATATGGCGAGCGGGACGATCAGCCAGAGCGCGAGAAAGGCGAGCCGCTCGTCGCCTCGCAGGAGGCGCTTGAGGCTCGACCATCCGAAGAGCGCCCGATCCCTCGCGAGCTCCACGATCCACGCCGCCGTCGCCGTCCCCGCGCCGAAGAGGAGCGGCGGCACGAATATGAAGAGCGGCTTGTACCATTCCGGATTTCTCCCGTGCTTCGCCGTCGCGATCCGCGCGTAGACTTCCGAGCCGAGAAAATAATCGAGGAGCCCCGGGGTCCTTGCCGCGACGACGATATACCAGCTCGAACCCACGGCGAGCATGAGCGCGACGCCTGGGAGAGAGAGGAGCCCCGGGCCCTTTCTCCCCGTGGCGCCGAGGTAGATCCTGAAAACGAGAATCGCGGCGAGAACGACGAGGGCCGGCGGCCCTTTCGTGAGAAAAGCGACACCGAGGAGTCCCCACATCCCGACGATCCAACGCTTCGCGCTCCGCGGGCCGTCCGCCCGGTACGCTTTCCAGTAACAGAGAACCGCGAGGAGCTCCCAGAACGCGAGGAGGGAATCGGTGTGCACGGAGCTCGCCGCGAGGAGGGCGAAGGGGGAAAGGGCGTAGATCAGGCCGGCGGCGAAGCCGGTGCGGCCGTTCCACATGGCGCGCGCCAGCGCGCTCACGGCGAGGACCGTCAGGACGAAGACCGCGGCGTTCGCGAAACGTGCTCCCCACTCGTTCGTTCCGAAGAGGGCCATTCCGCCCGCTATGGCCCAGTATGCGAGCGGGGGCTTCGTCCAGTGAGGCGCGTAGTCGAGCCGGGGGACGAGCCAGTCTCCCGTCTCGATCATCTCGCGGGCCGATTCGGCGTAGCGTCCCTCGGTCGTTTCATAGAGACCGCGGGAGCCCTGGAAGGCGAAGCCGAGGATCGCCGAAAGAGCGACGAGAACGAGGACGTTTCTGCGCTCAGACCTCACGGCTCGCCTGCTTTTCCTTTCCGATGAGCATGAGATTGCGGATGTAGATGAAGCTGTTGAGAATATTCGCGAGGATGAAGACCGGATCGGCGATGTGGATCGAATAGATGAGGAGAACCGCGCTTCCCCCGAGGCTCAGGTACCAGAACGGCACGGGGATGACGCTCTTTCCCTTCCGCTCCGAGGCGACCCACTGGATGACGAATCTGCTCGCGAAGAGGAGCTGGCCGATAAGCCCGAGCACCACCCACCAGCTCGCGAATTTCCTGATAACTTCGTGCCAGAGACTCGGGGAAAGGTCGGCGATGATCATTCGATTTCCTCTTTCACTTCGTACTTCACGTAGCGGGACTGCATCCATCGCACGGCGAACAGGTCACGGAGCCCCTTGAAGAGGCGGTTTCCGATGCCGTACTTGTTCACGCCCTTCGTCCGCGGGCGATGGCTCACGGGGATCTCGACGACCCGGGCGCCCTCGAGCTTGAGGAGCGTCGGGAGAAACCGGTGCATTCCCTCGAAGAGCTTGATTCGACGGATGTGCCGGGCGCGGCACGCCCTGAGAGTGCACCCGACGTCGCGGATGCTCTCGTGCGTGAGCCGGTTCCGCACCGAATTGGCGATTCTCGAGGACGCAATTCTCACGAAGGAGTCTCGCCGCCCCTCGCGCACGCCGCAGACGACGTCCCATTCGTCCATTTTCTCGAGAAGGCGCGGGATATCGGCCGGATCGTTCTGCATGTCGGCGTCCATCGTCACGATGATCTCCCCGCGCGCGTGCTCGAAGCCGGCGGCCATCGCGGCGGTCTGGCCGCGGTTTCGCGCGAATCTCACGGCGCGAAGAGCTCGCACGTCCTTCTTGAGGGCGCGGAGCCTTTCGAACGTGCCGTCCGTCGAGCCGTCGTCGACGACGAGGATCTCGTAGCGCGTGCCGAGGCGCGAGAGCACGCCGTCCGCCTCGCGCACGCACGGCTCGATCGCTTGCTCCTCGTTGAACGCGGGGATGACGAGACTCAGCTCGATGCGGGTATCGTCTTCGCCATGGGGGACATGATAGAACGAAAAACCGTGTCCGCGCCACCCCAAAACGGGAATGCCGAGAAAACGGGCGAAAAAAGGGGACAGACCGAATACTCGGCCTGTCCTCGAACCGGATCGCGATCCCGACGAACGATTCAGGCGCAGAAGAACAGCTCCCCGGCGACGACGAGCCGGAGAGGCGCATGAAATGGTTGACATTTCTTACGGAATGGCCGCAAATGATAGCGGTGTCAGAATTATACAGAGGTGGAAACGATGCCGACGCAGCGGAATAGAGTCGTGGTTCGTTTCAACGACGGAAGATTACTCAAGGGGTATACGCACGACTTCCTGCCGGAAAAGGACTTTTTCCATCTGATCGAGGATACGTCCTCCGGGGCAGGCACCAGCCAGGAGATAAATGTCCCGGAGCTCAAGGCGGTATTCTTCGTGAAGACGTTCACCGGGAACAAGGATTACAACGAAAAGAAGAGCTTCAAGGAAATCAACGCGGCGGTCCTTCACGGGATCAAGATCAAGGTCACGTTCAAGGACGGGGAGGTGCTGTGCGGCCTGTCTCTCGGCTACAACAAAACGAAAAAAGGCTTCTTCATCGTCCCCATCGATCCGCTGAGCAATAACGACAGAATATATATCGTCGCCGCATCGACGACCGGGGTGGTCGTCGGCCCCGCGGCGGAACAATGCCCCGACGAACATTGACCTCCGACTTTTCGCTTTGTTTGTGATACAATCCGCGCACCCGAACCCAGGAAAATGAAGGACTCACCAATCACCCGACATGGGGCGATCTCGTCCGGACCCTGCCAAAAAGAGCCCGACGGGAGAAAGCTCGGAGTTTGACTCTTTGCAGCTGTTGCGCTCCATCTCCGTGCCTTTCGCATCACCGGCAAGACAAAGAGTAAGCACCAATATAAAATTTAGAGATGCTCTATTCATGCCCGGTATTCCACCGGGGCTGGGAGGAGGTGATCGTCGCATCGGACTAAATCGTATCACCGGCATCGCTCACGCAGCCAAGCGATGAGCAATGCAGATCAGGATAGGAGGACTTCGAAATGAAGTTACGACGGATTGCTTCTCTGGTTTGCCTCGTATCCCTGGTCCTCGCATCGACCCTCAACGCGCAGGACGACCCCATAGCGATCAACACGCAACAAGTGGTGCGTCTGTTTTCCAAGGACCTGCCCGCGGAGGTCAATGTTCAGGCCTACCTCAAAACAGGAGAGGTCGCGCTGACGAACGGCCTCCAGTGCACGGCTCCCAAGATCCTTCCGGGACCGGCGCCCGCTCCCTATCCCCAGGCAGTCATCTGGGAAAAGGGATTCGAGCAGCTCGGCGCGACATCGATCACCTGCGACGGCATGTGGTTCATCAACGGCAATCTCTGGCAGCCGCACAAGCTCGCGCTCGTTCTGTGGAAGATTCGCATTCCGCAGCCTTCGAAGCGTCTCGCGTCCGAGTCGGAGTTTGCGCGCGATCTCACTCTGTCGCTCTGGGTCGACAACAACGAGGATAAGGCCTGGGGGCAAAGAGAGCGGGTGCTCGGCGAGAGCGTCAACATCGGCAACTGGTTCCCCAACAATTGGTCGTTTCTCGAGATATGGTACCTCACCTGTTTCCGTATCCCGAGCATCAACACCGTCGGGCAGCAATGCGGCGGCGGAGCGATGAAGTACGAGACCAAGCTCTGGATCCGGGGAGCCGTTTCCTATGACGATGCCGACGTGAGCCCGGCGGGAGAGTGCCTGTTCGGCGAGGTCGAGGACTATCAGATCAACTACTTCGAGATCAGGTACCCGGACAAAAAGAAGGGATAATGGGTTTGGAAGAAACCGTTTTACAAGCGCATCAATAGTATCCGCTGCCCGCGCGGGCACGCGGAGAAAGGACTTGTCATGATACACCGAAAGGTCTTATTGAGCTGCGCGGCGGCACTTCTTGCACTCATTGTCCTGCTCCCCTCGGTGCAGTCGGCCGATCCCCTCGAAGGGGTCAAGGCCAAGATCGCACCGGGGCTCGGAGTGCAATTGTCCGCTGCGAAGCCGGATGAATACGTGACGGCGATCGTGAAAATGAACACCGTGGCTAACGTGAAGGCGCTCCGCGGCGACAGGAAAGCGGTGTTCGGCGAGCTGCGCGCCGTTTCCCGGCAGACGCAGGACGGTCTCTCGCAGTATCTCGCGACGTCCGCCGTCAAGCCGAAGGTCAAGCTGATCCGGCGATTCTGGATCGATAACCTCGTGCTCGTGCAGGCCACTCCCGACGTGATCAGGGAGATAGCCGCGCGGCCCGATGTTCGCGAAGTGTTCGACAACTTCACAGTGACCCTGCCGCCGCGTCCCGGTGACGGCGGCCGTGCGATGCTCCAGCAGTCGGCGCCCCTTTGGGATTCCATCCGGAAAATCGGTGCCAAGCAGGTATGGAGCACCTACGGGATCAACGGAACCGGCGTGGTGGTCGGCGGCCTCGATACGGGCGTCGATATCACCCACCCGGACATCGCAGGCAAGATGAAAACGTTGAATCCCGCCGATCCGACCTATCCGGGAGGGTGGGCGGAGTTCGACGCGAACGGCAACGTCATCCCGGGCACGGTACCTCATGACTCCGATCAGCACGGAACCCATACGACGGGCACCGCGATCGGCGGCAGCGCAAGCGGCTACGCGATCGGCGTCGCCCCGGGAGCCCGCTTCATGCACGGCCTCGTCATTCCGGGCGGGAGCGGCACGTTCGCCCAGGTGGCCGGCGGCATGGAATGGATCATCGATCCCGATAACAATCCGGCGACGAACGACGGCGCCCAGGTCGTCAATATGTCGCTCGGCGGGACCGGGACCTACTCGGAGATGGTCGCTCCGACCGACAACATGTGCGCGGCGAACGTATTCCCGAGCTTCTCTATCGGCAACAGCGGGCCGAACGCGTCGACGACGGGAAGCCCCGGAAACGTTCCCAGCGCGTACGGCGTCGGCGCGACGGACAGCCTCGACGTGATCGCGAGCTTCTCGAGCCGCGGTCCCGTGACGTGGAACTACGCGCCGTACGTCGGCACCTGGATCAAGCCGGATATCTCCGCCCCGGGCGTGATGATATTCTCGTCTCTTCCGGGCGGGACGTGGGCGGGGCGACTGGAGCGGCACTTCGATGGCCGCGCCCCATCTGACGGGCACCGTGGCCCTGATGCTCCAGGCCAACCCGACGCTCACCGTCGAGCAGACGAAACTGATCCTGCAGCAGACCGCCATCGACCGCGGCGATCCGGGCATGGATAACAACTATGGCTGGGGTCGCGTCAACGCCTTCGCGGCGGTATCGGCCGCGCTCACGGGGATCGGCACCCTCGAGGGAACGATCTCCAGCAGCGGCGGCGGAACGGTCGAAGGGGCGAAGATACGGCTCACCGATACCGGCCAGCAGGTGTTCTCCGACGCGACCGGCCATTACATGCTCAAGGCCGTCGCCGGGGATCATTCCGTGCAGGTCAGCCGTTTCGGCTACGATGCCTATACGACGACCGTGTCCATCGCAGCCGACGTGACGACGACCCTCGACGTGACGCTCAACCAGCTTCCGTCGGGCGTCATCGCCGGATTCGTGACCGATTTCGAGACGGACGCCGGCATCGCCGCCGGCATCACGATCAAGTATCTCGGCGATCCGGTCCTCTCGACGTCGACGAATCCCGCGACGGGCGAGTACAGCATCACCCTTCCCGTCGGGACGTACGACCTCGTCTTCAATCCGGCCTTCCCGTATCCCATGACGACGAGGAACGGCATCGCCGTGGCTGAGGGCGCGACGACGGCGCTCGATGTCGCCCTCAGGAGCGCGCAGGTCCTCATCGTCGACGACGACGCGGGCAAGGATTTCCAGACCTACTTCGAGCAGGCCGTCATCGGATCGGGCAGGTCGTATCTCACGGTGAGCGCGCCGCCGAACGCGGCGACGATGGCGCTCTTCGAGTCGGTCATCTGGCTCACCGGC
This sequence comes from uncultured bacterium, assembly GCA_963747385.1. Taxonomy (GTDB): domain Bacteria; phylum Krumholzibacteriota; class Krumholzibacteriia; order Krumholzibacteriales; family Krumholzibacteriaceae; genus SSS58A. The sequence continues at coordinate 415,019 of CAVVEY010000020.1, read as the reverse complement.
AACGATTACACGACCACCCTGACGACGGCCGATATAGCCGAGATCTCCGCCTACCTCGACGGGGGCGGAAGGCTCTTCATGACGGGCCAGGATATCGGTTACGATATCGGACACAACCGCGTTTTACGCCAACTACCTGCACGCCGCGTACGTGCAGGACGACGTCGGCCTCGGCGGAGTGATCGGCGTCGCCGGCGAGCGCCGTCGGGTACGGATTCACGTTCGAGATCAAGGGCGGGACGGGCGCCAACAACCAGGCCTATCCGTCCGAGATCAACCCGATCGCATCCGCGACGGCGGCGTTCGTGTACGATCCGAGCGTTCCGGCCGCGTCCGCGACCGCGAACGAGGTCGTGAAGAACGGCGTCTCGCCGGAGGCCATCACGAGCTCCGGTACCGCCGGTCTCACGTTCGAGAACGGAACGTACAAGCTCGTGTACTTCGCCTTCGGGTTCGAGGCCGTCGCCGACGCGACGACGCGCACCATGCTCATGGACCGGATTCTCGACTGGCTCCAGGGCTATCCGAAGATCGCCCATACGCCTCTCGGGGACACCGAAGACACCGAGCATCCGTACCGCGTCGGCGCGGTTATCACCTCGGACTACTTCGCGCTCGATCCCGCCACCTTCGCCGTCGTATACGACGCGGGAGCCGGAGACATGAGCGTAGCGATGACGCCGACCGGCGCCGCCGATGAGTACGCGGCTTCTATCCCGGTTCAAGCGGTCGGGACGGAAGTGGCGTATTACATCACGGCGAGCGACCTGGAAGGGCACGTCACGACGCATCCCATGGGCGCCCCCGGCACGCGGCACACCTTCCGCGTGGCGTGGGATACCGTGGATCCGGTCGTAACGCACATGCCGCTTCCGCAACACGAACGACCTCGCGGGTCCCTTATCACATCTACGCCGAGGTCACCGATAACATCGGCGTGGAATCGGTGTACCTCATGTACGCCAAGAACGGCGGGACGGCGCACCGTCAGCGGATGGAGCTCCTGAGCGACGGGCGCTACCACGGGGCCATTCCGGGACCGGCGGAGGTCGGCGACTATTTCGATTACTGGATTTACGCCATGGACGAGGCGTACGCGGGCAATGTGACGCCGCTATGCCATCGACCGGAGCGTATCGTTTCGAAATCGTCGAGTACTTCCTGTGGGATTTCGAGCCTGACGACGGCGGCTTCGCCCAGACGGGCGACGTCTGGGAGTGGGGCGCGCCGACGACGGGTCCCGGCGCCGCGCATTCGGGCGTGAACTTGTGGGCGACCATGCTCGCGACGACCTATCCGACACTCGGCGAACGCCACGCTCGACGCGCCGCACGATCACGCATCGCGGCGAGCAAGCCGTATACGATTCTCACGTTCTGGCACTGGTACGAGACGGAGAATACGTATGACGGCGGCAACGTGAAGATCTCCGCCGACGGCGGCGCGACGTGGAATCTCGTCACGCCGATCGGCGGATACGACGGCACGGCGAGCATCGTCGAACGCGGGGATCCCCGGCGAGCCCTGCTTCATGGGAACGACCAACATGTTCTGGCAGGAGGAGATCTTCGATCTCTCCGCGTACGTCGGCCAGTCGATCATGGTCCGCTTCCACTTCGGCAGCGACGGGAGCGTGTACAAGTCCGGCTGGTACGTCGACGACGTCATGATCCGCAGCACCGACACCGACGACTACCCGCCGACGATCAGCGGGACGACGCGTGCCGGGAAGCACCTTCGACACCGCCGGACCGTACACCATCACGACCCACGTGACGGATGTGCTGTCGGGCGTGGCGTGCGGTGTCGCTCTTCTACACGGTCGACAACGGCCTCACCTTCACCGAAGTGTCGATGGCGCACGGCGCGGAGAACGCTCTACAGCGGAGCGATCCCCGGCCAGCCGAGCGGCACGAAGATCAAGTTCTACGTGAAGGCGGTCGATTCCTCGTCCGCAGCGAACGAGACGGTCGATCCGGCGGGCGCGCCGGCGATGCTGTACTCGTTCGGCATCATGCCCTCCTCGCCGATTCTCGTCGTGGTGAGCGGCTCGACTTCGGGCACCTCGCTCGCCATGTTCCAGCAGGCTCTGGCGACGGCCGGGCATGACGCCGATTACTGGAACCGTACGACCCAGGGCTGGCTCACGACGGACAAGCTGATCCTCTACAAGTACATCTTCGTCGACGAGCCGAGCGGGCTGACGACCGACCAGATGACCGGCCTCGCGGCGTATCTCGCCGCGGGCACGCAGGGCGCCAAGAAACGCCTCGTGCTCATGGGCCGCGATCTCGGCTACAACTCGACGACGCGTCCCTGGCTCGAGCAGAACCTGCGCGTCAATTACGTTCAGGATAACCCGAACTACTGGCAGGTCACCGGGTATCCGGGCGATCCGATCGGCGCGGGCGAGAGCTTCGTCATCGCCGGATCGTATCCCGACGAATGGCAGCGCTCGACGACCTATCCGGGCGGCGAGATCGTGTTCCAGTACACCGGCACCGGCACCGCCAAGGGACCGGAGCGAGCTGCAGGGCGAGTACGAGAAGGAAGCGAAGGAATGGGACGGCGTCGTTCCGCATGCGCCGATCAGTCTCGACGCGGCGGCGGCGATCAAGTACAACTCGACGAACTACCGTTCCGTCGCCTTCGCCTTCAACCTGTACTACATCCAGCAGCCCGAACGCCGGGCGGCGGTCATGGGCCGGACGATCGCGTGGCTGTCGGCGCCGGACATCCTCCATGCGCCGCTCCACGACACGGAGGATGTCGACTAATCCGTACGCGGTGGTCGCGCAGGTCTATTCGGAGACCCTCGATCCGACGCGCATTCATCTCGTGTACGACGTCGGCTCCGGTCCCGTCCAGGTCGCGATGACGCCCACCGGCGCGCCGAACGAGTACCGCGCGTACATTCCCGCGCAGCCGAACGGCACGACGGTGCAGTACTATCTGAGCGCGACGAACCTGGACGGCACGACGAGCTATCATCCTGCCGGCGCTCCCGCGGACAAGCACATCTTCCGCGTGACGACCGACATCACGCCGCCCGAGATCGTTCACGCGCCGCTCGGCAACTCGCCGACGCTCGCGGGTCCGTATCTCGTCACGGCGACGATCACGGACAACGTCGGGCGTCGATCCGGCCGGCGTGTTCCTCCACGTACAACAAGAACGGCGGCGCAAACGTGACGGTCGCGATGACCGCCATGGGCGGCGACGTGTACCAGGCCGCGATCCCCGGCCCTGCCGTCGTCGGCGATGTGTTCAACTACTACATCACCGCGCGCGACCTGGCCGCGGTGCCCAACATGGGCCGCCATCCCGCGGCCGGCTACCATACGTTCGCGATCGTCGACTACTATGCGTGGGACTTCGAAGCCTCCGGCGGAGACTTCGCCGCAGCCGGACCCGACTGGGAGTGGGGCACGGCGACGATCGGCCCGCCCGCCGCGCATTCGGGCACGAAGCTCTGGGGAACGAAGCTCGCGGCGAACTACTCCGTGAGCTCGAACTCGAAGCTCGAGAGCCCGGCGGTTACGGTGCCGACCTCCGCTCCGTACGCGACGCTGACCTTCTGGCAGTGGTACGCGAACGAGCTCAACTACGACGGCGGCAACGTGAAGATCTCCACGAACGGCGGCGCCACCGTGGACGCTGCTCACGCCGAGACGTCGGCTACAACGGAACCTCCAAGTCGACGACGGCCGGCATTCCGCTCGAGCCGATCTTCACGGGAACCGACCACGGGCAACTTCTGGCACAAGGTGACCGTCAACCTCACCGCGTACCGCGGTCAGTCCGTCAAGGTCCGGTTCCATTTCGGAAGCGACGGCTCGTTCCAGTATCCCGGGTTGGTACGTCGACGACGTCATGATCGCCGGGGTCGCGCGGATACCGATCCGCCGCAGTTCGTCTCGACGACCGTGCCGGCCAGCACGCTGGGATACCGTCGGACCGTACGTCGTCAAGACGAAGGTCATGGACGCGCTCTCGGGTCTCGCCTCGGTGACGTATGTACTACAGCGACCGATAACGGCGCGAGCTGGACGCCGGTCGCGATGGCGCCGACGGGTGTCGCCGACGAGTACGGCGGCAACATCCCCGGACAGCCGTCACGCACGCGGATCAAGCTCTACCTCGCGGCGACCGACAACGCGTCGGCAATACGGGCCTCGATCCCGCCGCGGCGCGCCGGCCTCCGTGTACCAGTTCAGCATCATGCCGTCGGGCGATTACCTGGTGATCCTGGGCGGCGGTTCGAATACGCCCGCGCAGACCTATGTCGACGCGTTCACCGCGATCGGCAAGACCTGCGACACGTGGAACTGGGACAGCCAGGGAATCCCGACGCTCGCGATGCTGAACGCTTACGCGGGCGTGATCGTGGACGAGAGCTGGTACTTCGACACGAACCAGATCGCGCTGCTCACCGAGCTTCCTCGACCAGAACGACGGCGCGAAGCAGCAGATCGTGTTCTGGGGACGGGATATGTCCTACGGATCGTCGCGCCGCGAACCGTTCATGGAGAAGTACACCGGCATGGCCTACGTGAAGGACGATCCCGGAACGACCTACCGGTGGCTGTGGAGCGTTGCCGGGCGATCCGATCGGAAACGGCGAGAGATTCGCGATCACGGGAACCTATCCCGACGAGCTGAAGCTCTCGACGATCTATCCGGGCGCCCAGATCATCTACAAGTACCACCTGTCGTCGACCACCGTTCTCGGCAACGTAGAGAGCGAGGAAGAGCTCCGTGCCTACTACTACAAGGAAGGCAAGGAGTACGACGGGGTATGGCCGATGATCCCCGCCGCGCCCGACTCGGCCGCGGCCGGACGCTACGTCGGCGCGTACCACGCGTCGGTCTACTTCGCGTTCCAGTTCAGCTACATCACGGATCCCGCGATCCGGGCGAATGTCCTCAATCGCGCGCTGAACTGGCTCACGACGGTGACGACGACGTCGGGGCGGATGTCGCGAAAGAGGATGAGACGCCCGAGATCCCGGATGGGATCACCCTTTCGCAGAACTATCCGAACCCGTTCAATCCCGTCACGACGATCCAGGTCGGCGTGCCCGCGAACTTCAGCGGCACCGCCGAGCTCCGGATCTACAACGTGAAAGGAGAGCTCGTCAGAACGCTCCACGAGGGCGCCATCAAGCCCGGCACCCATGCGTTCCGTTGGGAAGGCACCAACGACAATGGGCGCAAGGTGACATCCGGCATCTATTTCTACAGATTCGTCTGCGGGACGGAACGGATCACCAAGAAGATGGTGCTCTTGCGGTAGCAGCGACGGGGGCTTCCCGCGCGTCGCGCGGGAAGCCCCCGACCTGCTCGCAGGATGTGGATCGGCGTATGAAACGGATCGTGCTCGCTCGCGTTTCTTCGCGGGCATCCTGCTCATTGTTCCCCGAGCGACGGCTCTTTCCGGCGCCGATGACGGGCGCCGAAACGCTCGTCGGCCTGTTGAGCGACGTTCCGCAACCCGATGTGTCGATCTGTTTCTGCGGCTCCTTTCGCCTCAACCTGGATGCTTTCGCTTGTGGAATGCTACCTCGTTTCGGATTCGATCGACTCTGGGCGCGTTCGCCGGACAGCGGGTGCTCGTCTACGGGAAGGTCTTTCTCCGGCCTCTGCTACGGGAACGCTGGCCCGGCCCTGCAGCTATTTCGACGTCCGGAAGATCGTGCCGCTCACCCGCACGGGGACCATAGCCGTCGATTGGGGAAGCGTGAAAATGATCTACCGGTGAGATGAACGGCGCATTGATCCGGCAGTTCACGCCTCCGGTCTCCCGCGACGCCATCCCCCGGTCACCGATCGAACGCGCCCTCCCGCGCATGTTCTCCGGCGCATGAAAAACCCTTGACAAGATCGCCGCGAATATATTATTAGTAATAATTACTATTATCAAGAATAAGGCCGGTGGCGCGTGCGAAAGACGAAACAACGCGAAGTGATTCTCGACGAGCTCAAGAAGCTGTGCACGCATCCGAGCGCCGACGAGCTGTACGGGCGCGTGAGAAAACGGCTTCCCCGGATCAGTCTCGGCACCGTGTACCGGAACCTGGAGACGCTCTCGCGCGAGGGCGTCATACAGAGGCTGGAAGCCGCGGGATCGCAGAGGCGTTTCGACGCCGATACGGGGGATCACCGGCACATACGCTGCGTCACGTGCGGACGCATCGACGATCTGGCGGCCGGCGCCGGTCTCGCGAGATGCGACGCGCGCGTCGCGAAGGGGACGGGGTACCGCGTGCTCGGACGGCGGGTCGAGTATCTCGGGGTCTGTCCCGCGTGCGGGAAAAAATCCGGGAGGCGTTGAGGTGGGCGCGCTGGACCGGAGGAAGCTGGAATTGCTGTACCTGAAGTATAACGATCGGCGCTATATCGTGTCCGATCCGGTCGAATTCGTGCACCGTTTCGATAGCGCGGGCGATAGAGAGATCGTCGCGCTGATCGCCTCGTCGCTCGCCTTCGGGAACGTGAAACAGATCAAGGCGAGCGTCGCGCGAGTTATCGGGATTCTCGGCGCCGGCCCCGCCGATCGGGTTGCCGCTGCTTCGCCGTCGGATCTCGAGCTCGATTTCAGGGGATTCAGACATCGCTGGATCACGGGGCGGGATGTGGCGTCGCTTCTCGCCGGAGCGGGGAGCGCGATCAGAGAGTATGGTTCGCTTGGGGAACTTTTTCTGGCGAAGCTCGAGCGGAGCGATTCCGACATGGGCCCGGCCGCCGGGCGATTCGCGCGCACGCTCTTCGAGAGGTCCGGCGGCTACCGGCAGTGCCTTCTCCCGTCCCCGGAATCGGGGAGCGCGTGCAAGCGGTTGAACCTCTTTCTTCGCTGGATGGTCCGTTCGGACGCCGTCGATCCGGGAGGCTGGAGCGGGGTGTCGCCCGCGATGCTCATCGTGCCGCTCGATACGCACATGCACCGGATCGCGACGAGGCTCGGTCTTACGAAACGGCACGCCGCCGATTTTCGGGCGGCGCGCGAGGTGACCGCGGCGTTCGGCGAGATCTCGCCGGAGGACCCGGTGAAATACGATTTTGCGTTGACCCGGCTCGGCATACTGCGGGGCGGAACGGAGGAGGATCGTGCAGGAATTTATTGTTGAATTCGGCCGTTCCGTCTGGTCGACGCTGAGGGAGATGTCGCCGTTTCTCCTCTTCGGCTTTCTCGTCGCGGGGATTCTCTCGGTGCTCGTGAAGCCCGAGACGGTCGAGCGCCATCTGGGGGGGCGGGGCTTCTGGCAAGTGCTCAAGGCTGCGGTCTTCGGCGTGCCGCTGCCTCTCTGCTCGTGCGGCGTCATCCCGGTCGCGGCTTCGCTGCGCAGGCACGGGGCGAGCGCGGCCGCGACGACGTCCTTTCTCATCTCGACGCCCCAGACCGGCGTGGACAGCATCATGGTCACGCTGAGCCTTCTCGGTCCCCTGTTCGCCGTCTTCAGGCCCGTCGTCGCGTTCCTGAGCGGGATTATGGGCGGCGTTCTTGTGAATATCTTCGGATATGAGAAGGGCGCTTCCGCCGAGGAACATCCGATCTGCAAGGCGGAATGCTGCAACGGGGTCGAGAATCGCGGGGGCGGCCCGATGCGCGCCGTCAGGTACGGCTTCGTCGCGCTTCCGCGCGACATACACAAGGCGCTCATCGTCGGCATTCTCGTCGCGGGCGCCATCTCGGCGGCGGTTCCTGACGATTTCTTCGCGGGAGTCCTCGGCGGAGGCATTCTCTCGATGCTCGTCATGATGGCGGTCGGGATACCGGTGTACGTGTGCGCGACGGCCTCCGTGCCGATCGCCGCGGCGCTCATGATGAAGGGCGCCTCGCCCGGGGCGGCGCTCGTGTTCCTCATGACCGGTCCCGCCACGAACGCCGCGACCATCACCACCGTCTGGAAGATCATGGGCAAGCGGATCGCGGGGATCTATCTCGCTTCGGTGGCGGCGTCCGCTCTCGCGGCGGGGCTCGTTCTCGACGCCGTATTCCGGGGAAGCGGGGCTCACTCGATGGCGCACGCGCACTGGATGCTTCCCGGTTTCGTGAACACGATCTCGGCCTTCGCGCTTCTTGCGGTTCTCGGGTATGCGTTCATCCGGCCGGCGAAGATCGGAACGGTCGTTGAAACGGGCGGGACCGGCCGGACAATCCGTATTTCGATAGAAGGCATGACGTGCAACCATTGCGCGACCGCGGTGCGGCGCGCGCTCCTCGAGAGCGTGGGCGTCGTATCCGCCGAGGTCGATCTCGGGCGCGGCGAGGCCACGGTCGCCGGGAACGGCTTCGACGAGGCGCGGCTCGCGAGGGCCGTCGAATCGCTTGGCTACAAGGTCAAGGGGATCATCGATCGGTAAAGGCACACACACTCACGCAAGGAGGTAGCGAACGATGTCGCTCAAGGGCACGAAAACGGAGAAGAACCTGCTCACGGCGTTCTGCGGGGAATCGCAGGCGCGCAACCGGTACACCTACTTCGCGAGCCAGGCGAAGAAGCAGGGGTACGAGCAGATCTCGGCCATCTTCGAGGAAACGGCGAATCAGGAAAAAGAGCATGCGAAGCGTCTCTTCAAGTTCCTCGAGGGCGGGGATGTCGAGGTTCAGGCGAAGTTCCCCGCCGGCATCATCTGCGCGACGGCCGAGAATCTCGGCGAGGCCGCCGGGGGCGAGCGCTACGAGTGGACCGAGATGTACCCCGGCTTCGCGAAGATCGCCCGGGAGGAGGGCTTCGGCGACATCGCGGGCGTTTTCGAGTCGATAGCGGTCGCCGAGAAGCAGCACGAGAAACGCTACCTGGCGCTCAAGGCGAATATCGATAAGGGTGTCGTCTTCAAGCGCGACGCCAAGGTCGTGTGGCGCTGCCGCAACTGCGGCTATCTCCACGAGGGGAAGGAAGCTCCCGAGGTCTGCGCGGCGTGCGCGCATCCACGGGCGCATTTCGAGATCCTCGGGGAGAACTATTGATCGGGCCGTCTCAATGGAGTACGATGACTCATGTGAGCGGCTCATGTTTCGAGAGATCGTGAAAGGGGGCAGATTCCAATGGCGCAGAAACTCGAGATATACAAGTGCGAGAAGTGCGGGAACATCGTCGAGGTGCTCCACGGAGGAGCCGGCGAGCTCGTCTGCTGCGGGGAACCGATGAAGCTTCTCAAGGAGAACACGACCGACGCGGCGAAGGAGAAGCATGTTCCCGTGATCGAAAAGACCGCGGACGGTTACAAGGTGAAGGTGGGTTCCGTGCCGCATCCGATGGAGGAGAAGCATTACATCGAATGGATCCAGCTCGTCGCGGACGGCGAGGCGTACCGGAAATTCCTCAAGCCGGGAGAGGCGCCCGAGGCGGTCTTCAAAATAACGGCGAAGCAGGTCTGGGCTCGCGAGTACTGCAATCTTCACAGCCTCTGGAAAGGAATGTGATAGCGAATGATCAGCACAAAGATCCATGCCGCGTTCAACGAGCAGATCAATCATGAGATATATTCCGGATACCTCTATCTCTCGATGTCCGCGTATTTCATTTCGCTCGGCCTCGACGGATTCGCGGGCTGGATGCGCGTCCAGCGGATGGAGGAAGAGGCGCACGCGATGAAGTTCTTCGATCATCTTCGCGACCGGGACGCGCGGATCGAGCTCGACGCGATCGACAAGCCGAAGATGAAATGGACGTCGCCGCTCGACGCGTTCAAGGCGGCCTACGAGCACGAAAAGTTCATCACGAGCAAAATCAACGGGCTCTACAAGCTGGCCGAGAAAGAGTCGGACTATCCCGCGAAGGTGCTCCTCGACTGGTTCGTGAAGGAACAGGTGGAGGAGGAGGCTTCGACCTCGAAGATCGTTCAGATGCTCGGGAGGATCAAGGACTCGGGCTCGGGGCTCGTCATGCTCGACAAGCAGCTCGGGAAGCGCGAATTCCACGGGTAAGGCGCGCCCGGAGCGCGGCGGCCGCCTGCGAGAGCGGCGGTCGCCCGACAGGGGGATGACGATGACGGTTCGATCGACCAACGTCGTGATCGGCGGAGAGGCCGGCCAGGGGCTCGTGACGGTCGGCCGGCTTCTCTTGCGTATTCTCGTGAGCGAGGGCTACCGGATCGTCGTCACGCAAGGCTATCAGTCGAGAATCAGGGGGGGGCACAACACCTTCGAGGTGCGCGTGAGCCCCGACGACATCGAGGCGCCGGCGGAGGAGATCGACGTTCTTGTCGCGCTCGACGACGCAACGGTGGCGCTGCACCTCCCCGATCTCTCGCCGGGGGCGCTCGTCATCGCCGACGAATCCTTCTGCGACGGCGACGACCGGTGTCTCCGCGTGCCGTTCAAGGATCTCGCCCCGGCCGCTCTACAGAACACCGCCGCTCTCGGCGTCGTCTGCGCCGTGCTCGGGCTCGAGGAAAAGGCGGCCGCGGAGATCGTCGACGGGGTTTTCGGCGCGAAGCATCCCGAGAAAGCGGAAGGGAACCGGGACGCGCTCGCGAAAGCGATCGCGTGGTGCTCGGGAAAGGAATCCTTCTTTCGCCGGCTTCCGGCCGCCCGGGAAGGTCCCCGGCGCATCATGCTCGAGGGGAACGAGGCGCTCGCCCTCGGCGCCGTCTCCGCGGGTCTCCGGTTCGTTTCGTACTATCCGATGACGCCGGCGACGTCGATACCGCTCACGGTCATCGGCATGGCGGATCGCATGGGGATCGTGGTCGAGCAGGCCGAAGACGAGATCGCCGCGATCAACATGGCGATCGGGGCGTCGTTCGCCGGGGCGCCGAGCTTGACCGCGACCTCGGGCGGTGGTTTCGCGCTCATGGTCGAGGGGGTGAGTCTCGCGGGGATGACGGAGACGCCGGTCGTCGTCGTCGTCGCGCAGAGACCCGGACCCGCGACCGGGCTTCCGACGCGCACCGAGCAGGCGGATCTCGAATTCGTGCTCTACGCCGGGCACGGAGAATTCCCGCGGGCGATCTTCGCCCCGGGAAGCGTGGAGGATTGCTTCCATCTCGCGCGGAAGGCCCTTTTTCTCGCCGAGGCGTACCAGAGCCCCGTCTTCATTCTCACCGATCAGTTTCTCGCCGACAGCTTCCGTTCGATCGAGCCGTTCGACATCTCGGGGCTCGACCAGGTGAAGCCGGGCGCCGACCCCGCTTCGATCGAGGATCCGTACCGGCGCCACGCGAGGACCGACAGCGGCGTGAGCCCGAGGCTCCTTCCCGGCGCGAGCGCTCATCTCGTCGTGACCGACAGCGACGAGCACACCGAGGACGGCCATCTTACCGAGGATCTCGCCGTTCGAAAGGCGATGGTCGAGAAGAGACTCAGGAAGCTCGACGGGTTGAGACGGGAGGTCGTTCCCCCCGCGTACGAGGGGAGCGATGGCCCGGAGCTGCTCCTCGTCTCGTGGGGTTCGACGCGCGGATCGGTTCGCGAGGCTGCCGCCGCCATCAGGGCGAGGGGAGTCGACGTCGCCACACTCCACTTCAACCAGGTGTGGCCGCTCGTGCCGGAACAGTTCATCGCCCGGCTCGAGAGCGCGGGGAGCGTCGTTTGCGTCGAGGGGAACGCTTCGGGTCAGCTCGCGCGGCTCATCCGCCGCGAAACGGGATTCGAGATCGAGGAGAGGGTCTCGCGCTACGACGGGCTTCACATTACGCCCGGATTTATTCTGCGCGCGTTGAGCGTCTGAGGGCGCACGTATGGTATCGATCGAGGATTATGGAACGTATGAAACGGCGTGGTGCCCCGGTTGCGGCAACTTCGCGCTCCTCGAGGGAGTGAAGAAAGGCCTCGCCTCGGCGGGCCTCGCCCCGCGCGACGTGCTCTTCGTGAGCGGCATCGGGCAGGCGGCGAAGGCGCCGCACTATCTCAACGCGAACCTCTTCAACGGCCTCCACGGGCGCTCGCTTCCCGTGGCCACCGGCGCGAAGCTCGCGAGTCCGAATCTCGCCGTCCTCGTCGAGAGCGGCGACGGCTGCTGTTACGGAGAGGGGGGGAATCACTTCCTCGCCGCGATACGCCGCAACGTCGACGTGACGATGATCGTGCACGACAACCAGATCTACGGTCTCACGAAGGGGCAGGCGAGCCCGACGTCGGAAGAGGGCACGAAAACGAAAGCCCAGCCCGGCGGCGTCATCCTCGAGCGATTCAATCCGGTCGCCGTCGCCGTCGCGATGCGGGCCGGATTCGTGGCGCGAAGCTTCACGGGGAACGTCGATCACCTCGCCGAAATGATCAGGCGGGGAATCGCCCATCGCGGGCTCGCCGTGATCGACGTGCTCCAGCCCTGCGTCTCGTTCAACAAGGTGAACACGTTCGCCTGGTACAAGAAGCGCTGCCGCGAGCTGGGCGCCGATCACGATCCGGCCGATTGGTCCGCGGCCATGAAGACCGCGGTCGAATGGGGGGATACGATACCGCTCGGCGTGATATACGAGAACGACCGCCCGCCGTTCGAAAGCCTGGAGAGCGTGCTCGCGAAGGGGCCGCTCGTCGGCCGGGAGCTGGATCGCGCCGCGCTCGCCGGGGAAATGATGCGCATCGGGGGCGCCGCCGACGATTGATCTTCTTCTCAGCCTTCCGGCGGAGCGGCGCCTCTCCTCATCCTGACAACCTGAAGAACGACGAGCGCCGCGGTGACGACGACGAGCGATCCGCCCGAAAGAACGGCGGTCGCTTCGCGCGACGGAAGCGGATAGCGGGCGACGAGCCAGTGGAGGCTCGAGAGATATCCTCCGGCGAGGACGAGCGCGATCATGCCCCGGCTCGGCCAGACGCAATCCTGGAGAATGAATCCGAGGAGCGGATAGAACGCGAGTGAGGCCGGGTTGAGAAGGCGCTCGTTGTTATGGCCGAAAAACGGCGTGACCGCCACGAGAGCGAAGAACGCGAGCAGATGAATGCGTCCCTTGAGAAACGCGAAGGTGCGCCTGAAGAATACGACCGGCACGAACGCGAGAGGAACGAATGGATTCACGAGAACGTGGTACATGCGCTCGAGCGAGGTGATCTTGGTCCAGTGCGCCGAAACGGCCTGCGCGAGCGTGGGGCCGGCCGCCGGATGAACGAGGAGACGGATGGCCAGGAAAACGGCGAGGGCCGGCGCAGCCGCCGCGGCGAATCTTCCCCCCTCCCGCGCGAGAAGCCGCCTCTCGGCGAGATACAGAAGGCCGACCGGGATCATGATCAGCGCCGCCTCTCTCGTCGCGGCGCCGAGGCAGAGCGCGGCCGCGAAGGGGAGCCAGCGCGATTCCATCATCGACCATAAGAGGACGATGAGGAGGATGTTCGTAAGTATGTCGTTGACGTGGAAATAGTTCCAGGACGTGAAGCCGAAGAAGTGCTTGTTGAAAATATAGAGAATCGTCGCGAGACACGCGAACGGCGGCCGCAGGCCGAAATATCGCAGGAACCGGTACATAAGATAGACGAGGAGAAGCGAGAGAACGAGATCGACGGCGAGAAACGCGTTCTCGGTCGATCCCGGGACCAGCCCGACGAGGTACGGCCCGAGGAGCCGGAACGCGAAGGGCCGGGGCGCCAACGGGTCGAGACGCGGCGAGGCGGACGCCATCTCGAGGTAGATGAGGGAGTCCCATTCCTTGAACGCGGCGTTCGTGTAGTCGATCCGGCCGTAGAGAAACAGCATCGCCACGGTGACGAGAGCCAGGATGAGCAGGTATGCCCTATCGGTGCGATCGAAAACGGCGCTGTTCATATCGCTCTTCATTCTCGATTCAAATGCCCGCCAAGGCAAGACCATTTTGCGGTTTTCGACTTGCCCGCCCCGCGCCGGGTATCGGAAGCCCGGCCTTGTTCCGGCCGCGGGGATATGCTATAAACACCGAATGAGCTTCCATGGGAGCGTAGCGGATCAGAAGGACACGAACACAAGGAGCCCTGCAATGATGTCCCGCACTATCGCGTCGCGATCGCTTTTCGCGGCCGTATTCATCCTCGTCCTGTGTGTCGCGCCGCCCGCGAGCCGGGCCAAGGACCTCCCCGACGGCTGCACGACGATCACCGTCGGTCGTCTCGCGTCGGCCGACGGCTCGGTCATGACGTCGCACACGTGCGACAGCCACGACGGGCGCACGTGGCTGCACGTCGTGCCCCGGCAGAAGCACGCCCCGGGATCGATGAACCGCATCTATCGCAAGACGGATCTGATGGCGAGCTACGGCGACACGACCGGGCTCGTCTATACGGGCTCGATTCCCCAGGTCGCCGAGACATATGCGTACATCTACGGATTCTATGCGTGCATCAACGAGCGCCAGCTTTCGATCGGGGAGTCGACCTTCGGCGGCAAGGACGTCATGAAGAGCGACAGGGGGATGTTCAATCTCTACGAGCTCACGCGCCTCATGGCCGAGCGCTGCGCCACGGCCCGCGAGGCGATCGAGCTCGCCGACGAGCTCCTCGTGAAATACGGATATAACGACGGCGGCGAATGTCTCACGATCGCGGATACGAAAGAGGTCTGGATGTTCGAGGTCGTGGGACCGGGGCAGGGGAAGGTCGGCGCCGTTTGGGCCGCCCAACGCGTTCCCGACGACCAGATAAGCGTGAACGCGAACAGCGCCCGCATCCGCCGGATCGACCTCAAGGACAAAGCCAATTTCATGGCCTCGAAGAACGTGTTCGGCACGGCGGAGGAAATGGGGCTCTGGGATCCGAAGAGCGGCGAGCCGTTCGAGTTCTGCTACGCCTACGGCGACCGCGCGTCGATGTGGGCGCGGCGGCGCGAGTGGCGCGTGTACGATCTCTTGGCCCCTTCGCTCAAGCTCGACGCGAATCAGGAGAACTTCCCCTTCTCGATCAAGCCGGAGAAGAAGGTCTCTGTCGAGGAAGTCATGAAGATATTCGAGGACACCTACGAGGGCACCGAATACGACATGACGAAGTTCATGCTCGTCAAGGACGGCGACGGGAAGTACGTCAAGAGCCCGTACGCGAATCCGTTCATGAACTACGATCAGATGCCGCTCTGGAAGATCAACGGCGCTCTCGGCGAGATGGGGGAGCGCACGATAGCCCGCTACTATTGCGTCTACTTCCTCGTCACGCAGTCCCGCGCCTGGCTGCCCGATCCGATCGGCGGCGTCGTCTGGTTCGGCTGGGACAATCCCGCGACGACGTGCAACGCGCCGCTCTACTGCGGGATCGCCGATTTGCCCGCCTCGTGGAAGCTCGGCGGTCCGGGGGGGCGACCCGCCTATACGGAGGAGAGCGCGTGGTGGGCGTTCAACCGCGTGAGCGTCATCGCGGCTCACCGATGGGGAGATATGAGAAAGGACCTGTACGCGGTGCGAGATCCGTTCAGGCGGCAGGCGTTCGACGAGCAGAAAAGGATCGACGACGAGGCGTTGAAGCTATACCGGGAAGATCCGCGAAAGGCGATTGAATACCTGACGAAATACAGCTCCGATTTTTGCGCCAGGATCACCGATGCCTATTGGAAGCTGGGAGACGATCTCTTCACCAAATACGACGAAAAGTGGTGATCGCCGGCGATCGCCGGCAGAATTGAGCAGCTGCAAATTGCCCCCGGGGAGTCCGCTTTCCGGGGGCATTTTGCGCCCGGGTTCGATGGCCGGCCGGGAAACCGACCGGCTCCCGCGCTCCCTCGTTGACAGCCGTTGGTGTTATGCCTTAGAATGACGCGATATCCTTGCTCTCGATTCCAAAACTCAGCCCGCAATAGCGCCTATGAAAATGCCCCGATTGCACATCTTCGCTGTTCCTCTCATGGTCGTCCTTCTGGTCGGGCTGCTCGTGACGCTGTATGCGATTTCGCGATCGGACAAGGATCGGCGTCTGAATGATCGCGCTTATCCATTCCTGTTCGAAGATACAATCGTGGCGCGAATAGCCCCGAAATCGCCCTTCTTCGTCGCCGATGTAGACCTCGACGGGAACGACGATCTCCTTATCGACGAACTGGACCGGCTCCTCTGGTATCGGTTTCACGAAAACAGGATGATTCTCGCGGGGGAGGGTGTATACCGCGGGCCGGGAAGCACCCGATTTGTCGCGGACGCGAATGGCGACGGGCGTCCCGAGTTCTTCGTATGCACGGAAGAAACCAAACGATCGATGCTGTCCTGCCACGACTGGTTCTCGCCGGCGGGGCCGTCGGTGCCTCTCTATACCATCGGCCCTTTGCTTGGGCCGCAGAAGATTGAAGACTGGGGGGCACGGAGAAATAAGATCAATTTCCTCGGGTGCTCCGCCGCGGAGAAGGGCGGGAGCGCGACGCTCTTCATCGGAAATAATCCGGTTAGATACGAAAACCTCTCGCGCTCGCTCGTCGCATACGATGCGGCCACGGGACGGAAAATGTGGGATTTCCACTTCGCGGCCATGAGCGTGGCCCTGGTATGCGACCACTCCGGCACGGATACTCCGCGCGTTTTCCTTACGACGGCGGCCGTATCGAACGGTATCTCGCACGACGGGATGACCGACGACTTTTCTTATCTCTTCTGTCTCGACGAGCGCGACGGTCGCCTCATCTGGAAGAAGGAAGTGACGGGAATTTCGGGTCGAAGCTATCCTGCGATCGCCGATCTCGACTGCGACGGGCAAAACGAGGTGCTCCTTCTTCGGTATCTGTCGCCGCTCGATTCCATTTACCCGAGGAAAAAGGCGCCGTGGATTGCAGCGGCCATGAACCGTGACGGAGCGGCTCTCTCCGCCGTTTCACTACCGAGGTCCGGGAGGTCGATTTGTACGGCGGATCTCGACGGCGACGGGTATCCGGAGGTGCTCATCTCCGGAATCAATGGAGAGATCGTCATCCTCAACCATGACCTCACGATCCGGGCTATCAATACGCCTCCCAAAAACGCACTCGGTACAAGGCTCAAGATTATCGGGGTGAGAGATCTGACGAATGATGGAGTGCCGGAGATCCTCTGCCGCCTGGAAAACAAGCTGTCTGTGCATGATTGTAACGGCACGAAAATAGCTGAACGTTCGTTCGACAAGCTGGGCGACGCTCTTCCCGTCTCCTTCAATGGAAAGAACCATGTCGCCGCAACAAGCCGCGACTCCATTCATATCATGATTCTGAAGCGGACACCCATCTTGGCTCGAGCGTTCGCCCATTGGCGGCCGCTGACCGTCGGGGCGGCAGTCGCCGCGTTCGTCGGCGTCTGGGTGGTATTTCACGGTCGCCGTATGCTCAAGCGACGGCGGGAAAAGCACATTACTTTCGATGAGGCGCAGAACGACCTTCTCATGGCGATGGCGGCATACGGGCATGGAGGCTCTTCGCTCAAGATCGTCGATCGTATCCGGCTCCATCTGAAGAACTGGAATCGGGTGCAGTCCGACGCGGCGGCGCGCGAGGAGCTTTTCGCGAAGCTGCATGCGACGTTCGCGGAGACGATCGTGCCCGAGCTCATGCACATCGTGATGCTCGCTCATAGGGCGGATGTTCCGGAAGGGATCTGGGGTGCGATTGTGCCGCGCGCTGAAATCGCCGACAAGGCCATGGATGCGATCGTCGCCGCCGGCTCCGCGAACCCTGCCGCGGGTCGAGAAGCGCATATCGCGGCCGCGCTGAGCACCCTCGATACCGTTGACGAATCGATCTCGAAGCTCCGCTCGTATCTGCGATCCGTATTCCGGACGCCGGTCGTTGAAGCCCTCGAGAGAGCCGTCGCGAGATATTGGGATGAGCACGGCGGCAGAAGGATCCCCCTCTCGCTGCCGTCCGACGCAGAAGTTGCCGAGGGCGTCTTCGTCTCGCCGGTCGCGTTCGACAAGATACTCGAATCGCTTCTCGCCAATTCGGGAAGGGCGATCGAGGGACGAAGCGATGCGGCGATCGCGATCGAGGTCCAATGGGAAGGGGACTACTACAAGATCGATATCCGCGATAACGGATGCGGAATTCCGCGGGTGGATTGGGAACGGGCCTTCGAGAGGTCCTATACGACGAAGGAGGCAGGCGGCTTCGGGCTCTACTACGCCCGCGAGACGCTCGCGAGATTCGGCGGGAAGATATTCGTCCTCGACAGCGTCATAGGTTCCGGCACGACGATGAGGATGGTTCTCAGGAAGTCGTAGAAAGCGAGGATCGGATGGACGGCGACCGTGTGCGTATTCTCATCGTGGACGACGACGAGACGTTCCTCGGGGATCTCGCCCGGCTCATGGCGGATCGCTACGAAATTGTGATGTCCCACAACGCGAAAGAGGCCCTCTCCGCGCACGATCGGCTTGGATTCGACGCTGTGTTGCTCGATCTCGATCTTGGGAGGGGGGTCGACGGGTTCGAGATTCTCGACGCGTTTCGGGCTTCCGATCCGAGTCTTCCCGTGATCATGGTGACGCGCGACTCGTCGTCGGCGTCGGCGATCGCCGCTCTCAAGAAGGGTGCCGTCGACTACATCGACAAGAGGCCGGATCTCGGCGATCTCGAGCGGAGAATATCCCGGGCGATCGAAGAGCAGCGGGTCGTCCGGCTCAACGACGCCCTCAGGAAGGAGATCGACGAGCTCCACGGCACGATGATCGGCGAGAGCGGGAAGATGTTGGATCTGCGCCGCGAGATCGCCTTCGCCGCCGAGAGCGTGGGCCCCGTTCTCATCGTGGGGGAAACGGGGACGGGGAAGGAGCTCGTAGCGAGGGAGATTCACAAGCGATTCCGTCCGGGGGCGCCGTTCCTCGCCGTGAACTGCGCGGCGGTCCCCCGTGAAACGTTCAGCCACAAGCTCTTCGGGAGCGTTCCGGGCGCCTTTACGGAGGCGAAGGATACCCCCGGTGTTTTCGAGCTCGCGTACGACGGAGTTCTCTTTCTCGACGAGATTACGGAGATAGATTCCAGGCTTCAGGCTGAGCTTCTCCGCGTCGTCCAGGAGAGGGAGTTCGAGCGGATCGGGCGCTCGAAGAGGATCCCCTTCCGGGGGAAGCTTCTCGCCTCGACGAATCGAGTTCTGCAGGAGAGCCTCGAGAACGAATCGCTTCGCAAGGATCTCTACTATCGGTTCGGCGCTCATGTGATCAACGTGCCGCCCCTCAGGGATCGGCGGGACGACATCCCTGCTCTCGCCCGCTATTTTCTCGCTCGCAAGTCGCTCGAGCTCAAGAGACCGGCGCGCGAGCTCGACGAGTCGATGATGACCGATCTCTGCCGGAGGGATTGGCCCGGCAACGTCCGCGAGCTCGAGAACGCGATCGTGGGATACGTCGTGCGCGGCGCATTCACGGAGCCGGGCGTATCCGCGGGCGATTCCAGCCGCGCGCTTTCCGGCGAAGCGTTGTTCCAGATGAGCTATCGCGACGCGAAAGACGCCGTTCTCAAGGAGTTTCAGCGAAAATACACGGCCGCGATTATCGCGGCGTGCGGCGGAGATGTCGCCGCGGCGGCCGAGCGCATGGGTCTCACGCGCTTCGGGCTGCAAAAGATGCTGAACGAAACCGACACGTGAAGCTCCGTTTCAACTCGATTTCCTGTCGTGAAACCGCAACGGGAGTTGCGGATCGACAGGTAAGGGGCGACGGTCGCAATCGCTTCTGAAGAGTCCGGTTATGACGTTTCGCTGCCCGCCCGCCCCGCAACCGCAGTTGCTCCCGCCCGCATCCGATCCGGAGCGATCTCGCCGGAAGGAACGTCGCGATCCCTTGTCGAAATGAGAGATGCCGCGGAAGACAGCGGCTGTTTCGATCACCTGAAGCGATGGAACGGCGATTGCTCTTTAGAGGATGCAAGAGACGAGAACACCCGGTCTGAAATTCGCACAACGGATGGGTCTCGTTTGAGCACCGGAGGGGGAAGCGGCTCATGCCGGCGCCGGCACGTCAGGGACTCGTGCCGGCGCCGGCACCTAGGGGAAGAGACGGGTAACGTCTGGCGCATGGAGGATGGAGCGATGTATACGGGCGGCAGTAACGGCGACACACGCGGTGAAATCCTGATTGTCGAAGATGACAGCGACTTCGTCGATGACCTCTTCACGATGTGGAGTTCTCCCTTGCCGGTCGCCCGTGCCTCCTCCGGCCGGGAAGCCGTCGAGTATCTGCGGACGAGCGCTCCCGCGCTCGTCCTGCTCGACCTCAACCTGCCGCACTATCTGGCGGACGATGATGACGGGGAGGGTCTCGGGATCCTTTCCTTCATCAGGTCTCGTCCCGGCGCCGAGATTCCGGTGATCATCATTACGCGCGAGAACTCGGATGAAATTAGATCGCGGGCCCGGGCGCTCGGAGCGCAGGGCTTCTTTCCCAAACCGCTCCAGATCTCCGATCTCGAGGCCGCCGTATCGAAGATCATGCGGGCGGCCTGAGATTTCCCGTCACGCCGCATTCTTTCTCTTCGAAACTTTTCGTTGAACTTCGCCGTATCCCTCCTATAATCGAAAGGGTTCGACGCGTTTCTTGCGTCGATACGCGCGCTCTATCCGTGCATACGTTCGAAGGGAGGACCATCCGTGGCCAATATTCTGCAGCCCGCCGAGATCGTCGAGATCGGCATCGAGAAGGAGAAGAAGCGCCGCGATTTCTATGCGCTCGCGGCGGAACGGTTCAAGGGCGAGAAGGATCTCGGCGAGCTCTTCGCGCGGCTTCGCGATTGGGAAGTCGAGCATATCAGGAGGTTCGAAGCGATCCGCGACGGCATGAAGAAGGCGCAGTACACGGAGTCGTACCCGGGCGAAACCGAAGGGTACATGGACGCCCTCGTCGACGCCGACCTCTACGCGAAGATCACTCCCGAGAAATTCGCCGAGCTCGTAAAAACGCCCGTCGACGCCCTCGACAGAGGAATCGGGTTCGAGAAAGACGCGATTCTCTTTTTCAGCCAGCTCGCCCGGTTCGTCGATCCGGCAAGCAAGGAGATCGTTGACCTCCTCATCAAGGAAGAGCAGCAGCATATGATTTACCTGTTCAACATGAAGAAGGAAATGACAGGGAGGAGCCGGGAATGAAGACGTTCTGGAGATGCTTTTTCGCGACGATCCTCGCGTTCGCCGTCGTGGCCTTCGTCGTCGTCGGCATGATCGCGTCGAAAAGCGGAGGGAAAAAGAAAATCGAAAACCGTTCGTATCTTGTCGTCGATATATACGGCGACATCGCCGAGTACGACGCGCCGTCGGGCATCATGGGAGAGGTGATGGGCGGGAAGCCCGAAACGCTCCAGCGCGTGCTCGGGAACCTCGAGAAAGCCGCGGTCGACAAGCGGATCGACGGCGTCGTTTTCAAGATATCGTCGAGCAACGGCGCCGGTCTCGCGATGCTCGAGGAGATGCGCGGAGCGATCAAGAAAGTGCGCGCGGCGGGAAAGAAAGTGTACGCGTACACCGATTCGATGGACCGGGACGCGTTCTACCTCGCCGCCGCCTGCGACCGGATCTTCGCGCCGCCGCCTGCGAACATCATGTTCATCGGGATGAGCGGCGGCTCGCAGCACGTGAAGAACATGCTCGACAAACTCGGCATCAAGCCGAACATCCACCAGATCAGGGAGTACAAGAGCGCCGCGGAAATGGTGACGCGCGCGGAAAGTTCCCCTGAGGCGCGCGAGAACAAGGAATGGCTGCTCGCCGAGCGGTGGGACATGATGACGCAGGCCTTCAAGGAGGACCGGGGGCTCACCGACGAGAAGATCGTCGAGCTCATGAACTTCGCCCTCTTCACCGCCCCCGAGGCGAAGGCCGCGGGGCTCGTGGACAGCGTTCTGTACTGGGACGAGCTCGAGAACATGCTGAAGGGGGACGAAAAGGAGCTACGCACCGTTTCTCAGGCGACCTACGCGGACGTGAAACCGCAAAAGCTCGGCCTCAAGGGGTCGAAGAAGATCGCGGTCGTGCACGCGAACGGAATGATCGGCGGACGAAAGAGCAAGGTCGATCCGGTGCTCGGCGTCATGATGGGGCACGAGAGCGTCATCGCAGAGCTTCGCCGCGCGAAAAAGGACAAGAACGTCGCGGCCATCGTCTTCCGCGTCGACAGCCACGGCGGCGAGGGCCTCGCGAGCGATCTCATCGGCCACGAGGTCGAGATGGTCTCGAAGGAGAAGCCGGTCGTCGTGTCGATGGTCGACGTCGCGGCTTCGGGCGGGTACTACATCGCGTACGAGGCGTCGAAGCTCGTCGCCAATCCCATGACGATCACGGGATCGATCGGCTCCATCAGCATGAAATTCAACATGAAGGGGCTGTACAACAAGCTGGGTATCACCAATGATTTCGTCGAGAAGGGTCCCAACGCGCTCCTCTATTCCGATTACGCGGATTTCACTCCCGAGCAGCGTAAGCGCTTCGAGGAAAACCACTGGGCGGGCTTCGACATGTGGCTCAGGGACGTCGCCGAGCACCGCAAGATGTCCTATGAGGATATCACGAAGCTCGCGCTCGGGCGCGTGTGGACGGGGCGCCAGGCGAAGGCGAACGGCCTCATCGACGATCTGGGCGGCCTCGACAAAGCGATCGAGATCGCGAAGGACCTCGCGAAGATCCCCGCGGATCAGAAGGTCGCCATCGTGCATTACCCGAAGAAGAAAGGGCTCCTTCAGACGCTGCTCGGCGGCGAGGGGGGCGGGATGGCGGCGGCGGTCAATTGGGTGATCTATCGCTTTATCAGGGACGACGTCGCCGAGACGTGGAGCACGCTGGGCGCGCGCAATCTCTACTATATGGCGGACGAGGCGTCGATGGAATAGGCCCGTCCCGGCTGCAATCGGGAGGAGGACGAATTGTCTCGAACAAGCGTTCGCACGGTCGTTCTGTGTGCCGCCCTTGCGCTGCTCGTTTCGCTGGACGCGCGCGGCGCCACGCGGCGGCCCGTCACCGCTGACGATCTCTGGAAAATGAAGCGCGTCGGATCACTCTCTCTTTCCCCCGACGGAAAAACCGCGGCGGTCGTCGTGACCGAATACGACGTCGCGAAGAACAAGGGACAAGGGGATATATGGCTCATTCGGACCGACGGATCCGGCGCGGACCGATTCACGACGGGCGAAACGACTGAAAGCTCTCCCGTGTGGAGCCCCTGCGGAAAGAAGCTCGCGTTCGTCGCGAAACGCGAGGGGGACGACAAGCCGCAGCTCTACGTCATCCCGCTCGGCGGAGGTGAGGCGGCGCGCCTGACCGAGATGCCGCTCGGCGTCTCGAATTTGAGATGGGCCGGCCACAAGATATTCTTCGTTTCCGAAGTCCTTCCCGGGTACGAGGGAAAGCTCGATTCGATGAAGGCCGAGCTCGACAGGCGCGCGAAAAAGAAGGTCTCGGCGAAGACGACGGAAGTCAGGTTGTTCCGCTACTGGGATCACTGGCTCACCGAAGGGACCGTGCCGCACCTGTTCTCGATCGAATGCAAGAGCGGCCGCGGAGGGGCGCCGGCAGATCTCACTGCCGGATGGGACCGGCTCCTCACCGATTCGGGTGATCTCGAGTACGACGTTTCCCCCGACGCGAAGGAAGTCGCCTTTTCGGCGCTCGAGTTCGGCGCGCCCTACGACTCGCTCGTGAACGACGTTTTTCTGATCGACGTCGATAAGCCCGGCGAGGCGCGGAACGTCACGTCGGAGAATCCCGCCGACGATATATCGCCGCGCTACACGAGCGACGGAAGGTACATTCTCTACGGGATGCAGAGAATCGTCGGATTCTACGGCGACCGCGTGCGGCTCGTGCGATACGACCGGACGACCGGCGAAAAGAAGGTCCTGACGGAAGCCTGGGATCGCTCGCCGTCGGGCTGGGTCGCCTCGAAGGACGGGAAGACCGTCTTCTTCGGAGCGGAAGACCGGTCCGCGGCTTCTCTCTTTTCGTTGGGGATAAACGGCGGGCCGGTCCGCGAGATTTACCGCGGCGGGACGAACGGCTCCGTTGGCGTCACGGGCGACGGAAGGCTCGTTTTCCTCCACAACGAGCTGTCGGCGCCGAACGAGGTCTATTCCGTACAGCCGAACGGGAAGGGGCTCCGCAAGCTCACCTCGTTCAACGACGAGATCCTCGCCGGTCTCGAATTCGGCCGTGTCGAGGACGTCGTCTACAAGGGGTTCGGCGGCGCGGACGTGCAGATGTACGTCGTGTATCCTCCCGGTTTCGACGCAGAGAAGAAATGGCCGCTCCTCATTCTCGTGCACGGCGGGCCGCACGGCATCTTCGGCGACGAGTTCCACTTCCGGTGGAACGCGCACGCGTTCGCCGCTCCCGGCTACGTGACGGCGCTCGTGAATTTTCACGGCTCCTCGAGCTTCGGCCAGGATTTCACCGACGCGATAACCGGTGAGCACGGGCGAAAGCCATTCGAGGACGTGATGCTGGCGGCCGACCTTCTCGTGGGCAGGGGAATCGTCGACGAGAAGCGCATGGCGGTCGCCGGGGGGAGCTACGGCGGATACCTCGTGAGCTGGATCGGCACGCAGACCGACCGCTTCGCCTGCCTTATCAACCACGCGGGGGTTTTCGATCTCTGCGCGCAGTTCGGCTCGGACGTGACCTTCGGGCGGGAGCGCTCCTACAGCGGCACGCCGTGGGCGAATCTCGAGAAGGTCATCGCGTGGAGCCCGGCGCACAACATGGCGAACTACGTCACGCCGACGCTCGTCGTTCATGGCGAACGGGACTACCGCGTACCGGTCGGGAACGCCCTCGAGCTCTACGGCATGCTCGGGGGAAAAGGCGTCCCCGCGAAGCTCGTCTATTTCCCCGACGAAAACCACTGGGTGCTCACCCCGCAGAATTCGATATTCTGGTACGGGGAGTTTCTCGAATGGCTCGAACGATACATCGGCGCCGGGCGGCAGATCGAATGAAAGAGACGATGCCCGTGGCGTTCGTGTTCGCCGCGTTGGCGCCGGATTGCGCTTCCGCGCCATGCGTGTAACGCATTGCAGTATAAGATGTTGTGTTCGGTCCGGCTGGGCGTGAAATGAACGCCGGGCATCGATTCCCGCCTTGATGGAGCATGCTCTTTCTAGGGGAAAGGCCTCATTCAGAGATTGACATTCTCCGGCATTTTGATGTATAATGACTTCCTAAATCTTCCAATCAAACAAGGGTCTCCACACTCTTGAGCATTATCGGGCAGGCCCGCTGAGACTGCCAGGCCGGGGGGGATGCGCAAAGCACCATGGAGCACGGAGAATATCTCGCTTGTCAATTTCGCTTTGCTGCAGGCTGTAAGGAGGGGGATATGAAGGTATCGAGAATGCTCGTCATATTGGCGGCTGCGATGCTCGTCGCGGGCGCGGCTTTCGCGGAATGCGCGCATGAACCTCTGCAGGGATCGTACTCGACGACCGTCGGCACGATGATCGGGGGGCGCGTGTCCGAGGCGTTCTGCAGCGGCGGGGGCCCCGGCCAGCCGGGCAACGCCCAGAACGCGATGTCCTGGAACGGCATGACCCTCGGCGGACAGTGGACTATGAGCGGCATGACGATCGACGCGGCCGGCGCCGTCCAGAAGAAGTACGCGATCGATGCATTCGGAAACGGCTATATCGATTACGTCACCAATTACACCGGCGGCCAGTTCTGGTTGAGCGGCGCCGGCGCCTGGGGGGACGGGCTCGGGGATTTCACGGGAACTCTCGCCTATTACAACGTCGGCACGAGGGTGAGCTACTTCGGATGGCAGCAGGTGGGCGTGACGTCGAACATCACGTTCCGCGGCGCGTTCAACGACTGCGCCTACTGCTTCATCGATTACGCTGTCGCGAATTCGTTTCTCATATGGACCAGCGGCGAAGGTACGATGCCGGTGAACTATCCGCCGTTCCTGTGCGGCGCGACCACGGGCGAACTCCACGACGCATGCTGCGTCACGATGCACATCCTCTGCGACGTGACCGCGACCGAAGAGAGCACCTGGGGATCGATCAAGAGTCTCTATCGCTAGACACCGCATTCGATTTCCTGTACGTTCAGGGGGCCGGCCGGTTATGGCCGGCCCCTTTTTCGTGCCGCAGCCAGGGAGGGTCGAATGAAAGGATTGGCGCTCGTGATCTCCTTGCTCGCCGCGATGATCCCCGATTTCGCGTCCGCGTTCGATCGGCCTTCGGGGAAGATGCTCGCCTCGCGCTCCGAAACGATCGCGAAGAGCGGCATGGTATGCGCGGCGCAGCCGCTCGCCGTCGAGATCGGCGTCGGCATTCTGAAGGCCGGCGGCAGCGCCGTCGACGCGGCGATCGCGGTCAACGCGGCGCTCGGGCTCATGGAGCCCGTGTCGTGCGGAGTCGGCGGCGATCTTTTCGCGATCGTATGGGACGCCAAATCGCAGAGGCTCTACGGCCTCAACGCGAGCGGGCGGAGCCCCGCGCTCCTCACGATCGACGAGGTGAAGAAGCGGGGCTTGGCGTCGATGCCGTACACGGGCGTCGTGCCGCAGACCGTGCCCGGCTGCGTCGACGGCTGGTTCGAGCTCCACAAGAGATTCGGGAAGCTCCCGATGAAAGAAGTTCTCGCGCCGGCGATCAAATATGCCGAGGCGGGCTTCCCCGTGACCGAGGTCATCGCGCATTACTGGGCGATCGGCGGGAAGCGTCTCAAGGACGAGCCGAATTTCGCCGCGACGTATCTGCCGGGGGGCCGCGCGCCGGCGAAGGGGGAGATGTTCCGCAATCCCGATCTCGCGCGGACGTACCGGATTCTCGCCGAAAGGGGACGCGACGCCTTCTACCGCGGCGATCTCGCGCGGACGATCGACGCTTTCGAGCGCCGCATCGGCGGATATTCTGCGGCTCGCAGGATTTCGAGGACCATTCGTCGACGTGGGTGGAGCCCGTGAGCGCGAGCTACCGCGGCTACGACGTATGGGAGCTCCCGCCGAACGGCCAGGGGATCGCGGCGCTGCAGATGCTCAACGTCCTCGAGGGCTACGATCTCGCGAAGCTCGGATTCGGAAGCGCCGAGGCGCTCCATCTCATGATCGAGGCGAAGAAGCTCGCCTTCGAGGACGCGGCGCGCTTCTACGCCGATCCCGATTTCGTGAACGTCCCCGTCGCGCGGCTCGATCTCGAAGGAATACGCCGCGGAGCGGCGCGCGCTCATCGATTCCGACAGGGCGCTTCGCGAGATCCCGCCGGGCAGCGTCGTTCTCGAGACGGGAGAGACGACGTACCTCGTCGTCGCCGACAAGGACCGCAATTTCGTTTCGCTGATCCAGAGCAACTACGCCGGATTCGGCTCGGGCCCCGTGCCCGACGGGCTCGGCTTCTGCCTGCAGGACCGGGGCGCCCTCTTCAACCTCGATCCGAAGCATCCGAACGCGCTCGTCCCGCGCAAACGCCCCTTCCACACGATCATCCCCGCGATGGTCACGCGCGACGGGAAGCCCGTGTTCGCCTTCGGCGTCATGGGAGGCTCGATGCAGCCGCAGGGGCACGTCCAGGTGCTCTGCGACATCGTCGACTTCGGCATGAACGTCCAGGAGGCGGGGGACGCGCCTCGCTTCAACCATTTCGGATCGTCCGAACCGACGGGCGAGATCATGAAGGACGGCGGCGAGGTCGCGCTCGAGAGCGGATTCGCGCCCGAGGTCATCCGCGCCCTCATGGAGAAGGGGCACAAGATCGTCGGCGACACCGGCGGCTTCGGAGGCTACCAGGGGATCTGGTGGGACTGGAAGAACGACGTGCTCCACGGCGGCTCGGAATCCCGCAAGGACGGCTGCGCGATGGGGTACTGAGCGGAGGCCCCAATTTAGAATAATATTTTATTGAATTTATATGGGCGTTCCTGTAGCTTTATAGCAATCGGCAACCTGAAAAAGGAGGTTCGATATGAAGAAGGTAGTCCTCTGCAGCGGTAGCAAGTGCTGCCCCGAGGCCCTTATCGACGGCGATCTCGTCACGATCAAGGACGACGACGGCGGCACGGTCAACCTGACCAAAGAGCAGGTCAAGATCCTCTGGGAGAACCTGAAGTAGTCAGGCGGGACCAGAATTCGTATAAAGGCGCTCCGGATCGCTCCGGAGCGCCTTTCATTTCTCGGATTCGAAGCGCCGGTTCCCCCGGTCGAACCGCTATTCCAGGTTCAGGGTAAACTCATCCCAATCCCCCGGGAATTCGATCGTGTAGGCGATCCGGATCTCGATCTTCCGCTTCGGGGCTGCCGAGAGATTCCACGTGAGAATGCCGTCCTCGCGCTCCTCGGCGGGTTTGGGCTCGAGGTCGACGTTCGTCACCTTGACCTCTTTCATCGTCGAGACCGGGATGCGATCCTGCAGCTTCACGCCCGCGGCGTCCTTCTTGGAGCTCTCGACCGTGATGAGATAGCGGTAGCGGATCTTCCTGACGAGAGCGCCCTCCTTCGCGAGGTATTCCTTCTTTTCGAGCTTGAGCGTGACCATTATGTCCTGATCGATCCCGAGATGGACGGGGAATTCCTGTCCCGCCGCGACCCCCTTCATCTGCTCCTTGCCGACGAAGTTCGAGGTCTTGCCCTTCGCGCCCGCGGCCGGCGATTCGATGTAGACGTCCGCAGGACCGGCGAGCAGCGGCGCTTCGAGAGAGTTCGTCGCGTCCCCCGTGATGTAGACGTTCTGCGAGAGGCGCGGCGCCGCGTACCGCGAGAGCTTCCCGGTGAGCGTTCCCTGGAGAACGAGGACGCGCCGCGGGTCGCGGCCGCTCGGAAGATCGACGGCTTTCGGAATCGAGAAGCTCGCGGCGAACGAGGATGTCGCTATTTCCGCGCCGGGCACTTCGGCCTCGTACATCTCGGGAGCCGCCTTTTCCACGGCGTTATCGAGGGAGGTCTGCACCGCGACCGAACGTCCCCCCCGGAGATGCAGCTCCCGCGGCGGGCGCAGTGTGCGCTGCAGGTACAGCGGCGCGATCTCCGGCGGCGCCGCGCCGATCTGCGGCCGTGCCGTTGAGAGCGTGACCGCGACGTTCTTCCAGTCCTCGCCGGTGAACTGCCTGATCCACGCGTTGTAAGCGAGCTCGATCGACTCCTTCGCCGTATCGTAGCGGATCTGGTATTCGGGTCCCCACTGCGCGCCGGGGACGTTGTAGGTCAGCGCGAGCTCGAGCGTCCCCGAGGCGGCTATCTCGCAGTCGACGACGACGCGGCGGCTCCAGTCGTCCTTCGTCTGCATTTCGTTGAGCTGGTCTTTGATCCAGTCGATCTCGACGTCGAGCTTCGCGACGCGCTTCGAGAGGTCGTCGCTCTTCGCGCTCGTTTTCACGCGCTCCGAACGGATGAACTCGATGACGCTCTTCCAGTCCTGCACGCGGAATATCTCCGTCGCGAGCTTCGCGCTCCCCTTCTCGAAGGGGAACTTCGCGTAGCTGTCGAGGAACTGCGTCGAGCTCGCGAGCGAGCTGAGCTCGATCCGGAGTGTGTCGCGCTTCGCGGCGAGCCTCTCGATCTTGCCTTTGAGATCCTTGTAGCGCGGAGACTCCGCCGCGAGCCCCTGCACCTTGACGACGTCGATCCCCATGATGCGCGCGCGGGCCGTGCCCTTGCCTTCGACCTGGAGGGAGGCTTCGTCGAACGAGCGCGGAAGATCGCCGCAGACGAGCTTGTAGAGCCCGGCCGCGAGCTCGACCTTGCCGCTCCGCGTGACCTGCGCGCGGTCCGAATAGACCGTCGCCGTCGCGATCCGCGTCTCGAGAGGAATTTCCTTCTCGCCGGCCGCTCCGGCGGAAAGAGAGCAGAGAATCGAAAGCGCGAGCGCCGCGAGGAAAAAGGCGATCGTGAACGATCCGTATCGCATCGACCTGCATGTGGCCTTCATACCGGCCTCCTCCTTTGATTGATCAGTATACGGCGACCGCGGAATCTCCCTGCACGCGCACGACGCTCATCCGGGGGAGCCATTCCCGCTCGTAGTAGGTGTATTCGCCGCCGGCGCCGCTGAAATTGCCGATCTTCTTGAGCGCGCTCGCGATGTTGATTTTTTCCGCGAGCCTGATATCGACCGCCTTCGCGACGATATGCATCGCGTCGTATTCGAAGACGCCGCTCGCCGTCGGCGCCGCGTTGAATCTCTTGCGATACCTGGCGGCGAAATCCGGGTATCCCGTGAGCTCGATCGCGGGAACGGAATAGTAGCACCCTTCCAGCGATTTCCCCGCGAGCGCGGCGAAAGCCGGATCCCGAAAGTCCGACGAACCGACGACGGCTCCCCGGTATCCGGCCGCGCGGAGCGCGGCGAGAACGCCGGCCGCGGCTTTCCCGGCGCCGAAGACGTAGACCGCGCCCGGATCCTGGGCGAGCGCCGACGCTGACCGCCGATTTGACGACGGCGGCGTCGTCGATGAACGGTTCGATGGCCAGGAGCCGGACGCCGCTCTGCGGGAGCTCGTTCCTGAACGCCTTCGCGGCGTCGTTTCCGTCGTCGTCGTTGAAATAGAGCACCGCCGCCGCGTCGACCTTGAGCGACGCCGTGAGGAAACGCGCCGTCGTTCTGATCTCCAGCGTCGTGCTCGGGACGATTCTGAAGGTGTTCCCGTGCATCGTCGTGATGAGCGGGTGCCTGCAATTGGCGAAAACCGGGACGAACTCGACCTCCGCCTGATGCGCGACGGCGAGGCACGAGGCTCGCGCCACGACGAAGGAGACGAGTATCTTCTCGTTGACGAGCTGGTCCTTGAAGGCGTCGAGGGCCGCTCCCTGATCGTTCTGGTCGCTGGCGACGACGAGCTCGAACTGGACGAGCGGATTCGAGGCGTTGAGCTCCTCGATCGCGAGCTGGAGTCCGCGGAGATGCTGATTCCCGACGTTCGCCCCCGTTCCGGAGAGCGGCAGTATCGCTCCGATCTTGATTATCTCGGGTTTCGATCCGCAGCCGGCGCAGAGAATGAAGGCGCAGCAGGCGGCGGCGCGGGCGGCGCGTCGAAGAATCGATGTGCTCATCACGGAACCTCCAGGCTCGAATGGCGCCGCTCATCGTACCAGATAAAAGCCGTTGTGAACGATACGCTTTTTCGGTGCATATTAGCCTGCTGTTTCACTCACTCACAAGGAGTCGATCGATGAAGGATATCGATAAACTGCATACGGATACGCAATGCGTCCATGCCGGATTCAAGGGCGATCCGACCGGGGCGGTCGTCACGCCGATCTATCAGGTCTCCACGTTCGCGTTCCGGGACGTCGACCACGGGGCGGATCTCTTCGAAGGCAAGGGCGAGGGATACATTTACACGAGAATGGCCAACCCCACGGTCCAGGCGTGCGAGCGCGCCGTCGCGCTCCTCGAGGGAGGCTTCGGGGGGCTCGGCTGCGGCTCGGGAATGGCGGCGATCCATACGACCTTCGCGGCGCTGCTCCGCGCGGGAGATCACGCCGTGTGCTCGTCGGTCGTGTACGGGCCGACCCAGACGCTCCTCGCGGGCGTCATGTCGCGCTTCGGCATCGAATCGACCTTCGTCGACACGTCCGATCTCGACGCGGTGCGGCGCGCGATGCGGCCGAACACGAGGCTCGTTTTCGTCGAGACTCCGGGGAATCCCGTTCTCTCGGTGAGCGATCTCGCGGCGATCGCGGATATCGCGCACAAGGGGGGAGCGAAGGTCGCCGTCGACAACACCTTCATGAGCCCCGTGCTTCAACGGCCGCTCTCTCTCGGCGCCGACGCGGTCGTTCACTCGATGACGAAGTTTCTCAACGGTCACGCCGACGTCGTCGCCGGGATGATCGTCGTGAAGACGGAAGAGGATTATCGCTCGTTCAGGAAGATATTGAACCAGCTCGGCGGGGTCATCGACCCGTTCAACTCGTTTCTCGTTTCGCGCGGGATAAAGACGCTCGCGCTCCGGATGGAACGCCACTGCGCGAGCGCGGAAAAGGTCGCGCGGCACCTCGAGAAGCATCCGAAGGTCGCGAAGGTCAACTATCCGTGGCTCGAGTCCCATCCGCAGCACGCGCTGGCGAAACGGCAGATGAAGGGGGGAGGCGGCGTCGTGAGCTTCGAGCTCGCAGGCGGCATCGAGGCGGGAAAGACGCTCATGAACTCGCTTCATCTCTGCACCCTCGCCGTCAGTCTCGGCGGCGTCGAGACGCTCATCGAACATCCCGCTTCCATGACGCACGCGTCGATGGGGGCCGCCGCGCGCGCGGAGGCCGGCATCCCCGAAGGGCTCGTCCGGATTTCCGTCGGCATCGAGGACGCCGGCGAAATCGTCGCGGACCTCGATCAGGGGCTCGCGGCGATCAAGAGGTAGGAGGCGCCGCATGCTCGCGTGGAACGAATACGTCCAGATCATCATCGCACTGATCGTGATCATCGATCCGCTCGGCGCGATCCCGATTTTCATCAGCCTCACCGCGAATCAGACCGACGAGCAGCGGAAGCGCACCGCGCAGGTCGCGTCCTTTTCCGTCGCGATCATCCTCGTCGTGTCGTGCTTCGTCGGCGAATATATCCTCAAGCTCTTCGGGATATCGATCGCTTCGTTCAGGATCGGGGGAGGCATTCTCCTGATGCTCATGTCGATCGCGATGATGAACGCGAGAATCAGCCCGGCGAAGCGGACCGAATCGGAAGAAGAGGAGGCGCACGGAAAGGAGAACATCTCCGTCGTCCCGCTCGCGATCCCGCTGCTCGCGGGCCCCGGCGCGATCAGCCTCGCGATCATTTATTCGGAAAAGATCACCGGCGCCGTCAACACGGGATTTCTCGTTCTGAGCTGCGTGATCGTCGCCGCCCTCATGTGGGGCGCCCTGAGGCTCTCCATGCGCATCTCGAAGCTCCTCGGCCACACGGGCATCAACATCGCGACCAGAATCATGGGATTGATCCTCGCTGCTATCTCGATCGAATTCATCGCGAGCGGTTACAAGGTGCTGTTCAGGTAGATACGCGGGTCCTGCCGCCGACTGCACCCCGCCCGTGCTCGCGAGCAAGGCTCGCTGCGCAGCGGGCGGGGACCCCGTCGGCGTCACCCGCTACAAGTGGTTTGGATGGGGCCCCACCAGCGCCCTCGCCGTCGCCTGCTATTCCAGGTGCCTACCGCGCGAGCACGAGCTTGGATTTTGCGAGGATGCGTCCGCCGCTCTTGAGGACTGCGAGGTACACGCCGGACGGGAGCGCCGTTCCGCGGCGGTCCGCGCCGTTCCAGCGGATCCTCGCCTCGCCGCCGGCGTCGGTGCGCGCCTCGAGGTCGCAGAGAGAATGCCCGGCGACGTCGTAGATTGAAACGGTTACGATCTCCCCCGGCTCGCCCCTCACGGAGATCTCGGTCTCCGGGTTGAACGGATTCGGGCTCGAGGAGAGGGATGGAGATACCTGCTCCGGCGCACCCGGAGCTCCCGCGGGGCCGTCTCCCGGGGTGGCGTTTTGCCCGGAGGAGTTCATGATCGAGCCGCCGGTGTATGGCTTTCCCGTGATCCCGGTGTCTCCGCCGGGCGGGATGACGTTCGTTATACGCTCCTCGATCCCGTCAACGTTGATGTGGCCGAACGGGGATACGCAATTGTCGACGATCGTGAGATAGGCCGATCTTCCCCTGTAGGGGGTGAGATTCCAGAACCGCTCGTCCATGCGATCGGTGTTCTTCCCCGTCTCGCGGCACAGGATGGCGCCGGTCGCCGCGTCGCAGAGGGCGACGTAGCACGAGTCGGGGTAGTTGCCGCCGCCGACGAGGAGCCTCATCGAGGAGCCCGTGACGACGAACTTCTCCGAGCGGATCGCGCCGCGGGCCGACTCCCCCTGGATCTCTCCCGGGCTGGGGCCCGATATCGGCCCGTTGAACCGCTCATACGTGCCGATCCACCAGTTTCCTTCGAAGCCGATGATCGTCGTGAAATCTCCGCGATAACGAGGGTTGTTGCCGAACACCGGTTGACGATCGAACGCGGTGCCCCAGAGGACCTTCCATCCGCCGAGCAGATTGGTCATTCGCGGGTGCGGCTGGTCCCCATACCATCCGAGCGTGTCGAGGCGTATCGAGCTTATGGGCTCGGCGGCAGTCGTGTACTTTGTGTGCCGCGAGATGATATAGCGGTCGTCGCCGAGATCGAGCAGCTCGGACGCTGCCCCGAGGTCGATGATCGTCCGCGTCGCGATGTTCCACCCCGAGCGCAGCGAATCGGACGACATGTGCGAGATGCCCTCGGTCGTCTCTTCGGTGAAGAAGAGATGGTAGCGGCTGTTCCGCTTCATGAGAAAGACGCTCTCGAACGCGTGCCAGTTGTCGGCTACGTAGATGGGACCCGCGTCGTGCCACGTCAAGTAGTCTGTCGACGTGGCGAGCGCGATCGCCCCCTTCCAGGCCTTCGTGTGCGCGGTATGGACCATGTAGCAGGTGCCGTTCTCCTTGAAGAACCCGGGGTCGCGGTAGTTCGACCATTGGTTCTCGTACCAGTACATCCAGGACGTGTCGCCGTGGAACGGGGGGTAGGTTGCGCTCGGAGCCTTGTAGAACGTGCTGAGATCGCCGGTCAGCGCGAAGCTCATGCGCTGCGCGACGTAAGCGTTGACCCCTGTGTAATACATGATGAAAAACCGGGGATCCACCGGATAGGGGACCACTGTCGGCGCCCAGATATACGCGGCATCCCAGGCTTCCGGTCCCGCGAAAAGCACGTCCGGCAGCCTCGTCCAGTGCCGGAGGTCCGAGGACGTCGCATGGCCGAAGCTCTTCTCCCCGCGGGTCCCGACAACGATGAAATAGAGATGGAATGTGTCGTCGATGCGGATGAGGGAATGATCCTTGACGATCTCCCCGGGCCGGTGGTACACGGGGCCCTCGAAATCATACGCGACCGCGCTCCAGGCTATCCCGGGCGCGAGCGCGGCGGCCGCGGCGATGAAGAGAAAAAAGCCCGCGAGGAGCGCGCCCATGCTTCTCGACGGTTTTTCGTTTCGCTGCGTACCCAAGGGATGTCGTCCTTTTTGCCGGCGTCGGCGTGTGGCTGCACCATCGCTCGCCCCCGATCGCAGTCAGGGACTAAACGCATACTATCATACGCTCCTCGATCCCGTCAACGTTTATATGGCCCAACGGGGAACGCAGTTGTCGACGATCGCGAGAGAGCCCGCCGCCGATCGATGAATTGAAAAATTGGACACTGTCGCAAAGAATTCGAACCTTTTCGGAGATCCCGATTGAGGCGGCGATTCTGGACACGGAAGCCCCGCCTGTCTACCAGCAGATTGCGGCTAAGGCGTTTCAACTTCAGCAACTTGGAATGAGCAACATGGCAATCGCGAGGAGACTCGGCGTCTCCGGAAAAACAGTGACAAAGGCAATCAAGGGGCTTCGCAGCGAGGACGGCAATAGCGGGCAGTAGATCGAGTACTATCGCATGTTCCTGGGGAGTGGCAAGCACTAGTTGTATATTACTCACGCAAGAAATTATGTCTATACAGGACGGCTTTGTCTCCCAGCATCAACTATCGGTCTAGCCGAGCATCTGGTACTACCCCAAGCATCCGCTCGATGTTATCGAGGACAACATGCTGGTGAGGCGATACTGCGATGAAGAGCCAGTCCGGGCAGGGGCACGACTGACGACCGCGAGGGCAAGCATGCCTTCAGAGAGGACGTCGTTCACTCATACATGGCTACCGGAGCATGACCATCTTCCGCGAAAGCACCTGCTTGCCGACGCGCAAACGGCAGAAGTAGAGTCCCGAGGCAATCCGCCTCCCGCGCATGTCCTCCACGTTCCATGTGATCGAATGGCGCCCCGGAGCCTGGTCCCGGTCGATGAGATCGGCGATGAGTCGCCCCGAAACGTCGTAGATTCGAAGCGACACGCGACATCTCGCGGGAAGGCAGTACCGAATCGTCGTCGATGGGTTGAATGGATTCGGAAAGTTCTGATCCAGGGCGAGCGGCGGAGCCGGGATTGCGATCGCATCAGTCTCGAAGAGAATGCGGCTTCCAACGCCATCGCCGACTCGGACGCGGTAGCGATACCGCGCGGGCGCCTCGACGGTGCTGTCGACGAAAGAGAATGTGAGATCGTTCCGTGAGATGGCAGGCGATATCTCCGCCCATTTCTCCGTATCCCCGCCGGCGGCCCGTGACACGGAGAACTCGCTCTCCTCGTCATAGTGGAATAGCCGCCACGATATCGCTATGCCCGCGCCGATATAAGACGCGTCGAAACTCATGAGCTCGGTCGCGACGATGGGTCCCCGCGCGAAGGAGACCTTCCGCGCGTAGATGTCCCAGTTGATGCTCCTGCTGTCTCTCCATGCGAGGAGCGCGTTTCCGTAGCCGTCGGAGGTGAGCGCCAGGCCGGTTTGCTCGGCGTACCCGGTCGTCACCGGAGCTCCATCCTCGTTCCAGAGGGGAATGCCCGCGGAGTCGACCTTGTTCATGTAGAGCGTTCCGCTCGTCTCGTAGACGGATGTCCATTCGAAGCCGTCGAAGTGGCGAACGCCGCGGGGGTAGCCGCACGCCCACAGTTCGTTTCCAGCCAATCCCCAGATGCCGTACGTGTACTGATGGTACGGCGCAATCTGAATCGTTGTTGCCGTCGTGCCGTCGTAATGAAGGACGTAGCCCATATTGAAGACGGCATAGACGTTGCCCGAGCCGTCCCCCCAAACGTTCTGGCCGTACGTGAAGTTGGCATCGAGGGGCAGAGTCTCCCACCCGTTTCCGTCGTTATGGACCATTCCCACGTACGTCGGGATGAAGATGTGATTCTCCGGGCTCACCCAGATGCCGCGGAGCGATGAATACGGGAGGTCGGTCCTCGCCCAGTGCGAGCCGTCAAAGTGCACGATAAAGTTGTCGCCGACCGCATATATATCGGTGCTCGAGTTGCCATGGACACCGTAGAGGCTCCAGTCTCCCGTGGAATCAACTTTGCTCCAGCCGGAACCGTCGAAATGGAGAATGCCTGGCCCCACCGCGTAGATGTCGTCCGGGCCGCTTCCCCACATCCCCCTGATGACCGAGTAGTACCCGGCGGGATTGCTCTCGCTGTGCCATGCGTGGCCGTCGTAGTGCACGATATAGGCGGAGCCCGCCGCATACACGTTGTCCGGGGCGGTGCCCCACATGGCGTGGAGCGGATAGTACTTCGCCGGATTCTCCATGTACGACCAGGACGTCCCGTCGTAGTGATAGATGTTGCCCCTGTCCCCGGCCGCGAAGATGTCGTTCGCCGAACTCCCCCATATGGCTCGAAACGCGCATCCATCGTAGCAGAGGCCTTCCTGCTCCCAGGCGAGGACGGCTCCGCCATCCTCCGACGGGATCCCCCGCGCGCTCACCGCCGTGCTCGAGCCTTCCGAGACCGGGATCCCTCCTGCTTGCCAGAGCTCGGCGCCCGTCGTATCGATCCGGTGCACGCGCAGAGAGCCGCCGTAGGTATAATCGCCGTTCGCCCAGAAGACGATGCAGCTGCCGGGCGTGCTCGGGGTCATTCCAAGGACCTTCTTTGGGCCGAAGTTGTCGGTGATGAGGATTCCTTCGGGAGCCCATGCGGCGGTGCCGGAGCGGTCGAGCTTCTGCGCGTAGATGTGGATATTGTCAGGATTGAGGGCCGAGCGGTGGTCTTTCCAGGCGATGAAGACGCTCCCCGAGCCGTCGGGCGCCACGTAGGGGGCGATCTGCTTCGCGGTGTACACGATCACGGGCGCTCCGGCCGGTGCCCAGAGGATGTTCCCGGCGGCGTCTATCTTCTGGGCATATATGTCACCGTATTGGTAGCCCTCGTTTCGTAGATCCGTCCACGCCACGAATATGTTCCCGGATTCGTCCCGCGCGGCCCCGTAGCTTCCCTGCAGGGAAGCGTTCGGGCAAACACTCACGGGCATCGCGCCCCAAAGACGATTTCCCTGCGCGTCGATGCGCTGCGCGTAGAGGTGAAAGGGAGCATAGCTCCCCGAGCAGGGTAGTGTGGGCGGATCGCAGTCAAGGTTTGCTGAGTAGCCCTGAGCCATTTCCCAGACTATGACGACGCCCCCTTCTCCGTCATCGAACATCGAGTCATATCTCTCCGATACGAGAGTGCTGAAGCCGATGGGTGAAATGGGCGCGAGGTGCTTCTTCCACAGGATGGAGCCGTCCGGAGCGATCCGCGCGAGGGTCATACGGCTGCTCCATGCAGTGTAGAAGATGTCGCAGTACTGCCCCCCGTTCATGCAAAAAGAGCTGTCAGCGAGGAACACGACGAAGGCGCCGCCCGCGCCGTCCGGGAGAATCGCCGGGTCCCGTGCGCCTTCATCCGTCACGCTCAGATTGATGCCGTTCGCCGCCCAGAGCGCGTTGCCGTCGGTGTCGTACTTCTGGATGAAAACGTCGCTGTTGCCGCGCGCATCCTCCCAGGCGACGAATGAGCCTCCCTCGCCGTCCGGCGCAATCACCGGCTTCTGTTGCTGCGCGACATCCGTGCAAACGGGGATGTCGTTCAGGAGCCAGCCCGCGTGGGTAGACGGGAATCCGATGATAAGGATCGCGATAATGAGGGAGAAGGATACTCGAGAAAACCTGTTCATGACGGCACCTCCGCCTCGGTTATTCGAATCCTTCACGCCTTCATCCGCGCAAGGCGCGGGCGGCGACAATGCGTCCTGCAACTGAAATGCTGGATTCGTTGCTTCGTTAGCAGAAGTGTGCCGGTCTTCCCCCATGAAGGAACATATCAACGATGCTCTGCGTGGAACGTCACGACATTATGCTAGCACATCGCGGCCGGGGATTCAAGAATGATAGTGATGTACATTGTCAAATGAGAAATGGTGGACACGGCGGGAATCGAACCCGTCCCCGACCGATGGATGGGAAAATTGGACACGGGCGCTAGGAATTCGAGCCTTTGCGGAAATCCCTATTGAAGTGGCGATTCTGGATACGAGCATGCCGCCCATCTATGAGAAAATCGCGCCAAAGGCTCTTCAACTCCAGCAGCTTGGGATGAGCAAATCGGCGATCGCCAGAAGGCTCGGGGTCACCGATAGAACTGTGGCCAAGGCTATTGCATGGCTTGGGCGTGCCGGGCATCGGGCTGGCGGCTAGAAGCAGGGGTGTCATATCATCACAGAGTAGAGTGACAATATGACATTGCGTCAGGTGGACCGGTGCGTCACTTCGCTTCCATCCCCAGCCGCCACGACAGAAACGAGAGGTAGTCCGCGTATTCGTCGACGACCTTCTGGATCGGGGCGCCGATCCCGTGCCCGGCCTTCGTCTCGTAGCGGAGAAGCACCGGGTTCTCTGAACCGGTCGCCGTCTGCAGGCGGGCCGTCATCTTCATCGCGTGGGCGGGATCGACCCGCGAGTCGCTCTCGGCCGTCGTGAGGAGGATCGCGGGGTACCGGGCGCCGTCCTTGACGTTGTGGTACGGCGAATACCTGATGAGGTATTCGAACTCCTCCGCCTTGCCCGGATCGCCGTACTCGGTGATCCAGTAGCGGCCGACCGAGAACAAATGGTAGCGCATCATGTCGAGGACCGGCACGGCGCAGACGGCCGCCGCGCAGATATCGGGGCGCTGCGTCACGACCGCGCCGACGAGGAGGCCGCCGTTCGATCCGCCCATTATGGCAAGCCGCGCCGGCGAGGTGTATTTCCCGGCGAAGAGCCATTCGGCGGCGGCGATGAAAATCGTCGAAGACGTTCTGCTTCTTCTCGAGCATCCCGGCGCGGTGCCATTCCTCGCCGAACTCGCCCCCTCCCCTGAGATTGGCGATCGCGTAGATTCCGCCCGCCTCGAGCCAGGGAATGACGGTTTTCGAATAGCCCGGCGTCATGGGGATGTCGAAGCCGCCGTAGCCGTAAAGGATCGCCGGACTCCCGCCGTCGAGAACGGCTTCTTTGCCGCGGATAACGAACATCGGTACCGGCGTTCCGTCCTTCGACCGGCACCACACCTGCTCGGCCTCGTACCGGGAGGGATCCACCGGCGAAACGACGCGATCGTAGACATCGATTCGATCTGTTCTGACGTCGACGCGATACACGGTCTGCGGCACGAAGAACGACGTGAAACCGTAGAAGCACTCGCTCCCGCGCCATTCCCCTCCGATGCCGTACACCGTTCCGATGCCGGGCAGCGCTATCTCGCGGAGGAGCCTTCCGTCGGCGTCGTATTCGTAGAGACGGCTCGCGGCGTTCTCGAGATAGGAGGCGAAGATCCTGCGCCCGGCGAACGCGGCCTGCTCGAGTTTGAATTTTCCTTCGGGAATGACCTCTTTCCAGTTCTCGCGGCGCGGATTCGCCGCGTTCGCCTTGAGGAGACGATAGTTCGGTGCGCCGTCGTTGGTCTGGATATAGAGAGAGTCGTCGGGGACGGTCCCGTAGAAATGCGCGTCGATATCTCCCGAGACGTTGACGAACTCGCCGTCCTTTCTGCGCAGGTCCTTCACGAAGAGAGCGGTTTTGCGCGCCGTCTGCGACGCGTGGACGACGAGGAAGCGTCCGTCATCGGACAGATCGCACGAGAGCCAGTCCTGCATGTCTCGCCCCTCGCCGAAGATGACGGGGTCGGTCGCGGGATCGTCGCCGAGCCGGTGAAAGCGTATCCGGCTGTGGAAATGCTCTTCCCCTTTCGGCACGTCTCCGGTGTTCGGAAAGCGCATGTAATAGAATCCGCTTCCGTCGGGAAGCCACGCGACGCTGCTCCCCCGGGTGCGCGCGATCGTGTCCGCGAGCTTCTTGCCCGTGTCGACGTCGAGCACGTGCAAGGTGCTCTGCTCGCTTCCTCCCTCGGATAGCCCGTACGCGAGGAGACGGCCGTCCCGGGATGGATACCACCAGTCGACGGCGACGATTCCCTCCGCGCTCAGGGCGTTCGGATCGAGGAGCGCCTTCGGCTCGCCGAGAGCGCCTTCGCGCCAGTAGAGGACGGGCTGGTTCTCGTTCCCCTGCCGCTTCTCGTAGAAATACCGTTTTCCGGCGACCTCGGGAACGCCAATCGTTCCTATCGAAAGGAGCTCGGCGAGCCTCTTCTCGAATGCGATCCGGCTCGGGATGCGATCGAGGACTCGCCTCGTGAGCGAGTTCTGCTCGTCGATCCACGAACGCGCGCCGGCGTCCTCGATGTTCTCCATCCAGCGGTACGGGTCGGCGATCGCGCGCCCGTGCAGCGTGTCGATGACCGCCTCCGCCCGGGCGGGGGGATAGTGATAGCTCGTGCCGCTGAAGTCTTTCACGATGCCTCCATGATTCGTCGCGGAGGAGGATGTTACCGGGAGACGCGAGACGAATCAATCGCATTCTCGTCGAGCGCTTCAGGAGCGTCGCCGTCGGGAAGAAGCGTTTTCTGTGGAAATAGCCCGTTGCATGGTCTATGGTTACGATGAAAGCTCTCAGCTTTCCGAATCATGGTCGCGAGCCGTTTTCCCGCCGGAGGTCGATCTTGAAAAAACTAATCACGATACCCGTTTCGATCGCGGTCCTCGTCATGGCGGCCTTCGGCGCCGCGAGCCAGGCGCCCGCGAAAAAAGAGGTCGACCTCGGGAAGATGGCGGGGAGCCTCCTCCGGGCGAGCGCGGAGAATCGCGAGCGGGCGCGCTCGCTCGCCGATTCCATCGGCTGGCCGGTCGCGGGCGTGCTTCCGGGCGGAAAGTCGTTCGCGCTTCAGGGGATCGAGTACGGGATTCCATTCTACTATACGACATTCAACCTCGACGCGGCGATAACGACGCGGACCGACAGCGTGCAGCACTACATCGGCGGAGGCGCCGGATTCACGATCGGCCTCTGGGACGGAAACGCCCCTCGAACGACGCATCAGGAGCTCGCGGGGCGCGTAGTCTGGAAGGATACGAAGACGCTGATCCCCGACGGGCACGCGACGCACGTCGCCGGGACGATGATCGCATCGGGAGTCAGGCCGCAGGCGAAGGGCATGGCGCCCGAAGCGGCGATCAGCGCCTACCAGTGGGACGACGATCTCGCGGAGATGGCAGGCGAGGCCTCGCGCGGGCTCCTTCTCTCGAACCATTCATACGGCTATATTCGGGGATGGGTGGATCTCGGCGACTGGTACTGGTTCGGCGACACCGCGATCAGCGAGACCGAGGACTACCTCTTCGGCTTCTACTCCGGGACGGCTCGTGACATCGACGAGCTCCTGTACGCAGCGCCCAATTACCTTCCCGTGCATTCGGCGGGCAACGACCGAAACGACTTTTCTCCGGGCGCCGTGCCTCACTACTTCTGGGACGCCAGGGCGCAGAAATGGACCTTGAGCACGAAGGTGCGCGGCGACGACGGCGCTCCCCTGGGGTATGACTGCATACCGAACGGGCCGGGCGTCGCGAAGAACGTTCTCACGATAGGTGCCGTCGAGGACGTATCGGAATATACCGGGCCCGAATCGGTCGTGATGACTCCCTTCAGCAGTTGGGGCCCGACCGATGACGGACGCATTAAACCGGATATCTGCGGAAACGGCTGGTTGGTCTATTCGAGCTTCGCGACTTCGGACACGTCCTATGAAACGTACAACGGGACGTCGATGGCGTCCCCGAACGTCTGCGGATCGCTCGCGCTGCTCCAGGATTACTACCGCGATCATCACGCCGGAATGCCGATGAAGGCGGCGACGCTCAAGGCGCT
Organism: uncultured bacterium; assembly: GCA_963747385.1. Taxonomy (GTDB): domain Bacteria; phylum Krumholzibacteriota; class Krumholzibacteriia; order Krumholzibacteriales; family Krumholzibacteriaceae; genus SSS58A. Next base: position 372,599 of record CAVVEY010000020.1, on the reverse strand, counting down.
CGCGATTCATACCGCGAGGGAGGCGGGCGGCGCGCCCGGGCCCGATTACAGCTTCGGATGGGGTCTTCTCGACGCCTACGCGGCGTACCGGCACATCGAGCTCGATCTCGACGACCGGAAAGGGCTCATCGAGGAGTACACGATCAACGACGGCGTTCCGGTCGAGCTCTACTACCGGAGCGACGGGACGGCGAGCGATCTCCGGGTGACCGTCTGCTGGACCGATCCGCCGGGCGCTTCGCCGGCGCCGGCGCTCAATCCGGCCGATCTCATGCTCGTGAACGATCTCGACGTCCGCGTGGACAAGGGCGGCGCGCTCTACGAACCGTGGGCGCTCGATCCGGCGGATCCCGCGAGCCCCGCCGCACAAGGAGACAATTACCGGGATAACGTCGAGCAGGTGCGCGTCGCAAACCCCGAAGAGGGTATCTACGTCGTGCGGATAAGCCACAAGGGCTTCCTCGAGGGAGGTTCGCAGGCTTTCTCGATCGTCGTTTCGGGCGCCGTGCGGGCGAAGACCTGGCGCGTATACGCGAACGGACTCGGGGACGCCCCGACGATAGCCGCCGCCGTCGATTCGGCGAGCGACGGCGATCAGATCTTCGTATATCCGGGGACGCATCGCGAGCACGACATCGTCGTCAACAAGCCCGTCGCCATCAAGGGAATCGGGGGCTCCGGGCTGACCGTGGTCGACGCGCAGGGTCTCGGCCGATGCTTCGTCGTTTCATTCGAGGCCGGCGCCGCGCGGATCGAGGATCTCACGCTCAGGGACGGCACGGCCGAAGGGGAAGGGATCGACGGGAGCGGCGGGGCTCTGTACTGCGCCGATTCCGACGCCGAGATCGTCGGGTGCGTCATCACGCAGAGCGCGGCGGTTCGGGGCGGCGGCGTCTTCATCGAGGGGGACGGCGCCTTGAGATCGTGCAAGATATTCGCGAATAACGCGACGGAGAACGGCGGCGGAGTATACATAGCCTCCGGCGGCCCTTCGATCTACGCTTGCGTCGTCGCGCAGAACGTCGCGATCGCGGACGGCGGCGGCATATATTGCGACGACGCTTCCCCGACGATATTCCGTTGCACGGTGGGCCACAACGCCGCGTCGGGGCTCGGCGGAGGGTTGTATTTCGACGAGGCGAGCGAAGGCTCTGTGGAAAATTCCATCGTCGCCTTTACCCTCGTGGGGGCGGGAGCGCATCAGGACGGCTCTTCGGGAGGGATCGATTTCGCCTGCTGCGACCTGTTCGGGAACGCGAGCGGCGATTTCGGCGGCGCTCTCGCGAGCCTCGGAGAATCCGGCGACAACTTCTCGAAGGATCCGCAGTTCTGCGACTTCGCCGGCTTCGACTACCGGATCGGCGACGGCTCGCCGTGCCTGTCGACCGGAAACGCCTGCGGCGAGGCGGTCGGCGCGCTCGGCCCGCACTGCCATTCGAAGACCACGTGGTACGTTCGCGCCGACGGAACGGGGGAGGCGTCGACGATTCAAGCGGCGATCGATCGCGCCGTCGCGGGGGACACCATCGTTCTGGCCGCGGGCACATATGCGGGCGCGGGAAATCGCGATATCGAATTCGCCGGGAAGAATCTCGTGATACGTTCCGCGAGCGGGCCCGATTCGACGATCGTCGATTGCGGAGGCTCAACCGGCGAGATTCACTGGGGATTCGGCTACCTGGCGGGCGAGGATTCGACCGCCTCCCTCGAGGGAATCACGATACGGCACGCCGCTCTCACCGGAGTCCGCTGCTCGAGCGCGAGCCCCTTCATTCGCGGCTGCGTCGTCGATAGCTGTATTACGAGCGGCGGGGCGAGAGGCGGCGGGCTCTATCTCGAGAAATCATCCGCGAAGATCCTCGGATGCACGATCACCGACAACCGCGTCGACACGAACGGCGGAGGCATCTACTGCAAGGAAGCGAAGGGGCGCATCGCCGACTGCGTGCTTTCGGGGAACACCGCGGCGAAGGCGGGAGGAGGCATCGCGGTCCAGACCGGCTCCAATCTCGATATCGTCCGCTGCACGGTGAAGGATAATCTCGGGAACACCGACTCGGGCGGCGGGATTTACGTCATATCGGCCCGTGCGCGAATCGACTCCTGCGCGATTTCCGGCAACACCGGCACGTTCGGCGGGGGGGTCTTCAACGGGACGAACGCGTTCACCACCCTCAAGAACTCCGACGTGCATTCGAACGTCGCGCGGAACGGCGGCGGGGGCGTGTACAGCTCGACAAACCTGACGATGGAAAACTGCACGATCGTCGGGAACTCGGCCGTCTACTACGGCGCGGGGCTCGAGTGCTTCTTCGGCGCGAGCAACACGATCGCTCGCTCGATCGTCGCCTTCAATCTGGCCAAGGAAGGGATCTATACGGGGAGCGGCACGCAGATCATCTCGTGCAGCGACGTGTACGGGAACGCCGGCGGCAACTACGGCGGGAGCACGCCCAATCAGACAGGTTTGAATAACAACATCTCGACCGATCCCTCGTTCTGCAACCAGGACGCATTCGATTTCAATCTGTACGACACCTCGCCGTGCGCCCCGGCGGCGAGCCCGTGCGGGCAGCTCATCGGCGCTTACCCGGTCACCTGCCGGATCGCCCCGAATCTCGTAATCGCGGGAGTCGAGTACAGCCGAAGCGTCGCGCCCGCTCGCGGAACGATCTTCGTCACGGCCGTCGTGCGGAACGACGGCGTCGTCGCCGCCGACAGCTTCTCGATCGACTTCTACTCGAATCGCTCTTCGGCGCCCGGCCCCGGCGAGGCGGGCGATTTCCGCCGCGTCGTTTATTCGCTCGCGGTCGGCGACACCGCCATGTTCACGGCGGGGCCCGTCACGAGCGACACGATAGGCGAATGGAAGAGCTGGGTCGCGGCGGACGCGGGCGGCTGGGTCGTCGAGACGGACGAGACAGACAACGTGCACGGGCCCGATTCGATCGGCTGGATCGCGCCGCGCGAGCCGGGCTGGCCGGTCGCCTTGAGCGCGTGCTGCCGTATGTCGCCGCTTCTCGTCGACGCTGACGGCACGCCGGGCACGCTGGAAGTGTTCGCCGGCTCGGACGACGGAAAGCTCTATGCGTGGAGCGCATCGGGGACGCCGCTCGCCGGCTGGCCCGTCGATCTCGGGGCGGTGGGCATTTGCCCGCCGGCAGCGGGAGACATCGCCGGAGATTCGGGCGTGGAGATCGTGGTCTGCGACGCAAACGGGCTCGTAAAAGCCTATTCGAGCGCCGGGGTCAAGCTCTGGGAGCACCTGGCGACCAACGGCGTGAACGCAGCTCTCGCCCTCGCCGATCTCGACGGCGACGGGAAGCTCGAGGTCCTCTGCAGCTCAGCGACGTGGCCCGCGAGTCTCGTCGTTCTCGAGGGGGATGGAGCTCCCTATCCGGGCTGGTCGTCCGTTCTGTCGAGTTGGAACAGGTTGTCCTCCCCCGCCATCGCCGACGTCGATGGCGACGGGAAGGCGGAGATCGCGGTCATCGCCGAAGGCAACAACTTCCCGCTTCGGGGTAAGGAGGTCGGAGGGGCCGAGGGAGTCAGCGTCTACCTGCTCGAGGACGACGGCAGCACGTGCCCCGGTTGGCCCGTGATCGTCGATGCCGTGCTCACGGCCGATCCCGTCATCGGCGACGTCGCGGGGAACCACATGGATCTCGAGATCGTCGCGGCCGGAGAGAACGGCATGGTATACGCGTGGGATGCCGCGGGCAACCCGTGCTTCGCGCCGGTCCAGGTCCCCGGAGCGATCGAGTCCTCTCCCGCGCTTGCGCACTTCGACCGCGACGGCTATCTCGACATCGCGGTGACGTCGATGCGGTTTGCGGAAGTCGAGGGGAACGGCTTCTGGGAAGGCTTCACGAGCGTCATCGAGGGGCTGGGCACTCATGTGGAATCGCGCAAGATCTCGCAGTGGACGTCCGACCCCGGCGCCCTTCCCGCGCCGATAATCATCGGGGATCCGCCCGAGGTTCTCGCGGCGGTTCCCGACGGCGAGATCCACGGCTTCGACTCCGACATGTCGTTCTTCTGCTGCGCCTCGATCGTCTCGACTCCCGCCGCCGGGGACATCGACGGCGACGGGTGGGTCGAGGTCCTCGCCGTATCCGGCGACGACTCGCTCTACGCCTACGAACTCTGCACGAGCAGGGCGGCGCCCGACGCGCTCTGGTGGCCCATGTTCCGCCGGAATCCCGCGCGGACAGGTTCGTACGGCTACGAGCCTGTGACCGGCGTCGACGACGATGACGCCGCGTCGACTCCTTCCGTCACGAGCCTTCGCTCGATCTATCCGAATCCATTCAACCCGACGGCGAGGATCGCGTTCGACGTGAGCGCGCGATCGAAGGTCAAGCTCGCGATCTACGACGTCTCGGGTCGCTCCGTGGCCGTTCTCGTCGACAGGGATATGGAGCCAGGCCGGTACGAGGCGATCTGGAACGGCCGCGCTAGCACGGGCCGGAATGTCGCCTCGGGGATATATTTCTGCAGGCTTTTGGCCGGAAGGACTCTCGAGACGAAAAAAATGGTGCTCTTGCGATAATGCCTTTTGCAGTAGAAGGTTAGCGCTTTTTCCCTATCGGGCGGCCCCCAGGGGCCGCCCTTTTTCTTGAATTACCCTCATAACCTATGATACAATAATGCATTGTATGTGCATATTGGAATAATTATCATTATTCATGGATGATGCTTGTGGCATAGGTATTTTCTCTTCCCGAATCGGAGGTTCCCGATGAAGAAGGCGTGTCTCGGTCTCGGTATTTTCATCGTCGCAATGGCCGGTGTTTCGTTCGGAGCGTTCGCGCAGCAGGCGGATCTCTTGCAAATGTCGAGGGATCTCGCCGCGAAGAGCGAAACCGACCGTTCGGCCGCCTACGCTCTCGCCGCGAAAAACGGTTGGCCGATTCGGGGAACCGGCCAGGACGGGAGCTACTTCGAGCTCCAGAAGATATTGAACGGCTTCCCGCGCTATTACACGACGTTCAACACCAATGCGGCGATTTCGACACGCGCCGATTCGGCGAATATGGCGATCGGAGGAGGGAGCGGCTTTGCGCTCAGGCTCTGGGACGGCGGCATGCCGCGGCTGACGCATCGCGAGTACATCGGCCGAGTCACATGGGCCGATGGAACCCCGGGCACGATTGGCGGGCATGCGACGCACGTCGCGGGAACCATGATAGCGACCGGCATCCGGGCGGGGGTCAAGGGGATGTCGTACGCGGCGACCATCCGCGCCTTCGAGTGGAACAGCGACGGAAGCGAGATGGCGAGCGAAGCGGCCGCGGGCGCGAATCTCTCGAACCATTCCTACGGCTATGTGGGCGGCTGGTCCTTCAATACGGGTAACAACTACTGGTATTGGTACGGCGACACGGCGGTGAGCGAAGTCGAGGACTATCTATTCGGCTTCTACGATTCCGAGGCGCGGGCCTACGATCAGATTCTGAACGCGGCGCCGAACTATCTGCCCGTGGTTTCGTCCTCCAACGATCGCGACGACGCCGGGCCCTCGCCCGGCACGAAGCACTACTACTGGGACGCGCGCTACGGCGCGTGGCGCTTCAGCTTCAAGACGCGCAACGGGGACGGCGGGACGGCCGGCTACGATTGCATCCCGTTCGGCTTCCAGATCTCGAAGAACACACTCACGGTCGGCGCGGCGCAGGACGTGCTTGCCTACACGGGACCGTCGAGCGTCGTGCTCGCCGCCTTCAGCAGCACGGGCCCGTGCGACGACGGGCGAATCAAGCCGGACGTCGTCGGAAACGGCATGGAGCTTCTGTCCTCGTATTCCACGAACGATTCCTCGTACGCGATCGCGAGCGGAACGTCGATGGCCTCCCCGAACGTGTGCGGTTCGCTCGGGCTTATCGCCGACTATTATCGGGATACTCACGGGAGCACCCCGATGTGGGCCTCGACGCTCAAGGCGCTCGCGATTCACACGGCCCTCGAAGCGGGGTCCAATCCCGGCCCCGATTACCTGTTCGGTTGGGGGCTGCTCAATACGTACGCCGCGTACAAGATCGTCAACAAGGATTATCTCGACGACGCCAGGGGATTCGTCGAGCAGCTCACGCTCAATCAGGGGCAGACGATCGAGATCGGCTACCGGGTCCCCGCCTCGACTCCCGAGCTCAGGGCCACGGTCTGCTGGAACGATCCGGCCGCCACGCCCCCATCGCCCTCGCTCAATCCGCGCACGAAGATGCTCGTGAACGACCTCGACCTGCGCGCGGTCAAGGGAGTCGATACGAACTATCCGTGGCGTCTCGACGTGTACAATCCGTCGAACGCCGCGACGAAAAACGACAACAACGTCGATAACGTCGAGCAGGTCGTGGTCGCGACGCCGGCGCCGGGTGTCTACATGATTCGGATCACGCACAAGGGGACCCTCTACGGCGGATCCCAGAAAGTTTCGCTCGTCGTCTCGGGCGCGGAGAAGAACCACTCATGGCACGTGTACGCGGACGGTTCGGGCGACGTTCCCACCATCGCGGCCGCCGTGGCGGTCTCGGTCGACGGAGATTCGATATTCGTGCATCAGGGCACGTACCCCGAGGCGGGCATTTCGATCTCGAAGGCGCTCGTCATCACCGGGGTCGACGGCGCCGCGCTCACGACGGTCGACGGCGCCGGGCTCGGAAGCGGCATCTTCACCTTCCCGGCGGCGAGCAAGGTCATCAAGATCCGGGATATGACGATCAAGAACGGATCCACGACCATCCTCGGCGGAGGCGTCTACTGCAGCAACTCGTCGGTGACCGTCGAGCGCTGCGTCATCGAGGATTGCTATTCTCCCTGGTACGGCGGAGGGATCGCCGTCACGAACGCCTCTCCGACGATTCGGAACGTCGTCTTCCGTTCGAATCAGTCCGATCACGACGGAGGAGGTCTCTATCTCTCTGCGTCGAGCTCGATCGTCGATTCGTGTATATTTCACGATAACGTCGCCGCCGGCTCCGGCGGCGCGATCGGCATGATCAACTCGACGCCGCAGTTCCGGAACTGCACTATTCATCATAACTCGGCCGGCGCAAAGGGGGGCGGCGTCTACGTGGGCATCGGGGGCAATCCGACGCTCACGCGGTGCGTCGTCTCATCCGCCGCGGCCGGAGGGGGCATCTACGGCGAAACGACCGCCGTCGGCGCGACCGTCGCGTGCTGCGACGTGTTCGGGAACACGGGCGGCAATTATGCGGGATCGATCTCCGATCGGACCGGCGTCGACGATAATATCTCGACCGATCCCGTGTTCTGCGACACGGGCGTTTCCCCGCCCGATCTCGCGCTGAGCTCTCTTTCGCCGTGCGCTCCCGCGCTGAGCCCGTGCGCTCAGCTCATCGGCGCGCTCGGCGTCGGATGCGTGAGAGGAGCCGATCTCGCGATCGCGAGCGTCGAGCTCAGCGCCGCGCAGCCTGCCTTCGGAGACAGCGTCAGGGCGACGGTGAAGATCAAGAACGTCGGCGAGCTCGCCGCGACCGGTTTCTACGCCGATTATTATATCGACGTCGACACGCTTCCTCCGCCCGAGACGACGGGGGACCAGAGGCTTTTCGTCGCCGGCCTCGCTGCGGGGGATTCCCTCGTCTGGGTGACGGACTATGAAAAGGCGCCCGTATTCAAGGCTTGGAAGAGCTGGTTCAGAGTCGATACGGGAGATTCCGTTCTCGAGACGAACGAGGCGAACAACGCGAGCGGCCCCTACGAGATCCTGTGGACCTTCCCGGCACAGCCGGGCTGGCCCGTGGCGATCGGATCCGGTTTTCATTCCTCCCCCGCGATCGCGAGTCTCGACGCCGACGAAACGGATCTCGAGGTGATCGTCGGGTGCGACGACGGGCAGATCTACGCCGTGAAAAGCGACGGCAGCAGCGCTTCCGGGTGGCCCGTTTCGATCGGCGACACGCTCTTCTCCTCGCCGGCCGTCGCCGACATCGCCGGCGATTATCACAAGGAAGTCGTGATCGGCGGGAAAGACGGGAAGATCTACGCCTACGATTATCTGGGCGCGAAGCTCTGGGATTATCCGACCGGGAGCGCCGTGCACCGGACCCCGGCGCTGGTCGATCTCGATCGGGACGGCAAATGCGAGGTGCTGTGCAGCTCTGGCGGGGCGCTCTACGCCCTCGACGGGAGCGGGAGCCTCCTCGCGGGCTCGTGGCCGTACCTGGTCGGGGCCGGCACGCTGACCTCTCCCGCCGTCGGTGACGTCGACGGCGACGGATCTCTCGAAATTGCGGCGATCGCCTACGGGTATACGGCGCCCGTGGAATCGCGCGTGCACCTCATCAGGCCGGACGGGACGTCCTACGGCGGTTCCTGGCCGGTCGTCGTCGATACGGTCATCGTCGCCGATCCCGTCATAGGAAACGTCCTTTCGCCCGACGGCGATCTCGAGATCGTCGCGGGTGCCGTCAACGGGGCCGTATACGCGTGGAAGTCGGACGGCTCGGTCTGGCCGGTAGTGCCTCGCGCGAGCGGAGCGATCGAATCCTCTCCAGCGCTCGCCGCAGCTCGATTCCGACGCGGAGCTGGAGATCGTCGTCTCGTCGAGCCTGTACGCCGCGTCGCCTCCGCCGGAACATTGGGGAGGCTTCGTGACGGCGATCGACGATGACGGATCGATTCTCGGCGGGTGGCCGCAGAACGCCGGCACGTGGACGGCGGCGGGGAGCGCGCTGCCCTCCGCAATCTCGATCGGCGGCGCCGTCGAGGTCATGACCGGAGGCCCGGCGGGCGACTTCCATTCGTGGAATCCTCTCGGCGAGCCGGCGTACGGTTTCCCGATCGGTCTCGGAGGGGGCGCCGGTGTTTCGGCGGCCGCCGACGATATCGACCGCGACGGCACGATCGAGCTCGTCATCGCCTCGGGAGCGTCGGGCGGCTCGCTCCGGTGCTACGAGCTCATCGGAGACTACCAGACGAGCCAGCTCTGGTGGCCGATGTTCAGGCACGATAGAGCGAGAACCGGCTGCTACGGCGCCGTCGTGCCGACGGGAGTCGACGAGACCGCGAGCGCGACTCCGTCCGCGACGCGCATCGCCTCGATCTATCCGAACCCGTTCAATCCGTCGACGCGGATCGCGTTCGATCTGAGCGCGCGAGCCCGGGTGGAGATCGCGATATACGACGTCTCGGGCCGAAGGGTCGCCGTGATCCTGGACAGGGAAATGGGAGCCGGCCGTTACGAGGCCGCCTGGCACGGCCGCACGGACTCGGGAGGCACCGCGGCTTCCGGCATCTACTTCTGCACGCTCAGGGCCGGCGGCGCTGCCGAGACCAGGAAGATAGTGCTCGTGCGGTAGCTATTTGTTCTCGGCCGTCCTGTTCTTCTCGACGAGCCGCTTGTGCAGCTCGTCGTGGAGGTACTGGACGTAGAGTTCGGTCGTGTCCTTCTTCGTGATGCGGCGAATCGTGATCGACATGCCGGGACCGGCGAGCCGATACGTCTTCTGCGCCATTTCGAGCTTTCCGTCCTCCGCGGCGGCGCTCGTCTGATACCGTCCCTCGAGCTGCGAGCGGAGCCAGTCGAGATTCATGAGGCCCGTGTTGCGGAAATAGACGACCACTTCCATGAGCCGGCCGTCGAAGAACGCGCAGCGCACCCGCTGGACCTCCCGGTGCGGTTCGAGCGGCGCCGAGAAATCGTAGAGATCCCCGCGGTAGCCGAGGGGCGGCTCGGGCGCCTTCGTGACCCTCGCGATATGCTCCGCCCGTTCGAATACGGCATCCATCGATTGTCCGAGAAAAAATCCGTAGATATCCTCTCTCAGCACGAGGCTGTCGCTATTTAGCTTTTTCGAGCAGGAGCACGCAAGGAGAAGCGAAAGAAATATCGCCACCGCGACAATCCGCGCGGCGAGCGCCCGGAGCGATCGATTATATGCCGGCATGTTCCGTTTCACTCCTTTCGGGAGAGAGATACCGGTCGTAGATCAGGAGCCCGATGACGGTCAGGACCCCGATGGCCGAGAAGATCGCCCAGAGGAGTCTGGGCCTGTTCATGCCCGTCGCGATCTGCTTGTAGAGAACGGCGCCGAGGTTGCTTCCGACGAGGCTCCCGATGATGCCGTAGAGGAACGAGTATCCCATGTACACGGCGACCTTGTCTTTCGGCGCGATTTGCCCGACGTAGCTGAAATACTTCGGGTGGCACGTCATTTCTCCGATCGAGAATACGATCATCGCAAGAAGGAATATCCAGGCGTTTCCCGAGATCGAGAGAAGCACGAATCCGGCCGTGCCGATGACGATGCCGCCGATCATCGTCGGAAGCGCCCGCAGGTTCTTGACGATTCTGCTCACGACGACCTGGAGCAGGATGATCGTTCCCGCGTTGACGCTCGTCACGTAGGCGACGTCGAACTTGAGCTCCTTGGAGCTTCCGAGGAAGCGCGCGATCGAGGTGAGCAGCCTGTCGGCGGGAGTCATGTCGACGTGATCGACCATGTACCAGAGGACCGTGTTGAACATCTGGAAATAGAGCAGCCAGAATCCCGAGTAGATCACGATCATGAGGACGAACTTCCAGTTCGCGAGCACCATCGCCGCGTCCGAGAGGATCTGTCCCAATCCCTTCGTGCTCGCGGGGCGCTCGGGCTCGCGGTAGGCGATCATGGTGAGCAGCAGCATCGCCGCGCACCACGCCGCCGAGGCCAGGAAGACGTACGACCAGCTGAAGCCCTTGAGATAGCTCACGAGAATGGGGGAGAGGAAGGCCCCGAGGTTGATCATCCAGTAGTAGATACCGAATCCGAGCGAACGGTTCCCGTCGGTCGTCGTGCGTGTGATCGTGCCCGATAGGATCGATTTGAAAATCCCGCTGCCGACGGCGATGAGGAGGAGCGTGAGAAAAACGACGCCGTAGCCCGTCGCGCGGCTCGAGGCGAAGTACCCCACCATGAGGATGGCGAACGCGAGGGTGAGAAACCGCTTGTACCCGTACCGCTCGGCGAGCGCGCCCCCGAGAATGGGCATGACGTACGTCAGCGTCATCATGATCGACTGGAGAAAGCCTACCGACGTCTCGCTGAATCCGAGCCCGCCTTCGCCCGCGTTCATCCTGAGGTAGACGGCGAGAACCGACATCATGCCGTAGTAGGCGCCCCGCTCGAAGAGCTCCATGACGTTGGCGACCCAGAACGTGCGGGGAAACGACCCCATTCCGTCACTCGTGCGTTTTTCCTCCATCGCGCGGCTCCTTCCTTTTCGGGCGCGAATCAGGGTACCAAATAGGAAGCGAAGGTTGCCAGCTTATTCTGGGCGGGGAAATTCCGGGCGGTGAAAATAAAGAGGGGGAGAATGCGCTTCGATCGCCTTGGCCGGCATCGAAGGATACTCCCCCGCTTCTTCGTCGTGCGCGGTATCTATAGCTAGCACGAGAACTTCAGCCTGAAGCTCCCGATATCGATCGTGTCTCCGTTGCGCAGCTTTCTCTGGTGCACTTCCTTGCCGTTGAGCGCGAGGCCGTTCCTGCTGTTCAGATCCTCGATGAAGAATCCGTTGTCCGTCTTCATGATGACGGCGTGCTCCTCCGCGACGAGGGAATCGTCGAGGCAGATATCGCACTCGAGCTTTCTGCCGAGGGTGATTTTTCTTTTCTTGAGGACTATCTCGAGCCCCGCGAAACAGCTGTTTGTGATCGTGAGCCGTGCATTTTTGCCTGCGGCCCCCGCTTCAGCGAGGCCGACGCCCGTTCCGCGATGTGCTTTTCTGGAAACCACTTTGGCACCTGCCCTGTCTGGAATTCATCCGGGAATCGGCAACCGCGCGACTCCGTTGAATGCGTTAACGCAAAATTCGTACCACACCGGAACGCCGGAGCGTCCCCGGCGCCTAACGCGCCGCCGCCGGCGCGGGGAAAAAGGCGTACTCCTGTCTCCTGCCGGTGTCGTAAAAGCTAAGCCTGACTTCTCCGTTTTCGAACGGGCGCCTCACCGTGAGAACGCTGTCCATGCTTCCCTCGATCATGGCGGGACCGGTGGGGATCCCCGGCTCGATGTCGAGCGTCCAGCCCGAGAATACGTACGATCCCTGCATCTCGGTGTACAAGCAGCCGGCGACGAGACTCGAGAGAAGGCAAAAGAGATTGTTGCCGTTCGCGTTTCCCCGCTCGTTCGTGCACAAGCTCCACGTTCGGCCTTTCGCCGTGCTCAGATATCCGGCTCGCTGGTTCTCGAGAAGGCCGAGGAGTCCGTCGCGGTCGGTCCAGCCCCAGCAATTGTTGGGGTAGAGCTCGTAGAAAATGCCGTTCAGGTAGTGCGCGAGCTCCGCGTCCTCGTGAGGCGGACGTCCGTTTCCGATCTGGATGAAGTCGTTCCCGAACCGCTCGCGGATCGCCTTCACATATTCCTTCTGCCAGAGGTAGAAAAGATCCTGCTCGTTCGCGTCGTCGTCGAAAATGAGGCCGTTCCCGTCGAGATCGATATCGCCGAGGACGCTGTCCCTGATGGCCGGGTTGATATACGGATACGTGCTGAAGTAATCGTGCATGATGCCGTCCACCGGAGCGCCGCTCGCTCCCTGATATTCGGCGATGAGGTCGACGAGCTTCTCGATGAGCTCGACGTTGAGCTCGCCGTTCCTGATCGGATTGAGCGTGATGATATCCTTCCAGATCATGAGCGTATCTCCGGCCGTCGTCCATACCCAGTCGTCCCTGACCGCGTTGTAGTGATCGAGCACGTAGGGAAGCGCCGTCCGCAGGTAGGCCGTGTCAGGATAGAGGGTGGTGACCCCCAGGACGCTCTGGTAGCCGATGATCTGGATATCCGGATTGAGCCGTCGGATCTCGCTCAGGATTTCCCTCGACTCCGTCGAATAGCACCTCGCCAGCGGGAAGATGATCAGATTCGACTCGGCCGCGGCTTCGATCGTTCCTGCGTCCCAGGACTCGAACGATTTCCAGTGAACGATCGATTTTTCGGGGTAGATGCGCGGCGCGGCGGCCGGCGGCGGATCGGTCGATTTTTCGCCGCACCCGCACGCGAGGAGAGCGACGGCGACAAACGCGCAGAGAGCTTTATCGCAATGCATAATGCTTCTGTCCTTCCGCATCCGCCCGCCTGCGCCTGGCCCCGATCGCGAAACAACGGGGAACAACGAGCAACAAGAGCGAACGGGTGGAAACGCCGCGCGCGGGGAAGACGGTTCCCGTGCCGGCGCACGATCTCGAAGACCGAAAGATTTGCATGGAAGGTGCCCGTCGACCCGATCGATGGGCGCTACTTCCGGCGCCGCCGGAAGCGATATCATCCGCCTCAACCGCCCGGCAGGTAGACGATCTCGAGGCGCGGCCGCCGGGAGGCGCCGCTATATTCGCGCTCGAAGACGATCGCGTAACGCGCGCGAGAGACGTCCGTAGTCTTGATGACGATGCCGTGATTCGACGACGGGCTCCGGATCCATTCCATCACGAGCGCCGGAGAGAGGGAAAACGTCGCGACGCTGTCGCTCGATACCGTTCGCTCGTCCAGGACGGAGCTGAAGAAATCTCCTCCCGCGACCGTCCAGGGCATCGCTCCGTCGATCGTGCTCCACGATACGCCGTTCTGGGGTCCCCCGGATCCTTCGGTCCATTGCTTCCAGGTCGGCAGGTTGATCGGGTGGGCCTCGAGCGTTATCGAATCGGGCGCCGGCGGCGCGACGCGGATCGAGAGTCGCGCGGAAACCACCTCGGAGCAGTCGGTGATCGAAGATATATCCATTCTCACGATGAAGCGCCGCTCGTAGAACGCGGTCGAGAGGGGAACGGCGCCGAGCGTGTCGGAGGGGGCCGATCCGAAGTTGACGTCCTCGGATCCGGCGTCGGGATCGTCCTTGAGAACGGCATCCCTCGTGCCGCGGTAGGAAGCCGATGGGGATACGCCGTCCTGGAAGGCGACGCGTATCGTGTCGGAGCTTCCCGAAGGCGCGATCTCGTCGTCGCCGCACCCGGCGAGAGCCGCGAGACAGAGCGATACAGCAGAGAGGCGAATAATTCCGCGCATCACGTCATTTCCCTTTCGGCAGGCGATATTTCCGAGCGTCGTGCGGACGAACGCGATTGTACCCCTTTCTCCACCGTTCCGCAAGTGCCCGAGCCCTACGCGCCATGATCGCGAGGAGAAAGATTGTAACTGCAATCGAGACAAGCCGTTAACTAGCCACCTCCCGCTATGGCGGGATTGGGGATTATGACCCATAGGGGAAAAATACGGCAATTTCCGACAATGACAATATCGATGAGAATACTCGCAGCTTGCGCAGGTTGAAGGCGATACCCCATCTATTCCCCGGCAAGATAGTAATTGAATTTTTTTTCCAGCTATGATACAATGTTTCAAGGAAGGCATCATTAATGGGGTTTGGATGATGAGAAGAAATTTAAAAGAGGTATCCTTGAGACAGGGTGCGATGAAGGAGGTGATAGAAGAGGTCAAAGGTACAGGGTCGATCACCTTGCATCAATCTTGGCAACGTAGCTTTAGCATTAAGCTTGGCTTCACGAGTCCCGACGAAAAGGAGTAGTCATGAGGGCTGCAATAATTGCGACGATGATTCTTCTACTTCTCCCGGCTGCTCTCCTTGCTGGTCCGCATATGGGGGTCTATTTCACGTACTCTCCGACTCAGATGCACTACAACCCGATGCCGTTTGAGGAGTTCAATGGTTATGTATACGCGCAGAACACGGGTTGCTTCCTGACCGCTGCCGAGTTTGCCCTTGAGATTCCGGCCGGTGTCGTTCTCATGGGCTATGCTCTGCCCGTTGGCGTGCTTCAGCTTGGGACCCTCCCGGAAGGGCTCTCCATGGCTATCTGGCCGCCGATGGACGGCTGGAGCTATAATCTTCTCGCCACCCTTTCGTTCCTTGCGATCAATTCGTGCCCGGCGACGGGTGGCACGATGACGGACGCGCCGATCAGAGTGATCGCGCATCCGGTAACCGGACTTATCCAGGGCGCATGTTTCCCCGAGAATGATCTGTTCACCTACACGGGCCTGACCTCGATCTTCTGCCCGGAAGTGTACGGCGTACAGGAAACGAACTGGGGCGCTATAAAGAGCCTCTTCTAAGAGCGGGGATATCGCTGATTCCCGAGGAGCCGGGCGCCTGTGGCGTCCGGCTCTTTTATTTTGCGGGTGGAAAGGAGCTGTCATGAGGGGCGTGATGATGGCGGCGATCGTCCTGCTGCTTCCGGTTGCTATCGCCGCCGGCGCGACGATGGGCGTCTTTTTCACGGGCATGCCGTCCCTGATGGAATATCGCCCGACGCTATTCGAGGAGTTCGCAGGGTATATATATGCGCACAACACGGCGTGTTTCCTGGACGCGTACGAATTCGCCCTGGATATCCCGGATGGCATAGTCATACTGGGTTACGATGCGGGAGATCTTACCCTTGGATCCCTTCCAGCGGGCCTCTCGGTGGCTGTCTGGCCCCCGCTGGACGGCTGGAATCCCGGCAACAATCTTCTCTGCACGGTCGACTTTCTCGCGATCAGATCGTGCTTCTCCGCCGGCAAATTGGACATGGTCGACGCACCCCTGAGAGTCGTCGCGCATCCGGATACCGGGCTTATCCAGGGCTCTTGCTGGCCCGAAAACTACCTATTCACCTACACAGGCCTGACCTCGATAATCTGCCCGGTCTATATCGGGGCGAAGGTGTCGAGCTGGGGCGCGATAAAGAACCTCTTCCAGTAGAAGCGGGAGCATCTCCGATCCCGACGAGCCGGGCGCCCGAAAGGCGTCCGGCTCTTTTCTTGCCCGGGCGGGGACATGAAAAAGCGGCAGGGGCTTCGACCCCTGCCGCGACGTCTCATTCTATCCTCGCGCCGGCGGGCGCACGCATCGATTAAAGGATCCGCGGTCTGGCAGCCCGGTGGGCGGGCCGCGAAACGCCCCTGCTGTGCGTGTGGCCGGTCTTGCTGAGCCTGCCGAACGAATCGAGCCTGGGTCTCGCAACCGACGAGCCGAAGGTGCGGAAGAACTTCTTCTGCTGGAAGGACGAGTTGAGCGGCCTTCTCACGCTGAACGGCCCCGAGAGGCGGGCTTTCGCGGGGCTCTGAAGACTGGAAGCGCCGCGTGCGGCCCCGTTTCGCTCGCGCGTGCTGAGCGGGAGGAATTGACCCTTCGTCGTCACCTTGCGCAGGAATGAACGCGACACGATGATTTCGTGCGAAAGCTCCGTTCCGTGAACGATCCGGGCGGAGGAAGAGGGACGCTCGGCCGTCGTGCCGGTCCCGTAGCGCGCCCCGGAGGGTTTCGTCTCGCCCAGGCCGGTCATGCTGCTCCAGCGCTGGTCCATTTCGCCGGCCCGGTCGAGAGCCCACGCCACGAAACCGGTCTGCGATTCGTTCGCGGCGGCGGTTCCGGGAACAGCCGCGGCGGCAGCCAGAATGCCAATCGACAATACGATCAACAAAGGAGTACGCATCGTCATTACCTTCTATTTTTGAATAAGTTACAAGGATCGTGCGGATTTAGGCTCGAACACGGACCGCGGAGAGAAAAAGAGGAGAGAGAGAAGATCCATCAACACATTAATTCTAGCACGTTTCGACCGCCTGTGTCAATATGCCAGAATCTACTATGAAGGCAAAACGCGTGCTACTCATCGGCCCCTTTCCGCCGCCTATAGGCGGAGATACGGTGCTCACGCTCAACGTTTCGCGGAGCGGATACTGGCGCGAACGCGGTATCGCGCTCGAGTGCGTCGATTCGTCTCCGGGCGACCGGGTGCGTGTGCCGGACGAGAGACTCACGCCGCGGGACGTGCTGCGCGGAGTGCGCGTGTTCCTCGAGTTCGTCACGAAACTGCCCCGCTGCGGCGCGGTTTTGCTGTGGGCCAACGGCCGTTTCATTCTCACCGCCGGGCTTCCCGTCATCGTGTGGTGCGCGCTGTTCCGGAAGGCCGTTTTCGTGAAGCCGTTCGGCGCGTTGCTCGCGCGGAGGATATGCCGGATTCCTTGGCCGTGGCGAGCGTTCGTTCTCGCGGTTCTGCGCAGGACCGCGTACGTCCTGCCCGAAACGAAAGCGCTCGCGCGGGAGCTGGTTGATGAAGCGGGATTTCCCGAGGGTCGTTTGCTCGTGCTGCCCAATTTCTTGCCGGACGATTTGTTCTGCGCAAAGCGCGTGTCGAAGCGATATTCGGGGAAGTGCGCGTTCTTCGGTCAGATCAAGAGGGAAAAGGGAGTCTTCGATATCCTCGACGCGCTCGGCGGCGCGGCGGGCACGATATGCGATTTCTATGGCCCCATTCTCGATCGCGACCGCGAGGAATTCCTTCACGCGATCTCGAAATATTCGAACCTATCCTACCGGGGCGCGGTCGAGCCGGGGGGAGTGAGCGGGGTCGCAGCCGGATACGACGCGGTGCTTCTGCCGACGTACCACGTGAGTGAAGGATATCCCGCGGTCATTCTCGAGGCCTTCGCGGCCGGGATTCCGGTCGTCGCGACGGACTGGCTTTCGCTGCCGGAGATGGTGGAGAATGGCGTCAGGGGGCTCCTCGTTCCCGTTCGCTCGCCCGAAAAGATACGCGAGGCGGTCGCCCGGTTTGCCGCCGACGAACGCCTGTACGAGTCGATGTGCGGGAACGCGCTCGAGTACGTGGGATCTTTTTCGGAGCGAGCGGTTATCGGGGGCATCCTCGTCCCGCTCGTCGAACGAAGCCTGCGATGAATACTGCCGCCGCTTACCGGATGAGCACGGCCTTGCGCGTGATCGTCGCCTCCCGCGTTTTCAGGACGTAGAAATAGATCCCGCTCGAGAGCCCGTTCGGTCTCCACGCGATCGCGTGAGGCCCCTTCTCCGCGCGGCCGCGCGCGAGGGTGGCGACCGCTCTTCCCGACGCGTCGTAGACGCGAAGATCGATCTCTCCGTCCCGCGCGAGAGTGAAGCGGATCACGGTCGACGGATTGAACGGGTTGGGGGCGTTCTGCTCGAGCGTCGCAAGAGCCGCTATAGGCCCGTCGGCGGGGGTCGGATCGATGATGGCGAGGGTGTCCCGGCATACGTAGCGGTTGTGGGCGATGACGTTCAGCTCGATCGCGGAGATCGATTCGGGGAGAGGCATGAACACTTCGAGATCGATGCGGCCGGCTGTATTCGCCGTGCCCCTTCCGTAACAGACGCCGTCGTGGTACAGGGACGCCACCGCGCCGGGGAGGCCCGTCTCGATTCCGATTCCCGTCGCGTTCCTGCCGATCCCGGCGGGATGCGAGACGGCGAGCGATTCGGGCGTGTCGGTCCATCCGTCGAGGGCCGGGTCGCCGAGAAGGTTCAGCTCGTAGAAGCACCACCGCACCGCGCCGGGTTCCCATTCTCCCGGGAGGTCGAGAAACGGCACGGTCTCGTCTTTCGACCGCTGGTTCGCCGCGCCGAGCGTCGTGTACCCTTCCGTGAAAACGGCATCGAAGAATTCCCGCATAAAATGGATCGATGGTCCGTTCGTCTGGCCCTCGTTGAACCATCCGTAGCGCGAGTTGCAGACGAAGGCGACCGCGCCGTGAGCGATCGAGACCATCTGCTCGGCGATGCAGTCGGAAACCTCGAAGGAGCCCGAGGGCAATCGATTGTCGAACGAGCCGTCGTAGCAGCCGGTGGAGCACAGGACGGGGAAGTTCGACGCGACCCCGTCGTTGAGGAAATTGGCGTCGGTCACGTCCGTGCGGTTTATCCGCATCACGTAGTTCGTGTTCGAGTGCCCCGCGTGGCCGATCCAGCTCGTGCCGGCGTTGACCTCGGCGAATACGGCCGCGCCGGTCCACGTTCCGTTCAGCCGGTCGTATTTTCTCACGATCGAGAATTCCGGCGGGATGCCGTTCGTCGTGAAGCCGTTGTCGGCGCGCTCGCCGACGAGGAGCTCGACCTCGTCCTCGCCGTACGTGAGGGGATTGTCCCAGAGCTTCTCGCCGAGGAGGAGGGCCCGTCTCACCTCGCCGGCGACCGGATGATCCTGGTACGTCGTCGTCTTCGCGATGAAGCGCGCGATCTCGTCCGGCGTGTCGACGCTCGCCCTTCCCACGGCGATCTCGGAGTACGGGTCGTCCTCGCCCGGCTCGCCCCAGAGGGCGTCGCCGTCGGCGTTCCAGGTGCCGTCGAGGGCGGCGAAGTAGAGATCCGCCGGGAGATTCGTGTCGGTGTAGATCAAGGAAGAATGCACCTCTCCGTAGAGGCCGCGGTACGGAACGATCTTGGAGCCGGCCTCGCCGCCGTCCCAGTCGCCGCCGAGGAGGACGTGCGTTATGCCGTGGTTGACGTACTGGTCCTTGATCGCGTTCCTGACCCTATCGGCCTGGTCGATCCCGCCGTATGCCGCGTCGATTTCCGCGAGGGTCATGATCCGCGCGCGCATGCCGCGGCGCGTATAGAAATCCCTGAGAGGGGCGAAGTTCCCGGCGTATGTCCCGGACGTTACGATGAGGTATTCGTAGGCGTCGGCCGATTCGTCGAGCGGGACCGCGAGGGTCCCGTACTCCGCGACCGCCGCGGGATTGTCGACGAGACGCTCGACGCGCTCGATCGTTCCGGCGTCGGTGCGCAGAAGCCGGAGGGCTTCGCGCGCCTCATCGCTCGGGCCCGTCTCGAGATCGACCTCGATCGTGCGGTAGTATCCCACCGCGCCGGACGCCGGGCGGCATCCGATCGGGCTCACCGAGCCGGTCGCGATCGCGTGGCCGCGCAGGTAGCGCGTCGTGAACTCCGCCTCCGGGGGAAAGACCCACGCGTCCACCTCATAGGCGGAGGCGCGATACAGAAATCGTCCGCCCGCGCGGTCGATTTCGAGCCCCGGGACCGGTTCCTGCGCCGGGTAGAGCTTGTTCGAGCCTTCGAGCGTCGTCCAGCCGCTGCGCCGCATCGTCGAACGGACAACGGACTCGCCCGGGGGAAGAAGCGCCTGGATGCCGCGGAACGGGTAGCTCGGCTCGCCGGGCTTTCCCGCCTGCGCGGTCGCCGGAAATACCACCCGCGAGAATCCTCCGGGAAGCGCTTCGAGCCTCGGGGAGGCGAAGCTCAGCGTGAGCCGCACGGTAGCGGCCTGCGCGCATGACGCGGCGATGAGTGTGGCGACGAAGGCGCATACAAATACGGCCGGCAGTCCTCGGCGAACCATCATTTTATCCTCCAGATTTTCGATGCGGCGCCCCGATGTCGAATCAGCGGAGCAGCACGAGCTTTCTCGTCTGTGTTTCGTTCCCGAATTTCAAAACGCAAAAATAGATTCCCGAAGAAACGTCTCGTCCCTCGCGATCGTCGCCGTTCCACCTGACGCTATGGGCGCCTTTCGGCGTCTCTTTCTCCCGAAGCGCTTTCACAAGCCCGCCGCCGACGTTGTAGATCTTCACGCTCACGAGGCCGTCCGAAGGAAGGTAGAAGGGTATCCACGTCGTCGGGTTGAACGGGTTCGGGTAGTTCTGGTCGAGGAGGACGCGCGGAGGAGCCGCGCCGCGCGCGATGTCGTCGACGCCGGTCGGCACACCCATGGCGTTGAGAATCCGGAGTTTTCCCCAGCCCCAGGTGTCGTTGTAAACGCTTCCCGTGAACGCGTCGGTCCCCGCGTATGTCGTGAGGAGGTACGCGACCTCGTGCATCGTCGCCATGGGCCACGCCTGCTGCACGAGAGCGCACGCGGCGGCGACGTGCGGCCCGGCGGCGCTCGTGCCGCTGAACTGGCGGTAGCTGCCGAGGGGATATCCCGAGCCGACCGAGGACATCGTCGAATAGACGTCGTAGTTCCCCGGCGAAACGATGTCGAGGAGGTGCCTGCCGTCGACGCGGGCGCCCCGTCCGCTGAAGGCGCTGATCTCTCCGACGGAAATCGAGCCTCCCCCGACGCCGCCATAACCCTCGAAGCCGCGTGTCGAATACGAGCCGTTCACGAATGCGCCGTCCGCCGTCGCGGGCCACGTGACGTTGCGATCGTTCGAGTAATAGTTCAGGAATTCGGCGCCGCCGGCCCATGACGTGACGTCGTCGGCGACGTTGCTGATGACTTCGACCGGGGCGCCCGACGCGTTGACGACGTGAAGCTCCCAGGTGCCCGTAAGACTCGGGTTCGTGTTGTAGTCGACGTAAATGTTCATCGCGTTCGTGCCGCGCGGACTCGTCGAGGATTCCGACCAGACGTAGTATCCGTTGACGTACGAGTCTCCGTCCGCGAGCGTCACCATGCCCCCCTTCGGGCTCTTCAGCCGGAAGGTGAGATCGGAAAGCGACGTCCTCCAGAGCGTCGTGCTCCAGAGGGTCAAGATGCTCGTGCCGCTCACGATGGGCGCCGTGATTTGGAACACCACCGAATCCATCGCCGCTGCGGCGGCTATCGCGTGCTTTCTTCCGCGCCCGAGGTTGCCGGAGGGCGTCACCTGGATGACCGTATCGTTCATGACCGTGATGAGCTCTTCTTCGAGGGACGAGCCGTCGAGGTAATCCCACACGAAGCCTCCGAACTCGTAGAGCATGACGTCGGAGCCCCGCGAGCGCGCCCAGGGAATGAGGGCGGAGATGGGATTGCCCGAAAAGAAATATCCCATGAGGATTTCCGCGTCGGGGGCGATCCCCGTGAAGATGTGGCGGCCGACCGTCCCCCCGGCGAGGATGCCGGAGACGGCGGTGCCGTGCCCGTTGGCATCGGCCTCGCTCTGGATGAGATCGACGCCGCGGAGGCGCTCGACCGCGCCGCCCGTCATCGTCGCGTAGATCTTCGAGGTCTTGAGCGCGACGATCTTCTCGCCGATGTCGAGCGAGCCGTCTTCGTCCTCGTCGATCGCCGTGAACACCTGCTCGCCGAACGAGGGAGTGCTCTCCGAGAAGCCCGCGGCCGGGCCGTAGTCACGCTTGAAATCATGATCGGCGTCGTTGTAGAGCCAGTCCCAGTAGGTCTGATATCCGTTGCCCGAATTGCTCGGGTAGCCGGTGCCCCAGACGAGCGCCGGATCGTAGATCCACCCGTCGAAGTGCCCGAGCGTCTCGTTCGCGTCGGCGACGCCGTTGTCGTTCAAATCCACGCAATCGTATCCCGGCGTGAATGAGCCGTCCCAGTCGACGTCGATCCAGCTGAAGGTGTCGCCGTCGGCATGGAAGAAGGAGGGGTGAAATACGTCGATGCCCGTATCGAAATCGGAGATGCGCATTCCCTTGCCGGTGAGAGGGAGTCCGTATGGGTTGGGCCAACGCCATGTCGAATCCGCTTCGATCTCGTGCGCGCTCACGTCGAGCGCCGGGAAGACGGCGGGCCTCCACGCCGCGTCGAGTCTCAGGACGTCGCCTCGCGCCGCGACCGCGTCGATTGCGTCCCAGGGGATGCCGGCCGCATACACCGGTCCCGTATGGGAGACCGCGCCGTCGACGCGGAAGAAATCGACTCCCTGCTGCTCGAAGGAGGCGATTTCCGCATTCGAGAGGACATGATCGAATTTCGCGGTGACGGTGATCTTGTCGGCTCGTGCCGCGGCGAGCGCGGGTCTCCGGTCGCCTGTTTTCGCGAGCCCCGCGGCTCTCGCATGCCGCAGGAATTTCATCGATGTGTTGAGCTTGGCGTTTTCCGCCCGGATGGAACCCGCGCAGAAGGAAAGGGAGAGGAACACGACGGAAACGATTCGCAAAAGCTTCAAGATGTCCTCCCTTTTCGTTCCGGCTTCCGGTAGCGGATATATCCCTTTCGTTAGTATTATAATTATAATAGATTCGGCCGCAGATTCGTAAGGTCGAAAAAGGAGGTCGACGATGAAGGTCAATATCATATTCTACAGCCTGTACGGCCATATCTACCGTATGGCGGAGGCCGTCGCCGAGGGAGCGCGCGAGGCGAAGGGCGCCGACGTGTCGATTTATCAGGTTCCCGAGACGTTTTCAGCGGAAACAATCGCGAAGATGGGAGCGACCGAGGCGAAGAAAAGCTTCGCGCACGTTCCGGTCGCCGACATGCCGCAGCTCGCCGAAGCCGATTGCATCATCTTCGGCACGCCGACGCGTTTCGGCATGATGACCGCCCAGATGCGGGCGTTCCTCGACCGGACCGGCGGGCTCTGGTCGAAGGGCGCTCTCGTCGGCAAGGTCGGGAGCGTCTTCACGTCGTCCGCGACGCAGCACGGCGGCCAGGAATCGACGATCCTCAGCTTCCACACGACGCTGCTCCATCACGGGATGGTCGTCGTCGGCTGCCCCTACACGGAGAAGCGGCTCTCGGAGGTCGGCGAGATGAGCGGAGGCTCGCCCTACGGCGCATCGACGATCGCCGGCCCCGACGGAAGCAGGCTCCCCTCCGAGAACGAGCTCGCGATCGCCCGCTATCAGGGAAGATTCGCGGCGACGATCGCGTCGAAGCTCGCCGGATGACTCAGCCGAGATCCCCGACCGCTTTCTCCACCTCTTCGAGGATCTCGCACGATTTCACGATCTCTTTCATGCGCGTGTGATCCGGATAGAGGGGACGGTCGATGTCGAGGAACTTGACGTAACGGCGGATGACTTCCTTCGCCTTCGCGGTGCCGCGGCCGAGCTTGAACTCCCTGAAATCGAGCGCCTGCGCCGCCGCCATGAACTCGATCCCGAGCACGCCGTAGGCGTTGTCGAGGATCTGGAAGTTCTTGATCGCGGTGTTCATTCCCATCGAGACGAAGTCTTCCTGGTCCGCGGCGGCCGGGATCGACTGGACCGACGCCGGCATACGAGAGGATCCGCTGCTCGACGATCTGCATGTCGGCGGTGTACTGGCTGAGCATCAGCCCCGAGAACATGCCGGCGCCCTTCGTGAGGAAAGCGGGGAGCCCGACGCTGAGCGCGGGATTGTTCAGCCGGTTCATCCTGCGCTCGGACAGGACGCTCACCATCGTGACGGCCGCGCTTATCATGTCCATCGGGAGACTTACGGGGGTGCCCTGGAAGTTCGCGCCGGAGATGGTGAGATTCTTCTCGGCGAAGAAGATCGGGTTGTCGCCGACGCCGTTGAGCTCGATCTCGACCTGCGAGCGCGCCCACGCGACCGCGTCGTGCGCGGCCCCGATCACCTGCGGGGTCGAGCGCATCGAGTAGGCGTCCTGGACCTTCGTCTTCGCCTTTCCCTCGACGACGTCTCCGCCCTCGACGAGCTTCAGGATCGCTTTCGCCGAGCGGACGGCGCCCGGGAAGCCGCGCGCCTCGTGGAGGAGCGGCGTGTAGGGCTTCATGTTCGCGATGAGCGCCTCGAGCGTCATCCCCGCGGCGATCTCCGCCTGCTTGAGCCAGCGGTTCGTATCGTACAGCATGAGGCCGCTCATGGCGG
Source organism: uncultured bacterium (assembly GCA_963747385.1). Taxonomy (GTDB): domain Bacteria; phylum Krumholzibacteriota; class Krumholzibacteriia; order Krumholzibacteriales; family Krumholzibacteriaceae; genus SSS58A. The sequence goes on along the minus strand of CAVVEY010000020.1, from coordinate 348,334 downwards.
TCAGCAGGTTCGAGCCGTTGATCGCGGCGAGGCCGTCGCGCGCCTCGAGCCCGGGAACCGGGATGCCCGCGCGTTTCATCGCCTCGGCTCCTTCGAGGAGCTCTCCCTTGTAATAGGCCTGTCCTTCGCCGAGGAGGAGCAGCGCGATCTGCGACATCGGGGCGAGATCCCCCGACGCGCCGACGGAGCCCTTCTGGCAGACGAACGGGACGACCCCCTTGTTGAGCATCTCGGCGTACGTGAGCGCGATCTCGGGGCGGTTCCCCGAGCGTCCCTTCGAGAGAACGTTGATGCGTCCGGCCATCGCGGCGCGAACGTACTCAAGGGGCGCGGGGTCGCCGATTCCGGCCGCGTGGTTGTAGATGAGATATCGCTGGAAGTCCTTGACCTGGTCGTCGTTCAGGACGACCTCGGAAAATTCGCCGATGCCGGTGTTCACGCCGTACATGATCTCGTGAGCCTTGATCTTTTTCTCGAGCATGGCTCGACACGTCTTCATGCGTTCGATCGCTTCGCCCGCGATCTCCACCTTATCGCCGTGTCGCGCGATCCGTTCGAGCTTCTCGATCGTGAGCCCGGTGCCGTCGAGGATGATAGTCAAGGGAACCTCCCTGATTGAATTGTCTCTTCCAGCGAAGCTATGAGTCGAACCCGTTTATATACTGCTAGATATGCAATATTTGACCGACGCCTGTCCACAGGAAATGCGACGGAGATCACGTATGATATTGAAAATGAATGATTAGATCTGCGCCGCGCCGAAGGTGGGAGATGGCAAAAGGTTGCGGCCTGTCAGGGCTCCGATTCCGAGAACGCCGCAGACCCCGCGACGCAGCCGACGGCGGAGGCGTCACGATCATGCAATCGGAGAAGATGTCGTAACGGCGGTTGAAACCGTCGTTGAATTCGTTGTATCTGCAGACGCAGGTACTTCAGGTAGTCCGGGTCGATCCGCGGCGTCGAATAGACGAGATACTCCCAGACCCCGCCGCACGGCTTGGCGCCGAGCCCGATGTACCGGCAGTCGCCGTCCCCGCCGCACGAGGGGGTGCCGATGAGCTCGAGTGATCCCCTCGCGCATGGCATCGAGCTTCGCCCTGTCCTCGTCGATCGTTGCCGTGTATCCCCAGGGATAATGGGGCCGGTAGGCGCAGACCATTCCCCTGGGAAGGTCCGCGGGGTCGCGAGGTCCGCGGTGAATTCCAGCCGTTCGTCTTCGGGCGGCACGTAGAGCTCGACGAAGCGGATCGTGTACGGTCGCGGCTCGAGATTCCTGATCTCGAAATACAGAACGTAGAGACAGCTGCAGTCGCACATCGACTGCTCCTCGCGCTCGACGATCGTGATCGTGTCGTCTTGAATCCGGATATCGGCGGCGATATCGCCGGGGCAGCAGTTGAAGGCGGCGTTCACGTGCGTCGAGGACGAGGACGTTTCTCGACCGGCCTCAGTACTGTCCAATCGACGCACGACATGTCGCCGGGAACGTCGATTCTCGCTGCGGCGGTCGAGCCTCGATGTGGATAACGCAGCTCGGTGCGCCGAACGAGGATTCCGTACGGCTCCGAGGAGCCGCCTCCGGAGCTCCACGGATACGTGGTGCGCTCGACACAGAAGACGCCCGAAGGGGAAGCGGACAGATCGATCGTCGCGCGCAGCGGTTCGTCCGCGTCGTTCTTGTACGGTTCGATGAAGCGGATCGTATAGGTTCCCGCCTCGATATTCTCGAACCGGTACTCGAGATCGTAGAGACAGAGGCACCGGCACGCGGATTCGGACTCGCGCTCGACGATCGTGATCGTGTCGTTATCGAACGAGATCTCGGCGGTGATGTCGCCGGGGCAGCAGTTGAAGGCTGCGTTCACGTGCGTAAGAAGCAGGGTGTCGCCGCCCGTGAGCTCGTATTCGAAACAATCACGGATCGGGGTCGCGCCCGGGGCGGCGAGCTCCGCCGATTCCTTGCAGTCGGAGCTGCTCACGAGCGCCGCGGACGGCTTCAGGTCGTGCCGGGGCGCGATTGTCGTTTCCCTGTCGCAGCCGGGGATCGGCGCCAGGAGCAAGAGGGACGCGAGACCGAGCGCTGCGATCACGACAAAGGCGCGCGGATTAGCGTGGATGCTCCGGATCATGACGTCATCTCCTCTGTGGTTTGGGCTGCATCAGAAAGATAATCGGATTCCGCGCGGGCGTCAATGGCGGGTTCGGGCGCGGGATCAGAGCCCCCGCATCCACTCGTCCCTGAGGCAGCCGTCGGGGTCCCTGAGGGCTGCGTCGATCTCGGCGAGGAGCCGCTCCTTGTCGCCGAGGAGCGTCCCGGCGAGCGCGAGGTAGTTCGAAGCGTGGTTGCTGCGGAAGATGCACTTGTCCGTCTCGAGCCCCGCGACGAACTCGCGAAGCTCGGCGACGTCGTCGACGGCGGAGGTGAACTCGAAATCGGGACCGAGAGCTGCGCCGTATTCGTTTCCGTACGGGCCGAGCATGAGCGTGAGAGCGGAGAGATAGCGGGGTTGTATCCGGTTCAGGAGCTTCGCCGTGTTTCGCGCGTGCTGCAGACTGAGTTTTTTCCCGCCGATGCCGAGAATGACCGTGATCGAGAGCTTGAGCCCCGCCTCCGTCGCGCGGCTGCAGCCCTCGGCCATCTCGTCGGGAGTGGCGCCCTTGTGGATTTTCGCGAGGAGCTCGGGATCCCCCGTCTCGACGCCGTAGTAGAGGATCTTGAGCCCCTTGTCGGCGAGGAGCTTCATCTCGGCGACCGATTTCTTGAGGAGATTTCCCGGCGTCGCGTACGCCGTCACGCGCTGGAGATGCGGAAACGATCCGTACAGGTGATCGAGAATGCGTTCGAGCGATTTCGCCGGCAGAACGAACGCGTCGCCGTCGGCGAGAAACACGCGACGCACGTGCGGCACGAGCGCCGCCGCCTCGTCGATCTCGGCCTTGACCTCTTCCCACGGCCTCACGCGGAATTTCTTGTCGCGGTACATGTAGCAGAAGAGGCAGCCGTTGTGCGAACAGCCCTCCGTCACCTGGAAAATGAGGGATGCCGCTTCGCTCGGGGGTCTGTAGACGGGCTCGATGTAGTTCGGCATGGTGCTGATCCTCGGCGCTCGGCGCGGCGCCCATGAAGCCACGAGGGGAATAGTAATCGAGCGGGAAGCGGCAATTCAAGTTGAAAGCCCCGCTCGAAGTGCGATAGAGTCTCCGCGAAAATCTGCGGATACGGTGCGGGAATCGGAATGACGGGAAGGTGAATATGGCACGGAAAGGACGCGGTCTCCTCATCACGCTTTGCGTGATCGTGGGACTCTTCGCGGTCGCGGTCGTGGCGGTGCGGCTCTTTCTCACGCGCGAGAAGCTGCTCGCGATGATCGTTCCGCGCAGTCGAAAAGGCGATCGACGCGAAGGTGTCGATCGGGGATATCGGGATCAATTTTCCGTTCGGCCTCGGCGTCGACATCACGGCGCTCTCGTTCGAGAAGACGCTTCCCGATACGAGCGCGCTCGTGTTCACCTCCGAGAAGGTGACGGTGCGATCGTCCCTCATGTCTCTCATCAAGCGGAAGCCCGAGATCAAGTCCGCCGACGTTCAGGGGGGCGCGGTGACCGTGACCGACGCGAAGAAAGGGCGCGAGATCAAGCTCCTCGGGCTCGGCGCGCGGTTCTCGATGAAACCGGCGGGGGAGACGTTCGCGCTGAGCGCGAAGGCGCTCGCCGATTCGGTGCTCGTGTCGGCCATCGGCGCTCCGCCGGCGATGACGCTCGAGAAGGTCGGCTTCGACGGCGAGATGGAGAGCGACCGCGATTTCACGAGGATCGTCGTCAAGGAGTCGAAGGTGAGCTGGAGCGATCTCGTGACGGCGAAGATCAAGGGAGAGGTGACCAACGTCAAGACGGAGCCGCGCGTGGCCCTGACCGTGGAGTCGGCCGAGAGGCCGCTCGCGCCGATTCTCGAGCGTATCCGGATGTTCAGGCTCGGCGAGCTCGCGCCGGAGAAGCAGCCGGTCCGTCGAAACCCGGCCGTCGCAGACCCCCGTCGAGTTCTCCGGCGGCACGTTCGGGTTCAACGCGCAGGTCGAAGGGCTCGCGAAGGAGCCTCTCGCGATGAACGTCTCGTTCGAAGGCAATCTCAAGAACGCGTCGATGAAAGCCGGGGAGCTCGCCTCGATCGGGAAGATGAACGCCGAATTCAAGGGACAGGGAGTCGTGCTCGCGTGGCAGGGGCTCTTCCCGGGGCCGGGGAAGCCCGCGACGCCCGCGGAGATCGGCGTCGCATGGCAGGCGGTGAAGCTCGAAGCCACTCTCGAGATCGAGGGAGGCGAGTTTCGTGCTGAAGAGCCCGGCCGCGCAAGCAGGAGCCGCGGGAGCGCAGGTGCGGGAGCGTCCGCGACCGCCGCCGGTTCGGCCGGTTCCGGGGCTCCGCCGCCGATATCCGCATCTCTTCGGTGAAGGCGCGAGTCGAAGTCTCGGGCCCGGACGTGAAGAAGATATCGGGAGATTTCACGATCGGCGCGTCCCCGTACCGGTTCAACGGATCGATGATCAACATCATGCCCGCGTCCGCCGAGCTCGCCCTCGTCGCGCGGAAGCTCGCGGCGGCGGGGCAGAAGCAGATCCCCGATCCCGGGACGCTCCTCGACGGGATGGTGAACGCCCCCGTCGTGAAATTCGAAGTAACGGGCCGTTCGTTCGACGCGCGGCCGTATCAGAAGCCGCTGTTCGGCTCCGCGGAAAAGGAAACGCCTGCGGCCGCGAACCGCGCAGTCGCAGGCTTCCGCGCCGGCCGAGGCGGGCGGCCCCGCCGCTCTCCTCCTTCTGAAGAACACGACCTTCACGGCGAAGCTCGATTCCGTGATCTCCCGCGAAGCGGTCATCACGTCGCTCGAGGCGAAAGGCGCGGTACGGGACGGCCGCGTCAGGATCGAGCCCGTGACGTTCGGCTACGCCGGCGGCAAGGGCACGGCGATCGTGACCGCCGACGCCCGAAAGAGCGCTCGGGTCGAGACGAAGATCGATCTCTCGGCCGAAGGGATCGAGGCGGCCCAGGCCCTCGGCAGAATCAGCTCCCGGGGGGACATGGTTCAGGGAAAATTCTCCTTCAAGTCGAGCGGGTCCCTCGCGACGGGCCCCGGCATCAAGCCGCTTATGGCGTTCTCCGCCGCCGGTTCCGCGCTTTCGAGCAAGGGCTCCGTGAGCATCGGGAATTTCCTCGAACCGCTCGCGAAGATCCCGGGCTTCGACGTCACGCCGTTCAAGGAATTCAATTTCAGCGATTGGACGGGGAACTTCGTCGTGAAGGACGGGCGTTTCATCACGAACGACTGGAAGGTCGGCTCCTCGCGCGGCGATTGGTCGATCAAGGGGTCGTTCGGATTCGACGGCACGCTCGATTACGCCGTGCACCTCGTCGTTCCGCCCGCGGTGCAGGCGCAGATGAAGGATATCGACAGGTACAAGGCCGCCTTCGATCTCATGCGCGACAAGAGCGGCGCCCTCGTTCTCGACATGCACGTCGGGGGCACGTCGAAGCATCCGTCGGCCACGCTCGATCTCTCGAAAGCGAAAAGCAAGGCGCAGGAGAGGGCGATCGAGGGATTGAAAAAGCTCTTGAAGTGATCCGCCGGCCGGAAAACCGGCCGGAAAAAGCGACGGCCCCCCGGGGTGCGCGGTATGTCCGCGCATTCCCGAGGGGCCGAACCTCGCTATGCCCCGTGGGCGATCGTCAACCCTAGTAGTTGATGGCCGCTTCGCGACCGGTCACGTCGACGATCGGATACCCGACGTCGCACGACGCGATGCCGAGCGAGCCGTTCGGGTTGGGCTCGAACTTGAACGACAGGTTGTCCAGATCCTCGAGCAGCAGCAGGTCGAACGACGCGACCAGCACGGGCTCGGGACCGAACATCGGCCTGTTAAAGCTGAACGCCATGCCGGCGAAGAGATCGCCGAGGGTGACGGCGACGTGAGCGGGGGTCGCTACGCTCGTGATCACGTACTGCGAGCCCGCATCGAGATCGGCGTTGTCCACGTCGGTGATGCGCAGCTTGAACTCGCACGCCTGCGCGCAGTTCACGTCCTCTTCGTCGAGCATGATGAATACGTAGCAATTGACCGGAGTCCATGAGGCCGTCACGGACGTGCACACGGTCGCGGATCCGTCGAAGAAAACGGCGAGCGACGGATTCGACGCGACGTCGACGCTCATGTCGAACGCCTTGTCGATCTCTTTCGGCGTGGGGGAGCTGTCGGTGGCGCGCACCGTGAAGCTGAAATCACCGGTGCTGGTCATGACGCCGAGGATTCTACCGTCGGACGTAAGGACGATGCCCTCCGGCAGAGGATCGCTGTCATCGGTCAGCGCCCAGGTATAGGGCGCCGTACCGCCCTGAGCCGCCAATATAGTGTTATACGGAGCACATGTGTAGGCAACCGGAACCGCTGCGGTCGTGATCTCGAAATCCACAGACGGCTTCGGAGGCGTCGGGGTCGTATCATCCGAACATGCCGCAAGCATGGACAGAAGGACAAGACCCGCAAAAAACACGAAACCCTTCCTCATCTCAGGACCTCCTTTTCTTTCCCAGCTACAAATCCTGTTAACCCCTCGACGGGGCTTTCAGCAAGGCGTGTGCCATGAGGTTATGCACTCATGCCACGCCATGTATCTTTTTTATTCTGAATGGGTTGATTCGAATCTGTGATTTCTCTCGATGGGCCGGCGTTGCTCGCGCATTCTCATTATGCCACGGATAAGCGGGATGGGTATCGCGATTCTGAATTATGGAGAGGCGTTTCCCGGCGCACTTCGCAATCCCCGGCGCCGGCTTGTCCGGTTGCGCTTGCGCCGGCGACCGTATTTGATTACCATGTGCGGGACACTTACGAACGGAGGTTCGCGATGATCGGCTGGATAGTGCTGATAATCCTCGTGGTGCTCGTTTTCGCCGCGATAGGGATCTTCAACAATCTCGTCGTTCTGAGGAAGCGGTGCGACAGCGGCTGGGCGCAGATCGACGTGCAGCTCAAGCGGCGGTACGATCTGATCCCGAATCTCGTCGAAACGGTGAAGGGATACCTCAAGCATGAGCGCGAGGTGCTCGAGAACGTGACGAAGGCCCGTCAGCAGGCGATCGACGTGACGGGCGTCAAGGATCAGGCGAAGGCGGAGAACATGCTCACGAGCACGCTCCGGTCGCTCTTCGCGGTCGCCGAGAATTACCCCGATCTCAAGGCGAACACGAATATGCTCGCCCTCCAGGAGGAGCTCGCCTCGACGGAGAACAAGATCGCCTTCTCGCGGCAGCACTACAACGACGTCGTTCTCGATTACAACACGAAGATCGAGCAGGTTCCGTCGAACGTCTTCGCCACGATTTTCAACTTCAAGGCGCGCGAGTTCTTCGAGGTCGAGGATCCGGCCGAGAAGAAGGCCCCGAAGGTGAGCTTCACGTAAGGATGTAATGGAAAATCTGTACACGGCGATGTCGGCCAACAAGCGGAATTCGTTCTTTATCACGGCCGCGCTCACGGCGGTGTTCGTCGTGCTCGGATATTTCCTCGGGAAATACTGGGGGTCCGGCTACGGGGGCGTTTTCGTCGCGTTTCTCGTCGCGCTCGTCATGTCGCTCTCCGCGTACTACGGCGGCGACAAGATGGTGCTCGGGATCAGCCGCGCGAAGCGCATCGAGAAGAAGGACTCCCCGCAGCTTTTCAACGTCATCGAGGAGCTCACGATCGCAGGCGGGCTCCCGATGCCCGCGATCTACGTTATCGACGACACGGCCCCGAACGCGTTCGCCACGGGACGCGATCCGAAACACGCGTCCGTCGCCATCACGACGGGGCTCATGCAGAAGCTCAACCGGGACGAGCTCCAGGGGGTCATGGCCCACGAGCTCTCGCATGTCGGGAACCGCGACATCCTCTACGCGACGATGGTGGGAATACTCGTCGGTTCGATCGCGATGATGAGCGACTTCTTTCTCAGGAGCTTTTTCTGGGGCGGCGGGAGACGGCGGCGGAGCAACAGCAGCGAGGGAGGAGCGGCGGGGGCCATTTTCCTCGTCATCGCGATCGCGCTCGCCGTGCTCGCCCCGATCTTCACGAAGCTCCTGCAGCTCGCCGTTTCGCGCCAGCGGGAGTATCTGGCGGACGCCTCGGCCGCGAAGCTCACCCGCTATCCCGAGGGGCTCGCCTCCGCGCTTCAGAAGATCTCCGGGGACAAGGAGGTGCTCGAAGTGGCGAACCGCGCCACCCAGCACCTCTATATCGTGAACCCGATCAAGCCGTTCGAGAAGCGCGCGGGCAACCTCTTCAGCACCCATCCGCCGATACAGGACCGAATCGCGCGTCTCAGGGCGATGAAGTAGCGCGCGACGCCGACCGGAACGATCGAGCGGCCGAACGGTCAATCGATCAGGAGCGTTCCCCTGTCCATGATCAACCTCCCGTCGAGCTCGACGGTCGGGCTCATCACGATGCCGTCGAGATGGACGGGCACGTCGACGGTTCCTCCCATCGACATGTTGTTGCCGAGAGCGATGTGGATCGTTCCCATGACCTTCTCGTCCTCGAGAATGGAGCCCGTGATGCGGGCCGCGTCGTTCGTCCCGATGCCGAATTCGGCGATGTTGAAGGCCTTTGCGCCGAGCGGTTCGAGCTTCTCGCGCAGCGCCGCGGCCTCCGCCCCTCCCGAGATCTCGACGGCGGAGCCGTTCTTGACCCTGATCGTGATGGGTTCCCGAGCGTCGAGGGAGCCGATTCCGGACATCGAGCCGTCGACGACGAAGACGCCGTTGGAGGAGCCCTCGACCGGCATCATGTACGCCTCGCCCGAGGGGAGGTTGCCGAAGCTGCCGGGCTCGTGGATGAGCCCCGTCGAGGCGATCGCCTTGATGCCGTCGATCGGAAGCGTGATATCGGTGCCCGCCGCCGTCGTCACCCGCAGGAGCTTTCCCGCCGTGAGCATCTCCGTGGCGCGCTTCGTGCGTTCGGCGATCGCGTAGTAATCGGCGTTGAGGCAGCGGATCATCGTTTCGCGGAGAATGCCCGGCATCGTCGCGACGCGCGCGCCCGCCTTGCATGCCTCGCGCCGGGCCGCGGTATGGGTGAGGGAGCGCGCGGTCGGCGCCACGACGACCTTCGCGTGGGTCATCGCGCTCGAAACGGACTCGGGCGGCTCCTCGCCGTCCCGGCTCCGCACCTCCGTCTGAATGATGACCGGATCGTTTCCGAGCTCGAGCGCCGCCTCGCGGAGCGCCTCTCCGATCTCGCGGAGCTTCGTGTCGGTGACGATGAGGAGCGATTCTCCCTTCTGAAGCTTGAGGCAATCCCTGAGCGCAATCGTCGATGCCTTGAGCAGCTCTTTGTCCATGGGTCCTCCTTTATCGTGTGCGAAATTCGTCCGGCATTTCCGCCGTCGCGGAGATATCCCTGCCGGTCACGGGATGATTGAATCGCAGCTTCCACGCGTGAAGGAACAGTCTGCCGCCGGAGCTCGACGCCGCGCCGTATTCCTTGTCGCCGACGATCGGGTGTCCGATCGAAGCGAGGTGCGCGCGAATCTGGTGCGTTCGTCCGGTGCGCATCGAGACCTCGAGCAGCGTCCGGTCGCTGCGGAGCTTTTTCACGATCGTGTAGGCCGTGCGGGCTTCCTTTCCCCCGGCGGCGATCGCCGAATGCGATCGCGCGCCCTTGGTCGTGACGAGTGGCGCGGTTATCTCGCCCTTCGATCGGGATGGTGTTCCCTCGACGACGGCGAGGTACGTCTTGCGAATGTCCCCGTGCGAGAGCGCCCTGCTCAGAACGCGGGCCGCTACCCGCGTCTTCGCGACGATGAGTGCGCCGCTCGTGAGCCTGTCGAGGCGGTGCACCGGAGTATAGGGGAAATGGATTCCCATCGGGCCGCTTTCCGGCGAGCCGTCGCCCGGTTCCTCCTCCGGGCCGCGCAGGTCGAGCTGGAACTGCCGGTCGTCCTGATTCCGCCGGGCCCTCGTCAATCCCGGCCGTTCCCCGGTTTTTCTCCGCCGGTACTCCTCGAGCAGGTCGAGGAGCGAGCCCTTTTCCTTCTGGTTGCCCGGCTGGACGACGAGCCCCGCGGGCTTGTCGATGACGAGGAGGGAATCGTCCTCGTAGATGACCCGAATGTCCCTGCCGATGCCGGTTTTGCGCTTCGAACGAGGCGGAGGCGCCGGCGCCGGGCGGTTGCTGTCCTCGAACTCGGCGAGGTCGACCGCGACGACGTCTCCCGCCTTCAGTCGGGCGTTGCCGAGGGCTCTCGTGCCGTTGAGGAAGATGAGCCCTTTTCGCAGAAGAATCTGGGTGACGCCGAACGGCGTGCCGGGCAAGGAGGCCCGGATGAAGCGGTCGAGCCTCGATCCGTGCCATTCTCCCGTTATCGCGAAGCGTTTCATTTTTCCAGCCTCTCCATGCGCATGAGCTTCGGTTTCTCGCCCGAATAGGACACGTACAGGCAAGGCGCGCTGGCGCCGGGCTCCTTCTCTCCCGTCCTTCGCCTCGAACGCCGTCAATCCTGGCCGCTCGAGAGCGATCGCGTCCGCGAGATAGGGGAAGGCCAGCGGCGGGCTCTCGACGGCGATCGTCGTGAAGCCGGCGTAGCGATCGCTCCCCTCGACGATCGCCGTGACGGCCTCGCGGTACATTCGCTCAAAATTGCTCCATTTCTTCTCGATCCGCGCATTCATGACCAGGGAGCCCGCGAACAGAACGACGAAGAGCGCGATCGCCGCCCCCTGCCGCGCGCGCGAACGCTCCTTCCAGAGCATCGAGAGCAAGAGGGCGATAATGAGGACCGTCCCGACCGACGACAGGTAGTAATAGCGGTTCTGGCTGAAGGAAACCGTCGAGAAAAAGCGGTACCGGAACGGAGAAACCGGGAGAAGCGCGAGGAGCGACCAGCCGATGGCGAGATTCATCGCGTACGATTTTCTCGACGCATAGCCGGCGGCGAGGAGCACGAGAACGACCGGAATCGCGGCGAGCTCCGGGCCGAGAGCGCCCGATGGCTCCGGGATGTGGTTGCCTTGCGGATAGAGGAGCGAGAAGAATGGCCACGGGTACAGCTGAAAGAGAAAGCCGCCTGCGGCGTTTGTCAGAGCGTGCGCCCCGGGCCCCCAATTCTCCCGGAAAAATCCTCCCATCAACGCCTGTCGCAAGATAAGGTACGCAATTGAAACGACGGCGAACGCGGCGAAGGCGCTCCTGTCAGGGGCTCCCTGACGGGGCGCCCTTTCGCTTCAGCGCGAACAGGAGCGCGACGAGGAGAACGCCCGCGATCGCCTCCTCCTTCGAGGCGAGGGCGAAGATGTAGAGCGCTATCGAAATGGCGAGGCGAAGCCGCGCCGTTCCCGCCCGGGCGAGGAGGACGTTGAGCGAGGCGAGAAGAAAGCACGCCGAGAGCAGCGTGGTCCTCGCGCTGATCCATATGACGGCCGCCGAGTGGACGCTCGTGACGGCGAAGAGAACGGCGGTCGCGGCGGCGAGGCGTTCGCTTCCGAGAAGCTTCAGGATCAGGCGGAAGACGAGCGCCGTGCAGAGAAAATGAAGAACGAGGTTGAAGCCGTAGTGCAGGTGGAGGTTCCCCGGCGAGGCCTTTTCCATTGTGTAGAAGGAGAGATTCACGAGCGGCCGGAAGAAATCGACGACCCGAAAGGACAGGAGATTGGCCGGGGTCATATCGTACCGGGCCGCCTTGAGCCAGGAGAAGTCGTCGTTGAATAGCCAGTTGTCGACGATGTTCCGGTACGCGGCGAGGCATAGCAGGAAAAGAAAGATATAGATCATGCGCCGGGACATGAACCCGCACGCTCCCGCTTTTTCCGGCATGGCAATCCCTCCTCGGTTCCCCCGCACTCTAATGGCTCATTTTTCGATTGAACAAGCATTATTTATCGTTGAGATATTCCGGGGGAACGGGTATCATGCGCCAAGACTTCTTTGACGGGCAACCCGGTATCATATTCCGACACATTGGAGGTACATCGTGAGCGGGCTTTTTGGAGTTGTTTCCAGAAATGAATGCTCCGATGTTCTTTTCTACGGCACCGATTATCACTCGCACCTGGGAACGCAGTTCGGCGGCGTCGCCGTGCTGGGAGACGATTTCGCGCGCCAGATCCACAATATCGGGCAGAGCCAGTTCAAATCGAAATTCTACGAGGACCGCTCCCGCTTGCGCGGATCGAAGGGCATCGGCGCGATCAGCGCGCTCGACGAGCAGCCGATCTATCTGAAATCGAGCTTCGGCCCCTTCTGCATCGTGACGGACGGCTACATCGACAACGCGCGCGAGCTCGTCGACGATCTGCTCTCGAAGGGGCTTTCGTTCAGCGAGGTCGGCGGCAACCGGTTCGTCAACCTCACCGAGCTCGCGGCGAAGCTCATCACGCGGGGAAAGGATATCGCGGACGGCATCGAGCACCTGTTCGAGTCGATCGACGGCTCGTGCTCGCTGCTGCTGCTGCACGAGGACGGGATTTACGCGGCGCGCGACCGCATGGGATATTCGTCCCTCGCCGTCGCTCGGCGCGACGGCGCATGGGCCGTCGCGTCGGAGACGAGCGCGTTCGCGAACCTCGATTTCACCGTCGAAAAATACCTCGAGCCGGGCGAGATCGTCCTCATCGACGAGAGCGGCGTCCGGCAACTGCGTGCGGGAGGGGCCGCGAGCAACATCTGCGCGTTTCTCTGGATCTACACCGGCTTCCCGACGTCGAGCTACGAGGGAATCAACGTCGAAACGGTCCGCGAGCGCTGCGGGCAGTGTCTCGCGCGGCGCGACCGGGACATCGAGGTGGACGTCGTCGCGGGCATCCCCGATTCGGGGATCGGCCACGCGCTCGGCTACGCGATGGAGTCGAAGAAGCCGTTCCGGAGGCCTCTCGTGAAATACACGCCGGGGTACGGGCGCAGCTATACGCCCCCCTCGCAGGACACACGCGATCTCGTCGCGAAGATGAAGCTCATCCCGAACGCGGATGTCATCAAGGGCAACCGCATCGTCATCTGCGAGGATTCGATCGTGCGCGGCACGCAGCTCAAGAACTATACGGTGAAGAAGCTCTGGGAGGCGGGCGCCCGCGAGGTGCACGCGCGCCCCGCGTGCCCGCCGCTCATGTTCCCGTGCCGCTTCAATCTGTCGACGCGGAGCACGGACGAGCTCGCCGCGCGCCGAGCGATTCGCGCGCTTGAAGGACGCGATATCGACGACGTCTCGGAATACGCCGACGCGCGGTCGGACAAGTATGAAGCGATGGTCGACTGGATCGCCCGCGACCTCGAGGTGACGACGCTCAGGTATCAGACGCTCGAGGATATGGTCGGGGCGATCGGTCTCGCGAAGGAGAAGCTCTGCCTCTACTGCTGGACGGGCGAATATCCGGCCCCCTGGAAGCGGGATCTGGATGTCTGCGGCGCCGCGGCAGACGGACGGTGAGCGGGAAACAGCCGGAGCAGAAAGGGAGCGGTATGGCGGTACGTGACCTTCTTTATCTTGGAAATCCAAAGCTCTACGAGGAATCGAGCAAGGTCAAGCGCGAGGAGCTCGAGGATCTCAAGAGCGTGATCGAGGATCTGGCGGACACGCTCGCGGAGTTCCGCGACGAGTACGGATGGGGGCGCGCGATCGCGGCGCCGCAGATCGGCGTCATGAAGAGAATCGTTTACATGCACGTCAACGAGCCCGTCGTTCTCATCAATCCCGTGATCAAGCTGCGAAACCGCCGGAAGACGCTCGTGTGGGACGACTGCATGAGCTGCCCCGACCTTCTCGTCCAGGTCAAGCGCTATCGCCGCTGCAAGGTCGAGTACCGCGACGTCAACTGGCAGAAACGGAGCCTCTATCTCGAAGGGAAGCTCGCGACGCTCATGCAGCACGAGGTCGAGCATCTCCAGGGGATTCTCATCACGCAGAAGGCGATAACGGAGAAGAGCTTCGCGCTTCGGAGCGAGCGGGCGTACCTGAAATAGCGGGACCTCGGAGAGAAGCGGGGCTCGGGCGCCCCGGATCGTTCGATCCCGGCGCACGTTCCATGCAGGCGAATCCCGGCAAGTATTTGCGGATCGCGGGCGAAGGAGTCGGCGCTTCGGTGAAAACCAATGCTGGAAAGTTCCGCCGCAGGCGATTCGTAACCGACGAGCCAATGTTCGTCGAGCCCGGTCTGCTCGGCACTCCCCTCGCTTCCCCCGCAGCGCGGCGCGGCGTTCGTCGTCGATCTATTGCGATCGTTCTGCTGCTCGTGATTCTCGTTCGATCGCCGCCGTCAACGTTTTCCGCCATCCCTCGCTCCTGAAGACGTTCGGTGAATATTTCGGCGCGGAGCCGGGGGCAGCGCAAGACGCAGCGGGCAGGAAGCTCAACGCGCAGATCTACAGGATGCATACATGAACGAGAACCCGAAGCTGCTGCCCGCCGAAATGAAGGCGGCTATCGAAGCGCGTGACGACAGCGCCCTCTCGGCCTACCGTCTCGTCGCACGAGACGAATATCGTCATGGAGCTCGACGCGAACGAGTCGAAGTTCGACGAGGAAACCGGAATGCTGCGCCTGGGAAGCGACGTTATAACCGGGTCCGGAAATCTCGCGGCCGGAGTGCCGCTCTTTATCGCCTATTTCACGATCCTCACCTGGGCCATGAAGGGAAAGACCCCGGGCAAGGCGCTTGCCGGCATCAGGGTGAGGAAGCTCGACGGGAGAAAACTCAATCTGTGGGATTCCTTCGGGCGAGCCGGCGGATACGCCGCCTCGGCGGCGACGGGGTTCATCGGATTTCTCGAGGCGTTCTGGCATCCGAACAGGCAGACGATCCACGACAGGATCGTCGGCACCGTCGTCGCGAGGGAGAGGCGCACGCGCCGTGGATGACGCGGATATCGGATTATCGAAGCGCCGGTAACGCACAAGCAGCCTGGTGCTCGGTGAAGCGCCGGGTCCGGCCGGAGGAAAGACATGTCCGGGAAATCGTCCGATCGCGGCGCGACAGCCGGGGCGGCGGGCAAACGCCGCCGCATCCGTCTTTACGTGACGCTCGTTTTCCTCGTTGCCGTCGCCCTTCGTCTTGCCGCGGCCCAATGGGCGGCGGGTGGATTGAACAGAGAGCTCGCCGGCGACGAGCCCGATTACTTCATCCGCGCACTCAGTCTCGTCGAGGGACGGGGTCTCGCCGACGCGGAGGGAAGACCCAGCTCGATTCGTCCGCCCGGCCTGCCCATTCTGCTGGCGTCGTTCTTCTCCTTCGCAGGTCCGAATATCGTTTGGGCCCGCGTCCTGATGTGCGTTCTGGGTGCGCTTCTGGCGCCCGTCTGCTTTCTCCTGGGCCGTGCCCTCGCCGGCGAACGTGCCGGGCTCGTGTGCGCTCTGGGCGCCATGGTCTTTCCGAACTGGGTGTGGTACAGCGGCGATCTGCTCACCGATCTATTGAGCGCGACGGCCACCGCTCTCCTGGCGTGGGCTCTCGTCGAGGGATGGCGAAGGAATTCGCTGCGGCGGTTTGCGCTTGCCGGGTTCATCGGCGGAGCCGGTGTTATTTTCCGCTCGACGGGCCTGGCTCTTTTACCTGGCGCCGTTCTCTGGGTTCTCCTGGTCGTGCCTGGCTGGCGGCGGCGCGTCGCGGTTTCAGCGGCGGTGTGCGGCGGACTGGCCTGCGCGCTCGCGCCATTGACCATCAGAAACACTCTGGCGCAGGGCGAATTCGTGCTGATCTCCACCCAGGGCGGAACGGATCTCTACAGCTCCAATAATCCGCGGGCCACGGGGATTCTAACGCATGACGCCCGCCTTTACAGAGACGAAGGGTGCAAGCTATACCCGCGCGACGGCTTCCCGAATGAAGCCCGGCGCAGCGCGCGATATGGGGAGGACGCCATGGCGTTTATCCGCGAGAATCCGGGCCGTTTTCTCCGGCTCAGCGCCGTCCGGTTGGGGGAATTCTGGAAGCTGCACTCTCCGCGAGTCCCCATCTGGCAGAGTCTGCTGACCATCTGCAGTTTCGGCTTTGCCCTGCCGTTTGCCGTGCTTCATGTCGCGCGGCACGGATGGCGACGGGGGCCGGCGATGCTCTTCGTCATCCTGATCGCGAGCCAGTCGGCGGTGCACACCGTTTACTGGTCCGTGATCCGTTATCGGATGCCGATCGAACCGCTCGTTCTCGCCCTGGCGGCGGCCGGCTTCACGTGGCTTCTCGATCGCCGGAACTCGCGAAGAAAATGCGCGCGCACGAACGTTCCGGCGGCGTGAAAAGGTTTCGCGGCGCGCCGCCGTGAATGGATGCTTGCCTCGATCCGGCACGCCGTGTAATCTTCGATCATGTTCATTCTCTGGATTCCAGAAGGAGGGTATCCGTGTCAAAAGTATCTCAGAAGGATTATTCAAAGGCGCTCGAAATCGGCCGCCCCCCGAACGTCGTAAAGCTCTTCCCGAACTCGAGAGCCCTTCTCGTCAGCGGCAAGGCCGTCGACCGCGCGCTCATAGCCAAAGGGAAGGCCATGACGATCGCGGCCAACGCGCGAAGCACCTTCGTGATCCGCGGCGCGCTCAAGGCGGCCCAGCGCGCGAACGCCGCGATTATCATTGAAATAGCCAAGTCGGAGGGAGGCGCCGCCGCCTACTGCCCCGTCAGCCTCTGGAATATGGCGACGTTCGTGGACGCCCTCGCGAACGAGCTCGGGATCACCGTTCCGGTGGCGATTCACGCCGACCACTACGGGATAAAGGGCGCAAAGGACGTCGAGGCGGCGAGGGTGGAAATCCCTTCCCTGTTCGACGCCGGAATAACCTCCATCGCCATCGACGCCTCGCATCTTCCCGACGACGAGAATCTCCTCGCCGGCATCGAGCTTGCCGGATACGTTCCGTCGTGGGCCGGCCTGGAGACCGAGGTCGGCGAGATCAAGGGCAAGGAGGGACTCTCGACCGTCGAGGAGGCGCTCTTCCTCATCAGGGGGCTGAACGCGCACGGCATTTTCCCCGACTGGATCGCGCTCAACAACGGGACCACCCACGGCATCGAGGCGAGCGACGCGGGAATCCAGGTCGAGCTCACGGCGTCCATCCACAAGGCTCTTGCGCCGTACAAGATCTCGGGGGCCCAGCACGGCACGTCCGGCAACAGCAGCGATCGTCTGCGCCGGATCGCGGGAGAAACCGCGACGACCAAGGCGAACGTGGCGACCGCTCTCCAGATGGTCTCGTGGGGGGTCGAGGTGAACGACTACGGGAACGCAAAGCTCGACGGGGAGGGGAACTTCATCAAGGTGCCCGACGCCGGCATTTCCGACGCCCTGTGGGGGAAGATGGTCGAGTACGCCGCCGAAAAGGGATGGAAGAAGGGGGACTACAAGAAGCTCAACCTTCCTTTCGAAAACCGCCTCCTGGGTCAGCCGGCCGCGATCCGCGAGCGGATGGCCGCCGCCGTGGAAGAGTTCATCTTCGGTCTGCTGACGAACGTCTTCAACGCGGCCGATACCGCGCCACTGGCTGTCGAAGCCATACTGTCCGCCGGCTCCTTCGACCTCGGGCCCAAGAGCGGCAGGATCGAAAATCAGGCCGATTGGACCGCGGAGAAGATAAAGGCCGGGGCCGGAGTCCTCTCGTCGGACAAGGGAACGAAGGGGGACTTCTCCGACTGAGGCGCACGGCGGAAAAAGCGCGCCCGCTATTTCATCCGCTTGGCTCGCAATCGTTCGATCGATCGACGCGATCGATCGACGGCGCTCTTGACTTTGCGCCGAGCGTTTTGTATAATGATGCAGGGACAATCAAATCCAAATGAAAGGAGCGAGTATGAGGACGGCTATCGCGGTGCTCGTAGTGGCTCTTCTCCCGGCAGCGGCCCTTGCAACGGGAGCGGTCGGAATCTACTTCACCTACAATCCGGGGCAGATGGTATACAGCCCGGGGCCGATGGAGATGTTCGACGGATACATGTACCTGCATAATTCTCAGTGTGATCTTATTGGCGGCGTAGAGTTGAAGATAGAGCTTCCCACGGGCATAGGACTCGTCGGTTTTATTCTCCCTGAAGGAGGCCAGGTCGTGACGGAAGCCGGCGGAAACAGTTTTATCTATGAGTCATATATGAACGGTATTTCTCCGGGGTACAACCTCCTGTGCACTCTCCGTCTGATCGCGACTGACTGGTGCCCGGCAAACGGCGGCACCTTGATCGATGCGCCGATTCGCATCGTTCCCCACGAGAAGACCGGCAAGATCCAGATTGCTTGCATGACGACGCCTCACATCGATCCGATTGAAGCCCAAGGGCTCACCTCTATTCTTTGCCCTCTGTCGATCGGCACGAAGAGCGAGAGTTGGGGCGCCATCAAATCGCTGTTCTGATAGGCGGCGGAGACGCCGGGATGGATATGATGCGCCGCGATAGTTCCAGCGGCTTCTTGCCCGATGCGCACCGGGACAGCAGGCGCGCCTTGCCCGCTCTTTCCCGTTTCTTTATCCGTTCTCCTCGTCGAATTTCTCCAGGACGCGCGCGAAGGCGGCGGCCATCGGCTCGTCGCTTGCGATGAGCGTGACGGCCGAGAGGCGTTTCGGCGTGTGCGCCTTGATCGCCTCGAAGATCGCCGCGGCGGAATCGTCCGGGGAGAGGCCGCCGGCTCCCGTCCCGAGCCCCGGGATCGCGATCGACTCGAGATCCAGCTCCTCGGCGAGCGCGAGCGCGGCGGACGCAGCGAGCTTCACCGTATCGGGGGAGCTCGCTCCTCCCGGCTCGGCGGCGATCCCAACGTGGATGATGCGGAGGTTCTGGAGCGTGCCGGCCGTCGTGGCGATCGCACTACCGGCCGCGATCGGCGCCTTCGCGACGGCCTCCTTCTCGATCTCGTCCCCGCCCGCCGCCTTGATGACCCCGGCGACGCCATCCGTCATGACGCCGCGCGGGTCCGCGGGATTGACGATCGCGTCGACGAAGAGCGTCATGACGTCGCCGAGACGGGCCTTGACGTCGATGTCGCCGATCTCGGTCGTGAACTTGTTCTCGTCCATCGCGATCTCGGCGAGCACGACGTCCGGGCGATTCCGGAACTTCTTCGTGACCTTCTCGCTCTGCGCCGCCACGTAGTGCAGGGCCTTGAAGAGCTCCTCCGGCGCGAGCTTTCCCTCCATGAAGGAGTCGATCTTCTTCGCGAACGGTTCGATGAGATCCCGCGTCTCTCTGCGCTTGAGCGACTCGATGAACTTGACCTTTCGTTCCTGGCGGGCTTCTTCTTTCTTCGTCATAACCCCTTAGTATCGCAAGCGGCGACCGATGGCAAGTATGTAATTGCTTTATAATTCGCGAGCGTCGATGTAAGATGAATCGTTCGTCCGCTCAAGAACGTGCGTAGCCGAAGGAGGCCCCATGAAGAGGCTCGTGTATGCAATAACGCTTTCGATAGCTCTCGCCGCCGCTCTCTCGCGCGCGGCGTCTCTCTCCGCGGCCCCGGCCGCCGAAAGGAAACCCCTGACCCCCGCCGACGTCTGGCAACTGAAGGCGGTCGGAGAGCCGCAGCTCTCGAACGACGGGAAGTGGATCGCCTATACGCTCACGGCGACCGATCTCGACAAGAACAGCCGCAACTCGGACATATGGCTCGTGTCATCCGGCGGGGGGGAGCCTCGGCGCATGACGACAAGCGAGAAGAGGGACGACACCCCGTCGTGGTCTCCCGACGGCGGGACCCTCGCGTTCATTTCCGCGAGAGACGGCGATCCGCAGATCTATATCCTGCCGGTCGCCGGCGGCGAGGCGCGCAAGGTGACCGGTTTTCCCGGCGGCGTGGACGACATGATATGGACGCCGGACGGCAAGGGCTTCGTTTTCGCGGCGAGGACCTGGCTCGAGTGCGCCGACCTCGATTGCATTACGAAGAAGGACAAGGAGAAGGAGGAGAGCAAGCTCGGCGCCCTTGTGCACGAACACCTCATGTACCGCCACTGGAACGCCTACGAGGACGGGAAGGTTCAGCATCTCTATTACACCCCCGTGGAGGGGGGCGCGCCGCGCGATCTCACGCCCGCGCTCAAGTTCGACGCGCTCACCTATTGGCTCGCTTCGGCCGGGCGGGATTACGAGATATCCCCCGACGGTGCGACGCTCTATTTTTCGGGCAAGCAGGACGTCGATCAGGCCGTCTCCTACAACGAGGAGATCTGGTGCGTGCCGGTCGCGGGGGGCGAGGTGACGCGGGTTACGAAGAACCCGGCCGCCGATTCGCACCCGCGTCTGTCGCCCGACGGAAGATACCTCGCGTATCGCGCGACCCGGCGGCCCGGCTACGAGTCCGATCGTTACGAGCTCATGCTGATGGCGCTCCCGGGCGGCGAACCGCGGAGCCTTACGGCCGATTTCGACCGGAGCGTCGGCGATTTCTTCTGGGCGAAGGATGGGAAGAGCGTCTATTTCGAGACCGAGGATCGCGGCGACGTGAACCTCTGCGCCGTGCCGGCGAAGGGCGGTCCGGTGAAAGCGGTCATCGACGGCGAACGTGCCGGCCGAGGCTATCACACAGACGTCGCGGCCGGGCCGAAGGACGCCTTCTTCGTCTATCGCCACCGGCCGATGGCGCACACGTTCGAGATCTTCCGCTGCGAAGGGGCTGGAAAGAACGTCAAGCAGATCACTTTCGCCAACAAGGATATCTACGATTCCTTCTTCGTGCCGAATGGCGCGGAGGAGTACTGGTGGAAGGGCTCCGACGGCGCCGACATCCAGGGCTGGCTCATCAAGCCGACGAGCTTCGATCCGGCGAAGAAGTACCCGATGATGGTGCGCGTTCACGGCGGGCCGCAGCAGATGTGGGTGAACGGCTATCGTACGGAGTTCGCGCTCTTCCCGGGCGCGGGCTACGCCGTCTTTTTCTGCAACCCGCGCGGCTCGCAGGGGTATGGACAGAAGTTCTGCGACGACATCCGCGGCGACTGGGGCGGGAAGCCGGTCGACGATCTCAAGGCCGGCGTCCGCGCGATTCTCGAAAAGAACCCTTGGATCGACGCGAAGCGCGTCGGCGCGTGGGGGGACTCCTACGGCGGATTCTTCTGCAACTGGCTCCAGGGGCACAACGAGGACAAGATGTTCGCCGCGCTCGTCACGCACGCGGGTGACGCCGACGAATGGAGTTCCTGGGGCTCGACCGAAGAGCTCTGGTTCCCCGAATGGGACCTCACCGGGACGCCGTGGGACAGGCCCGAGGTGTACGACAGGACTTCCCCGATCCGGTACGCGAAGAATTTTTCGACGCCGCATCTCTTCACGCACGGCGATCTCGACTACCGCGTGCCGATCACGGGAGGGGAGACGATGTTCTCGGCGCTCCAGAGGCTCGGCGTTCCCTCGAAGATGATTCGCTTCACGGACGAGGGGCACTGGATTCAAAAGCCGCAAAACGCGAAGTTCTGGTATGCCGAGGTGCTCGGGTGGTTCGACCGGTGGCTCAAAGCCGGCGGAAAATAGGGACGGAGACGTTCGCGCGGGCCATTCTCGCTTCCTGACGCGGGCGAAGGAGGATTCTTGGATTTCAAGGCGCTTTTCGAACCGAAGACGATGGCGGTCGTGGGGATCTCGCTCACGAACGATTCGCATCCCGGCAACGTGATCTATTACAAGAACTATCTCCGGTATCCGGTCAAGACGTACGGGGTGAATCCTCGCGGCGGGGTCCACAAGGAAGAGCGCATATTCGCCCGCATCGGGGACATCCCCGAGAAGGTCGATCTCGCCGTCATCGCGGTGCGCGCCGAGCTCGTGCCGGAAATCGTGCGGGAATGCATCGCGGCGAAGGTCGGGGGGGCAGTCGTCGTGTCGGGCGGATTCGCGGAGACGGGGAACCGGGAGCTTCAGGATCGGCTCGTCGCGATCGCGCGCGAGGCGGATTTCCCGTTCATCGGGCCGAACTGCCTCGGCATATACTCCCGGTACGTCGATACCTTCTTCCTGCCGAGCGAACGGCTCGTCCGGCCCGATCCGGGCAAGGTCGCCATCGTGAGCCAGAGCGGGGGAATCCTCGTCGACCAGATGGTGAAGTTCTCCGGGCAGGGGATCGGCCTCTCGTGCGCCGTCGGGATCGGCAACAAGGCGCTCATCGACGAGATCGATCTCCTCGAGTACCTGTCGAAGGACGACGCGACGAGCGTCATCGCGTTCTATATCGAGGGGTTCAAGAAGAACGAAGGACGCGAGTTCGTGATCGCCGCGAGCGCGTGTCCGAAACCGGTGATCGTGATGAAATCGGGGAAAACCGCCGGAGGCACGCGAGCCGCGGCGAGTCATACCGCCTCGATCGCCGGGGACTACGCGATCACCTCGTCCGTTCTGAGCCAGTTCGGAATCGCCGAGGCGAAGAATGAGTTCGAGCTCGTCTCGTTCTGCGAATCATTGAGCTGCTATCCGACGTCGATCGGCAACAACGTCGGCATCGTGACGGGAAGCGGCGGCCACGGCGTCGTCGCCGTCGACGCGTGTCTCGCCGCCGGCTTCAGCGTTCCGAAACTCCCCGATGGCGTACAGGAGACGATCCGGGGAAGGCTCTCGCCGAGCATCCGATCGATCGCCGCTCTCGGGAATCCCATCGATCTCACGGGAAGCTCGAAGGACGACGATTTCGTCCTCGTGGCGAGCGAGCTGAGCGAGATGCAGGAGATCGACTGCGTGCTCATGCTGCTGCTCCCCTACCTTCCGGAGGTCACGTCGGACGTCGGGGCGCGTCTGAGCCAGGTGTACCGGAAAAAGGGGAAGCCGCTCGTCGCGTACGTGCCGCATGTGGAAAAGTACCGGATGCTCATCGAGGGCTTCCAGCTCAATCAGGTGCCGGTATCCCATTCGATCGAGGGAGCGGTGCTCATGGCCGAGGCGATGAGGAGGAGGCGTCCGTGCTGAAGAATGAGATCCGCGAGATACTCGATGATTCGCGCGAAACGGGATGGGTGCTCGAGCCGGACGCGAAGAGGCTTCTCTCGATCGCCGGTATCGATGTTCCCCGCTTCGCGTGGGCGAAGAGCTCCGACGAGGCGGTCGACTTCGCGCGAAAAACCGGCTACCCCGTGGTCGCGAAGGTGGTCTCGCCGCGGGCGCTCCACAAGACGGAATTCGGAGGGGTCATCGTCGGCGTCAAGAGCGACGCGGAGCTCAAGGCGGCGTTCGGCGCCTTGAGCCGAATCGAGGGCTTCGAGGGCGTTCTCGTCGACGAAATGCTCTCGGGCGTCGAGCTCATCGTGGGGGCGAAGAACGACGCCCAGTTCGGTCCCGTGATCCTGCTCGGCGTGGGGGGCGTGAGCGTCGAACTCTACAAGGACACGTCCATCCGCATGGCGCCTCTCGCAGAGAAGGACGTAGGCTCCATGGTGCGCTGCCTCAAGGCGCACGAGCTCCTCGAGGGTTTCCGTGGCAGGGAGCCCGTGAATCTCGAGCTTCTCACGAAGCTCCTCATGGGCTTTTCGGAGCTTGTCATGGAAATCGCCGATCAGATCGAGTCGATCGACTTGAATCCGGTGATATGCTCCTCGCGGCGATGCGCCGTCGCCGACGCGAGGATCATGCTCACTCCTCCGATACGTCCTCGGCTATGAGGCGGTCGAGCTCCGCGGGCGTGATTCCGAGAACTTCCGCCGCGGCTTCCTTCTGCTGGCCGAAATAGGCGAGCGTGAGCCGCACGTGTTCCCGGACGACCTCGTCGAGCCTCTTCGGCATGAAGGTCTCGGCGCCGGCGCCCTGCTCGATCCGTTCCCTGATGAAGAGCGGCAGGGATTCGACGGTGATCGTGTCGGTGTCGGCGTTCGCCACGGCGCCCGCGACGATCGTGATGAGCTCCTGCACGTTGTCGGGGAACTGGTACGACGCGAGGAGCTCCATGCATTCCTTGGAGAAGCCTGAGATCTTCTTCCCTGCCTTTTCGCCTTCTTCCTTGAGAAAGAGCTCGGCCAGAAGCGGAATGTCGTCGGGTCTCTCGCGCAGCGGCGGAATCCTGATCGAGTTGATCATGAGGTGGTAGAGGAGATCGCGCGAGAAGCGGTTCGCGAAGTCGGGATGCGTGAGATCGCGCTTGGCCGAGACGATCACGCGAACGTCGGCCGCGCGGATGCTCGTCGAGCTTTCGCGATAGTACTCGCCGGTCTGGATGAGGCGTTTGAGCTTCACCTGCATCGGGAGCGAAAGATCGCCGATGTTGTTGAGGAAGAGCGTTCCGTGATCGGCGTGTTCGAGGAGCCCCGGGGTCTCTTCGCGGGAGCCTCGCCAGTCCTTCGCCTGTCCGAAGAAAAATGCGGGAAACTTGTCGGGATCCTGGCTGTCGGCTTCGACGACGACGAACGGTCCGTCCTTGCGCGGGCTCGCCTCGTGGATGGCGCGGGCGAGCGTTTCCTTTCCGCTCCCGCTTTCGCCCCATATGAAGATGCTCACGGCGCTCGCGGCGAGCTTCTCCGCCTGGTGGAAGAGACGGATCATCCCGTCGTCCTGCGTCGGGAGCCGCGAGAACGCGGCCTCGAACGCGAGGTCCTTCCTCGTGAGCCGCTCCGGGAGCCGGTCGATCGTCTCGTGAAGCGTCCGGTGCTCGATCGCGTTCTCGAGAACCTGGACGAGGTTCTCGTCGTCGACCGGTTTCGTGAGATAGTCGAACGCGCCGAGCTTCATCGCGCGGACGGCGAGATCGACGTCGCTCACACCGGTGAGGATGACGACGGGAGTGTCGTCCCCTTTTCCCCGCATGGCGCGCAGGATGTCCATGCCGTTCACGTTCGGCATGTCCATGTCGAGCAGGATCGCGTCGAAGCGCTCGCGCTGGAGGATTCCCGCGACCTCGCGCGAATCGTTCGCGACGGACGGTTCGAAGAGCCCCGTCTGGACGAGAAACACCATGAAATAGTTGGTCACGGCGACGTCGTCGTCGACGATGAGGATTCTCTTCATCGTTATCCTTTCGGCGGGCCCTGGGCGCCCGTTTTGGGCTGTGGCGCTCCGCTCTTCGGCGGCCCGGGGGACTTCGCCGGGATCCTGACGGTAAACGTCGTTCCCACGCCCTGCTTGCTCTTCACCGCGATGCCGCCGCCGTGCTCCTCGACGATGCGATAGGCGATCGCGAGCCCGAGTCCGGTCCCTCCCTTGGCGCGTTTCGTCGTGAAGAAGGGGTCGAATATCTGCTTCGCCGTCTTGTCGTTCATGCCGATGCCGTTGTCCTCGATCTCGAAGACGACGTCGGCGTCCTCGGCGCGCGTCCGGACCGTGATGAGCCCGCGCACGTCGTCGCGCATCGCCTGCCCCGCGTTCACGAGCAGGTTGACGAGAATCTGCTCGATCTTCTGCGCGTTGCCCGTGAAAGCGGGCAGCCCCTCGGCGAGGTCGAGCCGGATATCCGCCCTCTTGTGGACCTCGTTGTGGACGAGGCGGGTGCCCGCCTCGATGAGGGTGTTGATTTCGATCGTGTCGACGAGGAGCCCTTCGTCCTTGCGGGCGAACGTTCTCAGGCCCTCGACGATCCCCTTTATCCGCTGCGAGCCGTGATCCATGTCGTCGACGAGCGTCATGATGTTCTTTCGCCAGAAATCGTAGTTGAGCTTCGCGATCCTGAAATCGACGTGCGTCGCGCAGTATTCGTCGACGATCGGCATGAGGTCCTCGAGAGATTGCTTGAGGATCTTGATGTTGCCGCGGATGAACTGATTCGGATTGTTGATCTCGTGCCCGATGCCGCTCACGAGCTGGCCGAGCGAGGCGAGCTTGTCGGCCTGCTGAAGCTGCTGCTCGTACGTCATCTCGAGCGTCACGTCGCGGTAGAACTCCATGATTCCGTCCACCTCGTGCTCCCGGTTGTAGATCGGCAGCGCGTGGACCTGGAGAACCTGGTTGTCGCGCCGCAGCTGGAGCGTGACGGGCGTCTTTTCCCGAAGGATGCGGGCGAGGCGGCAGTCCTCGCAGGGGCGTTCGCGCCCGAAAACGCTCGTGTAGCAGAAGGTGCCTGGGCTCACGTTCTCGCGGTTCGACATGATGACCGTGCGGTGATTGTCGATGAGAACGACTTCGTCGGGAATCGCTTTGAACATCGCTTCGAGCGTCGATTTCGACTCCTCCCAGCCTCCCTTCGCCGTGTCGAGGTAGGAATTGACGAGCCCGAGCTTCTTGTTCTGCTCTTCAAGTTCGGCGGTGCGCTTCGCTATCTCGCCCTGGAGCTCGTCGAGGCGCCTGTTGAAATCGGTCTCCTCGGACTGTTTCTTGATAAGGCGTTCCTTGAGCTCCTTGCGCTCCAGGGCGAGGCTCAACATACGTCCGATCTCGTCGAGCATGCGCTGCTCCTCGGGCAGCAGCTGGCGTTTCTCGCTGTAGTAGCCGACGCGGATCTCCCCCTTGTCGGCGCCGCCCACGATGAGGCGAACGGCGATATAATTGTAGGAGTTCGGTTTCTGGCCGTATTCGATCCCCTGGTACGTGGAATAGACGATCGCCTCCTCGGGGTAGAGCATTCCGGAGGCGAGGTAGCGGGGGAGCCCGGTGAAGAACTTGTTGATCGAGTCCGAGTCCTCGATCCACTCGGAGACGTCGTAAAGGCAGGAGAGCTCCTTGATTCGCTCGTTCTTTTCCCATTCCTGGAGCTTTCGGAGAGCCTCGAGCTTGTTGCCGAAGAAGACGAAATATCTCGCCGCCGTCGGTCTCGCCGTACCCGGCCTTGAGAGGGATCGAACGGGAGTTTTCTCCCGCTACCGTGTACACGGCGTTCGCGCGGTTCTTTCCGCGCGCCTGCGCCATCGCGGAGCGGAACGTCGTGAGCGAGGGAGGGGTGAGAATGTCTTTCAGGTTCTTTCCCTCGAAGGATACGTCCTCGGCGTGGCTGTCGCGCGTGAGGAGGCGGCTCATGTGGACGACGCGTTCCGCGCCGTCCACGACGAGAAGATAATCGAAGCTGCTCTCCATGAAGGAGTAGAGATTCTCGAGCCTGATCATAGCGCGCCCCTTCGCGTTTATCGTCTCACACGGAACCTGCCGGTGCCGACCTCCCTGATCTCGCGTTTGTACTTTTCGCTGTGCGTGAGCGGGGGCTGCATCCCGCCGGTATGGGCGACGGCGCCCGTCGGAACGAGGCGCGCCGAACCGGGGGCGACCCGCTCTTCGCCCGTGTTCCAGTAGAAGCGCGTGAGATCTCCCAGCTTGTTCCTGACGATCGTCTCCAGCTCGGCGGTCGTGTCCTCGGGCACATCGAGACCGAACTCGCGGGCCAGCCCGCGGAGCACTTCGGGCCCCGGCATTCCCGCCGGCGGCTCGACGGCGCGGGAGTACTCGACGAGCGCGCCCTCGAAGCTGCATCGCGTGCCCTCGGTCTCGAGGTATGTCGAGCCGGGGAGCACGACGTCGGCCGAGCGGGTCGTCTCGGTGCTCGCCCAATCCATCGCCGCGAGAAACTCCACGTTCTGGAACCACGAACCGGTTTGGCCGAATGCGAGCGGATCCTCGCCGATGACGAGAGCGCCCTTGAGCTCGCCCGAGGCGAGGAGCGCGCGCAGCTCTTCGCGGCTCCGCGCGCCGGCGACTCCTTCCGGATTCGGCTTCCTGCCGGGGCCGAACGCCGGATCGGCGCCCGCGATCTCGATGGCGGCGCTGTTCGCGTTCATGCGGGGGAGGAGGAGATCGGCCCGCGCCCCCGCCGCGCGCAGAAGCACGACGAGATTGGCGAGCGTTTCCATGTCGCCGGGAGCCTGATCCTGGACGCGATCGGGGCTGTGGATGATGACGATCCGGCGCGCCCCTTTCACGATCTCGACGGCTTTGCGGATTTCCGCGGCGGCGACTCCGGAGAGGGTCGCGACTCCGTCGACGGTGAAGTCCCGGTCTTTCAGGAAATTGGCGCCTCCGGCGATCTTTTTCACGGCGGACGGCTTGACGTAGCCGTCGTCGAGGAGCGCCTGAATGACGCCGTTCCAGAGGATAGCGGCGCGCCCGCGCATCGGGTCCATGGCGAGCGTCGAGAGTATCTGATCGGTCGGATCGAGCGTCGAATTGCTCACGATGAGCTTCGCGCCGCCGCGCACCGCTTCGATGACGCGCACGGCGAGGATCAGATGATCCGATTCCATCGCGGTGTTGTTGCAGATGATGAGATCGGCGCTATCGATGGATGTGCGGTCGGCCGTAGAGGCGGTGAAGCCGAGCGATTCGTCGAGAGAACCCGCCTCGGTGCCCGTTCCGAGAATCGCGAGAGAGGCGACGTTGTTGGTTTTCAGGCCTTCGCGGGCGATTCTCGCCGCGAGGTAGAGCTCCTCGCTCGTGAGCTCCGGCGAGACGAAGACGCCGATCTTGCCGGCGCCGTGCTTCTCGGCGACGCGCCGCAGGCCGAAGACGACGAGCTTCTGCGCCTCGCAGAGGTCTCCCGTCTGTATCTCGCTCCCGCGGCGGATTTCGGTCCCCGCGACGCGCTTGCGCTTGATGAAGAGCTCGTGGCCGAAGCGGCCGTAACGGCAGAGGTAATCCCCAGGGACGCCGGAGGGGCCGATATAGTAGCGTTTGTCGCCGAATTTCTTGACGGTGATGGCGCAGCCGAGCGAGCAGTACGCGCAGTGCGACGATTCGTCGTCGGTGTCGACGCACGCCCGGCCGGGGAAGGGGTACTTCACCGTGAGCGCGCCCGTCGGGCAGGAGTCGACGCAGTTCCCGCAGCTCACGCAGCTCGTCTCGACGAGCGGATCGTTCAGCGCGGGCCGCATCTCCGTGCGGAACCCGCGGCCGACGAGGCCGAGCGCCGAGATCGGCAGCACGCGCGCGCACGTTCTGATGCAGCGCGAGCAGAGGATGCACTTGTTGGGATCGTAGACGACGTACGGGTGCCGCTCGTCGACCTTGTGCTTGCGGGCGTGCCCTTTATAGCGGTTCATGTCGATGCCGTACTCCTCGGCGTAGATGCGGAGGAAGCAGGTGTCGAACCTCAGACAGCCGCACGAGAGGCAGCGGTCGCACTCGTGGACGTTGTCCTCGAACTCGAAGCCGGTCGCGACCTCGGCGAACGATCCGCGGCGCGCCTCGACCTCGATCTGATGCACCTCGTGGCGCGGGCTTTCCTTGACCTCGCCGAGCTCGGCCTTCCCGGGCTTCGCCCAGAATTCCTTCTTCACGACGAAGGGGCGGGGCGCGATGCCGGCGCCCGCGAGGTACGAATCGATCGCCCGCGCGGCGCGCTGCCCGTCGGCGATGGCGTCGATGACGACCGTCGGGCCGTCGTCAGCTGCGTCGCCGCCGGAGAAGACGCCCTTCACGTTCGTCGCGAGCGTCTCGGGATCGATGACGAAGGTGTTCCATTTCGTGAGGCCGACCTTCGCGCCGTCGAGCTCCGTGAGCCCGTCGAGGGCGGTCGCCTGCCCGATAGCGGATACGGCCATATGGCAGGGGAGCTCGAACTCGGAGCCCTCGAGCGGAATCGGCCTGCGGCGCCCCGATCTATCCGGCTCGCCGAGCTTCATCCTGATGCAGCGGAGCGCCTTGAGCTTCGCCGCCGTCCTTGACGATGCCGACGGGAGCGGCGAGCTCCATGATCTCGATTCCCTCGGCGATGCAGTCCTCGATCTCCATCTTGTCGGCCGGCATCTCGTCCTTCGTGCGGCGGTAGAGAATGATCACCTTGTCCGCGCCGAGCCGCCACGAGGTCCGCGCGACGTCCATGGCGGTGTTCCCGCCGCCCACGACGACGACCGTGCCCGCAAGCGGCGTCGGTCTCGCGGCCTGCTCGGGGAGAAAGTCGGCGCCCTGGACGACGCCCTGGGTGTCGAATTCCCCTTCGACCTTGCATCGGATTGCCGGCCCACGCGCCGGGACCGAGGAACACGGCGTCGTATTTCTTCATGAGATCGTCGAGCGCGACGTCTTTGCCGACCCGCATGTTGTATTTTATCTCTCCGCCCGCGCGGCAGATGAACTCGACCTCGCGGTCGATCACGTCGTCGGGGAGGCGGTAGACGGGAATGCCGTAGCGGAGCATTCCGCCGGAGCGGGGCATCGCCTCGAACATGACCGGCTTGTGCCCGCGGCGCCCGAGGAACCAGGCGGCCGTGAGGCCCGCCGGCCCCGCGCCGACGATCGCGATCTTCTTTCCCGTGGGCGGATCGCACGCGGGAGCGCCGTCGTAAACGCCCGGCTGGTCGGTGACGAAGCGCTTGATCGCGTTGATGCCGACCGCCTTGTCGATGTCGACGCGGCGGCAGACGACCTCGCATTTGCGGACGCAGACGCGGCCGCAGATCGCGGGGAGCGGGTTCGTTTCTCTAATAAGGTCGACGGCCTGCCGGTAGAGCCCCATCGCCGAGAGCGCGATGTAGCCCTGCGCGTCGACGTGCGCGGGGCAGCCCTCCATGCACGGCGATACGCAGTCGGCGTAGTGATTCGATACGAGGAGCTCGAGGGCCGTCCGGCGAGATTCGACGATGCGGTCGTTCCTCGTCGTCACTTCCATCCCCGGAGCGACGCGCGTCGCGCAGGCGGGAACGAGGTTCGGCCTGCCCTTGACCTCGACGACGCAGAGGAAGCACGAGGCGTACGGCTCGAGCTCGGGCGAATGGCACAGGGTCGGGATCGCGTCGAGCTCGTGCTCGCGCACGACATCGAGGATCGTCGCGCCGCTCGCCGCCTCGATCTCCTTGCCGTTGATCTTTATCTTTATGTTTTCCATCTGGTCTTTCCTCACTTCTTATATACAGCGCCGAAGGTACAGACCGTGGCGCACTTGCCGCACTTTGCGCATTTTACCGTGTCGATCGTGTGCACCTTCTTGCGTTCTCCGGCGATCGCGTCCACCGGGCAGCTCTTCGCGCACACGGTGCAGCCGGTGCACTTCTCCGGATCGATGCAGAAATCGACGAGCGCGGTGCAGCTCGCCGCGGGGCAGCGCTTGTCCTTGATGTGCGCCTCGTACTCCTCGGGGAAATACTTCAGCGTCGTGAGCACCGGATTCGGCGCGGTCTGGCCCAGGCCGCAGAGGCTCGCTTCTCTGATCTGCGCGCCGAGGCTCTTCAATTTCCCGACATCCTCGGGCGTTCCCTCCCCCTGCGTGATGCGCGTGAGAATCTCGAGCATCCGGAGCGTGCCGATCCGGCAGAAGGTGCATTTCCCGCACGATTCGTCCTGGGTGAAATTGAGGAAGAATCGCGCCATCTCGACCATGCAGGTCTGATCGTCCATGACGACCATGCCGCCCGATCCCATGATGGCGCCCGTCGCGGGGATCGATTCGAAATCGACCGGCGTGTGCCCGAGCGACGCCGGGATGCAGCCGCCCGACGGCCCGCCCATCTGCACCGCCTTGAACGCGCGGTCGCCCTGGATGCCCCCGCCGATCTTGAAGACGAGATCGTTGATCGGCATGCCCATGGGCACCTCGGCGAGGCCGCCGTTCTTCACCTTGCCCGCGAGCGCGAAGACCTTCGTGCCGCGGCTCTTCTCGGTGCCGTAGGCGGCGTAGGCGGCGGCGCCGTTCGCGATGATCCACGGAACGTTCGCGTACGTTTCGACGTTATTGTTGTTCGTCGGCTTCTGCCAGAGCCCCTTCTCCGCGGGGAAGGGAGGCCTGATGCGGGGCATGCCGCGCTTCCCCTCGATCGACTGGAAGAGCGCCGTTTCCTCGCCGCAGACGAAGGCGCCGGCGCCCTGCTTGATCGTGACGTCGAAATCGAACCCCGAGCCGAGGATGTTCGTTCCGAGGTAGCCCTTCTCCCGCGCCGCGTCGAGGGCGATCGTGAGGCGCTTGATCGCCATCGGGTACTCGGCGCGGCAGTAGATGTATCCCATATGCGCGCCGATCGCCTTGCCGCAGACGACCATGCCCTCGATGACCGAGTGCGGATCCCCCTCGAGCACCGAGCGGTCCATGAAGGCGCCCGGGTCCCCTTCGTCGGCGTTGCAGACGACGTACTTGACGTCGCTCTTCTGCGAGGCGGCGAAGGACCATTTGAGCCCCGTCGGGAAGCCCGCGCCGCCGCGGCCGCGGAGCCCGGAATCCTTCACGACCTTGACGATCTCGTCCGGCTTCATCTCGAGGAGCGCCTTGCGCAGCGCCTTGTATCCTCCGGCGCCCTCGTATTCGGCGAGCGATTCGGGATCGATGAGGCCGCAGTTGCGGAGCACGATGCGCACCTGATTTTTCTGGTGCGGAGCTTCGCTGCCGCCGAGCTCGGCGCCGGGCTCCATGCGCAGCGCCATGTGCTCCTCGACGACGCGGTCTCCCTTGATATGTTCGTTGAAGATCGTATCCGCGACGTCCGGCGTAACGCCGCCGTAGACGACGCGGCTCTCGCCGTCCCTGACCTCGACGAGCGGTTCGCGGTAACACATGCCGATGCATCCCGCGCTCTTGAGCTCGAAGGAGCCGGGGTGCGCGGCCGAAAGCTCGGCGAACCTGTCATAGGTCTTCTGCGACCCGGCAGACAGGCCGCAGGTGCTCATTCCGACAAGTACTTTTTTCATCGATCATCTCCGGATATATGGTGCGGCGGCATTCTCCGCCTGTGAATCTTCCAGGGCCTGTCGCCGCACGAGGCGGCGTCCTTCGCGCGGGCCGCCTGTTCGCGGCGGCGGTACTCGCGCAGGAGCTTGCGCACCGACTGCGGCGTGAGCCGGCCGTGCGTGTCGTCGTTGATCATGATCACGGGCGCGAGCGAGCAGCAGCCGATGCAGGCCACCGTGCTCAGCGTGAACAGGCCGTCCTCGGTCGTTCCGTTGACCTCGACGCCGAGCTCGTCCTCGAGCGTGTCGATGATCATACGAGAGTTCTGCACGTGGCACGCGGTGCCGTCGCACGCCTTGATCACGTACTTGCCCATCGGCTGGAGCCTGAACTGGCTGTAGAACGTGATGACCCCGTACACCTCGGACTCCGGTATCCCGGTCACCCCCGAGATGTAGCTGATCGCCCTGCGCGGGATGTAGCCGAAATGATCCTGCGCCGATTGCAGCAGCGGAATCAGCTCGCCGGGGGCGCCGTCGTAGCGCCACAGCCGGTAGTTGAAACTGTCGTCCCTTGCAGCCGTAGTAACCACCCCCCGATTGAATGAACCGGACTTCTATCCCGTTCCGGCGCGACGCCGGAAAAAAGTTCTCGCCGATGCGATTGCGGCGGAGTGCCTGAGAATCAGTCCTCGACCAGCTTGATCACGGTCGCTTCGCGGACGCGCAGGACGCCGTCGATCTGGCTCAGCTTCTCGATGATGCGCGGCATCGTGCCGACGGCGCCCTGGCCCGTGACCATTCCCACGAGCTTCGTGCCGTTCTCGATGACGTCGCAGAAAACGACCTCGTCGATGAAGAAGACGGTCGTGAAGATCTGCTGAATCGCGTTCTTGTCGACGTCGACGATGATGTAGCTCGTCGTTCCCGGCTGCTTGCTCGAGCTCGCGAGCCCGTGCGCCTTGACCGCCTGCGAGTAGACGCCGATGAACTCGGTCACGTCGCGGTCGAGCTTCGGGCGTTCCACATCGGAGACGGATGCGAGCTGGACGCCGTCCATCGCGCCGATTCTGTCCTTGAGCTTCTTGATCTCGTCCTGCGAGCCCGCCTGCGCGACGACGATGATGTCGAAGTCCCCGCGCACCGCCTCGCAGCGCTGAACGCCTTCCATCTGGTAGAGCCTCTTGTAGATGTCCATGCTCCGCATGGGATCGGTGATCCTGATCGTCAAATACGTCGTCACCGATTCGCGCATCTCGGGCGCCGCCGCGGCTTTTTCCGCCTTCTTCGCCGAAGTCGAGCCCGGCGCGAGCTCCTCGAGCGCCTTGACGAGATCGGGAATCTCGAACGGCTTGTCGAGGTAGCCGGTGTTGAGCTCGGAGAGGGCGGTGAGCTTCAGGGCTTCGTCGCCGAATCCCGTGATCACGAGCACGGGGAGGTCGGGGTGCTGGATCTTGATGACTTTCAGAATCTTGAGCCCGTCGATGTCGGGCATGAAGATATCGGTCACGAGGTAATCGTAGGCGACGCCTTTCTCGCGGGAGGCGTTCAGCTCGTGGATCGCGGAAATGCCGTCGGGGCAGGCCACCGCGCTGTAGCCTTCCTGCGTAAGACCGATCGTGAGATTGCGCCGGATTTCGGCCTCGTCGTCGATTATCAGTACTCGCCCTTTCAACGGTTCCCTCCTGTTGGATTTGATAAGATGAATAGACGGATAACGCCCCCTCGAGGGCCATATTAGCCTGATATGATACTCCCTGTGAGGATAGCCGGCAAATCGCATTTTGTCAAATATTTTCGGTATATCTGATAGCTGGAGGAGAGGTCGAGATCCGGCATCAAATTCGCAGTGTCGCTTTTTCGTTGGACTGGGAGGGCGAGATGCCGTAACCTGTTCGACGATCTTGTTGATGCAGGGATATGTGCAACTGATTATACATAGGAGCGTTACATGAGCAGCACGAAAATCGCGATCATCGG
Organism: uncultured bacterium; assembly: GCA_963747385.1. GTDB lineage: Bacteria > Krumholzibacteriota > Krumholzibacteriia > Krumholzibacteriales > Krumholzibacteriaceae > SSS58A. Next base: position 313,952 of record CAVVEY010000020.1, on the reverse strand, counting down.
CCTCGGATATGTCGGTCTGCCGCTCGCGGCGGAGTTCGGCAAGAAATACGACACGGTCGGCTTCGATATCAGCCGCAAGCGAATCGACGAGCTCAAGAAGGGGGTCGACCTCACGCTCGAAACGAGCGCCGAGGATCTCAAGGCGGCGAAGCGTCTCATGTACACGACGAATCCCGACGACATGCGCCCCTGCAACGTTTTCATCGTCACGGTGCCGACGCCGATCGACGAGTTCAAGCGCCCCGATCTCACGCTCGTCCGGAAGGCGACGGAGACTGTGGCGGGCGTGCTCAAGAAGGACGACATCGTCGTCTACGAATCGACGGTCTATCCGGGATGCACGGAGGAGTTCTGCGTGCCGATTCTCGAGAAGCTCTCGGGGCTCACGTTCAACGAGGATTTCTTCTGCGGATATTCGCCCGAGCGCATCAACCCCGGCGACAAGCAGCACACGGTGACGAAGATCAAGAAGGTCACGAGCGGTTCGACGCGCGCGACGACGCTCAAGGTCGACGAGCTCTATCGCTCCATCATCACGGCGGGGACGCATCCCGTCTCGTCGCTCAAGGTCGCCGAAGCCGCGAAGGTCATCGAGAACTCGCAGCGCGACATCAACATCGCCTTCATCAACGAGCTCGCACTCATCTTCGAGCGGATGGGGATCGACACCCTCGAAGTGCTCGAAGCGGCCGGCTCCAAATGGAACTTCCTCCCGTTCAGGCCCGGCCTCGTCGGTGGGCACTGCATCGGCGTCGATCCGTATTACCTCACGCACAAGGCGCAGGAGATAGGCTATCACCCCGAGGTGATTCTCGCGGGGCGCCGCATCAACGACAACATGGGGATCTTCATCGCGAACAAGGTCGTCAAGCTCATGATCAACAAGGGGCAGAAGGTGCAGGGCTCGCGGGTCCTCGTCCTCGGGATCACCTTCAAGGAGAACTGCACCGACATCCGCAACTCGCGCGTCGTCGATATCGTGAAGGAGCTCGCCGACTACGGCTGCACGGTCGACGTGTATGACCCGTGGGCCGCGAGCGACGACGTGAAGCACGAGTACGGATTCGGGCTCATCGATAAAGGCGCGCTCGAAGCGGGCGGCTACGACGCGGTCGTTTTCGCCGTCGCGCACGAGAAGTTTCGCGCCCTCGACGTCGCCGCGCTCAAGAGCGCAAACGGCGTCATCTACGACGTGAAATCCTTCCTCGATCCGGGTGTAGTGGACGGCAGGCTCTAGTCGGGATGCATCGGACGAGTCGATGAAGAAGATCCTCCGCGTCATCGGCACGCTCATCCTGTGGTTCCTCGGGCTGAGCGTGGCATTGACCCTGCTGTACCGTTTTGTGCCGGTACCCTGCACCATCCTGATGCTCCAGCGGTGTGTCGAACAAAAGATGGACGGGCGGCCCCTGAAGCTCGACAAGAGATGGGTGCCTATCGAACGGATGTCGCGGAATCTGCCCTGGGCGGTGGCGACTGCCGAAGACCAGAAATTCGAAGAGCATTTCGGGTTCGACATCGAGGCGATCGAGAAAGCGGCGAAGTACAACGAGCGCCACCACGGCAGAAAGGTGCGAGGCGCATCAACCATCAGTCAGCAGTGCGCCAAGAACGTCTTCCTCTGGCCTTCGAGAAATTGGGCGCGCAAAGGGCTCGAAGTGTACTTCACCTTCCTCATCGAATTGTGCTGGAGCAAGGAACGCATCATGGAGGTCTACCTCAACGTGGTTGAGATGGGTCCGGGAGTGTACGGCGCCGAAGCGGCTTCCCGGTACTACTTCCACAAGCCGGCGGCACGGCTCACCCGGCAAGAGGCGGCGCGTATCGCGGCCATTCTGCCCAACCCGCGGAGATGGTCGGCACGCAGGCCCACCCCCTATATCCTCCGGAGAACGAACTGGATCCTGAGCCACATGCATGACGTCGACCTGAAAGACCTCCGGTGATCCCGGCCTCGGGGGCCTTGCCGGCGCCCGTCGACGGCAGGCTCTGGAGCGGACTGGGCTTCCCCTGGTTCAGTAGACACCTGGAGGTCATAGTTGGAGACGCGCTCGTACGCCTCAGGGCTGTTGCCTGAAAGACGCAAGAGCCCGTCAACCTTGACAAGAGAGAAAGCGCGACGATAAGTAGTATTCAATCGACAATCAGAAGAGAGATCTTCGGACGATTGGGCTAGATTGTCCTTATGACCCGTGGGTGATTCATGGACGCAAGAACAAACGCCAAGAAGAAACTCGGCGAGCTCTTGGCCGAATTCTCGGCATTCAACAAGAACGGCGTTCTCAAGAATCAATCCGAGGCGACCGCGCGGACCTGGGTTGAAAAGTTTCTTGCGGTATTCGGCTGGAATACGTCCGATCCGCGGCAGGTTAAGCAGGAATACTGTATCCAGGGTCGCGCCGCCCGGCGCCTCAAGCGGGAGGGCACCAGCCACCGGAGGCCGGATTATTGCCTTCTCTCCAATGAAAGAAGAGTCCTCCATATCGACGCCAAGAAATTCGAAGCCAATCTCAAGGACGATCCGGGGATCGCCTATCAGGTTCGCTGCTATGGCTGGTCGGAGAATTTCAAGGTAAGCTACGCCTTCGATTTTGAAGAACTCTCCGTTTACGATTGCCGCATTCTGCCGAAGGATGACGACGATGCCGATATAGCCCGCATCCAGTACCTTCATTTTGAAGAGTATCTCGCTCATTTTGATTGGCTGTGGGATTTCTTCGGCAAAGAAGCGATCGATTCCGGCTCATTATCCCGGCGCCTCCCGGACGACGAACGCCCCAAAGGCAGCAAGACGATGGACCAGGATTTCGAGGAGAAGCTGTCGAAGTGGCGGAAGGAGCTGGCCAAATCGATCCTCAGATACGGCAAAGAGCGTGAACCCGCCTGCATTTCGGCCGCTGCCCAGAGAATCCTCGATCGGATCATCTTTCTGAGAATCTGTGAGGAATTCGGCTACGAGGAGACCGGCACGCTTCTGGAAATGGGCCAGCATGAGGATGGATTTTGGGATCTCTTCCTGAAAGAACACGATCGGCGCTATTGCAAGATATACGACGGCATCCTATTTCCGGCTTCCGGGGAGGACGATCCGACCGGGATCGATTCGCGATTGCGCTCCTGGTGGCTCAAGGGACGGATATTCCGGGAGATCACGGACTCGTTGTATTTTCCTTATCCTTATCGTTTCGACGTCGTGCCGCTTGAGCTGTTGGGCGGAATCTATGAACGGTATTTGGGAAAACGATTGCGTGTATCGGAAATGACGTCGATGACGAATACAAGCCGGAGTATCAGAGAACCAGAGGTGCCGTTTACACCCCGCCGTGGGTTGTCCGCCGCGTAGTGCAGAAGACTGGCCCGTCGGCCAAGAACAAGGATCCCGAGGAATTGCTCCGCTTGCGTATCCTCGATCCGGCCTGCGGAAGCGCCGGAGTTCTCCTGGGCGTCTACGATTATCTGGAAGCGCGGATTCTGGCTTGGTTCGAGGCCCATCCGGCGGATTCGCGGCGTTCTTCGTTCATCTACGATGATACGGAGGACCGGTATTTGGCGCCGCCTATTGCCCGGGCCATCATCGACCGGTGTCTGTACGGCGTCGACATCGATCCGGAAGCGGTGGAAATTGCCCGCATGTCCCTGGCCCTTCGTTATCTCGATCGAACGGCCGGGCTGGATGGAGAGCCGCATCTATTGTTGAAAGGTATCGGACGAAATATCCGGCAAGGAAATTCGCTCATCGGCGCCGATATCGTAGGCCTCGGCCTCGATCCGGAGACGGTTATCCGGGAAACGATGCCTTTCGATTGGGAAAATAAAACGACCGGTTTCGGGGAGGTCATGGCCGAAGGCGGTTTCGATGCCGTCGTAGGAAACCCTCCCTACATCGAGGTTAAACGTTATCGGGAGTGGATGCCGTCCCAATACCGGTATCTCAAGGACAGCGGCGTTTATGAAACGACCGCCCAGGGGAAGACCGATCTGGCAATGCCGTTCATGGAAAGAGGCATGAAACTCCTGCGGGAAGACGGGCGCCTCGGGTTCATCATTCAAAATCGATTCTTCAAGACCGAAGAACAGCCCGTCCGTGAGCTATCGGACTTTTGCGAATCTGGATGACGCCATCGCCGGCAAGGCCGAGATCGACATCCGTTTGAAATGGGGGGAGATCGACGATCAGGTATGGTCCTTCGATCAACCCGACTTGCTCGATGTTCACAGGGAATTGGCCAAACGCCACGGCACGATCGGGCAGAGGCCCGATCTCCAGATCTCCGTGGGATTGCAGACGCTCTACGGCAAGCTCTATCAATGCGAGCCCGTCGAAGTGAAACCGCGAACGATCGTCGGCCGCAATGGTGAGGGAGAGGTTGTGTCCCTGGAGAGAGCGGCCCTACGGCCGCTTTGTCGGAACCGGGGATTCTATCCCTTTCGCATCGATAACGCCGATGCGTGGGTGATCTTTCCTTATGAAATTATCGATGGCCGGGCGAGAGAGATCGGATGGCGGGAGTTTGCCGGCCGTTTCCCGAAGACCGGGGCCTATCTCGAGGAACGAAAACGAAAATTGAAGAAGGCGGTCGAGGGCGAACAGGGGGTCGAGCGGTGGCATTTGTACACGCGACCTCAGAATCTCGTGAGTCAAGCTAGGCCGAAGGTGCTGTTCCCCATGACGATCGAGGATGCCATGGCCGCGGTTGATAAAGTTGGAGATATCTATCAAGACAACGTAAATATCAATTCTATTTCCTTTAACGATGCCGATGTCGATAGGCTGAATGCGCTCGCGGCCGTTTTCAACTCTTCTCTGTTCAGCGCATTGGCGCGGCTCAAGTCCGGACTAAACGATGCGGGATGGAGGAAATTCAATCGCCAATACGCTGAACTCGTGCCTCTTCCAGCGGCTGTTCTCGAAGATGCTGCGATCATCAAGAAACTCTCCAAACTTGCTGACGATATCTCCAATTTGCAGAATAAATCGCTCAGCACGGACTTGGAAGGCGCCCGCGCCGGATTCCGGGTCGCTCTTGAATCTCTCTGGGATCAATTGGATAGCGCCGTCGAAGCCGCCTATCAACTGACAAGCTCTCAAAAGAACGTTTTGAAAAGATATCCCCGCCGCGTCGACCGTTTCGATCTTCTCACGCGTCAAACCGCCGCGCCCGAAGAGGAATGATTCGATCCGCCCATCCCGAAGGTCCGACAGAGGGGCTCGCTCCTTGTCTCGTCCCCAACGAAAGCCCTTTTTGCAGCATAGAATAGATGTCACAGAAAGGAGAACGCGGGGCTAGAATCCGATTTCCGCGGATAGCACCACATAGTGAAGCCACGCGAAAGTATACACCGCATCGACGTCCGCGCCCCCCTCGACGGTGCGGTATCCCCCCGATACGCGCCAGCGGCCGCCCGAATCGTAGCGGAGCTGGAGGGCGGCGTCCTCGGCCCTGCCCGGGCCGCCCGCCAGGGCGTCGATATCGAGCAGGATATGCCACCGCTCCCGCACGCGGTACAGCCCGCCGATATGCAGCAGGGGGACGAATCCGAGGTCGGTTTTTCGCGCCGTTACACCATCTTGATCGAGCTGAATCTTCGCGTCTCGAACCTTCGCGGTGAATCCGATCCACCACGCCGCGCTCTCGCCGTTCCTGAAACGATACCGGTACGTCGCTCTCCATGAATTGAACCGGTACGTCGCCTCGGTCGGAATTCCCTCTTTGAAGGACCCTCCGGCGAAATTGACGGGGGATGCGAGGATGCAGTTGCCTTTGATGGACAGCGGCGCGAGGAGAAGCCGGCAGCTATGCCGCTCGTTCGCGTTCCAGGTGATATAGAGGCGTCCCGCCGCATAGGGACCGCTTCCGAGCGCGTCGGCGAGGGAAAATTTCGTGCCGCTCGCGTCGTTCGGTATCCGAACGTCGTTCCGGCTCTGCCAGACCGGCCCTCCCTCGAGCTCGATTTCGAAGGGGGCCGCCGTATCGCGGGAAAACGCCGTTTCCGCGCCTCCTATCGCCAAAACCCCGGTCATCGCAAGCGCCAGAATCGCCGTCTTTCTACTCATCGTGCCACGCTCCCTTGGGTTTTCCGTCCTTCGTTTCGCGTTCCCTGCTGTAGAATCGGGTCGTGGGATACGCCAGGTCGACGTCGGGCGCCCCGGCGAACGCGTCGAGCGTCGCTTCCCAAATCTGCGCTTCGGTCTTTCTCCTCTGGCGCGGGTCCACGAGATACCGGATAGTCAACAGTACGCCGCTGTCCTTGACGGTCGTGTAGACGATCGGCGTGAGCGCTCCATAGGAGATAAAGTACTTCTCGGCCGCCCGGCGGATCTGTTCCTGGGCCCCTTCGGATAGATGTTCGGCGTTGTCGCGCGCGATCGCTTCCAGCAGTCCCTTCGCCTTTTTCCAATCGCTTTCGAACGTGACGAGAACGGGAATTTCGTTCCAGATATACTCGAATCCGATATGGTAATTGGCCAGAGATTCCCTGAGCACTCTGCTGTTCGGCACGTGGACGATCCTGCCCGTGCTCTGGTCGGCATGAACCCAATTTCCGATCTCGACGACGCTGAACTGGAAGATCCGTATGTCGATGACGTCGCCGGCCGTTTCGCCTATCTGGATGCGGTCGCCGACCTTGAAAGGCTTGCGCGAGATAATGAAGAACCACCCGGCGATATTCGCGATGGTGTCATGCATCGCGATCGCCACCCCGGCGCTTGCGAGGCCCAGAAAGGTGGTCAGGGATGCGATGCCCTTCACCCATATCGGTCCGATCAGCAGGATCAGCAGGACCGTATACGTGTAGAGAATGGCCCGGCGATAGCGATAGGCCTGTTTGGGGTCGGCAATTCGCCTTCTCATGACCAGATTCGACGCGAATCTGATCGCCGAGAGAACGACGAAGATGCCCACGGACATCATCAGCTTCTGAAGCGTTTCAGGAGATACGTGAAGATATTCGCTGAGGGATTGCATGGCGACTCACCTTCGCATCGGTCACTTGTCGTGGATTGTCACATATCGAGACGGGCGAGATCAACCACTACTTCCGTGTCCGGTTTCTGCTGAACCGACGCGGTCCCTGGCATCACCTTCAAGGAGAGCTGCGCCGGTATCCGCGACTCTCGCGTCGTCTGCGACGTGAAGTCGTTCCTCGATCCGGGCGTCGTGGACGGGCGGCTGCAGGGGCCGGCTCTGCTCCCCGTTTCTTGAATCGCTGTGGCTCGCATTTATGCTAGTCTTCGGGGTCCAACCAGCGGCGTCATGGTGAGGCCGGGAGGACCCGTCGATGAAGATTCGCAATTCAAGATTCTTCAATGCAAGCACCTTCATCTTCTGCGTCAGCGGCATTGTCTTCTTGCTGTTGCTGGCCGCCCGGCAACGTTTGCACCCGTTATTGAGCGTTATGGATTATTACGGCTATTCCGAGCTCGCCAAGAATATCTTTCAGAAGCTCGATTTCACCGTTCTTTGGGAGCTGGACGCCCCGTTCCTCTACCCGCCCCTTTTTCCGATACTCGCGCACCTGATGACCTTTGCGACCGGGGACTTCGTCCGTTCGATCCAGTACATCAACATCTTCAGCGCGAGCTTCTGTCTTATTCCTTTGTTCTTCCTGGTTAAGAACATATTGAATGTTCATTCCGCCGTTCTGTCCGTCGTATTCGGCGTATACTATTTCGGCCTCAAGCCCTGCTATGACCCGAGATCGGATCAATTCTTCTGCGCTCTCATTATCACCGTATGCTGGTATGTCTGGACGATTGTGAACGACAGAGAACAGCGTTGGTGGAAGTACGCCATCGCCGGCGTCCTGATAAGCCTTGCCTATCTCGCGAAGTTCTCGGGCCTGCTTCTCGGCCTGGCGGGTGCGTCGTCTATCTTCTGGTATTTCTCCCGCCGAAAGGACGGGAGGCGAAAAGCCGTTCGAAAGGCGGCATTCCTTTTCATCGGCGCGGCTCCTCTCCTCGTCGGCTACCATCTTCTCGCCCTCAACAGTCCGAGGCATTCCGCCGCGCTCTCCATTTCGTCATACGTGTTCTTCGACGGCAACGCCGTTTACGAAGGGGGATTGGGACTCAGAGAAAGGAGAATGCGCGAGCTGGATCCAGCGGGAACGGAATTCGGCTACATATCCTTTTTGAAGAAGAACAGCCCGACGAGCTTCTCCGTGAAGCACCCGGCTTTCGTCTTTCGCAAGTACGTGTGGGGACTCAAGAGGGTCGTCAAGGTGACGGCGCTGCGGATATTCCCCTTCACGAACGTCAGGAGCGACGTTCTCATCCTCGGCCTGCAATTGGTCTTCATGCTTCTTCTCGTCATTGGCGCGTTTCGTTGCCGCTCCAGTCCCGGGATCGTGCATATTTTCCTCTTCGCTTCGGTCGTCGCAACTTTCCCGCTGGTTCACGTTTTTGACGAGCGGTATATCATGCCTTTCGTGCCGTTGTTCTTCGTATTGGCGCTCTCCGGGGTCGGAGCCGTTTATCATGCGGTCGATCGACGGATCGGGCCTCGGTCGTTGCGCAGGTCTCTCGGGGTCGCCTTCCTTGTCCTTCTCTCCTGCGCGTACCTTCTCGGCGACTATCGCGTGGCGCGCCGCGATTTCGCGGTATCGAAGAGAAAAGGCCAATACGAGGAATTTCTGGAGACGGCTTCGTGGATCAGGAACGACGCCCGGGACTCCGCGAAGCGGATCAAGATCATGTCCCGGTACACCGCTCTATCCTATCTGACCGACGCCTCATACATCATGCTCCCGTACACGCTGAATTGGGATGCGATCATCCGTTTCGCCGTTTCGAGAGACGTCGATTACATCGTTATCGACAGGGCATATCTCATGAGGGACAGGCCGGATCAATGGAGGTACTTCAGAAGCGCGGAGGTGCCGCGCGAGCACGTTCAGATGATGGGCGAGTCCAGGATGAACAACAACGTGATCTGGATATTGAGGCTCTCGGGGCGGGCGGGCACGTCGGGGGAGAGCGGGAGCTGACGGGCATACGGAAGGAAGCGGATGTTCACCATTTCGGTGTTTGCGAAGAATGAAGAGGAGAATATCCCGTTTGTCGTCGATCGCCTTCTGGCGAGATATGACGCCGGCAAAATAGTCTTTGTGCTGGATGGGGACATCGAACCGGCGGCACGAATCTTGACGGAGAGACGGATACGATTCATCGAGGGTCCGGGTGGAGGCAAGGGGGCCGCCATACGATTCGCCATCCGGAACATCGATTCCGAGTTCCTCGTCTTCATGGACGCCGACGGGTCTCATGATCCCGATGAAATTGACGGGTTGCTGGATCCCCTGATGAACGACGGCGCGGAAATGGTCATCGGATCGAGATTCCTCGGAAGCAGCGAGGAACTCCATGGCAACATGCCGGACAGGCTCAGGTATGCGGGCAACGTCACCGGCAATTTCGTCATCAACGCTCTCTGGAACCGGACCGGCACGAGGATCACCGACGCTCAAAACGGCTTCAGAAGCGTCAAGAGAAGGCCGTTTATGGCCCTGGCGCTCGAGGAAGACGGCTTCTCCATCGAGCAAGAGATGGTCATCAAGTGCCTGAAGAAGGGTTACCGGATCCGCGAGGTGCCGAGCTTCGAGAAGAAACGAATGCGCGGCCGTTCTCATATCTCGAATTCGCATTTCTTCCGTTTCGTCGCCTGCATGGTCAAGAATATCTTGAAATAGGCCCATGCTTGTTCTAAAGGTTTTGTCCGACGCGCTGAAGGCCATCCGGGCGCGCGAACGAACGGAGCCGGCGCAATGAACGCGAATATGCGCTTGAGAGACATATCGATCATCGGGGAGCGGATCAATCACGGCATCCCGAGCGTTCGCCCTCTGTTCGACGCGGGAAACGCGGAGGCCTTGCAGGAGCTCGCCCGGGCGCAGGCCGGGCAGGGGGCCGAAGCCCTCGACATCAACGTCGGCTCCCTCGGCGCCGAGGCGATGAAGCGAACGGTCGTGGCGGTACAGGCCGCCGTGCGGCTTCCCCTGTGTCTCGACGGAAGCTCTCCGGAGATACTGAGGGCGGGCATGGAGATTTACGACGCCGCTCGATCCGACGGGCTTCCCATCTTGAACTCGGCGACCGAGGGCCGGGACGAGAAGGTCTTCGAAATCCGGAAAGTCCGGCGGTGCAGGGTCATTCTTCTCGTTTCGGAGCGGCGCGAAGGGGAGCGTTCTCTCTTGAACGAAACGGTCGAGCAGAGTCTCGCGACGGCGAGGCGCCTGTTCTCCGGGGCGCGCGACGCGGGATTCGAGCCGGGGGAGATATTCATCGATCCCAGCACCCCGGCAGTGGCGTGCGATATGAAAGGCCTCGTCAACACGACGCTCGACACCATCGCGGGGATCCGCGGGCATCGGGACCTCTCGGGAGCCCGCGTCGTCGCGGGTCTTTCCAACCTGACGGCGAGTCTTCCCGCGCCGGCGAGACTTCCCCTGCAGAACGCGTTTTTGACCCTCGCAAGACGCGCCGGTCTCGATACGATCATCGGGGATCCGGCCCGGGAATACCGGCTTCTCCCCGACGAGCATCCTGACCTGCTCCTGCTGCGGGACATTCTCGCGAGAAAAGGGACCGACAGGCTCAGGGCGCTCACGACCTCCGATCTGTATCGCGCCGCCGCGCGAAAGGCCGTTTCACGGAAGCCCGGGCGAACGGAAGATAAGGAAGGTTCGACGTGAAGGTCATCGAGCATCTCGCGAGCGCGAAACGGCCGCTCATCAGTTTCGAGATCATACCGCCGAAGCGCGGAGGCCGCCTGAAGGATCTTCTCGAAATCGTCGATCGTCTCAGCCGCTACGACCCGAAGTTCATCGACGTCACGAGCCACGGGGCGGAGATCGTCTACGAGGAGACGGCGGGCGGCATCCGGAAGAAAGTGAAGAGAAAGAGACCCGGAACGCTCGGCATCTGCGCTCTCATCCAGTCGAAATACGGGATCGACGCGGTTCCGCACGTCCTCTGCGAGGGATTCACGCGGGAGGAAACGGAAGATTTTCTCATCGACATCCAGTATCTCGGGATCGAGAACGTCATGGCGCTGCGGGGAGACGCGCCGGCGCGCGACACGCCCAATCCCGGCGGCAAGACCTTCAATCGCAGCGCGCGGGATCTCGTTCTGCAGACGGCGAGCATGAACCGCGGAGGATATCTCGAGGAACTCCTCGACGCCGAGCCGAGCTCCTTCTGCATCGGGGTGGCCGGGTATCCGGAGAAGCATTACGCATCCCCGAATCTCCGGACGGATGTCCGGAGTCTCAAGGAGAAGGTGGAAGCGGGAGCGGATTACGTCGTCACGCAGATGTTCTTCGACAACGCCGCGTACTTTCGTTTCGTCGAGTCATGCCGGGCCGAAGGCATCTCGGTTCCCGTCATTCCCGGGCTCAAGATCATACACTCGCGTCACCAGCTGACGAACATTCCGCTCAACTTCCACGTGAATATCCCCTTCGATCTGTCCGAGGAGATTCTTCGATCCGACGAACGCCACGCCGAGGAGGCGGGAGTCCGGTGGGCTGCCCGACAGGCGGAAGAGCTTCTGGGCCGCGACGTCCCGGCCATCCACTTTTACGTCACCGGCCAATCGGATCCGATCGACCGGGTTATGGCGCTTCTCGGGCTCTGAGCGGCATCGATCCCTCCGGAACGGTCGATCCTTTCACCGCGCGACGGAGGCTCGCCGATCCTCCCCTGAAAATTCCGACAATTCTCCCGAAACTTCCTTGACACAATTGTATATAGCAAATATTCTAGGTATGCTGTGTATATTGTATAAATACAGGTGCGGAGGAGAAGCGTTGTTCGTCGCGATTTCGAAGGAAAATCCGGACCCGATGCACAAGCAGGTCACGGATCAGGTGCGGGTTGCGATCGCGAAAGGCGCGCTTTCGCCCGGCGCGAAGCTGCCCTCCATAAGGGAGATGGCGAGGGATCTCGCGGTGAGCCCGATCACGATCAAACGCGCTTACGGCGACCTCGAGCGGGAAGGGTATCTCATAACGCGCGCGGGTCTCGGTTCGTTCGTGGCCGGGATCGATCGGGACAGGCTTCGCGCGGAAAAAGTCGGGGAGATCCGCGAGGAGATCGCGCGAATCGCGAAGAACGCCGTCGCTTTCGGCGTCACGACCGCCGAGATAAGGAGGATTGTCGATCGATCGTTGACGAAACGGAAATAGGAGACACGCTTACGGAACGGTTTGCGCGGCGCATGAAGGAGGCATCGCATGATAGCGTTCGATGACACGCGGGAGATGTGGCGCAGGGCTTCGATGTATTACGGCGACGGGCTTCTCGATATCGGAATCGGGATCGGTCTCCTCTTTATCGGATTCGCCATGATCTTCGGATTCGGAGCGCTCGCCGGAATATACCCCGCCCTCATCTTTCCGGTGGCGAGATCCGCGAAGCGGAGCATCACGGCCCCCCGGATGCATCACCTCGATTTCATGCCGGAGCCGGACGCGGAATCGAGAATGCGCCGCAGCCGGGCGGTCGTCGCGGCCACGGTGGCGGTTCTTCTCGCGATCGGCGTGCTCGCGCTTCTCATGTCGCGGACGATCCCGGCGCGGATAGCCGTGGGGCTCCGCGCCAACGGGCTCGTCGTCGTCGGCCTCACGATCGCGGCGCTTTTCGCCGCCCTCGCCTGGGGGGCGTCGACGAAGCGCCTGCTCGGCGACGCCGGAATCGCGGCGCTCGTCCTCGTCTGCGGATACTGGTTCGGCCTGAGCGTGGCCTGGTACCTGATGATTATCGGCGCCGTCGTCGGGACGCGCGGCGCGTTCGTTCTCTCGCGGTTCCTTCGTGACTATCCGCGGTTCTTCGCCCGGAACGGCAAGGCGTATCAGCGGAGCTTCTGATCCCGGCCGCCGAGCCGCCCGCGCGAGTTTGATAGGGAATCATAGGGCCGAATGCGGGGCACAAGAGACTCCACGCGCCGCAGGATACCTTCCTCGAGAAGGTGCAGCCTGGAAATTCTCCGTTTCGCGTGTTATAATTCAACGCGGTGCGATAAGGGTCTTGTCGACTTCCCGGAAGCTCGTGCGATGGAGTCCGCTATGCATTCTCGTCTCGCAACGGCGCTCGCCGCGCTGCTTCTCGCGCTGACCCCGATCCGGGCCGGCGCATCGAAGTCCATCGACGGGGATTTCTCTTCCGGCGAATGGATCCCCGCCCTCGAGCTGCGCGCGACGAACACGGTCGTCCCGTGGGGACCCGGCAACGACCTCGTGAATCTCTACGTGAGCTGGGACGCCTCGAATCTCTACGTCGGCGTCGAGGGATTCAACTCCACGAACAACGTATTCTTCATCTACGTCGATTCGAGCTCGCGCGCCACGGGGGCGGAGCAGGACGATTTCTATCCCGGCTTCCGCGCGCAGAGCGAGGGGTGGGATCCCGATTTCGTCTATGCCGTGTGCGAAATGGAGAACGGTATCGGCGCAGACGTGCGGAGAATTCTCGCCGACGGGAGCACCGTGACGGTCGCCGGCGCCGGGCACGCGTCCCGCTGGGGGTATCACAACTCGAACGGGATCGGCGGCTGGGAGATTTCGATTCCCTGGAGCGCCGTGGGCGTCGCGGCGGACGGATGGATCAAAGCGGCCGCGGGGCTCGGCTGGGCCACCGATAAGTACGATACGACGGCGCCTCTCGGCGGCGCGAGCAAGGACGAGCTCGGACCGGGCCTCGACGACGACAAGTGGAGCCTCGACAATCCCGTCCGGGTCGCCTACGACGAGAACGGCGACGGCGTTCCCGACGACATTCTCGCCGGCGTCGACTCGGTCGTCGTGCGCTTCGAGTTCAATGCGCCGGGCGCCTCGACCGTGAATCTCGCGGGGGATTTCAACGGTTGGTGCAATCCATCGGGCGCATCGATCGACACGTCGATCGATCCCATGTCGGATCCTGACGCGGACGGCATATGGACGATCGACCGGACACTCCCCTGGGGCTATCAGGAATACAAATTCGTGAAGAACGGCAGCGAATGGCACAGCGATCCGGCCAATCCCGATATAAACTGGAACGATAACGGGAACTCGATCATCGTCGTTTCCGATCCGCTCGTCTATTATCTGAGCCCTCTGGACGGCTCGGGCGTTTCCGTGTCGAGGCCGGTCGTATCGGCGCGCATCGCGAAATCCGAATCGAGCGCGTTCGATCTCGGCGCGTTGAAAATATTCATCGACGACGCTCTCGTCGCAAGCGGCCCCTCGTACTATGATCCCGCGCGGGGCACGGTGAGCTATGCGCTCGTCGATTCGCTCGATGAGACCTCGCACGAGGCCAAGATCTCCGTCTGCAACAGCGGCGGGTTCTGTCATGCCGATTCATCCCGATTCGACGTCGATCTCGACTTTGTGCCTCCCGTGATATCGCACGTGCCGGTCGGCGCCCGCCCGGCGAACGCGCCGGTCATCGTGGCCGCCGTCGTCACCGACGACGAGGCGGTCGCCTCGGCGCGGCTCTCCTACCGCGACTCGGACGCCGCGCAGATATTCTCCGCGGGCCTCGCGGAAGGGCTCGCCGACACGTGGTACGGAGAGATCCCCGGCCAATTCGTCACCGCGGGAAAACGGATCGAGTACGCCGTCGAGGCGTCCGACGGCGTCAATACGACGCGTCTGCCCGCTTCGGGTTGGCTCTTCTTCGACGTCTTCGCCGACGACGCCGTTCCGGTGGTGAGCGAGCACTTCGCATCCCCGGGAATCATTTCGCCGAACGGCGACGGGCGCGACGACGCGGCGCGCGTCTCCTTCAGGCTTTCCGAAACGACGCGTGTCACGCTCGAGATTCGCACCGCCGCGGGCGAGCTCGTGAAGTCGCTTCTCTCGTCGGCCCTCCTCGAACCAGGCTACCGGACGGCGCTGTGGGACGGGAAGAACGGGACAGGGGCGACGGTTCCGAACGGGACGTACGCATACCGGATCGACGGCGTCGACCTCGCGGGCAAGACGAGCGCCGAGGTCTCGGGAACCGTCGTCGTCGATGCGTCCGCGCCCGAGGGGAAGCTCAAGCTCGTCGTTCTCTTCCACGCGAATCAGACGCTCAACTACCAGGGGGATACGGCGAACGACGTCTGCTTCAACGGTCTTCTGAGCGTGCTCCGCGCGCATCCGGCTTCGAAGTTCATGCTCCACTTCTCGGGGAGCCTTCTCAACGATCTCCAGTGGTTCAACTTCCGCCGTTCGCCGTCGACCGTCGATATGCTGCGCGCGGGCGCCGCGGACGGGCAGTTCGAGATCGTGGGGAGCACCTACGCGCAGAACATCCCCTATTCCACCGACAACTGGGACAACGGCATTCAGATCAAGGCGCACAGAGAGGTGATCGGTCGCGCGCTCGGCGCGAGTCCGACGAGCTTCTGGAACGCGGAGCGCTGCTGGAAGCAGCAGCTCGTGCCGCTCGTCGCGGGGAACGGGTACGGCGCCACGTGGGTCGAAACGCACATCATCAACGACTCCGGCCCCGTCGCCCCGGAGCACGCGCTGAGGAAGACGCGTCTCGGCGACGACGAGCTCGCCATCTTCAACGACGACGGCGAATTCGAGGGGCTTCTCAACTACGCGATCGACTCGGGCGACCCGAGCGGTCTCGTGGGATACCTTTCCGCTCTCCATTCGCAGGATACCTATCGCGATTTCGTCGTGTGCTATTGCGAGGACGCCGAGGCGGCCGGCCTCTGGGACTACGAAAGCGGCGGCGACCCGCAGTCGAACTGGAACAACCTCGACCACGTGCTCGACGTTCTCGAATCGCTCGATTGGGTCGAGCTCACGACCTTCGACGACTATCTCGCCGCGCATCGCCCCGTCGAGATGCTATCCCCGATCGTCGACGGGCAGGCCAACTGGATGGTCGGACCCTCGCAGCAGGCCGGCTACGCGGATTGGTTCGATTACAACGAAAACTCCCCGCTGCTGGCTTTTTACCGCGGGTTTTTCGCGACGTGGCGCGCGCGGCTCCAGGGCGCGGCCGCGGGCATCATACCGCAATCGGCCGCCGATAAGCTCATGCGCCACGCCGAACGGAGCTTCGCCGCGCATCAGTTCGAATTCGGCTGCATCGGCTGCGGGTCCCTGTACTGCCAGGATTACCACAAGCTCGAGACCGTCGAGGCGGCCTGCCTCGCCGTCGAATACGCGAAATCGCCCGTAGCGCACACGCAGATTCTCATGAAGGACGCAAACGGCGACGGCGTCGAGGACGCGCTCATCGTGACGCCGGGAAACCTCTTTGTGTTCAGTCCGCATGGCGGGCGCCTTCTCTACTGGTTCGACCTCACGAAGGGGGAGGAGCTCGTCGGAAACGAGCTTTTCATGTGGGGGCACTACTACCTGCCGTGGGGGGAGCACTTCAGCGGCGGGTACAACGACGATTACCACTATACGGTCGATTTCGAATGGAACGCGCCGTACCATTATCCCGCCGCCGTGCCGTATGAGCGTTCCTACGGGATCCGGAAGAAGGGGCTGAACGACTTTCTCTCCGTGGGCGGCGCTCCCCAGGAGAGCCTCCTCAACGGAGCTCTCGCGACGACGATCGACGCCGATACGATACGGTTCAGCCTGATCACGTCCGATATCGCCTTCGTGAAATCGTGCTATCCCTCCGGCGGCGGGCTCGCCGTGCGCTACGATATCCATAACAACCGGAGCTATTCGCTCTCGATCGCGCATCGCGTGGAAAACAGTCTCAATCCGTCGCTCATCGAGGCGATGGATTACGGCCGGGAGAGTCTCAAGTATACGAGCGGATCCGATACGACCTCGATGGTGGTAGCGGGCACGCGGGGAGTGAGAAACGTCCTGACGGGCACGCGCATGCTCTTTTCGTTCACCGGGGAGCCGGACAGCCTGAGCGGCCGCGCGAACGTGTTCGCCCTCGAGCTCAATCCGCACTATGCGTCAGCGATCCCCGGGGGAGCCTCCGCGCGGTACGGCTTCGCGATCGAGGCGGAGGTCGTGACCGGCGTCGACGATCCCGGTCCGCGGCCGGCCTATCCCAGCCGCCTTCATCCGAACTACCCGAACCCCTTCAACCCCGAAACGACGATCCGCTACGACCTTTCGACGGGCGGCCCGGTGACGCTCCGCATCTATGACATCGCCGGGCGCCTCGTTCGCACGCTGTTCGATGGGCTACAGGCGGCGGGAAGCAAAACGGTCCGTTGGGACGGCACGAACGATCTCGATCAGCGCGTCTCGTCGGGTGTTTATTTTTGCAGGCTGACCGCCCCCGGCTTCGGACAGACGCACAAGCTTGTCCTCGTGCGATAGGCCATTCGACCGGCCGTGACCCGGGGTCTCGCGGGCCTTTCCTGAAGAATCCCGACAAACGGCGCACGGACCGGCACGGCGGTTCAGCGGAGCTTCCGATCCCGGCGGAGGTAGGGCGCGTCTTTCCGTACGATGCTCTCGAGGGCCCGTTTTGCGGCCTCGTTTCCCTCGTCGAGCTTCAACGCGTTGCGGTACTCCTCTTCCGCCTGTATCGTATCGCCCCGCGCGATCCAGGCGTTTCCCGCACGCACATGATAATTCGATATGCCCCCGGGGGTGTCTCTCGCCACCGTCATGTTCGAGAAGAAGACGAGGGTCGCGAGCGCGGCGAGACAGAGGGCGAGCTCCCCGACGCGGCGGTCGCGGGCGAGCGCGTAGAGCTCCACGACGGCCGCGCCGGCGAAGGGCATGAGGAATACGACGGCGCTCAGCCGGTACCGGGCGAGCACGTAGAAGGCGAGGGCGGTACAGAGATACGCGAGGATCCCGCCGTAGAGAAGCCAGAGCTTCTTCCGCCGGTCGCGCGTGAGGAAGAGGCCGAGGAGCCCGAGCGGGGCGACGACGCCGAAGGTGAGAAGCGGGAGCGAGAGGACTCCCCTGAATCGCCGGTGGAAATGGAAATTCTCGACGTTCGCGCGTTCGTAGGCGTTCCAGAAGAATTGGAATTTGCGCCAGACGAGCGAGGCCCACGCGCCGGGATTCCCGCGGATGTAGTCGAGCCCGGCCCCGAGCCAGAAATTCGAAATCTCCGTTTGAGAGAGCGCGCGTCCCGATTCTTTCGATGCGACCGCCGCCATGTTGATCGATTGCTCCTCTGGAGTCCCGCCGAGCGATATTCCCCGGTACGCCGGCACCCGGTAGAAGCCGTTCGCCTCGGGATTGTTGCCGTGGTAGAAATTGATTCCGGCGCCCGCCGTGAGGGGGATGAACTCGCCCGTGCGAAGCGCGTTTCTGACGGCGAGGGGAGATAGAGCCGCGGCGATTCCGATGACGAGGACGAGCGAGGCTTTGAGGAATCGGCCTGTCGGGCGGGGCGGCGGTGTTGCGCCGTCGGCGGCCGCGTCGGGGGGAGTCCCCGCGAAATAGAGATGCAGTAGCGCGAAAGGGAGAAGGAGAAGCGTAGGAGGATTCGCGGCGGCGGCGGCGCCGAGGACGAGTCCGGCCCCGAGCAGCCTCGGCAGGTCCGGCCGTTCCGCCGTGAACATAACCGCGACGAAGAGGGCGTTCAGAAACACGACGAGCGTCGCCGGCAGAAGGGCTCCTTCATAGAAAACGAGCGGCGCATAGAGGGCGGCGACGAGCCCCGCGAGGAGCGCGGCCGCGTCCGACCTGAAGAATCGCCGCGCCGCGAGCATGACGAGACCGCACGAGGCCGTTCCGAGGAGCGCCTGGACGAGCCTGACCGCCGCGAGCTCCGGGCCGAACGCGCGATAGATCAGCGAGAGAAACCACGGATAGACGGGAGACTGCATGAGCGTCGTCGGTCCGGTGTCGCCGCCGAAGGCGAGAGCGCGCGCCCAGCGATCGTACGTCGCTGCGTCGAGCTGAAGGTCCGCGGCGAGCGGATTGAAGCGCTGCGTGAAATACACATGGAGCAGACGGATCGCGAGGGCGATCGCGACGACCGTCCACGCGGCGGCGGGAAACGGGACGCGGCTTCTTGCGGTATCACTCGGGTTCATCCGAGCCCAGTCTAGGTTCTGCCGGGCGGCAAGTCAATCCGAATGGATTGACCTTTGCGCCGAGTCGGAGTAAGCTTTCTTCGAAACGGAGGTACTCCCATGAAATCGATTGCGTACGGCGTTTATCAGCCTGTTGTTCTCGTGTGCGGCGCTTTCGATTCCCGCGGCGGTCCTCGCCGGCGGTCTCGGATCGATGACGGGCGACACGAGGGAGGGGGATGCCATGGCGAGCGCGTCGGATACGATCCGGCTTCCGGCCGTTCCCGCGAAGGGCGCGATCTCGATCGAGGAAGCGATCTGGCTCAGGCGTTCGGTGCGGGGATTTTCCGAGGAAATCCCCTCCGCCGACGCCGTTTCGCGGCTTCTCTGGGCGGCGCAGGGGATCACCGACGCGAAGAACGGACTGCGCAGCGCGCCGTCCGCGGGCGCCACGTATCCGCTCGAGATCTTTCTCGCGACGGGCGAATACGTCGCGCGGTACGTTCCCGAAAAGCACTGTCTCGTCGTCGCGATGAGAGAGGATGTGCGCAAGGCGCTCGTCGCGGCCGCCCTCGACCAGGACTGGTTCGCGAAGGCGCCGCTTGTCTTCATATTCGCCGCGGTCGTCAAGAGAACAGCGGATCGCTACGACGAGCGGGCGAACCTCTACGTTCCCATCGAGGTGGGCTGCGCCGCGGAGAATCTCATGCTCGAGGCGGCCGCGCTCGGTCTCGGGAGCGTCGCGGTCGGCGCATTCTCCGAAAAAGAGGTGCGGAAGACGCTCGATCTTCCGAAAGGGTGGGATCCGTACCTCATCGTGCCGGTGGGGGTTCCTTCGAAGTAGGCGCGGGCGCCGTTTCGAACAGCTCTTCCTGCTTCATCTCGAGGAGATCCATTCCGGCAGCCTCGACTCCCTTTTCCTCGATCAGGCGACCGACGAGCGCGGCCGCTTCCGGCCGCAGCTTCACCGTGACGCGCGCGCCGCTTGCGGCCTCGAATATCGCATACGCCGGTCCGTCGGTCGCATGCACCTCGATGTTGCGCTTGCCGAGCGTGCACCCCGCTCCGAGTTGAACGCCGTCGATGAGACAGGACTGCGGCGGCTCGAGAACCGAGTATACGACGGCCGAGACGTCGAAGTGTCCCTTGCTTCCCGTCGCCTCGAGGGCGAGCCGTCCCATGCGATACCCGATGACGACGTAGGGACCGAGATGGCCGTGAAACGTCTTGAGGAGATCGACGACGGGGATCGAAGATTCCCCGGGATGTCCGAGATGAGCCGGCGTCCGCCACAGCTCCCGGAGAACGTCGGCGGCCGCGTCGGGGCGTTTGAACGCGGCGAGCCTCACGTTGCCTTCCGGCGCGGCGGCGAGCGAAAAAACGCCGCGTGCGAATACTACCCGGTAGGCCTCTTCCCCGATATCGATGAGCGGCGGTTCCGCGAGCGCGGCCGCCGCGAGCTCGTCGTGCAGGAAGACGTGAACGCCGTGCCCGCTCGAAGCGGCGAGCGAGCGTTTGATCCACCGGCCTGCCGGTGAAATCTCGTCGAGAGAGGAGAAGAGGTCCTGCGCCTCGATTTCCGCCGCGCCGGATACGTCGATCAGGACGACGAGGCGCGCGGCTTTCAGAACGCGTTCCGCCGATCGCTCGTCGCGGCTCAAGTTCCAACCCAATACCTTCGCGCCGTCCACCCGCGCCGGGATCCACACGGTATCGACGGCCGCCAGCGCTCGTGGATCGGAGACGATCGACGCGGCGCTCGTGAGGGGTCCGAGCGCGAGGTAGCCGATCCCTGAGCCGGCGGCGGATAGCCGATCGCGAAGCTCGCCGAGCTCTCCCGCCTGGAAACCTTCGACGGGCCGCTCCGCTATCGGGACGCCTCCGAGGGAGTTCGCGGTCTCCCTCCAGGGGGGCGCGTCGGCCTCGAGCAAAGCGCCCGCGAAAACCGCGATCCGGTCCTCGCCCGTCGTCTCGAGGAGGAAGGCGAGATTCTCGACGCCTTCCGCGCACGAAGCCGATCCTTCCGTGACGACGACGCAGCCGATCCGCGCCCCCGCGTCCGGGAGAAGCGCGAAGAGGGCGCGCACGTCGTCGAGCCCCATATCCGTGTCGACGACGAGTCGCCACGGGTCGCTCGCCCCGGAAGCGGCGGGCGCCGCGGGCGAAAGCGCGGCACAGCCGACCGCAAGGGCCGCCATGATCCGGAATGCGGGACGCCTGAATCGCATGGGTGTTATTATATTCTAATTCGTGCCATCGTGTGAAGCGGAATCGTGCGCCGTTTCGTCCCGGCCGCTCTCCGCGGCCTTGCCGCATTCCGCCTCCCGCCGGTCCGCCGGGCGGAAGCGCCTGAAGACGGCGTACGCGAGCGCGGCGATCGCCGCTCCGACGAGCATGCCCGCCAGAACGTCCGACGGCCAGTGCACGCCGGTGTAGATCCGCGAATACGAAACGAGCAGGGCGACCGCGAGAAGCGGCGCGAGCCAGCGCCGGTAGACGAGGCCGAGGAAGAGCATCGAGGCGGTGATGTTGGTCGCGTGGCTCGAGGGAAAGGAGAACGAGTTCTTGTAGCTTCGCGCGACCTCGGCCGGCGTCGTGATCCATCCGTTCGTATCGAGCCACAGGTGCACGTTTCCGAGGAGCTCGCACGGCCGCAGGCGTTCGAAGATCGGCTTCATGACGCTGCTCGAGAGCTGATCGGAAGCGGCGACGACCGGGATGAGCATGAGGGCGGCCCATCGCCCCCGGGCCTTTCCGAATATGACGAGCGCGCACCAGATGAGGATGACCGCGACGCGCCATTTATCGAAATCGGTCGCGAAGCGGCATCGCCGTGTCGAATACGGGATTGATCGCGGCGCCGTTGAGGAGCCTGAACGCCCTGACGTCGAGCGAGGTCGAATCGGGAGCCGCCTGCGCTCCGGCGATGTCGCCGGGGAAAACCGCCGCGGCCGCCGCGACGAGCACCGCGACGAGCGCCGCGCACGCGAGCGCGGCCCGGAGCGGTGCGCTCTGAAAGAGATGATTTGATTTCATGGAAGGCTATTCTACCAGAGATTCGACTCCCTGGACAAGCCTTCCCGAGATCCAGAACCCTCCGATGATGCTCACGAGGGACGCGCCCCTTTCCCTGAACGGGAATTCGACGAGGCGCGGAGGCCGCGCGGGCGAGAGGAAGATCTTGTCGAGAAAGTCGCCGTTGCTCTGGATGGATTCGGGGAGCGTGGCGAAGAAAATGAAATCGATGAGAGCGACGGCCTCTTCCGCCCGCAGGGCGCACAGAATCGGGTGCCCCGCGCCGTCGGAGCGCTCGAGCCCGAACGAGGGCTGGATCCTCGTGAGAAGACGTCCCACCTTGAGGTACGCGTAGGTGTTGAGCGATTTGAACGCGGGGACGTAGATCTTGAATATCCCGAGGCTTTCGATCCGCGAGGCGAGATGGACGATCTCGCTCGCGACGGGGATCTTCTTCACGTCTTCTCCCTCGTAGCCGGTCCGGATAACGGCTTGCGCGGCTCTCTGGAGCTCTTTCACGGCCTCTTCGATCTGGATCTTCAGGCCCGCCCCGTCGACTTCGACGACCCAGAAGGGAAGATAGACGCACTCTCCGCCGGCGGCGCCAGCGCTCGCCTCCGCCGGCGCCGCGCGAAAGACCGTGACCGGCTCGATCGAATCCCTCGAAAGCACCCAGTAGCGGGAGCATTCAGGACATTGAAACGTGACGAGCTGGCCCATGACGGGGAGCTCCCGCCCGCAGTGGCCGCATCGCAATGGCTTGATGCATAGTGTTTCGGTCATGTCAGTCCTCACTTCCGAGGAGGCCGTTGATTTTGAACGCGAGCCACCGGTGAGGCGGCAGAAAGAGCTTCGCGCCCGCCGTATCGAGCGCGTAGAGGACGAGAACGGGAATGAGCATGAGCGGAAGCCATGCCGCGGCGAGAAACGCGAGCGCCGCGGGGGCGAAGAAGAGTCTTTTCGAATCGATCCGTCTTTTCCGCGGGACGTCGCCTCTGACGACCGCGCCGCTGCCGCCGTCGATCGTGATCGTGTAGAGACGTCCCGCGCAGCTGTACCGGAGCAGGTAGACGGGATAGTAGTAGAGCGAAAGCCGGCTGTCGAAAAAATGAAAACGGCTCGCGCGTATGGTCGTTCCGGTGGGGACGGCGAGGCGCTTGAGATAGCTCAGGGCGTCGCGGCGGACGCGCCGCTCGCTCCGCACGGGAAGCGCCGTCGTGTGTTCGGATCGTTTCCGGTCGTCGAGCACGTCCCAATCGAGGAAATCGGTGCGCAGCGAGATGCCCTGCAGGCCGAGACAGGGGAGAACGCACGCCGGGGCGCTCCAGTCGACGCGTTTGAATACGAGGCGCGAGTACGGCTTGCGCTCCTCCCGGACCGTCGCGCGCGCCTGGCCCGCGCCCGAGTCGTCGGAAACGGTTTCGACCTTCACGAGCGCGGTTTTCTCTCCCGAAACCCACCCCATGAGTCTTCCCCGCAGCCGCCAGAACGGGACGTGGATCAGCTTCAGGTCGGCGAGCGACGCCTGCCTCGTATTCAGCCGGCCATTCGTTTTTTCGGCGATATAGCGGATCGCGGCGAGCCGCGCCTTGGCGGGCGTGATCTTCGGCCGCAGCAGGAAGCTCTGAACGCCCCGCGGCGCCGCGACGTAGAGCGCGGACCCGCAGTAGCCGCAGCGGACGCTCCGATCCCCGTCGTTGATTGTGATGGAGCCGCCGCACTCGGGGCACGTCGCGCCGGACGCGACGGCGGGCTCCGGGGCGGGAGCGGCGGGCCGCTTTCCCCCGTGGCGGGCTTTCACGCCTGTCGAAGAGTCCACCCGTTCAGCGATCATTCGTGTTTCGTCGCCCTTTCATAAACGTTGAAAAGCGCGTAACCGGCGCTCGAGGCCGCCATGATGAGTGCGAGGCGCCCAAGCACGTTCGACGCGAATCTTCCGATCACGAGGTATGCGGCGAAGAGAATCGCCGCCGCGAAGAGGATGCCGAGGTTCAGCGCCCGCGGCCTCTCGGGCGGAAGTCCGTCGGCGATGACCTGCCAGCTCTCGCCGATGACCGCGGCCTTGCCCTTCCATCCGCCCGCCTCATAGCGAATGCGGTATACCGGGAGATGAACGACCCGGAGAGCGTCCGTGTCGATCCGGTCGACCGGAACGATCTTTTCGGACCGGGCGCATGATTCGTCGAAGAATCGGTATTCGCCCGCGGGAGGATAAGGAACCCCCCCTTGCGGCGCGAGTGACGCGCACGCCGGAGCGATGGATGTCTCTCCGTCTCCGGTCTCGATCATCGCATAGGGGATGAACGAGAAATCGACCGCCGCGCCGACGGGGCGCTTCAGATTTTTTTCGATGAGGAACGAACGAAGAACGCTCTCCGCGGCGCGATCGTCGCGCGCGTGAACGAGGATCAGATGCTCGGGGCCCGGCGCCTTGTCGATTGCGAGCGCGGAGCCGCAGTACGAGCAGGCGAGCATCTCCTGGCCCGGCTTGATCGCGCTTTCGCCGCCGCAGAGGCTGCACCGAACGAGCATGGGTGTCCTTTCGCGCGCGTCGTCCGGCCGTCGCCGGCCGCCGCCGCGGGCCGGGCGTTATCGGCCTTCGACCTTCGTGCCGCAGTTCGGGCAGAACTTCGCGCCGCTCTCGAGATCGGTCCGGCACCGCGCGCATTTCGCCGCCTGCGCGACCGGAGCGCCGCATGCGCCGCAGAAACGCGCTTCCGCCGGCACCGCGGCCCGGCATTTCGCGCACTCGATCGTCTCCTGCACGGCGGTACCCTGGGCGGTCCTCGCGCCCTGCGCGACCATTCCGGGGATCATGAATCCGAGCCCCGCGCCGACTCCGATACCCATCCCGCTCGCGGCCGCCGAACCGGCGCCGTCGCTTCCCCCTGCCGTCGCCGCGTCTCCCATCGCTTTCGCCGCCTTGAATTTGAAGAAGCTGTCGAGGTTGCCGACCGCCTCGAGGCCGCTTCGCTCGTCGATCATCTTCTCCACTTCGGGAGGAGGGGTGATCGAGTTGAGATAGAAATCGGCGAGATCCAGGCCGTATTTCCCGAAGTCGCCGACGAGGCGTTCCTTGATCTCGACGGCGAGCTCGTCGTAGTTGCGCGGGAGATCGAAGATCGTGTCGAGCTTCTCGCCGAAAAGATCGTTGATGCGCGCGACGATGACGTCGCGGAGGTAGTCGCCGATCATCTCGCTCGTATAGGAACCCTGCGTGCCGACGACCTTGTTGATGAAGACGAGCGGATCGACGACGGTGAAGGTGTATACGCCGAACGCGCGCAGGCGCACGAGACCGAGCTTCGAGTCCTTGAAGGCGACGGGATCCTTCGTTCCCCATTTCTGGTTGATGAACACCTTGCGGTTGACGAAGAAGACCTCCGCCCTGAACGGGCTCTTGAATCCCCACGGAAGCGAGAGGGCTTTCGTGAGGATCGGAAGGTTCTTCGAGACGAGGGTATGGCGGCCGGGTCCGAAAAGGTCGAGGCCTTTGCCGTCCTTGAAGAAGACCGCGGTCTGGTTGTCGCGAACGACGAGCTGCGCGCCGATCTTGATCTCGGCGGAACCCTCGGGGGGAATACGGTGAACGATTTCCTCGCCCGAAAGATCGAACCATTCCAATAGTTCCATGAACTGTGACATGCGAGCCTCCCGTCTAAAGCGTTCTATGTGGTTAAATGGCAATGCGTTAGTATATTTTTCGGATCAGGCCAAAATAGTGCAAAGGTAATGCCAACGATGACAATTTCTTCTCGGGAAATGAAAGGTCCGCTATAGTGACGCGGTGCGCGTCATGCGGCGTCGCATCGCCTGAGGGGACTTCTCATTGAAAGGAGCGCGGCATGGGCATCTTCGCCTCGTTCGGAATCGGAATCATCTTCGCGTTCATTCTCATGGTGATCGTCGGCGGTTTGTTCATGTGGATCGCCGCGAAGATCGCGCGAGTGGAGAAATCGAGCTTCGGCCGGGCGATGGCGGCGGCCGTGGCGGCGTCGTTCGTCGAGATCTTCGTCGCTTTTCTTTTCAATCTCGTTCCGGTCTTCGGCAATCTGTTCGGCTTCATCCTCGGGCTCGTCATCACGATCCTCGTCATCAAGGCGGTATTCGACACGAGCTTCGGGAAGGCGCTCCTCGTCTGGATATTCAACCTTATCGCCGCATTCGTCGCGATCGCGCTCGCCGCGATGATCATGGCGAGCTCGCTTCTCCTTTCGCGGGGGATCTGAGCGCCCCGACAATGCGCGGATTCGCGGTTGACGTATGAGTACGGAGAGACACCAAACCTTCGAGAATCTGATCAATCTTCACGACGTTTCCCTGTTTGTCGAGAAGGTCCGGCAGGGGCGCCTCGCGGATATCCTCTCGCGGATCGCCCGCGGCACGGCCGCGGCGGAGAAATCCTGGGATCACGTCGAGTACCCGCTCAAGAATTGGTGGGACATCCCGGAGGTCATGGAGCGCTGGAATATCATGATCTCCGGGGACGCGCGCGTCGATTACATCGCCCATTTTCTCGCCCGGCATCTCGCCGGAAGACGTTCGATGAGCGCGCTTTCCCTCGGGAGCGGGACCGGCGCCCGCGAGATCGCTCTCGCGCGGACCGGCCTCTTCGCGCGCGTCGACGGGGTCGATTCCTCGATAGCGCGAGTCGCATATGCCCGGCGAATGGCGAACGAGGCGGGCGTCGGCGGGATCGTCAGGTACGTCGCCGGCGACGCCGCCCGGGTCGATCTCGAGCCCGGCGGCTACGACATGGTCGTCGCGGAGCAGTTTCTCCATCACGTCTCTCCGCTCGAGCCGATGCTCTCGCGAATACGCGGGCTTCTCGGGCGCGGCGGCTTCTTCGTCTTCAACGAGTTCGTCGGGCCCTCGCGGTTTCAGTGGACGGACGCCCAGCTCGAGGCGGTCAACGCGTTCCTCGCCGGGCTTCCCCCGAGGTATCGGGTCCGCTGGAGGAGCGGGACGCTCAAACGCCGGGTTCATCGCCCCGGGAAGCTCGCCGTGCGGCTCTACGATCCGACCGAAGCGGCCGAGTCTTCGCGGATCGTGCCCCTCGTTCGCGAGACGTTCGGCGTGATCGAGATCAGAGGGTACGGCGGCGCCGTCCTGCAGCCGCTCTTCAGCGATATCGCCGGCAATTTTCTCTCGAAGGATCCCGAAACCGCGGCGCATCTCGCGCGCAGTTTCGAGCTCGAGGACCGGCTCCTCGCGCGCGGGGAGATCGATCACGATTTCGTCGTCGGAATATGCGAGCGCCGCGGCGGCGCCCGCTGAGCGGAGGCGGCGCGGGAGGACAGACGTCTCCGCCTATCGCCGGCCGAGCGGCGAATCAATCGCTTTACATGGAGTTCCCCGTCATTTAATGTAGCCCTTCGAACATGAAGCTCAAGGTGTGCATCGTTCTACCCAAGCTGCAAATCGGCGGCGCCGAGATGCACGTCCTTTCCCTTCTGCGACAGATCGATCCCGCGCGGTTCGTCGTTTCGCTGATGTGCCTCAGCCCCGGGGACTCCCGGATGGAAGAAGAGGCGGACCGCTACGTCGAGTCGTTCGTGACGGTGGGTTTTCGCTGGAGGCGGTGCCTCGTTTCTTTCGCGAAGATGACGAGGTTCCTCAGGGCGGGCAGGTTCGACGTCGTCCATTGCCACCTGCCGCCGGCCGATACGGTCGGGCGTCTCGCCGGATGGTTCGCGGGGGTGCCGGCGATTCTCACGACCGAGCACGGCAAGTTTCTCTGGAAGCCCTGGTACTACCTCGCGATCGAGAGAATGCTCGGCGCGATCACCGACGCGCGGATCTGCGTGAGCCGCGATATCGTGGAAATCCGGAGGCGGCGCGAGGGAACGCCCGAGCGCAAGCTCGTCTATATTCCGAACGCGGTGGATACCGTCCGTTTCAGGAGCCCGTCGCGCGATCGCGCGCGGGTCTTCGCGGAGTTCGGGTGGGATCCCGCGCAGCCGCTCGTCGTGGCGGTGGGGCGCCTCGAGCCGGAGAAGAACTACGAGCTTCTCGTCCGGTCGATCGACAGGCTCCGCTCGCGCTTCCCGTCGATCAGGTGTCTGCTCGTCGGAGACGGAAGATGCCGCGCCGAGCTCGCGAATCTCGTCGATTCGCTCGGGATCGCCTCCCTCGTGACGCTCGCGGGCGCCCGCGCCGATATTCCCGACCTCCTCGGCGCCGCGGACGTCTTCGTTCTCTCGTCGCTCAAGGAAGGTCTTCCCGTGTCGCTCCTCGAGGCGATGGCGGCGGGCAGGGGGATCGTCGCGACGTCGGTCGGCGGAATCCCCGAAACGATACGCGACGGCGAGAGCGGGCTCCTCGTCCCGTCGGGGGACGTCGAAGCGCTCGCGGGGGGGATCGCGAGGCTCCTCGCCGACGAGGGGCTCAGGGCGAGATTGGGACGCTCCGCGCGCGACGACGCGGAAAGGGACTACGACGTGAGGAAGATCGTGGGACGCGTCGAGAGCCTCTACGAAGAAACGTACCGCAGGAAGGCGAAGGTATAGATGGGCACGACGCCGCGCGCGATACCGGTCATCATGTATCACAACGTCGGGAGCGACTATCCCGGCTGGCCGTGGAATTATCTCGTGACCCCGCTCGAGGTATTCGAAGGGCACATGCGCATCCTCAAGGAGCGGGGATGGACGACCATCACCCTCGACGAGCTCTACGCGCACGTGTCGAAGGGCGCGGGCGTTCCGGAAAAGCCGATCGTTCTCACCTTCGACGACGGCTACCGCGACAACTACGTCCACGCGTTTCCGATTCTCGAGGAAATACGGCCACCGCGCGGTCATATGGATGAGCACCGATTTCGTCGATCCGCGCGCCGATTGTCCGCCGACGCTCGAGGACGTGTGGGCGGGCCGGATCCCGATGGACGAGCTCGACGCCCGCGGCTATCTCTCCTGGGCCGAGATGCGGCGCATGGTCGCGACCGGCCTCGTCGATATCCAGAGCCACGCGAAGACGCACACCTGGTATTTCAGCGGTCCCGAGATCGTCGATTTTCATCGCCCCGACGGCGTGGACGGTTATCGCGCGCCCCTCTGGCTCGCGTGGAACAGGTTCCCCGGCGAGAAATACAAATCGATGCACGAGCGGATGGGAGAGAGGATCCCGTACGGCGAGCCGATATACCGGTCCGGCAAATCGTTCGCCGTCCGCCGCTATTTCGAAGACCCGGAGCTCGCGAGTCGCCTCGTCGCCTTCGTGGCGGAGGAGGGCGGCGCCGGATTCTTCTCGCGCCCGGGCTGGCGGGAGCGGCTCGAAGCGGTCGCGAGGGATTTCGGCCCGCGCGCCGATCGTTTCGAAACGCAGGATGAGCAGCGGGCCCGCGTGAGGGCGGAGCTCGTCGAATCGCGCGCGGCGATCGAGGCGGCCCTCGGGACGTCGGTGCGCTACCTCTGCTGGCCCGGCGGCGCGCACGGCGAGGAGATCCGCGCGATGGCGGGGGAGGCGGGATATCTCGCCACGACGACTCTCTTCGAGGATCCCGTGAAGAAGAACATTTTCGGCGAGGACCCGCGCGACATCAACAGGATCGGGAGCGGCTCCCCCTGGATGTGGCGGGGAAAGGCCTTGAAGAACACCGGTCCGGAATTCTTCGTCAACGCGCTCGACCTGTTCGCGGGAAAGAGATTTTCGATTTGGAAACGTCGATGCTATAAGCTACTATATGTGTTGCGGTATTACCTGACGGGCGACCGATGAAGCGCGCATGAGAAAGGACGCCATGCCCCCGGCACTGTATACGCCTCTCGTCAGAAACGTGATTTACCCCGCGTATCGCGGATTGAGGGGGGACAGGCTCATCTCGTATCTCGAGGAGCTCGAGAGGAACCAGTGGCTCTCGCCCGGAGAGATCGAGGAGATCAGGTGGCGGCGCGTCGAGCAGTATCTCCGCGATATCACGATCCACGTGCCGTACTATCGCGAGCTCTTCGAACGGGAAGGGCTCCGCGTCGAGGATATCCAGAGCCCCGGCGATTTTCAGAAGATTCCGTTCCTCACGAAGGACGACGTCCGCCGGGCGAAAGACCGGATCGTGACGCAGGATCCCATGCGGAAGGGCGCGCCCTCGAATACCGGCGGCTCGACCGGAGAGCCGCTCTACTTTCACACGGACGTCGCGGCGGGGCCGCTGCGGCGCGCGAACGCGCTCCGCGGGATGCGTTGGGCGGGCATCGACATCGGCGACAGGCAGGCGGTCATCTGGGGCTTCCATCTCGACCGGCCTTTCAGGGAACGCTTCGCGAGCGCCGTAAAGGACTTTTTCAACAACGTCCGCTACGTTTCCTCCTTCGACATGTCGGACGAGGCGATGGAGCGCTACGCGCGGATGATGGCTTCGTTCAAGCCCGATCTCATTCTCGGCTACCCTTCCGCGGTGGCGAGGTTCGCGGAATTCTGCAAGGCCCGGCGCGTCGCCGGGATCAGGCCGCGCGCCGCGATGTCGAGCGGCGAAAGGCTCTTTCCGCATCAGGCGGAGACGATCCGGGACGCGTTCTCGTGCCCGGTCTTCGACCGGTACGGGAGCAACGAGTTCGCGAACGTCGCCCAGGAGTGCGAAAAGCGCGCGGGGCTCCATATTTTCAGCGACATCGTGTTCGTCGAGGTGATCCACGAGAGCGGCCGACCCGCGGAGAGCGGCGAGATCGGCGAGATCGTCGTCACCGATCTCCTGAATCTCTATATGCCGTTCCTCCGGTACCGGACGGGGGATCTCGCCGTGCCGACGATCAGGAAATGCTCGTGCGGACGGGGGCTTCCGCTCCTCGATCGAATCGAAGGGCGCACCTTCGACGCGGTGGTGTCTCCCGACGGAAAGTCCGCCGGCGGCTTCTTCTGGACATATCTCTCGCGCGCCGTGCCCGGGATCAAGCAATTCCAGATCGAGCAGCGGGAGCGGGGCGGCGTCATCTTCCGTATCGTCCCGGGCCCCGAATGGAAGGAAGAGCACGCGCGGGAGCTCGAGCGCAAGATCAAGGAGAACATGGGGCAGGCCTTCGAGGTGACGTTCGATCTGGTCGAGGGAATTCCCCTCACCCCCTCGGGGAAATTCCGATTCATCTCGTCGAAGCTCGGCGAACGGCTCGTCGTGAAATCGAAAATACACAAGGCGAAGGTGACGGGTGTCGCGGAGGGTTCGCTCGACTGCGTCGTCGTCGACGAAGAGCTTCTCGCGCTTTCCAACATCGCTCCCTTCGAGCGGGTGCTGCTCGTCGACAACACGAACGGGGCCCGGGCGGACGCCTTCGTCGTGAAGGGAAAGAAGGGGAGCGGCGCGATCGTCGTCTCGGGGGCGGTCACCCATCACGTCCGCGCGGGGGACGAGATCATCATCATGGCGTTCACGTGGTCCGAGCAGACCTCGGGCTTCTTCAAGAATATTCTCGTCGACGAGAACAACAAATTCGTGCGGTACCTCACCGAGGTGCACGGCGATACGACGTAGCGCGGCGGTTCGTGCCGCCGGACGCGCAGGGAGCCGCGACCCCGCCGCGGCGGGCATTATCCCCTTTCCCGGCGATCGGCGTTTTGTTATACTGCGTGCCGGTTGAACGTGTTCTTTCGAGAGGATGACGGGTGAAACGGCTGCTCCTGAAATCGATGATCATGGGCGCGAAGGTCGTCCAGGCCGACCTTCGATACGTCGGCAGCATCACGATCGACGAGGATCTCATCGAGAAGAGCAACCTGAGCCCGAACGAAAACGTCCTCGTCGTCGATCACACGAACGGGAAGCGGCTCGAAACGTACGTGATCAAGGGGGAGCGGGGGAGCGGGATGATCTGCATGAACGGAGCCGCCGCCCATCTCGTCAATCAGGGAGACACGATCGATATCATGGCGTTCGCGTGGTCGGGCGGCGACGCGCAACCGCTCTTCATCGAGGTCGACGCGCAGAATCGTTTCGTTCGGTACGTGGAAATGAACGAACCCCGTTTCGGGATATAGTCCTTTAACCTCCTGCCGGAACCATGATCCGAAGCAGCATTCATCTCTTCCGCCTGTGGGGAATCCCCGTCGAGGTCAACGTGAGTTGGCTCCTCGTCCTCGCCCTCATGACGTGGTCATTCGCGACGGGCTGGTACGCGGACGTCCTCCCGGACGGGAGCAAGCAGGAGCTGTGGATACTCGGATTCCTGACGTCGATCCTGCTGTTCGTTTCGATACTGCTCCACGAGTTCAGCCACTCGGTCGTCGCGTCGCGGAACGGTCTGCCCATACGCAAGATCACGCTCTTCCTCTTCGGCGGCGTGGCGCAGATGGAGCGCGACGTCGACAATCCGGTTCTCGAGCTCAAGATGGCGGCGGCCGGCCCCGCGATGACGGTCGTGCTGGCGGCGTTCTTTTTCGCTCTCTCGAAGCTCGTCGCCGGGCACCGGCTCGTCTTCCCGCTCATGCAGAATCTCGCGTACATCAACCTCGTCGTCCTCGTGTTCAATATGGTGCCGGGTTTCCCGCTCGACGGGGGGCGGATCCTGCGCGCCGTCATCTGGAAAAGAACGGGGAACATGCAAAAGGCGACGCGTATCGCGAGTCGCGTCGGCAGCGTCTTTGCGATCATCCTGATGGTGTACGGAGTGTTCAATCTCTTCGTCGGGCAGCTGATCGGCGGGATCTGGTTCATTTTCATCGGATATTTTCTGCGGAACGCCGCTCAATCGGGCTATCTTCTCGTCACGCTGCGACAGACGCTCGGGAACCTGAAGGTATCCGACGTCATGCGTTCTCCGGTCACCACGGTCGACGCGTCCTTGAGCCTTCGGCATCTCGTCGACGATTATTTTCTCAGGTACCATTACGGTTCGTTCCCCGTGATCGAGAACGGCGCGCTCGCCGGCATGGTTTCCCTCCGTGACGTGAAGCAAGTCGAGATGGGGGAATGGCAGAAAGCGACGATAGCCGATATCGTGGACCGGGAGATCGCGCGGTACGCGCTGCATCCGGAATACCCCGCGGAAACCCTCCTTCACCTGATCATGAAAAAGGGCTACGGCCGGCTGCCCGTCATCGACGGCGAGGGCAGAGTGGTGGGAATCGTGTCGCGTCGCGACCTTATGGAAACGATAAAGATGATGGCTTATTTGGAGGAATGATTTAGACTTCCGGTCCCTCTGCGAACTCTTCGATCTCCTCCTCGAGAATGATATTGACGACCCCGTACTTCTTCGTCTTCTTGTCCAGCATTCCCCTCTCCCTGCTCTTGGGATCCGGTTCCGGCCGGCTGTTCTTCTTCTTTCTGGGGACTGGCCTGCGCTTCACTTTACAACCTCTCCTTTCTCTGATACTGCCTTTCGCGTCTGTGTCGAAAGGAAACCGGTTAAGAGAATTATAACAAAAACAGCTTCGATTTTCACTACTTTGCAAAAAATATGACAATTTTTGCGGCAGGCGCCCGGTGGAGGGTTCGAGGCGGCGATAAAGGCGAAAAAAGAGGCCGCCGGAAACCGGCGGCCTCGATTCTGGCGCCGCACGATGCAAGGGAAAAGGGCTCATTGCTTCGGCGGCCTGTCTTCCTCGAAGAGCGCGTCGTCGAGCTTCTCGTCGAACGTTATCGTCTTCCATTGATACTCGCTCGCCTTTCGCCCGTTGTCGTAGACGAGGACGTGGAACGGCATCCGGTGCCCCCGGACCTTTTCGTAGTTCTGGAACACGAACGAGCGTGTGCCCTTGTTCTCGATCCGGCGCATGAGGAGATTCGTCTTCTTCTGCACGTCGAAAAGAATCGTATCTCCCTTGAGGACGCAGCCGGCGCGCACGAGATCGTCTCCCGGGAGGATCGAATCGTCGGGGACCGGAGCGGCCATGAAGAACGTGTCGCACGAGGCGACGTAGAACGCGACGCCGTCGACCCGATCGAGCAGTGTTTTCAGATTCGCCGTGAGCTGCGGGCTCTGCCGCACCGTCAGGTTGACGATACCCCACGCTTCGCCGCCGTTGTAGTAGTAGACGCGAAAGAAGGGATGATCGTAGGCGCTGTTGTCCTGGTCGATCTTGAGCTTGTCGGGTTTCTTTATCGAGCGCGTGTAGTCGGCTCTGAGCGTTCCCCATCCTTCCGTGTCCCATTCGGTGAAAAGCCCTTTCTCGACGCGCGTCGTCCAGGGCCTGTCCTCGCCGAGCGCCTTCGACGCCTTTTCGAGCAGACTCTTCGCGGGGTCCGCCGTTTTGCCCGGGGGGCCCGCGGCGCGCCCGGACGCCGCGAGAAGCGCCAGACAGGCGAAGGCGGCGAGCGCGGCCGCCGGCAGCCATTTCGTTTTCGACGTTCCTTTCATCGATCCCTCCTCGTATCAGACCGTGAGCTCGCCGTGCGCCGCGAGCAGTTTCGAGCGGATCGCGAGGTTGTGCGGGCACGTCGCCTCGCACGGTCCCTCGCAGGACGCGCATCGCTCGGCGCTCCGCTCGCGCGGGAGCTTCCGGTAGAGCGACATGGCGTGCTTCTCCTCGCCGTAGCTCCCGAAGTAGAGCCGGTAGCGGAGGATGTCCGCGATCGGGACGCCGTTCGGGCACGCGGCGAGACATCCGCTGCATCCGGGCCTGCAGTAATCGCGGTCGAGGAGCATGCCGTAGCCCTTGAGCGCTTTCTTCTCCTCGGGAGTGAGCTCGGGCCTGCCGGAGGCCGCGACGTACTCGTCGATCATTTCGACCGAGCGCATCGTCATCGATACGCAGTCGATTCCCGGCTGGGCGAGCATCCATTTGATGACGGCCTGGCGCACCGTGGCGCCGTTTTTCATGAACGGCTTGTAGTCGATCGTGCGCGACGCGGCGAGGCTCTTCATGGCGACGACGGCGACCCCTTTCCCTTTCGCCTTCGCGAGAACGGGCTCGAGCCCCTTCGTCATGAAGTTCATGCCGGGCATGATCATGTCGATCGGGGTGTTGTCGACGAGCCAGTCGAAATCCTCGACCATGCGCGGCCCGTGCGAGCTCGCTCCCCAGAATTTGATCTTTCCGTCGCGTTTCGCCTTCTCGAACGCCTCGACGACAGCGGGGTTCTTGATCTTCGCCGGATCGCTCAGCTTCGGATCCTCGCCGACGGAATGGATGAGGGCGCAGTCGATGTAATCGGTGTTGAGGCGCTTCATGCTCTCGTCGATCGCCGTGGCGATCTCTTCGGCGGTCGTCTTCGCCGTGAAGAGCTCGGGCACGAGCTTCGTCGTGATAAAGAGCTGCGTGCGCTTCGCGGGGTCGAGCTTCCCGAGGACGACTTCCATCTCGTAGTATTGCCGTGCGGTATCGACGTAGTTGATGCCGCGCTCCATCGCGTATTCGAGGAGCGACGTGTCCTGGATCATCGCGTTTCCGAACCCGAGATCGGAGGTTTTCCAGCCCGTGCGTCCGAGATCGCGATAGTCCCTGATCGCGGGCTTCCCGGCCGCCGGGGAGCCCGGCGGCGCGCCCGGCGTTCCCGGCTCCTGCGCCCGCAGCCCCTTCGCGGCCGAGAGCCCGAGACCGACTCCGGCGAGAGAGGCGAGAGATCGCCCGATGAACGATCTGCGGGAAAGCTCTGTGTCGTTCTTCTTCATCCTCCACCTTCCTTTCGGCGCTACTTCTTCGATTCCGTTTCCTCGAGCGCGAGCCCGTAGCGGTCGGCGATGTCGAGAGGCGGCATCGCGCCGTCGAGCGGCTTCGTGTCACGAACGTACCAGTCGAACCAGTCGAGCAGGCGATAGAGGACGTCGGCGCGTCCGGGCTGCTTCGCGTTGCCGTGCCCTTCGCCCGGATACTGCACGAGGCGCACGGCCGGATGGTCGTTCATCTTGAGCAGCCGGTAGAACTCGATGCTCTGCCCGGGATGCACGCGAGGATCGGCCGCGCCTCCGAGGATGAGCACGGCCGTCTTGCTCTGGTGCGCCCAGTAGACGGGGCTCCGCTCGAGGCTCTGCTGCCACATATCCTCGATTCTCTTTCCCGAATGCACGTAGAGCTCCTCGTACGGGATATCGGTCGTGAGGCGCTTGCTCGTGAGATCGCTGATCCCGACGAACATGCAGACCGCTTTGACCTTCTCCGTGTAGCGCGAGGCGAACCAGGCCGCCGCGTAGCCGCCGTACGAACCGCCCGTGAGGCCGACGCGCGCCTTGTCGGCGACGCCGGCGGACACGAGCCAGTCGATGCCGTCGGCGATATCGTCGAATTCTTTGCCCGCCGCGTCGTTATACCCCGCGAGCGCGAATTCGAGCCCGTAGCCGGTGCTCGCGCGGTAGTTCGGGAGGAACACGGCGTAGCCCTTGCCGGCGAGCGACCTGGGCCGGCTCGCTGTAGCGCGTCACCCAGCCGTTCGAATAGTTCGATTCGGGCCCGCCGTGAACGATCACGACGAGCGGATATCTCCGGCCGGCCTCGTAGCCGACGGGGTAGACGAGGATGCCCTCGATCTCGAGACCGTCGCGGGCCGGATACTTGACGACCTTCTGGGTGCCGAGGGCGCGATCGGCGATCCACGGATTGAGATTCGTGAGCGTGCGCGGATTCTGCGACCCGGCGGTCCAGAAATAGAGATCGCCCGGGACGCCGGGGGCGCTCGCCGGGAATGCGAAGCTCTTGAAATCCTTCGTGAAGGTCGGAGCGTCGAAGATAACGCCGGCCGCTTTCGCGTCGAGAGCGATCGTGCGCTTTCCGCCGCTCGCGCTCACCGTGCTCAACGTCGGGTATGCCCCTTCGGCTGCGCGATAGACGATCGTGCCCTTGTCCTTCCAGCCGACCCAGGTCACGTGGCCGCGGAAATCCGGCTCGGTGAGGTTCTTCGCCTCGCCTCCCGCGGCGGCGACGACGAAGACCTGGCTCTCGGCGTGGTCCTTCAGCTCCTTCGCCGCGTTGTAGGCGATGCGCGCGCCGTCCGGGCTCCAGGCGAAGTTGCCGAGCTTGCCGGGATTATCGGTGAGCCTGCGTTTCTCCTTCGTCGCGGGATCGACGAGCCAGATTTTCTGGAACATATATTCCTGGTCGATCAGGTTTTTCGGCGTGACTCCCGCCGCGATCGTCTTTCCGTCCGGGCTCCACTCGATGCTCCAGACCGAGCAGCCCTCGGTGATCTTCTCGGTGTCGCCGGCGCGGCCGTCTTTCCCGACCTTCAGCACGTAGAGATTCCTGTCCTTGAGATTTTCCTCGTAGAAAACGAAACCGTAACCCTTCTTGTCGAGCTCTTTCTCGCGCTTCGATTGCGGCGTCGCCGCGACGTAGGCGATTTCGCCGCCCGTCGGGCGCCAGCGAAAGGTCGACACGCCCGTCTCGGAGCTCGTGATCGGCACGGCCTCGCCGCCCGCGGCGGGAATCATCCACACCTGGGTCTTGGCCTTCTCTCCGCGCGCCATGAGGAAAGCGAGGCCCGAGCCGTCGGGATGCCATTGCAGGCCCCGCACGTTGACCTTGCCCGTAATGAAGGGCTTCGGCTCGCCGGCCTTCGC
The DNA here is from genome assembly GCA_963747385.1 of uncultured bacterium. GTDB lineage: Bacteria > Krumholzibacteriota > Krumholzibacteriia > Krumholzibacteriales > Krumholzibacteriaceae > SSS58A. The sequence continues at coordinate 276,562 of CAVVEY010000020.1, read as the reverse complement.
CGAAACGAGCCAGAGCTCGCTCCAGGCGCCGCCGGCCTCGTCGGAGGCGGGGCGCGGCACGGATACGGCGTACGCGATCCATTCACCGACGGCGAGATCGCCGCCTCGGAGACGCGCTTGAACGCGAGCGCGTCATCGGGGGTGAAGGGGTTTGCGGAGAGATGGGATCGCGGAACGAGAATCAGGAAGACCGAGGATCGCGAGCGCCGCGATTCTCGAAGCGGAAGAGCGCAATTTCATGGATGTCCTCCCTCGCCGATGGAACTCATATGCCCGCAAGACAATGGGGCAATGATGCATCAAGGGAAATGGCTTGTAAACAGATTCTTGGACGCGGTATAGTGTCCGATGCGCCAGGGAGTCGGGAGCGGATTCACCCAAGGACAAAGGGGGAAATCTCCTATGCCAGAGGAACACACGAAGCTTCATCCGGCGGCCTTCAGAGAGCTCAAGGCCGGAGAAACGTACGAGCCGATCGTGCCGGCGTCGCAGTCGGTGCTCGAGATCACGATCCGTTCCGTCGCGATCGGGCTCGTCATGGCGGTCATCTTCTCGCTCGCCTCGGCGTATCTCGCCCTCAAGGCGGGGCAGGGGATGGAGCCCGCGATTCCGATCGCGATCCTCGCCGTCGGCATGGCCGGTCTCTTCGCCCGGCGGAGCACCATTCTCGAGAACGTCATCATCCAGTCGATCGGCGCGGCTTCGGGCTCGGTCGTGGCGGGCGCCGTCTTCACGATTCCCGCCCTCTACATGCTCGGCCTCAAGGTATCGTTCTGGCAGATATTCCTGACCGCGTTCCTCGGCGGCTGTCTCGGCGTCTTTTTCCTCATTCCGCTTCGCCAGTTCCTCATGGTCAAGGAGCACGGGAAGCTCCCGTTCCCGGAAGCGATGGCGACGACCGAGATTCTCGTGACGGGGGAGGGCGCGGGCGCCCAGGCAAAGATCCTCATCTGGAGCGCTTCGGTCGCGTTCTTCTTCGATCTCTGCGTGCTCACCTTCGGGCTCTGGCGCGAGATCATCACGTTCCACTCGGTGAAATTCGGCTCGTGGCTCGAGAACCGCTTCGCGATGGCCTTCCGCGTCGACGGGCTCGCCGCGATCGTGGGGCTCGGCTACATCGTCGGTCTCAAGTACGCGTCGATCATCGCGTCGGGAAGCTTCCTCTCGTATCTCGTGTTCATTCCGTTCGTCAAGTTCATCGGCGGGCATCTCACGGGGATCATTCCTCCCGGCACGATTCCGATATCGGAGATGGGCGTCGACGACATCTTCAGGAACTACGTCCGCCTCATCGGCATCGGCGGCATCGCGGGCGCCGGCATCATGGGAATCATCCGGAGCTTCCCGTCGATCGTGGCGTCGTTCAGCATCGGCATCAAGGGCATCGCGGCGTCGCGCGAGGGGCATGGGGCGGTCGCGCGGACGGATCGCAACCTCAACATGCGCGACGTGCTTCTCGGCATCGTCGCCGTCGCCGTGTGCCTCTTCATATTCTTCAGAACCGGCCTCACCGGAACGTCCGTCGGTCTCGTGGGAGTCGTGATCGCGCTCGTCATATCCTTCCTCTTCACGCTCGTAGCCGCGCGGGCGATCGGGCTCATCGGAACGAACCCCGTATCGGGGATGACCCTCGTCACCCTCATCATCACGAGCGTGATCCTCGCGAGAATGGGGCTTTCCGGCGAAACGGGAATGTTCGTCGCGCTCATCATCGGCGGCGTGGTCTGCACGGCGCTCGCCGTGGCGGGCGCCTTCGCGACCGATCTCAAGATCGGCTACTGGATCGGCTCGACCCCGCGTAACCAGCAGGTGTTCAAGTTCGCCGGGGTTCTCGTCTCGGCCGCGGCGTGCGCGCTCGCGATGATGCTGCTCGCGAGCACGTACGAGTTCGGTTCCCAGCAGATGCCGGCGCCCCAGGCGTCCGCGATGCGCGAGATCATCGTCGGGCTCATGGGGGGCGGCGCGGGGGTCCAGTGGATTCTCTTCGCGTTCGGCGTCATCATTTCGGTCATCCTCGCCTTTATCGGCGTGCCGGCGCTCGCGTTCGCGCTCGGGATGTATCTTCCGATCCAGCTCAATACGGCGATTCTCCTCGGCGGTTTCCTCGCGTATCTCGTCGCGAAGAGCGCGAAGGACGAACGAGTCGCGAAGGAGCGCGGAGAGCGGGGAGTCCTCGTCGCTTCCGGGTACATCGCGGGAGGCTCGATCGCAGGGGTCGTCGCGGCTGTCATCGCGGCGACGGGCCTGCAGCCGCGCGTCACGGTGCCGTGGCCCGGCACGAGCCTCGATTCGTGGGGAGAGATCCTCGCGATCGTCATGGTCGCCGGTCTCGCGGTGTTCATGTACCGGTATGCGACGAGAAGCAGCCACAGCACGGGCGGGCGGTAGGGCGGGATCCAGGGAAGAGGGTTCCGATATGAAACGGGCGGGCCGCCGATCGCGGCCCGCCCGTTGAAATAATGCCGCCGAGGCGTTCCGGCTACTTATTCTCCATCTGCCTCTTGATGTCCTGGATGGCTTCCTTCATCGATTCGTTTTCCGCGCGCATCTCGGCCAGCTCGCGCTCGATACGTTCGTCGTTCGCCGCTATGGAGGCGGCCCGCTGCGCGGCGACGTCGATCGCCGGACGGGCAGGGGCGTTCGCGTCGCTGATGGAGTTCGCGCCCGCGAATGTCGGTTCGACCGTTCCGTAGGTAGTCGGGATATAGAGGCAGGTGAGCTGGACGTCGTAGGCGGCGCCGCTTCCGATGTTCCCGCTGCCCAGCAGGTAGAAGGAATGAGCTCCGGGGGTGACCTGAAAGAGGCCGTGAACGGTCACCGGGATATAGTAGGTGCCGCTCGGCAGCGAAGCGTTGAGATAGAGCGCGACGTCCTGATTGACGGGAGCCGCGGCCGCATCGTCGGACACGCCGAAATTGAAAGAGCTTGCGGTGCCGTTGCTATGGTTGGCATATGCCTGAGTGGTGGCGATGACGAGAACGTACCCCGCATCGGGCGCGGTTATCGTTTGGGAGCCGACCGTGGTCCATGTCGCATCGAGAGAGACGGTTGCCGTGCCTTCGGTGTAGCTCGCCACGCCCGGTTCGTTATAGATTTCCCCGCTGTTGATCGCGTCGGTCGGCAGGGTGACCGAGGTATAGCCGGATTGACCCATGTTGAAAACGGCCGATCGCGCCGATCCGGTGATGGAAACGTAGGGCTCGGTGCTGCTCAAGTAGTTGCCGTCGACGGTGAATCCGGCGCTGCCCGCGGCGTTCCGGGAGATTGAAAGGAATCCGCCGCCGCCTGCGTCAAAGTCCGGCTGCAGCGCATAGGTGTAAGCGCCGCCCTCGTCGTAACCGTAGAGCATGCCTCCGCTCGGAGCGCTGGAGAGCGTCACGAGCGGTGTCGAGATGCTCGGGCCGCGGATCTCGAGCTCCCCCGTGCCCGTGAGGCGCATCCGCTCGTAGTTACTCGTGAGGAAATGCATCGGGTTCTCCGTGGCCACGCGGATCATCATCGGGCCGGCGTGCACGCCGGCGTCGAGGAGAGACATGTTGTCGAGCGAGATTCCGTCGATGGTCGCCCCCGAATTCGCTGCGTATTTCTGCAGGGCGAGATGATCGTACAGGCCGCCGTTCGTTTTGAGCCTCACGATGGCGTTCCCCGTGGAGCTCGTCTGGTTGATCAGCATTTCCTCCTTCGTGGCGCCGCCTTCGAGGTGGAGCTTCGAAAGAGGGGAGGTCGTGCCGATGCCGATCTGTGAGCTGTTGTTGTAGAGCGAGCTCGTCGCGACCCACGCCCCGCCGTCGTACCACAGGGTTTGACCGAAAGAGCCCGACGGCAGTCCGCTTCCCCCCGTCGCGGTGAACGATTGCCACGCCGAGCCGTTGTATCCCTCGAAGTCCGATCCGGTCCAGCGAATGGCGCCGGCGTTCGAGGACGTGGTGTTGCCGAGGAGGAGGCCTCCGGCTACGTGCAGTCTCTCGAGCGGCATGTCCACGCCGATTCCGAGTCTGCCCGTAGTGGTCATGGTCATCCGCCGGCCCGACATGTCGAGGAACCAGTTGTTGCCGCCGTCGAGGCCCATATAGGCGCGCAGCACGCTCGCCTTATCGAAGCCGATGCCGACCGTCGGCGCGGACACGGCGTTCAAATAAAGGCTCGCGTAATCCGGGCCCTTGCCTTCCACGAGGAGCGCGACCTGACCCGATGCGGGACCGACGACATGGAGCGGATACTGCGGATTCGTGGTTCCGACGCCGACGTTGCCCGTGGCAGGGATCTCGTTCGACGCCGGATCCGAACCCTTGACCATCCGCGCGTTCATCGCGTACGCGGCGTCGGTGAGAAGGGTGCGCGGCGCGAGCTCGGCGCCTCCCTCGACCGAGACGCCGAGGTAGTAGGGGAGATCGAAATCGAGCGCGCTCAATACCTGCGTCCATCCGAGATTGGCGCTGAAGATGCCCTTCGATACGGTCACGAGATGGGCCTCGGACCAGATCGCGCTCCCGCCGACCTCGACGTCGTAGAGCCTGAAGGTGACGCTGTAAGGGCCGTCGGGGAGAGCGACGCCCGCGCCGTCGGTGAGGACTCCCTGGTAGCTCAGGAGCTCGGGAACGTCGGCGCCCGCCGCGGAGACGAGTGAGGCGATGAGCGCGAGGGCGACGAGGAGTGAAAGTTTCATATCGGACCGTCCTTTTAGGATCATGTTGACCTTTTTGCGGTTGCGGCGGCGCTACCGCACGACGACCATCTTTTTCGTGAGGCTCGTTTTTCCCGCGATGAGGCGGTAGTAATAGACGCCCGAGCCGACTGAAACGCCCGCGTCGTTCGTCCCGTTCCACGGGATCGAGTGCTTACCGACGGCCATTACGCGGTTGCAGAGCATCCGCACCCGCGCGCCCGAGACGTCATAGATGGCGATATTCACGGGTTGCTGAACCGGATTGTAGAGCGAGATCGCCGTCGAGGGATTGAAGGGATTCGGATAGTTCTGATACAGGGTGAGGGGCTTCGGGGGGAGCGTCACGGTCATCGTGAGGGAGAAGCTCTCCCGATTTCCGTTCACCGCGCCGATGCGGTAGATATACGTGTTTCCCGGAGCGGCGGTCTCGTCGCGATAGCTCGTTTCGTGGACGAGAGCCGGGTTGATCCTGACGAACTCTTTCTCTGCGGTTTCCGAACGATAAACGTTGTAGCCGTCGAAGCCCGCCCCGGCTGAAGGAGTCCAGGAAAGGACGACAGCGTCCTCCCTGAGCTCGCTCGCGCACGCGGCGAACGCCACGTCGACCGTCGAGGATATCCCGGCGAGATACCAGAATCCGGCTTTCGCCCTGTTATCGCCGCCGGCCGCGACGCCGATGACCGGTTGGCCCACCGTGCCGTAGACGATATGCGTGCCTGTTGCGACTCCTCCTCCGCCCGCGAGCACCGCGTGCGGAACGTCGTATTGCGCGAGCGCCTCTGTCGGCCGGAGCGTCAACGCGCATGCGACGGCGAGGAAACAGAACAATAGCTGTTTGCTCCCCATAGAGTGCCCCCTTTCATGCCTGCTTATTCGCTCATGAGATGTGCGCGAGGCAATCGCTCGCGGTCCCGCGGTGGATTCTTTCAATTGCCGCCGGCACAGTCAATTAGTTTCTTGCGCGGCAAACAAGGAGCTTTCCGTGGGAGTTCCGATTTTATATAATGGTCTTTCGAGCGACACCCGAATCAGGAGGAATAGAAAACCCCATGCCCACCCCCGCACCGGACAAGATCATCTACTCGATGATGCGCGTGAGCAAGTTCTACGGCACGAAGCAGGTGCTGAAGGACATTTCCATTTCCTATTTCTACGGCGCGAAGATCGGCGTCATCGGGCTCAACGGCTCCGGCAAGAGCTCGCTGCTCCGCATCTTCGCCGGCACGGACGCCGAGTTCAACGGGCAGGCCGTTCTCTCTCCCGGATACACGATCGGGATGCTCGAGCAGGAGCCGCACCTGGACGAATCGAAGACCGTGCGGCAGGTCGTAGAGGAGGGGGTCGCCGAGGTCGCGGGGCTCCTCGCCGAGTTCAACCGCATCAACGAGAAGTTCGCGGAGCCGATGTCGGAAGACGAGATGACGAAGCTCATCGAGCGCCAGGGAGAAGTTCAGGAGAAGCTGGATCATCTCGACGCGTGGGATCTCGACTCGCGGCTCGATCTCGCGATGGACGCCCTGCGCTGCCCGCCGGCGGAGACGCCCGTGAAGGTGCTCTCCGGCGGAGAGAAGCGGCGCGTGGCGCTCTGCAGGCTCATGCTCCAGAAGCCCGACATCCTGCTCCTCGACGAGCCGACGAACCATCTCGACGCCGAGACCGTCGCGTGGCTCGAGCAGCATCTCCAGCGCTACGCCGGCACGGTCATCGCCGTCACGCACGACCGGTATTTTCTCGATAACGTCGCCGGATGGATTCTCGAGCTCGACCGCGGCGAGGGCATTCCGTGGAAAGGCAACTACTCCTCGTGGCTCGAGCAGAAGAAGGGCAGGCTCTCGCTCGAGGAGAAAGCGGAATCGCATCGCCAGAAGACGCTCCAGCGCGAGCTCGAGTGGATCCGGATGGCGCCGCGGGCGCGCCAGACCAAATCCAAGGCGCGCATCCAGTCGTACGAGAGCCTCCTCACGCAGGAGAGCGTGCGTCAAGCGCAGGATCTCGAGATATTCATCCCGCCGGGGCCGCGTCTCGGCGGCGTCGTGATTCAGGCCGAGAAGGTCGTGAAGGCCTTCGGAGACAATATTCTCATGGACAAGATGACCTTCTCGCTTCCGCCCGGCGGCATCGTTGGAATAATCGGCCCGAACGGCGCGGGGAAGACGACCCTTTTCCGGATGATCACGGGGGAGGAGACGCCCGATTCGGGGACGATCCGCGTCGGCGATTCGGTGACGCTCGCCTACGCGGATCAGGACCGGAGCCTGGATCCGAATAAAACGATATGGGAGACGATTTCGGACGGGAAGGATCTGATCCCGCTCGGCGATCGCGAGGTCAACTCGCGCGCCTACGTCGCCCGGTTCAACTTCTCGGGGACGGACCAGCAGAAGAAGCTCTCGATGCTATCGGGAGGGGAGCGGAACCGCGTGCACCTCGCCCGCACGCTGAAGCGCGGCGCGAACGTCATTCTCCTCGACGAGCCGACGAACGATCTCGACGTGAACACGATGCGCGCGCTCGAGGACGCGCTCGAGAGCTTCGGCGGATGCGTCGTCGTGATCAGCCACGATCGCTGGTTCCTCGACCGCATCGCGACGCACATCCTCGCGTTCGAAAGCGACAGCTCCGTGTTCTGGTTCGAGGGGAACTACTCGGACTACGAGGCCGACCGGCATCGCCGTCTCGGCTCGGCGGCCGACCAGCCGCATCGGATCAGGTACCGGCATCTGACGAGGGAGTAGGCGGGGGCACAACGCCGCGTACGCGACGCGAGCTCAATAACCCGCCTTCCGAAGCTCTTCCGCGTTATCCGGAGGCTCGCTCAGCAGGCTCGCGATGACAATTGCCGCCAGCGACAGCACGAAACCGGGGACGATCTCGTACAGGTCGAACACGCCGCCCTTCAGTAACTTGCCCCAGACGAAAACGGTTACGCCGCCCGTGAGAATTCCGGCAAATGCCCCGGCTTTCGTCATTCTTTTCCAGAACAGCGACATGATAATCGTCGGGCCGAATGCCGCGCCGAATCCCGCCCAGGCGAACGCCACGAGGTCGAGAACCTTGCTCTTGGGATTCATCGCAAGCGCAAAAGCGACGATCGCTATCAACATGACCGTCAGTCTCCCCACCAAGACCAGCTCTCTCTGCGAGGCCCGCTTTCGAATGAACGGCTTGTAGAAATCCTCGGTCAACGCGGAGGACGAGACCAGAAGCTGCGAATCCGCGGTGCTCATGATCGCGGCGAGAATCGCCGCGAGGCAGATTCCCGCGGGAATGGGGTGCAAGAGCGATTGCACGAGCAGGATAAAGACCTTCTCGGTGTCCGCGCCTGTGAGCGGCGCCTTGAGCGCGCCGACCCCCGCAAAACCTACCAGGAGCGCTCCGGCCATGCCGAAGAAAGTCCAGACCATGGCGATTCTTCTCGCCCGCGGGATATCGTTCGATGAGCGTATCGCCATGAAACGGACGAGGATGTGCGGCTGGCCGAAGTAGCCGAGCCCCCAGGCCATCAGCGAGATAACGGCAAGCAGGCCTCCGCTCACCGCGAACGGATTGAGCATCGCCGGATTTGCCGCTCTCATCGCTTCGGTGGCGTGGCTCCATCCTCCCTGGCTCACGATGGCGACAACCGGAACGAGCACGAGGGCCAGAGACATAAGCAGTCCCTGAACGCAATCGGTCCAGCACACCGCCATGAACCCGCCCAGGAAGGTGTACATGATAATCGCCAGCGCTCCCGCAAGAACCGCCCATAGATAGGGCAGTCCGAATACGCTCTCGAACAGTTTCCCTCCCGCGACAAGCCCCGAGCTCGTATAAAAAAGAAAGAACGTCAGAATGAAGAACGCCGTAACAATGCGAAGAATCCGGCTCCGGTCGTTGAACCGGTTCTCGAGATATTCGGATAGTGTGATCGAATCGTTCAGCGCCGCGGTGTATATCCGCAGCCTCTCGGCGACGAATCTCCAGTTAATGTAGGTGCCGACGAGCAGCCCCAGCGCGATCCAGCCGGCCTGATACCCCTTGGCGTAGGCGAAGCCCGGAAGCCCGAGGAGCAGCCAGCCGCTCATATCCGAAGCGCCGGCGCTCAGCGCCGCGGTGAAGCTGCTGAGCTTTCTCCCGCCCAGCAGATAATCCGCCAGGTTGCCGGTGCGGCGATACGCGTAGATTCCTATGGCGAGCATAGCCGCCAGGTAAACGATGAATGTTGCGCTGATGGTCGCCGTACTCTGCATACGCACCCCCTGTTTTGCGGTACACACTATAGCGCCTCCAATTTCCCTGAGCAATGGATTGATTGTGGAGCGGGGACGCCGGCTCCCGCGAGATGTTGACACGTGGCGATTTTCCTATAGAATGAAGACCCTCGTTTGCAGGGAGTCGAACGATGGCAACCATGGAATCGACGTACGTTCAAAAACCTCGCCATCCCTGGCGCAAGGCGCTTCATGAAGTGATCTTCGAGGCGGATACGCCGGCCGGGAAGTGGTTCGATGTCGCCCTGATTTTCAGCATTCTGTGCAGCGTCGCCGTGGTGATGCTGGAAAGCATCGCATCCGTCCGGCAGGGGCATGGGGATCTGTTGCGCGCGCCGCGGACCAGCCGATTTCGACGCAGATGTGTCCCGAATGCTCGGCAGAAGGGCATGACGGCAATGCGATACACTGCAAATATTGCGGCGCGAAGCTTCGATAACGATCGCAGGAATCATTTCAGGAGGTGCCCGATGAAAAGCTCCGTATTCGTATTCGCGGCGGCGTTGGCGATTATGCTGCCGGCAGCCTCGTTCGCGGCCGGCGTCGATGCGGACGTGGAGGCCGTGAAGCAGGTCATCGAGGACGCGTACGTGAAAGGCGTTCACGTCGATCGCGATGTCGCGGCCGTTCGCGGGGGATTCGCCCCGGCCTTCATCATGTTCAGACTCGAAAAGGGGGCGGTTACCCGAATGACCATCGATGAGTGGGTCGCCGGCATCGAAAAATCGAAGAAAGATCGTCCGGATCCTCCCCCGCAGAAGACGACCCATGAGTTCTCGATGGTCGACGTCACCGGTGACGCCGCCGTGGCGAGAGTCGAGATCTATAAGGACGGCAAGCACATCTTCACCGACTATATGTCGCTCTACAAGCTTTCCGACGGATGGAAGATCGTCGGAAAGATCTTCCGTCGGCATCCGTAAGCCGCGGCAAAGCTGTTGAGGCCCAAAAGGAGAAAGAATCCATGCTCAAGAGATCGGCGATTGTCTTTTGCGCTCTTGTTCTGCTGTCGACATCTGTTCTGTCGCAGACCGCGACGGCGCCGCCCGCTGAACGAGAGGCTGACGGCGCTCCTGATCGTCGACATTCAGGATTTCTACTTTCCCGGCGGCGCCATGCCGCTCGTCGGACCCGAGGCGGCGAGCGGCAACGCGGCGAAGATACTGGAGAAATTCCGCGCGGAGGGCCGCCTGGTTATTCACGTCGGCCACAATGCCAGGAACGGGACGGGCTTTCATGCATCGGTAGCGCCGATAGACGGCGAGAAGGTCTTCTTCAAGGACGAAGTGAGCGCGTTCAACGGCACGGATCTGCTTTCGCACCTCAAGGAAAGGAAAGTCCAGCGGCTCGTGATCGCGGGTATGCAGACGCATATGTGCGTCGAGGCCGCGGTCCGGGCGGCCTATGACTTGGGGTTCGAGTGCATTCTGGTCGAAGACGCCTGCGCCACGAGGAACCTGAAATACAAAGGCCGCGAGACCGCCGCCGCCGACGTGCACGCCTCGACGCTCGCCACCCTCGACCGTAACTACGCCACCGTGGTCGACACGGAGACGTTTCTCGCGAGCTTCTGAACGCCGGCACTATCTTGCGTGTTGATTGCCGTCCCGGATTCCGCTATCATGATAGCGGTGGCGGCATCGCATTTCGGGGGGCTCGTATCTCGCGCTGCTATCGGCTTGGAATCCCGGGTATCCTGAAGTGGCGGATCCGCGATCGGAAGGCTCGCCATGAACAAGCGATTCCGGCTCCTCGGCTTTCTCTTGTCGTTCATTTCTGGGCTGATCATATCCCCTTCGACATATGCGCAATGGAACGCGAACGGCGTCCCCGTATGCGCGGCGGCGGGCGATCAGGAGGCGGCGCAGATCGTGTCCGACGGCTACGGAGGCTCGATCGTCGCCTGGATCGACGAGCGTAGCGGTAACGCGGATGTCTACGCCCAGCGACTGGATGCGGACGGCATGCCGCTTTGGGCCCCGAACGGCGTTCCCGTCTGCACGGGCGCGGCCGATCAATATGGCGTTCAAATAGTCTCGGACGGCGATCATGGCGCTTACATCGTATGGCGCATAGGCGACACGGGTCTTCGCGCCCAGAGGTTGGACAGCGACGGAAATCCGCTCTGGGCGATCGATGGCGTCGAGGTGGGATATGCGCACCATGACCAGGACTGGTTCGAGCAGTTGCACATCGCGCTCGGCAGCGATGGGAGCCTGTTCACCGCCTATATCGAAAAATGGATCTCCGGCTCGATCATATGGGGCCAGGTGGGGCTCACCTGTTACAGCCCCGCCGGAGCTCGCCGATTTGAAAATACGTTCGATTATGTTCTCGAAGGGTTGCAGTACGTCGACATCGCAGCCGATCCTTTCGGCGGGGCGATTCTCGGCTATGCGGACCTGATGAGTCACCATGACCACGTTCTGAGGGTCGCCGGCGACGGGAGCACCGTCTGGACCGGCACCTTCATGGAAGGGGCGCCGTATGTCGCATCTGACGGCATCGGCGGCGCGATCGTCTGCGTGGCCGGGTTCAGCGGGAGCAAGGATATCTGGGCGCAGCGGTTCACATCCTCGGGAGAGGCCGCTTGGACCTCGGACGGCGTTCCTGTCTGCACCGCTTCCGGTTTTCAGTCGATCATCGGCCTCGAATCGTCCGGCGCGGACAGATTCGCCGTCGCATGGCTCGACACGCGGTCCGGCTCCAACGCCATCTATGCGCAGAGCATCGATACGTCAGGGACGACGTTCTGGCAGGTCGACGGAGTTCGAATCAACGGAACCCACGCAGTCCAGCAACGGCAGTGCATGGCTCCGGACGGAGCCGGAGGCGCGTTCATCGCCTGGTCCGACGGAGCGCTCTACTGGCAGCGCATCACTTCGTCGGGCGCGCTGCTCTGGGAAGCCGGGGCCGATACGCTGCGATCCGGCTTCTATAGCACGGGGCCTCTCGTTCTGGCGCGGGCCGAGGAATGCGGAGTCGTCGCCGCCTGGAACGACGGCCGAAGAGGGGAGATGGACATTTTCGCCAATGCCAAATCGGAGGGCCCCTGCAACCGTCCTCCCGTCCTCGATGCGATCGGAGACAAGCGCGCCGACGTCGGAGCCGAACTCTCCATCCTGCTCTCCGCTTCCGATCCGGACGCCGGCGACATACTCGCGTTCGGAACGGATGCGGCGGCGACGCTTCCTCCGGGTTTCAGCTTCGATGTGAACACGGGGCTCTTCTCGTGGACGCCGGCGAGCGGGGAGGCCGGGGATTACGCGGTGACGTTTTCGGTCACGGACGGCGTCTCTATCGACGCGGAGGCGATCGTCATCAGCGTCTTCGAAAACAACACCAGACCGCCGGTTATCGAGCCGATCGACGACGTGACGGTCCTCGCCGAGATGACCGTCGTGATCGAGGCGCACGCGAGCGATCCGGACGGAGACGAGCTCGCCTATTCGATTTCGGACGCGCGTTTCACTCAAAGCGACAGCGTCTTTTCCTGGCGGACGACGACAGCCGATACGGGAACGTATCATTTCATCGTCTCGGTGACCGACGGATACCTTTCCGGCAGCACGACCGTAACGGTCGGGGTTCTGGAGCAGCCGCCGCACCATAATTTCTACGATCCTATGACCGGGGTGCCCGGTTCTCCCTTTCAGTGGGCGGAAAACGCGGTTCTCTGGCATCCGGTAGAGCTGGGGGGGTATCTGAGCGGAACGACGCCTGCCATTTGGTCCCAGGCCGTCGTCTCCGGGCTCGCGGCAGATGCTTCGACCGATTCGCAAGTCGTATTCAGGCTGCAGTTCATCCAGGACACGACGAACTATATCCTCGGCTTCACCGCGACGCCGCCATCCTCGACCGATTTCGATCGAACGAAGGTGAATCTCGGGCTCTATCTGCATTCGAGCGGGACCCTGCGGCCCTCGTGGATGATCAGCACGACTCCATGGGCGTATACGGCGACGTCGGGCGTCTACGACGTGCGAATCACCTTACATCGGGGCAGGCAGGCCGTCGGTTTCGATCTCGAGCGCGTCGCGAGCTATGCGGATCCTCTTTCGGCATTTTCGTCTCCCGATTGGAGCGGAGAGCTGCCGGCATCGGTTGGGAGCACGAATTACGCCCAGATCAACCCCTATAGCAGCGCGGCGAAGGTGTACGACGTATGGATGGGGGACCATTGCGGTGGCCCCGTCCTGCGGCCAATAGACGACGTGATCGCGTGGGTGCAGGCGTACGCATATGGGTCGGTGGTCATCGAGGCGCATGCAACATGCAGGTGTGGCTGCACGCTTCGCTACTGGATGAATGATTATCGCTATTGGCAGAGCAGCGACGGAGTTTTCACGTGGGATCCCGGGGATGGGGACGCGGGAGAATACCACCCCGTCGTATACGTGACGGACGGCATTGCGGTCGACAGCGTGACGGTGAATGTGACGGTGTTGCGGAGGTGTCTCGGGTGTGTCTCGCGCGGCTACTTTTCGTCCATGGCCGCAGACACGGCCGGCTCCTTCGCGTGGCACGACAGGGGTGTGGCCTGGAACCCGGAAGAGGATGGATATCTCTCCGGCGCGACGCCTGCCGGCTGGTATTCGGGTGTCGTTTCGGGAACGTCGTTTGCCACGGCGCCGGAACGCTCGCTCATCGTGAGATTCCTGTGCTCCAGCACAACGAACATCAAGGCCGGCTTCACGTTCACTTCGCCCCGCGCGACCGATTTCGACAGCCGAAAGATCGACTGCGGGGTGTATATCGATTCGACGGGGAGCATATACCCGACGGGACTAGCGGATAATCCGGATGTCTGGAAAACGGGGCTCCACGAGGGCGTGTACGATCTCAGAATCGACGTCGATAAATCGACGTCGACCATAAAGCGATCGCTCGTGCGGGTGCTTCGCTTCGACGACTCTATGCCCGATTTCTCGACGGTCGTCTGGAGCGCGGAGGAAACAAGAACGATCCCGGACTCGTGCTGGATCCAGATCAATCCGTATAACGAGGCGTCGAAAATATACAACGTCTTCAGTTCTCCGCTGATATGGGTCGAGGTGCTGAGCTCCTCCGCGGCTGCGGATCAGGATGCCGTCGTCGTCACCTGGACGCTCGCCGATCGCTCCAGCGACGTGCAGTTCTTCGTTTCCAGGGAGGATAACGACGACGGCGTTTTCGACGAGCTTCCGGGGATTCCGATCGAGAAGGACAACCTGACGTACACGTTCAAGGACGACACCTGCCGGCCGAACGTGTCGTATCGATATCTGGTGGAGGCGAACTTGCCGACGGGGCGCGAGATTCTGTTCTATCAGAGCGTCAAGACGCCGCCATTGCCGCTCGGACTTCTGCAGAATATCCCGAATCCGTTCTCGTCGCTCACGACCATCGGCTATGACGTGCCGGGCGAGGACCGCGTGACGATCGACGTGTACAACGTTCTCGGGCGGCGCGTCGCGCGTTTGGTGGATGCACGGAAGGCGGGCGGCCGCCACACGATCGACTGGAACGGTACAGACGCCCACGGCAGTCCGCTGAGCTCCGGCATCTATTTCTATCGGATCGAATGGGGCGGGCAAACGTTCTCACGCAAAATGATCCTGTTGCGGTAGCGCGGGAGCGACGGCCCTCTCACCCCGGCAGCGGCGGTAAGCCGTTGACCACCGCCTGCTTTAGAGTTATCCTGTCCCGGAAATACAATCACTGAGCAACCAAGGAGATTCCGGTGTTCGCCGGCAAACACAGACAATTGACGCTGATAGCCCTCTCGGTTTTCGTTGTTCTGATCGTGGGCGGCATCGTCGGGTTCCGCGTGGCCGTCAGGGTTCTGAAGGGCAAGGTGGTGGAGGTCCTGGGGCCGAACAGCGAGGTGAGGGACATTCGGTTGGGCTGGTCCAGCGTGAACGTGGAGGGGCTGCGGATCAAGGGACCGAGCTGGTGGCCCGAGGCCGATGTGTTGCGGGCGGAGCGTGTGGCAGTTGTCCCCAGCCTGCGCAGTCTTGTCTCCCGGCAGTACCGGGTCCGATCCATCACTATCAGCAAGCCCTATATCTCGGCACTCCGGACCAAGGAGGGAAAGTTCCTGATACTTCCCGGCCTGCTGGCGGGGACGGCCGGCGAGGGTCAAGCGGATACTCTCTCGCGCCCCGCCGCCTACTCGATGGCGTCCATCGGCCGTATCACTCTCAGGGACGGAGTCGTGGAACTGTACGACGCCACGGTGGCCCAGCCTCCGTTGAAAATCAGGCTGGAGCGGATCAAGGCCACCGTGCGCGGTATGGCGGTTCCGGGGCTCAAGGGCAAGAGCCGTTTCGAGCTCGCGGGCGTCGTGAAGGGTATTCATCGTGACGGGCAGATCGAGATGGAGGGGTGGGCCGAGGTCGGAACCGGGAACTCCTCGGTGAAGACGGAGCTCCGGTCCGTGGACCTCGTGGTGCTCCAGCCCTATCTCGTCAAGGCCGGCGAGAGGGGCGTTCAAAAGGGCACCTTTGACCTTGATCTGCAGTCCGACGTGAGTAATAATCAGCTGAAAGCGCCCGGGAAGGCCACGATTTCGGATCTGGAGTTCGTCCCGGCCGAGGGCGGGTTCGGCACCTTCATGGGCCTGCCCCGTCAGGCCGTGTTGGCTTTTCTCATGCGCAATGAAAACAAGATCACGGTGGATTTTGTCCTTGATGGGGACATCGACGATCCCCAATTCTCTATCGAGCAGGCTTTCACCACGCGATTGGCGTTGGCAATGGCGAACGTCCTCGGGCTCAACTTCCCGGGGATGGTGAAAGACGTGGGTACCCTGGGACAGAAAGGCGGGGAGGCGGTGGGCCAGGCGGCGAAGAGCACGGGGGGCTGGCTGCACAGGCTTTTCGGGGGCAAGAAGAAGCCCTAGGCTATGCAATTCTGCAATGGAGGAGCGTTGCAATGGCGAAGATTCGAATCCTGCTGATTGAAGACAACCGCCTTTTGCGGGAAGGCATCGCCGCCGTGCTCAACGCTCAGAGCGATCTCGAAGTCGTCGCGCGATCCGAAGACGGCGATGCGGTGAGGCAGTTGAAGGACATGAAAAGGCCCCCTGACGTCATCCTCCTGGATCTTGGGCTGGAGAAGGAAAACAGCCTGAGGCTGATGACCGTGCTGCGGGAAGAAGTGCCGGCGGCACGGATCATCGCCATGGATATATTCCCCGAGCAGCTCGACATCGCCGAGTTCGTGGAGGCCGGCGGCAGCGGATTCATCCTCAAAACTGCCTCGTCGAACGAGTACATTGAAACCATCAGGGCCGTCGCGGCAGGTTCAAAAGTGCTTCCGCCGGCGTTGACCAATTCACTCTTCACTCAGATCATCGAATCCGCGCTCAGAACCGGCGAAGGCATCCCCAACAACTCGATACAGCTGACCGCGCGTGAACGAGAGGTTGTCGCCCTGATTTCCGAAGGCCTGAGCAACAAAGATCTCGCCGAGCGACTTCATATCGCCACCTATACCGTAAAAAGCCATATACACAATATCCTGGAAAAACTGGCGCTCGACACCCGTCTGCAAATAGCGGCCTTCGCCCGCAAGGAAGAATCCGAATGACCGGGTTCGAATGTTGATTCCCCGTCAGAACACGCGCTAGGCTCGCTCTAAAGGACTAGCTCCTTTTCCATCCCCTTGGGCGATTCACGCGCACGCGCTTTCCGAGTATATTTCCTTCAAAGCACACTACACCGGACAAGATTCTGAAAGGAGCATGGATGCGTCGTTACGGTGTGCGTAACTAACGGATTCTGTATTACACCACGAAAGGGGCAGATATGGTAAAACGAACGGCATTGCGGGTTGTCATCATGATGTGTGTCATGGCTTATGCGGGAATTGCGGCAGGACAGGACAACGTTCAGAAGTACTTCAACGACGCCGCATGCAAAGTGAAAGCAACGAACGACCCGTCGCAGAAGCGTGAAATTCTCAATAGCAAATTTCAGGATATGTCCAAGGCGCTGGGCATGGCTCGGAGCTCGCCGCTCGTTTCGAAAACCGATCGCGCAGGTCTTGATCGTCTCAAGGCCGCCCTTCAGGAGAAACAAGATGAGCTCGCGGGCACGAACGGCTACGCGCGTGTTTCCGACGACCGACTCAACGCTTTCTCCGATTACGTCGTGCAGGATTTTGAGCAGGCCGACAAGACGATAACCATGAGCGTCGTCACGGCGCTCTTGATCGTAATCATCATCATCCTTGTTACGTAGGAAGCGTTGCGTGCATTCGAGGCGTTTGATATGAAAAGCCCGCTCTATCGATCTCTTGTGAGTGCCGCGCACGCGCACTCGATGCCCTTGGCGGGCGTCGCTTGCGCGGCGCTCGCGCTGTTCCTCTTTTCGTGCAGCTCCATCCCTTCCGCTCGCCGTGTGACAACGCCGGGAGACGAGGGCGGGCTCTCCCCACGCTACTCGATTGTATGCATCGTTCACGGCGACGGCGGCTACCTCTATCATGATGCCCGCGGCGACGCGCATAGAGCGGATGAGGTGACTCTCGCAAAAGCGAAAACGGTCGCGGAACGGAACACGCAGGCAGAGGTGTTCATTTTTCATGAAAGACGCAGAAAACACCGCCTGCTTTTCATTCCTCTCCGTGACGGAACATTCTATTACTACCGGTACGGCCGCCTCCTCGCCGAGGAATCGTACTGGCGCGATCAGGGACAATTGCGTTTCGATCCCGAGATGGAGCTCTATGACCGGTTCCGCGCGGACGGATCGCCTGAGCCGGTGAGATTGTTCCTGTACTTCGGTCACGAAATCCCCGAGTTCGGCGGGGCGGGCTACGATGCGTCGTACAGGAACCGGACGTTCGCGGCGGGGGATCTCGCCGACGGATTGAGGCGCGTCGCGCATGATTCCGCGAAGGTCGATCTCGTCGTGCTTGCCACGTGTTTCGGCGGCACGCCTCGCACCATCTCCGCGCTTGCTCCGTACGCGCGATATGTCGTCGCTTCTCCCGACAATCTTCACCTCTCGTACTTCGATCTCCGCCCGTTGGAACAATTGGATGTCGGTTTGCGAGAAGGAGATGTGTCCGGGTTCGCGAATGCGTTCGCTCGCCATGCGTTCGACAGGCTGACGGGAGATACACAGACCGCGGTTACCGTCGTCGTATACGACGTGGATCGAGTTCGGGGATTTGTGCACTCCGCCGACAGTATCTACGATCGTGCTTTGACCGCATTGAAGGGGAAACCGCCGGCGTCCATTGAGCGCTGCGATTGCGCCGAAGATCCTGCATACGCGGTGCCGGGGATGAACGAAGGGATAACGGTGCTCTATCGCGCGTCGCGTTTTGGACGCCTGCAGCACAAAGAGAACCATTCCGGATGGGAATGTTGGGGGCTTTTACGGTGATCCATCACAGAAGAGGCGGAACGTGAACCTCACCACACATTACTACGTGCTCTCATTAAGCGAGCGGACAAGCAGGCTTTACGAGGCGTTCCGGGACACTCTTGTTGATATTCTGAACAAAAGTTTCCCGATTGAATCTCCCGCGGGCACCGGCGACACGGTCGAGCCGAGCCTCAGAGAGAATCAATTGCGGGAATTTGTTCGCACGGCGGACCAACACTTCGATCACTATCAGAGGCACGATCCGCTTCGATTGGTCGTGGTCGGCGAGAGAAATATCCTATCCATATTTGGGTCCGTGACGGCGCATCAAGATGTGTTGATAGGCATGGTCGAAGGTGACTTATGCCGCCACTTCTCCGCATGATTTGGGCAAGATCGTATGGCCGATCGTCAAGGAGGCCATGGCGGGTACGAGTGAAAGAGCGGCGCACGACCTGGAAACGGCGGAAAACTCGCAAAACGTCGCTTCTGGAATTGACGCGGTAGGACATTTGGCGGGCTCGGGGACGGGCGACACTTTGTTTGTCGAAGAAGATTTCCATTTGAAGGGGGGCATTCGCAAAACGGATCATTCGCTCATCAAGTCGGAGGATTTGGATATACGGGAAGCGATCGATGATGCGGTGGATGCCATTATCGAAAAGGTGCTGGAAAAGGGCGGCAATGTAATCTTCCTGCAGAGCGGTGCGTTGGCGAAGCTCCAGAGAATTGCTCTCGTTACCGGTGATTGATTGCCCAATGCCGGCAAGGGTATCAATGAGGAGGTGAATTGGAAATGCTTTGGACTATAGGAGTTATTCTGTTGATTCTCTGGCTACTCGGGTGGATCACATCGCACACATTTGGCGGGGTCATTCACGTTCTCTTGGTCATCGCGCTCGTGGTGATAATCATTCGCGTCATTCAGGGACGGCGCATATAGCGCCTTCAGGATGCTTTCGAAGAGGAGGTAATGTTTTGTGGAAGAAAGTGTTATTGCTCATGGGGCTGATCGGAGTGACGGCTTCCCAAGTGAATGCGCAGAGCGTAGGTATCGGCCCGCAGGTCGGCTATTTCAGAGTCCAGGATGCCGATGAGGGTAATTTTACGGGCGGGGCGGCCGTGCGGGTGAAATTGAATCCGTTCCTCGGCGTCGAGGCGTCAATCGGCTATCGTCAGGAAGAATATGCCGATGCCCTCTTGACGGTTCGGAGCTGGCCGGTGATGGTAACCGGTTTGATTTATCCGCTTCCCGCGATCTACGGGGCCATGGGTTTCGGCTGGTACAACACAACGTTCGATTATGACCAGGACAGGCTGCCGCTTCTCAAGGACGATACGGCGCAGAAAGTCGGCTGGCATTTCGGCGGCGGCGTGGAGCTGCCCGTCGGAACAAGAGTCAAATTGACGGCCGACGTTCGCTACGTATTCCTTAATTACGATTTCAAGGATATTCCGGGCAGCGCCGACCTGAATAGCAACTTCTACGTAATTACCGCCGGATTACTGTTCGGCCTATAATCGTTATCCAGGAGGATATGATATGAGGATCTCTCGAATCGTTCTTGTCGCGAGCCTGGGCCTGTGCTTTGCGCTTCCGGCCGCGGCCCAGTACATCGGTGTCCTGCAGTCCGCCGAGACGATGGACCGCGGCACCTTCAAGCTTACGGCTGCTCCGATCATTGTATTGGGCAAGCACGGAGCGGACAACGAACTCGGGCTCGCGCTTCGCGGGGGGTACGCATTCACCGAGCACTTCGACGCCGAAGCCAAGCTGGGTTTTTTCGAAAATGGTACGTTCATCGGGGCGGACGGCGAGTATTGGATCTATCGGGGTTCCGAACAGGAAAAGAATACCGGCTTCGATTTCTCGTTGACGGGAGGCCTCCACTTCATGCTCGCGAGCGATAACGGTCTCGACACCATGGGGTTCGAGGTCGCGCCGCAGCTGAGCGGGCACGTAACTCCGAAGCTGGAGCTGTGCGGCGCACTGGATGTCTCGTTCGAGTCGATCCAGGACGCCCCGCCGATGGTCGACGATTCGTTCACGAGATTGCACCTCGTGCCCGGAATCGAGTACAGCCTGTCCGACACTATCGACTTGGTCGGCGAGATCGGTCTCGGGCTCAACGACAACTCGTTTACCTATGTGGGCGCCGGTATCACGTACTACATCCGCTGATAGCGACGGGAGATGATTTGATGAGCACAGGAAAGATAGTGGCAGTTGCGCTGATCGTGGCCGGTATCCTCGGTCTTATGTATGGCAAGTTCGTCTATACAAAGGAGACCCATACGGCCAAGGTGGGTTCGGTCGAGCTTTCGGTTCAGGAAAAACGCACCGTCAACGTTCCCCTCTGGGCCGGTGTGGGTGCGATAGTGGTCGGCGGCGCTCTTCTGGTCGTGCCGCGCAAGAAAAGCTAGTTTCTGCCTCCCCTGCTGTTCTTCTGCCGGAACAACAGAATCGAGGTGTGCCGGGATCTCGAAGATATCCTGATCCCGGCGCTGCAGCTTGTGGTGTGCTTCAAGCAGTGGATTTCAATCGATCAAGTCAGAGAGGTTCTTCATGAAGAATATTACCGCAGTATCGATTTCGATTTGTCTCGCGCTGATGCTCGTCGCATCCAGCGCCTTCGGCGTGACTCGCGGCGCGCCCCTCGTCATCGACCACAATTGCACCGTCCTCGCCGCGATCCCGCTCGACGCGATACAGACGGCGAAGGACGTGTGCAAATGGCACTACGCGCGGCTTTCGCACGGAAGGCAGCTCACCGAGGGCATGAGCATAATCGAGGCTGTCGATCCGTTCTACGCGGCCATATGGCCGTCGGCGGGAGGATCGCTCCCCGACGTGCCGAACACGCTGTGTATCTATAGCGCCGCGTATGCAGCCGATGGATACTGGCGCGGCTCGGGGCTCGACTACACGCGATCCGTGCTCACCGGCACGCCGGATTTGAATATCTCCGCCTTCAGCTGGTGCACGGAGCTCAATACCGCCTCCGAGAGCTACGTTCAGGACTATCTCGCCGCGATGCAAATGCTCGAGAGCGAGTTCCCGAACGTCGCTTTCGTCTACTTCACCGGCTCGGCCCAGGACAGCACCGGCTACGGCTACAACCGGTACCTGCGCAACAATCAGATCCGGGACTTCTGCGTCGCGAACAACAAGGCCCTCTATGATTTTGAGGACCTCGACTCCTGGTGGTTCAATCCGACGACGGAGCAGTGGGAGCATTCGACCTACGTATACAACGGCGTCACGGTGCCCGTCGAGCATCCGAATCTCGTCGGGGACTATGCCGAGCACACGTCGTATGAGAGTTGCGAGCAGAAGGGGCGCGCCGCATGGTGGATGATGTCGATGTTGAGCGGCTGGACGGCGACGACCGATGTGGATGACGGTTCCGGCGACGGGGCTTCGCCCGCGGCGCCGTACAAGGGTCTCGAGCTCTCGTGCTATCCGAACCCGTTCAACCCGTCGACCACGATCACGTTTACGCTCGCGGGGCCGACGAACGCGAGGCTCGCGATCTACGGCGCGAGCGGCGCGCTGGTCAGAACGCTTATCAACGGCAATCTCGGTGGAGGCGCCCAGCGCGTCCAGTGGAACGGCTTGAACGACTCCGGAGCCCCGGTCGCCTCGGGGGTGTATTTCTACCGAATCAGCGCGGACAAGGAAACGAGCACAAAGAAACTTCTCCTTCTCAGGTAATCGCGCCCGACCGCCGCTGATAAACGAGGGGGGAAGCGCCGCTCAGGATGCTTCCCCCCTTTTATTACCAGTGATCAGCTTCATCACATTCCGAGACCCCACGTTACCATCGTTCTGTATCTCGGCACGACATCGTTCCGTATTATCTCTCTCTTGGGATCGCCGGCTGCGGATTCGGATATCGCGAGGTACGTCGACCAATACAATAACCACATGCTTCCCAGGGCGATGGCGAGCAGGCGATAGAGCGCGGCGATCGACGAAGCCGTCTTTCGATTTCAGGAATCGACACATCGATCGATAGTCTTCCATGACTATGTTCGCGAAGAGCTTCGACGACTGTCCCGCGAAATGAGTGATCTCCGCCGACGGCAAATAGCGAATCTCCCACCCGTCGCGCCTGATCCTGTAGCACCAATCTATATCCTCGCCGTACATAAAGTACTTCTCGTCCAATAATCCTATGCGATCGATCACTTCGCGCCTGACCATCATGCACGCGCCGGAAATCGCGTCCACATTCCTCTCGTCGTTGTGATCCCAGTATCCCATCTGCCATGAGCCGGTAATTCTTCCCCTGGGATATTTATAGGCGAGCCCCGAGAGATCCAGGAATCCGGTAAGCAGATTCGGCAAGTTTCTCGCGCAGGTATATTGAATGGTCCCGTCGGGATAGCGTATCTTGGGGCCCACGGCGCCTATTGTCCGGTCTCGATCCAGAAGCGCCGCCATCTCTTGTATGCTTTTCCCTGATGACGATCGTATCCGGATTCAATAGCAGGATATGCCGGCCCCGGCTGACGAGTATCCCCTGGTTATTCGCCCGGGCGAAACCGAGATTTTCCGCGTTGGATATCAGCCGGACGTCGGGAAACTCCCGCCGGATCATTTCGCAGCTTCCGTCGCCGGAGTTGTTGTCGACGACGACGATTTCAAGAAATAGATCGCGCGCGGTGCCGTATATGGAGCTCAGGCATTGCCGCACCAGGTCCTTTACCTTCCAGTTGACGATGACGATGGAAACGTCAATGGTCTTGTCGGTATTCGAGACGGGCGACATGCTGTTCCTTCATTCTCGCGAAGAGCCCTGTGTCGGCGCCGGGAGAAGCTATTCCTGCGGTCTGACGATCACCTTGATCGATTTCTTCCCGTCGGCGACGAGATGGAAGCCGCGGGCCGTCGCCTCGAGGGGAAGCCGGTGCGTGATCATGTCGTTGACCTCGACGCGGTGCGCGCGGAGGATCTCGATCGCCTGCGCGGTGTCGACGGGAGGGGCGGCGTAGGTCGCGACGATCGCGATCTGGTCGCGCCAGATCTCCGCGAGCGGAAGCGGCACGGTCGTTCCCGGCTCGTGCGGCGCGAAGAGGAGCACCGTTCCGCCGCGATCGACGGAGCGAAACGCCTGCTCGACGACGCTCGCCGCGCCCGCGCTCGTGACGACGAGATCGTAGAGCCGGCCGTCGTTCAGAGAAGCGAGCTTCTGCGGAGTCGCGTCCTTCGCCGCGAGGGTGGCGTCGGCGCCGAAGCGTTTCGCCGCGGCGAGCCGCGAGTTGTCGATGTCGGTCGAGACGATCGCGCCCGCTCCGAGCGCGCCGAGCGCCTTGACGAAGAGAAGCCCCGATATCCCGCTCCCGAGAACGAGGACGCTCGAGCCCGGCCTGAACCGCGCGACGCGAAGGCCGCGCAGAACGCATGCGAGCGGCTCGATGAACGTTCCCTCGTCGAACGAGATCTCGTCGGGGATCGACGAAGGCGCCTCGGTCGACGTTGATCGCCGGCACGCGCACGTATTCGCAGAAGCCGCCCGGATCGAAGTTCGTCGAGCGGAGCGTGTCGCAGAGGGAATGCTGCCCGGCGAGGCAGTAGCGGCACGCGTTGCACGGGACGTGGTGCGCGACGGTGACGCGATCGCCTTCCCTGAAACGCTTCACGCGCTTCCCGGCCTTCGCGACGGTGCCCGCGATCTCGTGCCCGAGCACGAGCGGCGCCTTCGCGAGGCGGTACCACTCCATCACGTCGCTGCCGCAGATGCCGCTCGATTCGATGCGGACGAGGATCTCGTCGTCCCCGGTCTTCGGAACCGGCCGCTCCTCGATGCGGATGTCCTGATTGTTGTAATAGACCGCCGCGCGCATCGTTTCCTGTTTCGGTTTCTTCGGCATGCGAACGGGCCTCCCGCGCGGGCGCACGCGCTAGTTTCTCGTGGCCTTCAGATCTTCAAAGAGCTGGAGCGCCGTCTTGACGTCGGCTTTTTCGTGCACGATGGCGCGCACGGCCTGGATCGCCGCGACGGGATGCTCCGACTGCCATATGTTGCGTCCCATGTCGACGCCGATGGCGCCGCGGTTGATCGCGTCGTAGGCGAGCTGAAATACGTCGTTCATCGTGTCGAGCTTGGGGCCGCCCGCGATGACGACGGGCACCGGGCACCCTTCGACCACCTTCTCGAAGCCCTCGCAGTAGTACGTCTTCACGAAGTGCGCGCCCAGCTCGGCGGCGACGCGGCAGCTCAGGGACAGGAATCGCGCGTCGCGCTTGCCGAGCTCCTTTGCCGACCGCCGTCACGGCGAGCACCGGAATGCCGTACGTCTCCCCCTCGTTCACGAGGTCGGCGAGGTTCAGAAGGGTCTGGCGCTCGTAGTCGGTTCCGACGAAGATCGAGAGCGCGACCGCCGCGACGTTCAGGCGGATCGCCTCCTCGAAGGTCGTCGTGATCGCCTCGTCGGCCAGCGACGGCCCGATGACGCTCGTTCCTCCCGAGACCCTCAGCACGATCGGCGTCTGCGTTTTCGGATCGACCGAGGTTCGGAGAACCCCGCGCGTCGGCATGAGGGCGTCCGCGTATTGAAGGATCGGCGCGATCGTCGCGCGAGGATTCTCCAGCTTCGACGTGGGGCCGAGAAAATAGCCGTGATCGACGGCGAGCATGACCGTGTGCCCCGTTTCGGGCTTGATGATTCGCGCGAGTCTGTTTTGAAGTCCCCAGTCCATGGAATAACCCCCTGCGGTAACCGGTAAAATGGCGTGTCGCGAAACGCGAGTATAGGAGCGCCCGGAGCGCGCCGTCAAGGTCGAATTCCCGCGCGGGCGCTCACGATACGATCTCGATCGGACCCGCGGGAGCCGGTTCGGCGCCGCGCTTCGAGAAGCGCTTGTTCAGGGCGATGACGTAGACCGCGACGACGAGCGCGACGGCTCCGAGCAGAAAGAACGGCGTGTGAATTCCCCACGCGTCCGACATGAATCCCGCGGCGAAGGTGAAGCTCGCGTTTCCGATGATCTGGACGATCGCGTTGAGGCTGAACGCCGCGGTCCGGTTCTTCGGCTTCGCGACGCTGCCGACGAGCGTGAGAAGCGCGGGGAAGGTGAGAAAGAGCGACCAGCCGAACGCCGCCATGAGAACGGCGGTGAGGATCAGGTTCGTGCTGAAGCCGATGATGCACGTCGTGACGGCCGTCAACGCGCAGCCGACGACGATCGCGCCGTAGCGTCCGACCCGCGCGGCGACCCGTCCGTACATCAGGGAGGCGATCGTGCCCGCCGCGATCCAGCATCCGAGAACGATTCCGGTGAGCGACATCGACGCGCCGAGCTTGTGGTTGAGGAGGCTCGGCCCGTAGGCGAGCGTGACGCCCCAGGAGATGCCGCTGAGGAGCGCGGGCAGAATCAGGTACCGCTGATCGCGGAAGGTTTCCCGCCAGGAGACCGGCTCTTCGTCCTCCTTCGTGTTTCCCTCGGCGCCGTCGGTTCCGCGGGACATGACGAGGCCCACGAACGCGGCGGCGATGCAGAGAACTCCCCAGAGGTAGAGCGGATTCGTCCAGCCGTAGCGCTGCGCCAGGTACCCGGTGCCGAGGAACGCCGCGAGAACGCCGACGTCGCCGAAAGCGCTCTGGAATCCCATCGCCCGGTCGAAGTTCTTTCCGCGGAACACGTGGGTGATCCACGAGATCCCCACGGGATGATAGATGCTCGATCCGATCCTCACGCCGACGTAGAGGAAGACGAGCATGAGGTAGTTCTTCGCGAGCGGCGTGAGAAGCAGGAAGAGGCCGACGGCGAGATCGTCGAGGACGAGCAGCAGCCGGTAGTGCCGCCCTTTCGCCCAGTGCCCGACGAAGAAATGGAAGAACGACCGACACGACGAGCCCGACGAGCATCATGGTGCCGATGTCGGCGTAGCGCTTGATGAGGTAGCCCTGCGTATAGAGAATCGGATAGATCGTCGGGAGCGCGACGACCGAGGCGTCGTTGAAAAGGTGGAAGATCGATACGGAGCCGAGGATCTTTTTCTCTTTGATGTTCATGGCCGAGATAATATACACGCAATCGCGCCGCTGCGCAATCGATCCGCGATCAATCCGCCTCTGGACTCGCCGCCGGGCATGGGGTATAGTCGGAGCTTCTTCCGTCCCGGCCGCGCGAGGGAGGTTCCCTATGAAACGATCGCTTTCGACGGTTTTCGTGCTCGTGTTTGTTCCGTTCGTCATCGGCGCGCTTGTCCCGGGTCCCCCGCCGGAGGCCGCGCCGCTTTCCGCGATACGCATGCAGAAGGACACCATCGGCTACGCCACGAGACCGGATCAGGTCGAGGCGCTCGTGAGGCTCGTCGACTCGCTCGAGGCGGCGCGCTACGCCTCGAACGCATCGGACTTTCCCCTGATGACCGCGGGCCCCATGATCGGCGCCATATGCCCGCACGACGACTACCTCTACGCCGGGCGCGGCTACGTCCACGTCATGCGCGAGGTCAGGGCGCCGCGCGTGATCCTCTTCGGCGTTTCGCACACGGCGCGCCGGCGCGGCATCCAGGACAAGCTCGTATTCGACGATTTCTCCGCGTGGAAGAGCGCCTTCGGGAATTGCCCCGTCTCCCCGATGCGAGAGGAGATCGTCGCGGCGCTTCCGTCCGGCCTCGTTCTCGTGAACGACACGATCCATGCCGAGGAACATTCGCTCGAGGGGTTCGTCCCGATTCTCCAGCATTACGTGCCGAAGGTCGAGATCGTGCCGATCCTCGTGACGCGGTTGAACGGCGACAATTTCGACGCGGCGGTCGACACCCTCGCCGCGGCCATCTCGAATATCATGAAGGAACACCGGTGGAGGTTGGGAAGGGACGTCGCGATTCTCGTCTCCGCCGACTGCGTCCATTACGGCGACGAGGAATGGGGAGGGCGCAACTACGCCCCCTTCGGCGCCGGCGTGGAGGGGTACGGGAAGGGGATCGCGCAGGATAGGCACGTCATCCGTTCGTCGCTCGAGGGAACGCTCTCGCGCGAGCGAATCGGCGTCTTCAGGGAGATGGTGGAGAACAACGATTTCCAGCAGCCGTACAAGATAACGTGGTGCGGTGTTTATTCGATACCCTTCGGGCTCGGCGTTCTCGATCGCCTCGCCGCGCGGGAGGGGAGGGCGGCGCCGGAGGGCTTCATGCTCGTCTACGGCACGAGCCTCGCCCCGCCGAAGCTCCCGCTCGCGCACACGGGGCTCGGAGTCACGGCGATCGCCACGCCAGCGCCATTGGGTGGGATATACGGCGATCGGATACTGGTGAAAAGGAGGACACGAGGAATGTCGGATCGTATGAAGCGTCTACTGACGATTTCCGCGATCGCGCTCGTGCTCGCGACGCTTGCCGCGGGCGCCTTCGCGCAGACGGACGACGAGATTCGCGCGCTCGTCGCGAAGGCGGGAGAGGCGAAGGATTATCCCGAGGCCGGTTTCGTCGCCGTTTTCGAGAATGTCGACGTGACGGTCGAGGAAACGGGGCTCGCCCACTATCGCCGCCACACCCTCACGAAGATTCTGACGGACGGGGGCGCCCTCGCGAAGGCGGCGCTCCGTTTCGATTACGATCCCGCGTCGAATTTCATCGACGTCGAGAGCATAAGGATATTCCGAAAGGGAGGCGCCGTCGAGATCGTCGATCTCGCAGGCGTCAGGGATCTCTTCGCCCCCGCCTCGATGATCTACTGGGGCGCTCGCATGAAGGTGGCGCAGCTTCCGCGGCTCGCCCCCGGCGACGCGGTCGAGGTGAAGACGTACAAGAAAGGCTTCGAGATCGCCTACCTGGCGAAGGAGGAGGGGGGCGGCGCGGGCGCGTCGGGCGCGGGCGGGACGATCGCGGCGGCGTCGGGTTCGGGCGGACCGGTCGCGGAAGAAACGACCGCCGGCGACGACGAGCGCTACATTCCTCCGATGCGCGGGTCGTTCTACGACGTCGTCTATTTTCAGGAAACCTATCCGATCAAGACGAAGCGCTACGATCTCCACATGCCGAAGGACAAACCGGTCCGGTATCGCGTGTACAACGGCTCCCTCTATTCGGCGCTGAGCTTCGACGACAAGGGGACGCATTACTCGTGGTGGATCGAAAACGTTCCGGCGCTCGTGGAGGAGCCGCGGAGCGCCGAGGCGCCCGATCTCGTTCCGAAGCTCGTGCTCGCCACGCTCTCGTCGTGGGAGGAGAAATCGAGATGGTTCGCCGCGATCCACGACACGATCTACAAGGACAACGCGGAGATCAAAACGCTCGTGAAGGATCTTACGTCGGGCCTCAAGACCGACGTGGAAAAAGTGGCGGCGCTCCAGCACTGGTCCGCCCAGGAGATCCGCTACTCGGGCGTCTCGATGGGAAAAGGGGAGGGCTACACGCATCATCCCGGCACGATGAGCTACGCCGACCGCTGCGGCGTCTGCAAGGACAAGGCGGGAATGCTCATCACCCTCATGCGGACCGCGGGCTACGACGTCTGGCCGGCGCTCACGATGGCCGGCGCGCGCGTCGAGGAGGTGCCGGCCGATCAGTTCAACCACTCGGTGGTCGCGTGGCGCCACACGGACGGCTCCTTCACGATGCTCGATCCGACGTGGGTGCCCTATTCGACCGAGCTCTGGAGCTCGGCGGAGCAGGAGCAGCACTATGTCATCGGAACTCCCGAAGGGGAAGGGCTCATGATCACGCCCTACTCCCCGCCCGAGAAGCACGTGCTCAAGGTCGTGTCGCGCGGCGCCGTCGATCGTGAAGGAACCCTCGCGGGAACGCTTCACATCGAGGGGACGAATTACATGGATCAGCGGATGCGCCGCTGGCTCGGCACGCACAAGCGCGACGATCTGCGCGCCTACGTCGAGGGATGGCTCGCCGCGATCTCGTCCGGACGTGGAAGTGACGAAGCTCGCGATCGGCGATCCGCTCGATTTCAGGAAGCAGTTCGCGCTGGACGTGACGTACCGCGTGCCGCGCTACGCCGTCGCCGCGGGAGGGACGCTCGATTTCGCCTCCCCCGCGTGGAAGCTCGGATTCGGCCGGACGCCGCTGCTCGCGGCCGCCTCGGTCATCGATCTCGAGAAGCGCGAGCTTCCGCTCTTCATCTGGAACACGCAGGCCTACGAATGCGACGAAACGATCGCTCTTCCCGCCGGAATGAAGGCGCGCGACCTCTCGAAGGAATCCTCGAAGACGGGCGAGTACGCGGCGTATAGCATGGAGCGAGGAGTCGCCGGCGGCTCGATCACGAACAAAGGCATGGTGCTCGTCAAGAGGAGGACGATCCCCGCGGGGGACTATCCCGAGTTCCGCGGCATTCTGAAGGAGGCGGGGGATTACGCCACCCGCAGGGTGATATTCGAGAGAGAGGGGGGATCGCGATGAGAAATGCCACGACGCACGCAGCGATCCTGAAGTCGATTCTCGACGATTGTCGCCGGGGCGCTGATCGCGGCTCCCGCGTTCGGCCGTTCTCCCGCGGCAGCTCATTCCGCTCCGGCCGTCGCGGCGGGCGCCGGCTGGAAGGAAATGCAGCTTCGCTACCGCGACGCCGACGCGGTCGTGCTGTACGATTCGCTCGTCGTCACGCTCGGCTCCGATAATCATATCTCGAAGCGGCGGCACCGCGCCGTCATGCTCTTCACCGACAACGCGATCAACCGCTACGGCGATCCGCGGATTCTCTTCAACGCGGCGACTCAGGATCTCACGATCCTCGCCGCGCGCGTCCGCATGCGGGACGGGAGGTTCGTCGACGCGCAGAAGAACGCCGTCAATCAGACGACGCCGTTCGCTCTCGATCTCGCCCCCGATTACGTGGACTGGCAGGAAACGGTCGTCACGCACATGGGCATCGAAAAGGGCTGTATCGCCGAGCTGCACTATGTCATCGCGGACAGAAATCCTTCCCCGTACCTCTCGGGAGTGGAGGTGTTCAGCGCGGAGGATCCGACGGAGGAGCGCGTGCTCGTGGTGAAGCTGCCGCAGAGGATGACGCTCAAGTTCTCGTCCCTTCGCGGCGAGGAGCCTCCGCCCGATGCGAGCGCGAATGGCGCCTGGGCATGGACCGTTCGGATCATCTCCGGGGCGCACGCCCTTCGACGGCGGCGTCTGGGAAGGAGACTATTTTCCGACGGTGTGCTACAGCACCGCCGCGGGCAGACGACGAGATACTCGCGGCGCTCCGCGCACAGATCGCGGGGAAGTCGCTCGCTCTGCCGGCGAGCTTGTCCGAAACGATACGCGACAGGATAAAGGACTGTACGACCGTTGAGGAGCGAGCAATCGCGATCCACCGCCTCGCGATGGAGTCCGTGAGGAGCGTATCCGTTCCGTATCCGCTCTTCGCCGCTCCCGCGCGCGACGCCGCGCGGATCTACGACACCGGCTACGCGAGTCCGCTCGATCGAGCCGTACTGCTCATGGCGATGCTGCGGATGCCGAATTGGATCCGATGCCTCGTTCTCGTTTCGGCGGGACGGGCGATGAGCGACGACGTGCCGGCGCCCGAACTGTACACGAAGATACTCGTGGCGGCAGGCAACGTAACGGGGCCGATTGAAGGGGAAGGGCTTTATCCTCGACCCCGCGAGCGCGATTCGAACGTCTTCCCATATACTCGCTCGCCGAAAGGACATTCGTGTACCTCCGACCGAGCCGCCGTGTCTCGGGTCGGCACGTTCAGAGTGCGAGACAGCCGGAGCGAGCTCACTCTCGCGCTCACGCCGAGGCAGGACGGCGGCTTCGAGGGAAAGGGCACTGCCTTGTTGGAGGGCGTGTTCTCGCCGTACTATCTCGTGCGGGAAGACGAGAACGGGCTCGGGGATTTTATGAAGAAGCGGGTCGCGGGCCTCTTCGGCGGCGCCGAGCTCGTTTCGTGGAACCCGCGCTCGCTCGAACGGAACGAGGCCGAGATCGATTTCACCTTCAGCGTTCCCCTGAGCGAGAAGAAGAAGGGAGAGCGCGTGTACTTCTCGCTGCCGAAGCCGTTCGACGCGCAGCTTTCGGGCCTGGAACGTGTGCGCCCCGAGCGCTCGTACTGCGGCGACGCGATCGCGGTCGAGCGGTCCGCGCTCGCGACAACCTGTACGATCGAGACGCCGCCCGGATGGAGGATGGTCACGGGTCCATACGAGGTGCAGGCGAAGCCGGATAATAAGTTCGGCATCGCGTGGATAAGGTTCGGACCGGAGTCGGGGAACGTTTATCGATTCGAGAAACGGCTCCGTTCCCAACGCCGGCGTCGTCTTGCCAACGTCATTCGGCGAGTTCAAATCGTTTATGCAGGCCTTCAGCAGCGAGGATCGCATCGTGCTCGAGAAGGAATAGAGGCGGCGTCTTCGTCCGGGCCGCGTCGCGCGCGAAGATGCGTCCGCAAACGAGAATGACGGGCCGAGGGGCCCGTCATTCATTTTGCGCGAGGAGGGAGTCGTCGCGCAACCGTCACGCCGGATTGAGCTCTATCGTGTCCCCGATCCCGGTATCGGTCTCGCGCAGCGTGTTGGGCGGGAACTCCACCGCGCTCACCGCGCCGCGGGACGAATCGGCGATGCAATCGGGCGGGAAATTCTTGAACATCGTGACGACGCGCCCGTGCTGGTTGAGAAACGCGATGTCGACCGGGTTCTTCATGCCGACCGTATAGATCGCGCGGCACGGCGCTATCCAGAGAGCGCAGTTTCGCGGAATACCCGCGTCGATTGAGGAATCTCAGCGTTTCGATGCAGTTCGCGTTCAGCGTCATGAGATGTTTCGCGATCAACGTTCCGCGTGTTTTGTTGAGGACCGACATGGCTTTTTTCCCCCTACATCGAAGACCCGATCATGAGAACCGCGAGAGTCGCGATGGCGAGCTTGGCGCACCAGGGGAGGACGAAGTCCCCGCGACCGGAGCCCTCGCTTCCCGCGCTTTCGTCAAGGCGCTCTTCCGCGCTCGCCGGCATCGAAGAACCGATCTGGTCCATCCGCAGCATCTTCAGCATCTCGATCTCGACGAGGGCGGACTGCTCGTCGAAGGCGAGGAGTCGCGTCCCGGACGGGCCCGCTGCGCTCGCCGCCCCGGCCGCGGCCGGCGAAGACGCGACCTTGAGCATTTTCTGGATGGATAGAAACGCGGTCGCGATGCAGAAGGCGATCGCGTACTGGACGGCGCCGAGTATTCCGCCGAGCGCGACGGAGACGATCACGTCCTCGCGCGAAACGAATCCGAGAATCGAAAGCGGAAGCGTGAGGAAGAGCGCGGCGAAGGCTCCGACGATCGAATAGACGAAGCCGTCGCTGCCGCCGGCGAGGCCGAGAACGGCCGGCGCGACGACGAGAGCGGCCAGCCCGAAGACGATCTGGAATCTCCTGTTCCGCATTCCGTAGAAGGCCGTCGTTATGAAGATCGCTGTGAGGATGCCGTACATTTCGCCGTTCGACCTTTCTTTTGCAGCTCTCAAGCGCGGCAATATACAAGTTACGTTCCACGACCGGCCGGGCGCCGACACTCGATAAATTCAGTTTCCGCGGCGCTGCGAAGCCGATTGTAACGCCTTTATTAGCAGTAGATTGGACTGACGGCGCAGAAGAGGAGGCCGGGCGGCTGCTCCGCGGGGTTTCGCGCTTTTCCTTCAAAGGAAGATCGCCAATGGGGATTAATCCCCAATCGAAGGCGCGACTGCGACCCTTGTGCGACATTTTTCATGGAGAAGCGTTTCGCGGGCGGGATGATTCTCCGGCGCATCGCGTCGTTTCCCGTGATTCCTCGTCGTTCCCCAGGCGGCGCTATCGGGAGGCTCTCGATTTGAGGCCGAGGAAGGCCTCTTCGACGCGTCTCATGTTCTGCTTCCAGAGTCCGCGTTCGTTGATGACGAGGAGATTGATCGCGCGCGCGGTGGTTCTGAACGAGGCGTTATCGAGCGCCTCGATGACGGCGCCGGCGAGAGAGGCTGCGTCGTCGCCCCTCACGATGCGGCCGTTCTCCCCGTCCCGTATCCACTCGCGGTTCGCGGGAAGATCGGTCACGACGGGCACCGTCCCGCAGGCCATCGCCTCGAGGAGCGAGACCGACGTCGAATCCGATTTCGACGTCGACACGTACACGTCCGCGGCGCGGAGCTCGCGCGCGATCCCCTGGGCGTCGAGTCTCCCTTTGAATGTGAAGCTTCCCTCGA
Source organism: uncultured bacterium (assembly GCA_963747385.1). Lineage (GTDB taxonomy): Bacteria > Krumholzibacteriota > Krumholzibacteriia > Krumholzibacteriales > Krumholzibacteriaceae > SSS58A. Next base: position 243,145 of record CAVVEY010000020.1, on the reverse strand, counting down.
GAGAAAGCCGTTTCACCTTCGCCTCGAGGCGCGCGCGATCGGGGCCGTCGCCGCAGACCACGAAGTGCGAGTCCAGTTTCCTGCGGATGAGAGGAGCCGCGTCCACGAGCAGATCGACGTTGTAGACCGGATACAGATTGCGCGTGCTCACGACGCGGGCGCCGCCGCCCGGTCGTTTCTTGTCCGGCGCGCTCTTTCGCGGGAAGAAAACGCTCTCGTCTATTCCCATGTACGTTTTGAGGATCTTTCCCGGGCTCGTGCCGGCCGAGATCGCGACGCGCGAGAGCTCATCGGCGTCGGTGAGGACGAGGTCCGCCTGCCTCAGCACGGAGCGGATCTGGAGCCGGTGAATGGGCGACGAGGGATAATCGACGAGAAGATCGGAGCCGAGGCTCGAGACGACGAGGGGACGAAAGCCGCTCCGCGCGGCGACGAAGCCGTACCCGCCGAGATAGAGAGCGTTCACGATATCCGGGCGAAAGCGCCCGAGCTCCTGCCGTATGGAGCCGAGCGCCGAGAGATAGCCGAGGAGCTTCGTCGGGAAGCGGCTCTTCAGCCTTCGTGCGGGAACGAGGCATCCGTCGACGCTCTCGAACGACAGGAGGAGCGTTTCGTGGCCCCGCTCGTGGAAATATCCCGCCCAGCGTCTCACGTGATTGAGCGAACCGTCTCCGAGAAACGCGATGCGCATGTTTCGCTCCTTTGTGCCGGTGTCCCATGCACCGGCGTGCCGGCTCGAAATGTACCACACGGCAGGACAATTTCCTTGAAGAATTGAGCGGCCTGATTCAGAATCGGCCCGTGCGCGCCGGAGGATCGCCGCATCGGGAGCGCGCAAGCCCGGCCCGCGCCGATTTATCGTTCAACACCCGATCGAGGAGGCCCGTCGATGTTCGGGAATATCGGAATCGCGAAGAATATCCCGGCCCTGTGTCTCGCCGCTCTCGCCGCGTCGGCGCCGTTTTCCTTCGACGCCCGGGCGCTCGAGACCTCGAAGGAGAGGCCGGTGCATACCTATTCGATCGTCGCCCGCGATTCGGTGACGGGAGATATGGGCGTCGCAGTGCAGTCGCACTGGTTCTCGGTCGGGCCGGTCGTGCCCTGGGCGCGTGCCGGCGTCGGCGCCGTGGCGACGCAGAGCCTCGTGCTCATGTCGTACGGCCCTCTCGGCCTCGATCTCATGGACGAGGGGATGAGCGCGGCGGAAGCGCTCGGAAAGCTCGTCGAGGAGGACGCGCATTCGGCCGTGCGGCAGGTGGCGATGGTGGACGTCGAAGGGAACGCGGCGGCGCACACGGGGGATTCGTGCATCGCGTTCGCCTCGCATCATACGGGCAGCGGCTACTCGGTCCAGGCGAACATGATGCTCACCGACAGGGTCGTGCCCGCCATGGCGAAGGCGTACGAGACGGCCGCAGGGGGATCTCGCCGACCGCATGCTCGCCGCTCTCGAGGCCGCCCAGCAAGCCGGCGGCGACATCAGGGGGAGCCAGTCCGCGGCGATCCTCATCGTGCGGGGAACGGCGAGCGACGAGCCGTGGTCGGACGTCGTCATGGACCTTCGTGTCGAGGACAATCCGCGGCCCCTCGATGAGCTCGCGCGCCTCGTCAAGCTGCAGCGCGCCTACGAGTACGAGAACCTCGGGGACGAGGCGATGGCGGAGGGGAACCTGAAGGACGCGATGGAGGCGTACGGGGAAGCGGCGAAGCTCGCGCCCGACAACCTCGAGCTCGCGTTCTGGCAGGGCGTTTCCCTCGTCAACGTCGGCCGGGACGACGAGGGGATCAAGATTCTCAAATCGGTCGTCGAGAGGGACGCGAACTGGAAGGAGCTGCTGAGAAGGCTCCCGGCCGCGGGGCTCCTCACGGTGGACAAGGAACGGCTCGAGAAGATACTGACGGCCCTTTAAAATCCGCGCCGGATTTGCTATAATTCTATCCGCGGTTGAATCTCCAAGCTTTCAAAGAGCATGCAGGAGGTGTGTGATATGCGTATCGCTCTCATGCTTCTCGCGATTCTCTTGATCGTGTCCGTCGCGAACGTCGCATGCGTCTGAATATTTTTGCTACAGCACGGCGGGCGTGAGCTGCCAGAACATGAAGGTTACCATCTGTCCGCGCGGCGATTTCGAACAGATACGAAACGGCTGCGGCGGCACGGACGACTATATCTGGATCGCATTTTTGCGGCAAACGAAATCCGCCTCGAGGTGTATGGATAAGAGCGGAAGAGAGTAGTGAAGCCGGACGATTCGGATCTGGCGCTGCAGGGGTCACGCGGGAGATCGCAAAGCGCTCGAAGAGCTCTTCGGGCGCTACGAAAAGGGTCTGTACAGCTTCGTGAACCGGCTCGTCGGGGGCGCGCCGACCCGGCGGACGTCTATCAAGAGGTGGTGCTCAGGGCGATCGAGAATCTCGGTCGTTTCAATCCGAAGCTGAGCTTCAGGACGTGGCTCTTCACCCTCGCGGCGAATCACTGCAAGAATATTCTGCGCTCGAGGGAGCAGCGAGGCAAGTTTCACATGCCGTCGATGCGACGACCGGTGACGATTCGGAAGTGGATATCATGGAGAGCGCGCCGGACGGCGCTCCCGGCCCCGATCGGAGGACGGAGAGCGCCGAGTTCGTCGACGCGCTCGAACGCGAGCTCAAGAACCTCCCGCGGTTGCAGCGGGAGGTATTTGTTTTGCGCGAGTTCAACGATTTTTCCTTCAAGGAGATCGCGGCGATGCTCAAGATACCCGAGGCGACGGCCCGTTCGCGGATGTTCCTCGCCGTCGAGCATCTCCGCGTGCGGCTCAGGGTATTTTCCGGCTTCCGCGGCCGTCCCCATCCGCGCGGGCGGAGCGTGGCGCGATGACGAAAGGCCGAGGCGCGATGTTCAAGGAATGGTTCGGCGGGAAGAGGAAAGCGCGCCGGAGCGGGAACCGCATGCGAATCCCGAATGCGTCGCGGTTCGCGAGGAGATCATGACGGCGGTGTTCGCGGAAGCGGGCGCCGCCGTCGAATCCGTTTCCATTCACCTCGAGAAATGCGAATCCTGCCGCGCGTGGGAGGCCGATGTCAGGAACGATGCACCGGGGCTGCCGCGAATCGGGCGTGCCGGGGGATGTCTCCCGGCTGACTTCTTCCGCGCTGGCGAAGCCGCGCGGCGGAATCCCCGTCTTCGGCGATGCGCCGTCCGCGAGCCGCGGCCGGAAGCGGAGCGCTCATCCGACCGGGGTGCGCTCTTCGTCGTCGCTCTCGCCGTCGTGCTCTTCAATCTGATTCTCGCGTTCAGGCTCGAGGGGGGCTCGCGGGTGCTCTACCCGTCGGTCGGATTCGCCGTCATGATCGCGAGCGCGGTCTGGGTGTACGTCGACTCGACGCGACGGAAGATGCCCGCCGCGTTCTGGACCGCCCTTCAGCCCTTCACCGTCCCCGCCGGGCTCATCGCGTATCTCGTCTGCCGGGAGCGCGCGTCGCAGCGCTGCCCCTCGTGCGGGCGGGCGGTTCCGGGGAGCGACCGGTTCTGTCCCGAGTGCGGGAAAGGGCTCGCCGCGTTCTGCTGCGGATGCGGGCGGAGCGTTCGCAAAGAGTTCCGCGTCTGCCCGTATTGCGGCACGCGCCTCGAGGAGTGCTTCCCGCGCGAGGATGAAGCGGGAAGAACGTGCGGCTGGTCGCGCGCCCAGATCGCCTTTCTCGCGGGCGCGAACGGTCGTTCTTCTGGCGGGATTCCTCGCGGCCCTTCTGCGAGGGGGAACGCAGACGTCTCTCGTCGTCGCGTTCCTCTATCTGTTCGGATTCTTTCCCGTTTTCAACTGGGTGTCGGTCGATTCGAGGCGAAGAGCGATGTCGACGATTCTCTGGGGCATTCTCGTCCTCGTCACGCTCTACGCGGGGCTCGTCATCTATCTCGCCTGCCGAAAGGACGAGCGCTCGGCGTGTCCCGTATGCGGCTCCTATCCGCCCGTGAGCTTCAACTTCTGCCCGTGCTGCGGTTCCGTGCTCGGCGCGAGCTGCCCCGTCCTGCGGCGCCGCTTCCCGGGACGGCCGCTTCTGCGCGTCCTGCGGCGCGGAGATACTCAGCGCAGCCGCTTCCCCGCGGTCGCCGGAATGAGCCGTCCGTATTTGACGCCCTTCATCGAGATGAGCTCGTCGGCGATGTGACGCACCGCGGCCGGCTTTCCCCTGATAACCTTCGCCTCGAGGCAGGTGTCGTGATCGAGGTGGAGGTGGAGCGTCGTGACGATCTCGCCGTGGTGCCCGTGCTCCACGTTGAGCATGCGGGAGGACAGCTCCCGCATGCGATGGTCGTAGACGACGACGAGAACGCCGATGACCTCTTTCTTCGCGGAGCTCCATTCCTCCTCCACGAGCGCGCCCCGCACGAGATCGCGTATCGCCTCGGAGCGGTTGGGGTATTTCTTGCGCCGCGCGTGAAGGTCGAGTTTCGCGAGGAGCTCGTCGTCCATCGAAACGCCGAATCGTGTCGTTTTCATGAGCTCTTTTCCTCCGTGTAGTGAGAATGGCGGAATCCCGTCGCGGCCTCGCGGTGCGCGTGGCGATGGGCGTGGGCGAGCCCGGCGCGTTCGAGGAGCGGCACGTCGGCGAGCGCCTGCTCGACCGGACCGATGAAGAGCGGCCGCTTCTCGCGGCCGAGGATGACGGCCGTATCGCCGATGTGGCGCGCGAGCATGAGATCCTGCGTGGCGACGACGAGCGTTTTGCCGTGAGCCGCGAGCCCGCTCAGAATATCGATGAGAACGCCCTCCGCCGCGGGATCGAGGTTCGCCGTCGGCTCGTCGAGAAGATACGCGTCGAGGTCGAGCGTGAGTACCGAGGCGAGGGCGACGCGTTTCTTCTCGCCGCCGCTCAGATTGTAGGGGTACCGGTCGGCGAGGGCGTCGATCCCGAGCGCGGCGAGCGCGGCGTCGACGCGCCTCGACACCTCCGCTTCGTCGAAACCCATCTGGCGCGGGCCGAAGGCGAGCTCCTCGCGAACGGTGGGCGAAAAGCACTGGATGTCGGCGTCCTGGAAAACGAGCCCGACCGTGCTCCGGAAGAATCTCCTGAACGCGCCGTCGTCGAGCGACTTTCTCGGAGAGCGGCCGGCCGAAGGCCGCCGCCGAGCCGGTCTGGGGATGGACGAGACCGTCGAGGACCTTGAGGAGCGTCGATTTGCCCGAGCCGTTGCAGCCGAGGAGGATCGTGCAGCGCCCGCGCGGTATGTCGAGGCTGTCGATCGAGAGCCCGAGGATATTTCCCGGATAGGCGTACCGGATGTCCCGGAGCTCGAACGCGTTCGCCGGCGAAGGCTCCGCGGCCCCGATCCTCGCCGGGGGCCTTTTCTCCCGGCGGGGTCGCCTCCGGGGCCGTTTCCGGCGCGAGTCGTTTCCTTCTCCTGCCTCGCGATTTGCCGCGAACCTTCCTCTTCCCAACCCCGTGACACCATCGCCATGTGGACTCCTTCCGCGAGATGGAGCGATCTGAGAAACAGATATCCCGCGCTGCGCGAGATGAACGCCGTCTCCTGCCGGAACGGGAGCGCCGCGATCACCCTGCTTCTCCGCGCCATGAAGAGTTCGGAGAGCGTCCGAAGGAGAAGCAGCAGGTACCGGTAGGAGAGGGACAGAAGCGATACGACGATGCCGGGGAGCCTCAGGCTCCCGAGCGCGTCGAGCAAGCGGTGCCACGGCGTCGTGAGGACGAGGAGGACGGAGAACGAAACCGACGCCGAGACGCGCAGCACGAGCATGAGCGCCGCGCGCGAGCCCTCGCTCGTGATCGCGAGCGGCCCGAGGGATGCGATACGCGTGCCCGGGGTGAGGAAGAGCGCCGGTATCGCGATGAACGTCGTGAAGAGCGGCACGAAGACCCAGATCCGTTTCGTGAAATCGCCCACCGCGATCTTCGAGAGATACGCGAGCAGCGTCGCGAGCGCGTAGAGGCACGCGAGGACGATCGCGCTGCGCGTGAGGGAGCACGAGAGAATAAGCGCGGCGAACGCGACGATCTTGAATCTCGGATCGATCGCCTGGAGAAATCCCCGCGCGCGGCACCAGGTTTCGTTTACGACCGATCGCTCGATCGCCCGGGCCGCCGCGGACGCGTTCTTTTCAAGAAATCCCGCCATGCCTTGCAATCCGCGCGACGGCGAAAGCGAAGAGCGCGGTGACGCCCGCCCCGAGTATCGCCGCTATGATCGTGCCGAGCCCTTCGTGGAAGAAGCCTCTGTCAAGGCCGGGCACGGTGTACTCCTTGAGCGGGCTCTCGATTCCGCCGTCCGTGCTCGCGCGCATTCCCTCGGGCACGAACCCGGCGCGTTCCCTGACGCCGTCGAGATCCCATTCGCCCCAGGCTCCTCCCGCGGCGATGATGCCGAGCGGCGTGAGAATCGCGAGAATGAGGAGCACGATCCATCCCGTGCGGTATTTCATCGCGGGGTGAGCGCTCCTTTCTCGAAAAGCTCCGGGTGATATTTTCCGAGAAACGCGCGACTCCTCCGGTGAGGATCGCCTCGGCCGCGCCGGCGACGACGAGGTGCGGCAGCACCATCGCGGGGATCGTCACGCCGAGCGCGAAGGGGGCGTAGAGCGGCGTTCCGTCGGGAAGATGGTGGAGGATCGGCTGGAGCCCGAGCTCGATCGCGACGAGAAACGCCGCGATATTCATCCCGACGTAGCCTCCCGCCGCCGCGGCGATCGCGAAGCGCCGGTCTCCGGGGCCGGCTGCGCCCCTGAGCAGCCTGAAGACGAGATACCCCGTGAACGGCATGACGAAGCCGATGTTGAACGCGTTCGCGCCGAGAGCGAGGACGCCCCCGTCGCCGAAGAAGAGCGCCTGCACCGCGAGCGCGAGCGTCACCGCCATGAGCGCCGCCCAGGGACCGACGAGAATCGCGATGAGGACGCCCCCCGCCGCGTGCCCCGTCGTTCCCCCGGGGAGCGGGATATTGAACATCATGATGAGGAACGAGAACGCGGAAAGGAGCGAGAGGAGCGCCACGCGGCGCTGGCGGAGGCGGCGTCGGACGCTGCGCAGGGAGAGCGCCCACAGGGGCGCCGTTATGACGTAGAGCGCTCCCGCGGTCTGAGGCGACAGGTAACCGTCGGGGATGTGCATCGTGTTTCCTCCCGCAGCGTGTTATCAATTGCAAAAATCGTAGCACAATGATACGGGTTCGCCGGCCCCGCGTCAAATATATTCTCCCGCGCGCGACCGTGCTATACTCCTCCCCCATGGACGGTCGTTTCATGAAGGTCTACGAGCTCCTGCGGCGCGCGCACGGTCCCCGGCGGTGGTGGCCCGTCACGCCTCCCGGCGAGACGAAGCCGCGCTACACGGGCGGCCCGCGAAGCGATCTCCAGCGGTTCGAGGTCGCCGCCGGGGCGATTCTCACCCAGAACACGGCGTGGGTGAACGCGTCGCGCGCCATGGAGAACCTGAACCGGCTCGGGGCGATGAGTCCCGACGCGATCGAGCGCATGGACGCCCGATCGCTCGCCCGCGCGATACGCCCTTCGGGCTATTTCAACCAGAAGGCGAAGCGGTTGAGGACGATCGCCGCCTGGTTCCGCGAGAACCGGGAAGGGACGCGCGAGGGACTGCTCGCGCTCGACGGCGTCGGCCCGGAGACGGCCGATTCGATCATGCTCTACGCGTTCAACGCGCCCTTTTTCGTCGTCGACGCCTACACGCGGCGCCTTTTCGGGCGTCTCGCTCTCGTGGATCCGTCGGCTCCGTACGAGGAGATCAGGGATCGATTCGAGCGAAATCTTCCGCGGCGCGTATTCGTATACAAGGAGTATCACGCCCTGATCGTGGAGCACGGAAAGCTGGTTTGCGGCACGGCGCCCCTGTGCGAAAAATGCCTTTTACAAAAACTCTGTCTCATGTATCTTGAGAGAAAGGAACAGATTAGAGAAAAAAGCGGTTAAAGGGATTTGCGCGGGCTCGGAGATCTATTATCGGGGGGGTCGATTTGTGCTGCGATTTTGTTAAGAATTATTATTGACTTAGGGAGCAATTCCCAATAATATAAAGGGGTTGCTAAATTTCCAGGAGGCAGGGCACATGATCTCATTTGAGGAGACAATTCAGAAGCTACGCAGCGAGGGATTCAAGCTGACGCCTCAGCGGCTCGCGGTGATCCGGTACATGCTCGGAAACACCGAGCACCCGTCCGCGCTCAAAATCCACAAGGAGCTGCGGCGCCGTTATCCGACCCTTTCGTTTTCGACCGTGTACAACACGCTCAGCATGCTCGAAAAGATCGACGAGGTGCAGTCGCTCCACATATTCGACGGCTACCTCAACTACGATCCGAATACCGGTCCTCACATCCACTGCTTCTGCAAGTCGTGCGGAACGATATCCGACATCATGATGGAGGGGAGGAACGACGTCGTCATCCCCCGCAAGGAGATCGAGGGATTCACGATCGACAACATCGGCGTCGTGTTCAAGGGCACCTGTATGGACTGCAGATAGGGAGGAGCTCGGTTGATAGCACAGGGCTGGAAGTGCTCCGTCTGCGGACACGTCGCCGTCGGATTGTTTCCTCCAGATACGTGTCCCAAATGCAACGCTCCGCGCGAGGCCTTCAAGGCCGAGCACGAATTCCTCTTTCCCCCCGAAGAGACCGAAGGAGTCATCAAGGCGTGCTGGAAGGTCAGCTACGGGCTCTACGTCGTCTCGTCGATCTCGGGGGAGCGAATCAACGGTCAGGTCTGCAACACGGCCTTCCAAATCACGAGCGATCCGCCGAGGATCGCGATCGGGATCAACCACAAGAACCTGACGCATGAGTTCATCGAGACGAGCGGAGCCTTCGCGCTCTCGATTCTCGGGAACGACGACATCCGGATCGTCCGGCGCTTCGGCTATCGCTCGGGCCGGGATTTCGACAAGTTCAAGGGGGTCCCGGTGCGGACCGGACGAACGGGATGCCCGGTCCTCGAGGGAGCGATCGGGTATCTCGAATGCACCCTCGTCAAGGATCTGAAACTCGACGCGGGAACGCACACCATCTTCGTCGGGGACGTCGTGGGGGGAGCGCTTCTGAAGGACGACGAGCCGCTCACCTACGCCCGGTACCACGCGGCGAAGGATACCGGATAAACGATTCGGGTGGACCCCATTCCTCGATGATTTTCAGGTAATCACGAATATGGCGAAAGGAGCGTGAATCGTGGGTGGAGAGACGGGAGATTTCAGGAAGATTCTCGCGGGCGCCATCTGCCGCGAGATCGGCGCGCGGAATTTCTACAAAGCGATTTCCGACTCGATCGCGAACGCCGAGGGCAAGGAGAGATTCTCGCGCCTGTCGGGAGACGAGGAAGGGCACCGCGTGAAGCTCGAGGGCTGGTACCTGAAGCTCTTCGAGGCGAAATTCGTCGCCGACAGGAAGGATCTCGACGACGCCGAGATCAAGGGCGTTCATATCGGCGAAAAGGCCGGAGCGATGGAAGCGCTCGATCTCGCCATACACGCCGAGATGCGAGCCGAAGAATTCTATTCGTATCAGGCGGAAACGGTCGAGCGTCCGGAGTTCAAGAAGCTCCTCGAACAGCTCGCGGCAGAGGAACACGGGCACTACGAGCTTCTGCTGGCCGAGCGCGGCGCGCTGACGGGCGGATTCTACTGGTTCGATATCGATTCGTCGCAGCCTCTCGAGGATTGAGGGCTTATCGAAGGAGGAGATCGTGAAGAAGAAATGGAAATGCACGCTGTGCGGCTATATCCACACGGGCGAGACGCCTCCCGAGATATGTCCCGTGTGCGGAGCGTCGAGCGACAAGTTCGTTCCCTATGAACCGAAGCGTTAAAAGACTTTTCACGAGGCGCGTTTTCATGGATAATCCGGCGTCGGGACGTTCCCGGCCGGTATCAGCGGCCGCTACCGGGGTCGCGTCGAAAGGAGCTTGAAAATGGACAAGTGGGTGTGCACGATTTGCGGTTATGTCTACGATCCGGCGAAGGGGGACAAGGAGAACGGCGTCAAGGCGGGGACGTCCTTCGAGGCGCTTCCCGACGATTGGGTATGCCCCGATTGCGGAGCCCCCAAGAGCGATTTCGAGAAGATGTAATCGCGGCTTGAATCCAAGGAGGTTTGCGCGCGATGGGTATATCATTCAGCGCCGATGAAGTGTTCGAAATGGCGATGGACATCGAGAAGAACGGCGAGGCGTATTACCGGAAGGCGCTGGCGCTTGCGAAGAGCGCGGGCGTCAAGGCGGTCTTCACCGATCTCATGGAGCAGGAGCGGCATCATTACGCGACCTTCAAGGAGCTTCGCGACAAGCTTCCGCCGAGGACGTCGCTCCCGACGGTGGCGGATCCCGAGAGCGAGGAATATCTCTACCTCGACGCGCTCGTCAAGTCGCGGCTCTTCAACACCGCGCGCGAAGCGGAAGCGCTCGCGGCGAAGTCCGGGGACGAGATCGAAGCCCTCAGGTCGGCGCTCACCTTCGAAAAGGATACGGTTCTTTTCTTTCAGACGATGAAGGCGATGACCGACGAACGGCTCGGCAGGGGCGAGATCGACCGGATCATCGAGGAAGAGCACCGGCACATCGTCAGGATCTCGAAGGCCATCAAGGAGGCCGAGGGAAAAGGCTCCCGATAAGATGGAAAACGCGGATTCGTCTCATTCCCGGCCGGGTGGCAGGGATTATTGTCTCATGGGCATCCTCGCTGCGGGTGCCCTTCTTTTTCGGCTCGTTTTCCTGAGCGCGCCCCGCGTTCTGACCGGAGACGAAGGGCATTACGCCGAATCCCTTTTCCGCTTCCTCCACGGACGTTTTCTCGAGGGTGTTTCGGATTACTGGTCGTTTTTCTATCCCTTCGCGGCGATTCCCTTCGGCGCGCTCGCGCGTGACGCGGAAGCGGGGCTGCGCCTTCTCTCCGCCGTCTCCGGGGCCGCTCTCGTCGTTCCGTCGTTCCTGATCGCTCGAAGGCTCTGGGGCAATCGGGCCGCCGTTTTCGCGGGCCTTTTCATCGTTCTGCAGCCGAACCTCATTTCCTTTTCGACCGCGGCGATCACCGAATCGCTCTATTCTCTTCTGCTCATGTGCGCCCTGTACCTGCTCCTGCGCGGGATGGACGACGGAAGCGTGCGGCGGTGCGCCGCGGCGGGAGCGGCGCTCGGCCTGGCCTCTCTCGCGCGCCCCGAAGCGATCGCGATTCTCGTCCTGTTTGCCGTCTTCGCGCTGGCGAGCGGGAGAAGCGCCGGACCGGGAGCTTCTTTCGCGGCGAGGCTGCGTCGCCCGTTCGTGATGGCCCTCACGTTCGCCGTCATACTGATTCCCTATTTCTTCCTTCTTCGCGCGGCGACCGGCGCATGGACGAGCGGTTCGAAGGCCGCCGTGAACCTGAGCTCGCCCGTCGTCTGGCAGGACGATCTCGCCCGCGAGGAGTACGTTTACCGCTTGAACGACGCGGGGACCGCGCGGCGCATCGACGATCTCGCCGGCGAAAGCGCGCTGCGGATACTCTGGCGTCAGAAAGGCGCGATCGTATCCGGGTATCCCGCCAAGATGGGCGCCGGGATCGGGCTCATCCCTCTCCTGCTCTCGAGCCCGCTTCTGCTCCTCCTCGTGCCGCTCGGCCTCATCGGGAGGAAATGGCGCCGGGAGAACCGCGGCGCCGAGTCTTTCCTTCTCATGCTCGGTCTTTTCCCGTTCGTGTTCTATTCCCTGTTCCGCGTCGAGCTCCGGTATCTCGTGCCCTATCTTCCCGTCTATCTGCTCTGGGCCGGAGCGGGATGCGCGGCGCTGCTCGATTGGTTCGCCGCGCGAGTCTCCGCAAGGCGCGCCGCCGCAGTCACGCTCGCGACGCTCGTATTCCTGAGCCTCGTGCCGTATACGGTTCATCGCTACATTGTCATGGGGAAATCCCAACCTCTCGAGTGGAAGGAGATCGGGCGCCGGATCGCGGCGAACGAATCTCCCGCGCCGCGTATACTCGCGCACTCCGGCTGCTCGATAAGCTACTACGCGGGAAATCCCGAGGCCGCCTTCATCCCATGGGTGGACCCGGCGGGGCTCGTCCGCTACGCGAGGTTTCACCGGTACGAATATCTCGTCGTCGACGAAGCGTATTTCCGCGCGGCGCGGCCGACGCTCCGCGCGATCCTCGACGATCCGCCCCCCGAGCTCGAGACGATCGGCGAATTCAAGAGCGGAAGCGGAGGGCGAATTATCGTCTACCGCTTGAAACCGTCCTCCTGATTTCCCGATGCGCTGCCGCGGGAGGCGTATCGCTACGTTCGATTCCCCGTTCTTCCCGAGCGTTTCCAGGCATTTCCCCGAATTCCCCATCATTGTGAATAGTTCTTGCTTGTTTCCTCGCCAAATAGTGCGACATCGGGCTCTGTTGCGCGCACAGCTTTATTGAATGCAGCGAGTTACGCGTGCCGTCGCGCCCTGGGCGGAGAAGAAGCGGAGAATTCTGATTGGCTGCAATATTGCCGGGAAATAAGAATATGGGCAGTCTTCATGCACGGAACGGAGTCTCGTGCGGGAGGATCGTACGTCGCTCATTTTCCCGATCGAGGCGATATTTCGCTATTTGCGCGATTCTCGCGGGGCTCTTGCCGAAGGGCGCGAGCGCACAGAGCCTCAATACCTTCGCCGCGCTGTTCGATACGCGCCTCACCTCCGTGCGCTCGGACGACAGCCTCATCGTTCGTATTCCCACAGAGGCAGTTTTGTTCAACACCATTCATTACCTGAATGGCGGAGCGCCGGTCGCGGATCTTCCGTTCGAGGCGGGTGCGGTATACCGGCTCGTGTTTCAGATCAATTCCACCTCCGACTGGGATTTCGAACCCAAGGATTCGGGGAAGGGACTATTCGCGCTCGCCGGAACGACAGGGCGCTTCGGACGGGCGGCGGCGCCGATCCCGGGCACCCGGGAGCTGCTTCTTACCAACACGTTCGTAGCGGACGAATATATCGATCACATCGACTTCGTTATCGGCTTGACGAAAAAGTTCAATCCGCGTGTGCCGTGGAGCATGATATCGAATCCGTATACCGATCCAGACCTCGAGGACAAGACGGGGGAGATCGGGAGCCTTCTGAGCGTGGTTCCGACGGGAACCTTCATCGATTGCATCGACGATGACAAGAACTGGGAGGATCTGACCGGGAACTGCGAGAAGGAGCGCTACTATTTCTACGAGCTCTGGTTCAAGGCCGATCTCGACTGGAAAAACGGGGACACGGTCGACGTGTTCCTGCACATCGAGGGGAAACCGGAGCCCACGAATATCGAGCAGCTCCACGCGCGTTTCAGGCTCGTCGACGACGACACGATTCCGCCGGCCATATCCGATTTCAGCCCTGAGGTCGTGCCCGCCGGATTGAGTTTCAATATCTCCTGCAAGATTTCTGACCCGAGCGGCGTTCACGACGACGCCACGGGGTCGTTCGGGCAGGGCGTGTATCTCCTCTGGGACAACGACGGGAGCCTCATCGACGACGCAAACGAAATACTCATGTCTTCGATCGGAGAGGGCTACTACGGGACCGACATACAGATAGGTCCCCGAAACGAGGGCGACCTGATCGTTTATGCGGTCCATGCCTGCGACAACGACACGGACGGCGGGAGAATAGACGATCGAAGCTGTGGCGCGAGCGACGTGCAAACGGTCCAGATCCTGGGCTCCGTCTATCTTTTCGATGAGCATGAATCGTTGCATCCCGTCGCCGCGTATGCCGGCGAACAGGGGGTCTCGATTCATCTCGATCTGAACAATCCGATGTCGCATGACTTCGTTCTCTATCGGACGTCGACCGTGTCATTCACGGACGGCGTCCACGTCGTCACGGCGAATCTGCGAAACGAAACGATCGTGCCGGCCGGGGCGTCGCATTTCCCCGTTTCCTTCGATGCGGTCGCAGGTGCCTTTCGACTTCGCCGCTCCAGACACCGTCGATCTGATGCTCGATCTCGACGGATGGTATTTCTTCATGCCGTTCAATCAATCGTGGACCGCTTCAGCAAGCAATCGGCTTGCAGTGATGAAGCCCCGCGTTCTCTTTACGGCTCGTCCGGTGGTTTCGGGAGACGTTCGTCCCGGGGACGCGGCGGTCGAGCTTCTGCGGGTCGATGTGAAGAACGACTCGCCCGCAACGATTTCGGTCGACAGCCTCGTGGTGTCCAACGCAACGACGGGAGGCGGCGGCGCGCCGCTGAACGACGTGGACTTCGGATCGCTCCGGCTCTACGCGCGCTTCACCGAGTTCGCGTGGAACGATGAACTTCTCCGTGAAAGTCCGGCAGCCGCCGCGGCGGCTGCCGATGTCGGGCCGGGCGAAGAGACCACGGCATTCGGGGCATCGGTGAACAGGTTCGACACGCTCCTCGCATCGGCCGTGTTCGTGGGCGGCGAGGCGCGGTTGTGGTTCCCGGGCGGGAGAAAGATTCCCGCCGGAACGACGAGTTACTGGTATGCCGTTGCCGACGTCGACTCCTTCCTCGCGAGCGACGGGGATTCGCTCGATGTCGCGATCATGTCGCCCGATTCGATATTCGTCACGGGCGACGCGCCGGTCGAGTTCTCGAGAACGCCGTTGAACTCCGACGGAAAATGCGCGATCGATGGATTCAAGTCATTCCAGTTGGTTTTGGAGGAGACGATCCCCGACACTCTCTACCTCGGAGATGCCGGCCAACCCGTTCTTTCTTTCGTCGTCCCGGCGAACGGGCATGTTCCTGATATTCTCTCCGCCGTTTCGATCCGCAACTTCGGCGACGGGGAAGTGGACGATCTCGTCGAGCGTCTCGCGCTCTGGAAGGACGACGGCGATTCGTTGTTTTCCCCGGCGACCGATCTCCATGTCGGCGATCTCGCGTCGACGGGCGACCGGTTCGCGCTCTCCGGCCTGTCGCTCGCGATCGGCTCGCCGCAAAGATTCTTCGCCGTCGCGGATTTCGCGCTCGGAACGTTCGGCGTGCTCGAAGCGAGTTTCGGGGTCCCGGCCGGAGGAATCGAGTATCTGTCGCGAAACGACGGTCCCATCGACGGCGATCTCGCACCGGTATTCAATCAGGTGCTGCTGCGTCGGGAGATCGTTTCGATCGACGCTCTTCCCATTCCCGCCGGCGGGCGGCATCCCGGGGATGGAGCGATCGAGCTCCTCGCGTTCAACGTCGGAAACAACACGCTCGGCGACATAATGGTCGATTCTCTCCGCGTGCGGGGGGATACGACGCTCTTTCAGTGCGAATCCGCAAAGTCATTCAAGCTGTATGTCGACGACGGCGACTCGATCTTCGAGCCGGACGCCGACACGGTAATCGCGACGGCAGTCTGGGACGGCGGGGAAGCGTTCTTCGAGGGAATCGGGTCCTCGATCGCGCCGGGATCGCAGCGAATACTCTACGTCGTGACCGCCCTCGATTCGTTTCTCACCGTCGACGGGGAGACGCTCTCCGTTGCCATCGAATCGGCGGACGACTTCGGCCTTACGCTCGCGCCCGCGACGAGCGCGGAGCTGTTCCACCTCGACGCGGATTTTCCGCTCACGAGCGCGGGAAACGGCGTTACGGACGGCATGCTCGCGCACCAGGTCACGCTCTTTCCTCACGGGGACAGCCTGATCGTCGACCAGAAGAAGAATATCCTCGCTCTCGATTTCCTCGTGCCCGGGAACGCATGCGTCGAAGACACGCTCCGGAGTCTCACGATCTCGAATCTCGGCACCGCGGGGAGCAAGCAGATCGAGCGTTTCCTTCTCTGGCGGGACGACGGCGACGGTCTCTGCGACCCGGCGTCGGATTCTCTCGTCGCAGTGTTCGCCGAAAAGGCGGCAAAGACATACGCGGTCGAGACGCTTGCCGAAATCCTCGCGGGGCATCCCGGATCGAGGTTCTTCCTGACGATGGACGTGCTGGAGAAAATCGAGACGGGGGGTACGGTGGATCTCGCGATTCCCGTCATGGGCATCGGCGTCGCCTCCGGAAACGACGGCCCCATCGACCGCGCGATCGGCGGATCCGGGATTCTCACGATACCCGTTCCGGATCGGTTGACGCTCTTCACGAGCATCCTCGGCAACAAGCGCGTCCTGCCGGGCGAGAAGAACGCGCTGAATTTCGTTCTCGGAATATACAACAGCTACAAGGAGTCCAAGATACTCGAGAGACTCGACCTTCTGAGCGTCGGTTCCTCGCGACCCGCGGAGATCCTGAAGGTCGAGGCATACGCCGACACCGACGAGGACGGCCTTTTCAATCCGGCGCTCGACAGCCTTCTCGAGGTCGCCCAGTCGGGCGAGGCGGGCTATTCCTTCCACGGGCTCGGCGCGGTGCTCAAGCCCTACCGGAGCACGCTGCTCTTCATTTCGTACGAGACGGCGCTCGCCGGCATACGCGATTCCGTGCGGATCGATCTTCAGATCTCCGATAAGAGTTCGCTTGTATTTCTCGGCACACCGCCGGTCGTGCAGGGGGATTTCCCCCTCAACTCGGCCGGTGTCGATATCACGAACGGAATGGTGAATGCTCAAATAGGGATGCTTCCCGTCTGCGGCGCGCGCGTTTCGCCCGGGGCGGTCGATATCCCGTGTCTTTCATTCACCCTTCCGTGCAACGGATTTCTCGAGGATGTTCTCGAAGGGCTCTCCGTGGAGAACAGAGGAACGGCTACGCAGGGGCAGGACGTCCGGTACATCAAGCTCTGGAACGACGCGGGGAGCGCGCCATTCGCATTCGACCCGGGCGACGAGTTTCTCGCGTTCCTCGTATGGAACGGAAGCTCGTGGAAGACCGTCGCGCCGCTCGCGGAGCCCATATCGTGCGAAGGTCTCGTTCTCCACGTGACGGCGGATATCGCCTCGACGGCGCAGGACGGCCGGAGCCTGAGCCTCTGCGTGCCGCTCGGCGGCGCGGTCGTTTCCTCGGGAAACGACGGGCCGATAGACGGCCGGGCGTGCGGCGCGGCGACGATCGAGATATCGACCGATCCTCTCTTCGTGTCGTTCGAAGTCCCGGCGGCGGTGACGACGGAATCAGGTTTTCGAGGTTCGCATGGGCGTGGCGAACGCGTCCGATTCGACGCTTCTCGGCGTCGTGCCGGACAACTTCGCCTGCTCCGGCACGGGCTCCTGCTCGAGCGTCTCGGGCCCCGCGCCCGTCTCCCAGGATCTTCCGGGAAAAAGCGACAGCGCGTTCGTCTGGACCTTCAGGGCGCTGACGACCGGCGAGCTCGTATTCCGCGGAGGGGTCAAACAGGATGCCGGCCCGGAGGCGAGCAGGATCGAGAGCTCCGATACGATTCGCGTCGACGAGATTCCCGGGAACGTAACGGTGGCGCTGCTCGATCGCGCGCCCGTGAGCCTCAACCGGGGGCAGGAGGACATCCCGCTCATCGAGATGATCATCGGATACGATCCCCCGTCGGGACTGGGCGCGCCCGTCGAGTTCACGTCGATCGAGCTCGCCATGGCGAACGGAGCCGTCGTGCCTAT
Source organism: uncultured bacterium (assembly GCA_963747385.1). Taxonomy (GTDB): domain Bacteria; phylum Krumholzibacteriota; class Krumholzibacteriia; order Krumholzibacteriales; family Krumholzibacteriaceae; genus SSS58A. The sequence continues at coordinate 225,683 of CAVVEY010000020.1, read as the reverse complement.
CCCCGTGAAGGACGTCGTTTCGCGCGTGCGGCTCAGGGACGACGTGCGGGTTCTCTGCTCGGTAGCGACGGATACGATCGCCCAATCCTCGGTGGTTTGTCCGCTCTCGGAACCGATCGTCCTCTACCCGGGCGGCTCGAAGACATTCAGGATATCGGTCGACGTATCGGCGGATGCGCCGGCTTCCGATTTCAGACTTTCGATAGCGTCATCCGGGAAGATCGCGCTCGCGGATCGCAACAGCGCGGCGAGCGTTCCATTCTCCGGAAGCGTCTTTCCCTGGTCGACGAACGTCGTTACGCTGAGAGATCCGGCGCACTCGCTTCTCGCGCGGTTCGTTTCCCGGGCGCCGGCACGCGTCAATACGGGGCAGCCGGATGTCGAGGCGTTCGAGCTCGTTCTCGAGAACGACGGCGGGGCGTCGGCCGCCCCCGTGAGCGTTTCTGCGATCGCGTTCGCCGCGAGGGGCGTCGGCGGCGACACGATCGACGCGGGCACGGTATTCAAGGCGTTTCGTCTCACCGGTGACGGCGGAAACACGTATGCGTATGTCGAATCATTCGCCGGATCGGCCTCGATTCGATGCGCGTTGCAGCCCGCGCTGACCGTTGCATCCGGAGTGCCCGTGACGATCCACGGGAGGATCGACTGCCTCGCCAGGCCGACGGCGCCGGGATTCTCGATCGCTCTCGAAGACTCGCTCGACGTCGCGGCACGCGACGTCAATTCGGGACGGCTGGTCGAGGTTCTGGCCGGAGGAGGTTCTTCCGGTTTTCCGATGATCACGGGGGTATCGCTTTTTTCCGACCCGCTCGTGAGCGTCGCCGTCGGGGGGTGGGGGCTCATGGAGGAACGGATCTCGGCGGGAGCGACGAACGCCGCCGCGATCAGACTGGTTCTTGCACATCCCGGTTCCGCTCAGGAATCGCCGTTCTCCTGCGGCGGAATCACCGTGCGTCTCCTCGACGAGCTCGGAGGCCCGATCAAGCCCATCGACGTATTCGACGCCGTCAAGGTGCGGAAAGGGGCCGCGGACATCGCCTCGATGTATATCAACGCGTCGCACGGATCGGACATTCCGCTCGTTTTCGCGTCGCCGCTCGTCGTGTCGCCGGGCGGGGCCGACACGCTCGATATTCTCTTCGATCTCGACGCATCCCCCGGGCGATCGCGGTTCCAGTTGCAGATCAACGCGGCGGGAATCGTCGTCGCCGACACGACCGACGGCCGCGAGAATATTCCGCTCACCGGCTCGTTCCCCGTCGCGAGCGGTCTCGGCACGGTCATCTTCCCGGCGGGGAGCGTATCGTTCGCCGCCGCGGGGCTCTTCCCCGCGAATATGGCCGCGGGAGTCGAGACCGGCTGCATGAGACTCGAATTCTCGCGCGGGGCGGAGCTCACCGGTTCGCGCGTCTTCGTCGACGGCCTCGCGTTCGAGGTTCTCGACGAAGGGGATCGCCTCGTCGATCCGACCGGCGTCATCGGCGCGCTGCGCATCCACGACGAACGCGGAGATATCGACGCGAGCTGGCAGGCCGCCGGCGGCCGTCTCGCGGTTTCGTTCGTCGACACCGTTTCGATCGGCGACGGCGAAACGCGCTCGTTCACGCTTTCGGTCGCGAGCGCCGCCAGTCCGCCCGTCAAAGCCCTGAGCCTGCGGATCGTCTCCCCCGGGGCGATTGCCTGCCGCGACGAGGCGACCGGCGGGACGGTTTCCGTGACGGCCGTTTCGGGAGCGTTTCCGTTCGGCTCGGGCAAGGCGGCGATTCTCTCGCGCGATATCGAGGCTTCGTTCTCCAACTATCCGAATCCATTCGTCGCGGGAGGCGGGAGGACGACGATCACCTTCTATATGCCGGAGGACGGAAACGCGACCCTCAGGGTCTTCACGATCACCGGCGAACCGGTCAGAACCATCGTCGACGGCGGGGCCCTGGCCGCAGGGCTTCATCAGGAGTTCTCGTGGGACGGGAAGAACGGAAACGGGAATACGGTTCTGAACGGCGTGTATTTCCTGGTTCTCGAAGGTATCGATCGACGGCAGGGATTACACGTTCAAGCGAAAGGTCGCCCTTGTCCAATAATTCACGCAACGCAGGGGCCGGAGCGCGTAGAAGATCGGGAGTATGCGCGCTCGCTCTCCTCGTCGTCGCCGTGTTCGCCGCGCCGGTTCGCGCGGGCGGCGAGGACGGCGGGACGATGAGCCCGTTCAGCCTCGGCGCCGGATGCCGGAGCATCGCGATGGGAGGGGCCGCCGCGGCGGTATGGGGGAATTCGTACGTGCTCTTCTGGAATCCGGCGGGGCTTTCGCAGATCGAACGCGACGAGGCGAGCCTGTTTCATACGTCGCTCTTCGACGAATCGGCGACCTATTCGGCCATGACGCTCTCTCACCCCTTCCTCGATATCGGCGTCTTCTCGTTCGGCGCGATCCAGCTGCGCGTCGGCGGAATCGAACAACGGGACGAGTCGAACATGCTCGTCGCCGGAGAACTGGAGAATATACAGACGCGCTATGTGCTCGGTTACGCGCGCGAGATCGCGAAGGGGTTGTCCGCCGGGTTCGATTGCAAGCTCGATCGTTTCACGCAAGGGCAATACGGCGCGAACGGCTTCGGTCTCGACGCGGGGATAGGGCTCGAAACGCCCGTTCGTTCCCCCGCCATGGATGGAATCGCCGTCGGGATCGCGATCATGAACGCCATCGAGCCGTCCATCAAGCTCGCTTCGCGGGAGGCGGGCGATCCGCGAGGAGTACGCGCCGGGTTCTCGATATGGCGATCGGTTTCGGAACGGCTCCAGGATCGTCTCGTTCTCGCCGTCGACGCCGAGAAGACGGCGCTCTCCGATGCGCGCATCCATTTCGGGGCGGAATACGGATTGAAGAGCGCCTTCGCCGTGCGCGGAGGATGGGACGGGGGCGTCCCGACCTTCGGATGCGGTCTCGGGATGCGTCGTCTGCTCTTCGACTATGCCTATCGGAGCACCGAGCTCGGCGGGAATCATCTCTTCTCGCTCTCGTTCAGCTTCGGCTCATCCCGGAGCGAGAAGAGAGAGCGGGCGCAGCGGCGCCGCGACGAGGAAATGCAGAAGCAGCTCGACATTCAGATCGCGAGCTACGAAAACCGGTCGATCGGCGCGGCTCTCGACGAGGGGCGGGCGAGCCTCGCGAGCTCCGATTATGCCGGCGCCATGGACCGTTTCAGGCGCGTGCTTCTCTGGTCTCCGGCGAACGAGGAAGCGCAGGAGGGCCTGCGACGCGCCACCGCGGCGCTTGCGATCGCCGCCGGCGACTCGCTCATGACGAAGGGGAGATATGCCGAAGCGCTCTCTTCCTACCGGGAGGCGCAGAAGATCGCGCCTTCGAACGAGGCGGCGGACCGGATTTGGCGGTGCGAGCGGCGCACGCAGGAGCTTTCGAACGCCGAGCGGACGCTGGCGGAGACCCTCGCCAGAGCCATCGATCTGTATGCGAGCGGGAATTGGGTCGGGGCCGTTTCCGGTTTCAGGGAGGTCCTTGCGCTCGATCCGAAGCACGCGCTCGCGAAGGACTACCTCTCGCGCGCCCGCGAGAGGATCGCGGAGCGATACGAAAGAATGTTCGTCGAGGCGGATCGTCTCGCGGCGAACGGGCGATATGCGGCCGCGATCCAGCCGCTGGCCATCGAGCTCGAGAAGAATCCGACCGACGTGCGCATCGAAACGAAGATCGCCGCGATCGAGGGGCTGCGGGAAAAGGCGGAAAGCGCCCAGGCGCGAGCGGCGGAGGAAAAGAACCTGCGGGAGGAGATATCCTCCGAGGAGCGGGACCGGCTGCGCCCGGCGTATCAACGGGGAATCGGGTTCTTCGCAAAGGCCGATTTCGCCCGGGCGATCGCCGAATGGGAGGGCGTGTACCGCGTCGCCCCGCGGTTCGAGCAGGTGTCCGGCTATCTCGTGAAGGCGTATCAGTATCTCGGCATGGAAAGTTACGCGCGCCACGAATACGATCGGGCGCTCGAGGTCTGGAACAAGATTCTCGCGGTCGATCCCGACAACGAGAAGGCGATCCGTTACATCGCGAAAACGAAGGAAGAGCTCTCGAAGCTCGAAGGTTTCACGAGCCGGTGACGGCGGGTGAGCGCAGATGAAGGCAATCAGTCTCAAAATACAGGTCGCGGTGCTCGTCATCCTGCTTGTCGCGGGCCTCGTCGCGGCGTTTTCGTGGACCGTCGTCACGAACGAAAAGAAGATGCTCCTGACCGAGGCTCTCAAGAAGGTCATTCTCGAGGGACGCAATCTGGCGCTCAGCTCCACGAAACCGCTCCTCCATGAAGACCCCGAGTTCGAGCTCCATCCGTTCGTCGTTCGCGCGCAGGAGATCGAAAAGAACATCGTTGCGATATCCATCGTGGATCGGACCGGAACGATCAAGGGCCATCACGACGTTCTTCGGATCGATCGTCCGTACGAACCGGTCGCCGGTTTGCGCGCAGTCCCCGGCGCGGGGCTCACCCTGCCGGGGGAGGAGGTCCGCGAGAGCGAAAAGCTCATCGAAGTGAAAATCCCCATTACGGATCAGGGAGAGCTCATCGGCTTCGTGTACATCGATTACGCGAAGGCGGAGGTGCTCGAAGCGATTTCGAGCATCAACGCGCGCATGCTCCGCATCGGAATTCTCGCGCTCGTCGTCGGGGCCGCTCTTTCGATGATCATGGCGCTTCATATCACCCGTCCCGTGCAGGTGCTCACGAGGGGAGCCGAAGCGATCGGGCATGGACGCCTCGACACGCGCATCAGGGCGGGGTCGATCAAGGAGCTGCAAACGCTCGCGCGCACGTTCAACGGCATGGCGCAGAGGCTCGAGGACAACCAGAGGGCGCTCGTCGAGCAGGAGCGCATCCGTCGTGAGCTCGAGATCGCGCACGAGATCCAGGCGACGCTTCTGCCCGCGCGTCTTCCGTATTTTGCGAATATCGAGATGGATGCATTCTATAACGCCGCTTCCGAGGTGGGGGGCGATTACTTCGACCTCGTTCCGGTCGACGAGGATCGTCTCATGGTCGTCGTCGGAGACGTGGCGGGCAAGGGCATACCGGGCCTTGTCGTGATGGCGATGGTCCGCATCCTCGTTCGGGCGCTCGCCCAGAGCTCCGGACAGCCCGTCGCGCTCCTGCGCAGGCTCAACGTGCTTCTCCGCAGGGATATCAAGAGCAACATGTTCGTGACGCTCTTCTGGGGCATCCTGAATACGCGGGACGGGAGTCTCGATTTTGCCAATGCCGGGCACATGCCGCTCATGGTCTACCGCGGCTCGCGTCGCGCCGTGGACGTGTTTCCGGCGACGGCGAAGCCGATCGGCATATTTCCCGATGAGATTTTCAGCCGGGGCCTCGAAGAGCGGCGAATCACGCTCGGGCCCGGAGATTGCATCCTGCAGTTCACGGACGGTCTCAGCGAAATGCGCGACGCGGCGGAGAATGAGTACGGAATCGAGCGACTCGCGGGCATTCTCGCCGCCGAGGCCGGCGGAGGCGCGCGGCATCTCGTGGGCGAGCTGAAGCGCGACCTCGCCGCGTTCCGCGGCGCGACGCCGCAGAGCGACGACCTCACGATTGTCGCCGTCAGCGCGGCGCCGGCGCGCGTCGAACGGGCGCCTCTCGAACGAAGCGAAGGGCAGGACCGGGTTTTCGCGCGGCGAGAGTCCGGCACACCGTAGGTGCGGTATGAAGATTGAATCAATCGATCCCGGCACGTTGGCCTTGAGCGTGAGCTGCGAGCGCGGCGAAGACTGGCAGATTCCCGCTCATCTCGCGAGTCTCATCATGGTCGCCGCGGACTGCCATGTGCCCTCGATCGTCTGCGCCCTTCCCGATTCGCTTCCCCGGGCCGTCCGGACGGCGGCGGAACAGCTCGTCGCCCGCAACGCGATCGTCACGCTCAAATCCTCGATCGTTCGGAATTCCGACTGGATCGAGCCGAGCCGCCGCATGGTCGGCAGGGACAAGACCTTCTTCTGCGTGGGGTACGTCCGGAACGACTATAAGTACTCGCTGTTCCTGGCGGGCACGGAGGATAACGTCGATCGGGCGTCGCGATGCTCGCATATTCTCGCGGTTGCGCTCGGCCACACGAGAGATTTTTCGTTCGAGGTCAGGCTCAGCGTGTACGAGCTCCTCATGAACGTCGTCGAGCACGGCTTCGAGCCCGGGTCGCACGACTGGATCCAGGTCGATCTCGAGCGCGAGGAGGACATGCTCCTCATTTCCATCATCGATCAGGGGGTCGCGTTCGACCCTTCGGGAGATTCGGAATTCGATCTTCTGGCTTACATCGAAGCGCGGAAGACGCGGGGGCTCGGCCTCATCATGACGCGCCGCATCGCGGAACAGATCACGCATCGTCGCGAGTCCGGCTATAACAAGACCCTTATAAAGAAGTCGATCCGGTCCCGCGGCGCCGCGCTGCGGGATGGAAAGGAGAACTCAATGGCCACGTTCGAACTCAAGGGCCCGTCGCCCCTCGGCAACGGGACGAACCTGTTGACGCTCGGCGGCGATCTCGACGCGAAAGGGGCGCTCGTCATGGAGCGGATGCTTGCCCAACTCCTCGAGAAAAAGATATTCCGCGTGACGCTCGATTTCGAGAAGGTCTCGTTCATATCGAGCGCCGGCGTCGGCATTCTTCTCGGGCTCGTATCGTCCCTGCGGGACGCCGGCGGTGACGCTGTTTTCGCGAGGATACCGCCCAAGGTGAGCTCGGTGTTCCGGCTCCTCAACCTCGAGGATTATTTCACGATCGAAAATCCCGTCGCGGCGAAGAGCTAGGGCACGAACGGCCGGATGACGGAGTAATGGCGCGCATGGCATCAAACCAGGCAAAAACGCTCGCGGATCCCCGCGGGATCGATGATCGGCTCGAACGGCAGCGGTTGACCTTCGAGGCGATCTTCCGCCTCGTCGAAAAGCTCGGGACGACCTTCGACGTGAGCAAGATCGCGAGCCTCTTTCTCATGACGCTCATGGGACAGCTCAAGGTGAAGCGTGTATCGCTCTATATCGTCGCCCCGGAGAAGAAGCGGCTCGAGCCGTACCGTTCGCTCGGAATCGCCGACGGCGGAACGCTCGGAAACATATCGATCGAGTCGGGATTCGTTCGATGGCTCGTCGATGCCGACGGTCCGGCGACGCTGGATGAATTCTGCGTCGGAGCGGGACGGGCGGCCGACGAAGAGGAAGAGACGATCCGCCGCCTGGCCGGGATGGGTTTTTCACACGCGATCGCGCTCGCCGGGCAGGGGGATCTTCTCGGAGCGCTCTTGTACGGCGACGCCGTGACCGGAGAGCCCCTCAGCGATTTCGACGAAGAGATCGTCAAGATGCTCGCGCGCGTGGCTTCGATCACCTTGAAGAACGCCTTTCTCTACCAGATGGCGGTCGCCGCGAAGCTCGAGATCGAGCAGTTCTCCGAAGTGAAGCGCGGATTCATCACGCACACCTCGCATGAATTGCGCACGCCTCTCACCGTCCTGAAGAGCGCTCTCTGGTCGCTCGAGCCGGATCAGGCCGACGAAAGCGTTCTCGTCGATATGGCAAAGGACGCGATTGCGCGCCTCGAAGGGAAGGTCGAGTACCTTCTCTCGCTCAACGATATCGGGCTCGACAATACCAACTTCAGGTTCGAACAATCGGACATATCGTCGATCGTCGAGGACGTTCTGCGGGAAATCATTCCGGAGCTCGAGGAGAAGCAGGTGCAGGTAGACGTCGACGATCGGGCCCGGTTCCGAAACGTGTTCATCGATTCGGGCAAGATCAAGATCGCGGTGCGGAGCATCGTCGATAACGCCGTCAGCTCGGTCCGGCGGGGCGGAAACATAATCATCACGCTGCGGGTTTCGGAGGATCCTCCCGGAGCCGAGGATGGCGTGGCGATCGGCGATTGGCGCTCGAGCGGCGCGGGTCCCGGTTCGACGCTCTCGCCGGAGGCATTCATGGGAAGCGAACCCGAAGCCGATTCCATCGTCCGGAATCGTCCTCGCCCGATCGACGGCGGGTCCTATTTCGTGATCAGCGTGAAGGACGACGGCATCGGGATTCCCGCCTCGGAGATCGTGACTCTCGCCGAACCGTTCACGATGGCGTCGAACTCGAGCAACCGGAACGTCGAGGGTCTGGGGATCGGTCTTTCGGTCTCCCAGAAGGTCGTCGCGGGGCACGGCGGGAAAATTCTCTGCAAGAGCGAGCTTGGACTCGGCGCTGAATTCTCGATCTGGCTTCCCCTCGAAAAATAGGAACCGGACGGCTCCTTGCGGCAACCGTCCGGATATCGGATCAAACGTTCCCACGGGCGCGCGCCCGATGGCGTCGGCGACGACTACTTCTTCGGAGCCGGCGCGGGCGCCGGTGCGGGGGCCGCAGCCTTCTCCTGCACGACCCGCGTCATCGACTCGATGACGATCGGCTTCACGGGAACGTTCTGATGCGGTCCCTTGTTGCCGGTCGTGACGGCCGCGATCTTGTCGATCACGTCCATGCCCTGCGCGACCTTGCCGAACACGGCGTAGCCGAACTGCGCCTCGCTCACGTGGTCGAGGGACGCGTTGCTCTTCAGGTTGACGAAGAACTGGCTCGTGGCGCTGTTGATATCGTTCGTACGAGCCATCGAGAGGGTCCCTCTGAGATTATTGAGCCCGTTTTTCGCCTCGTTCTGAATCGGCGCGAGGGTGGTCTTCTGCACCATGTTCTTGTCGAATCCGCCCCCCTGAATGACGAATCCGGGCATCACGCGGTGAAATATCGTTCCGTCGTAAAATTTCTTATCGACGTAGTTCAGGAAATTCTTGACGGTGACGGGCGCTTCCTTCGCGAAGAGCTCGATTTTGAACGACCCCATGCTTGTTTTTACGAGAACCATAGGATTTCCAGCCTTTTCCTGGGCGCAAAGGGAACCGACGCCCGCGAAAGAGGTCGCGAGCACGCCTAACAGTATAACTAGCAACAGATTGCTGAGTTTCATCTCCGGGTCACCTCCATCGGTAAAAACCGTCTAACTCCTGCATCGATAGGTAAATATATCTCATCGAGCCGATGCTGCAAGAGAAAAAGAGATTTTTCGGGGGCCGGCCCGCGATCCTCATTTTTTTCCTTATTGCTTTTCTTCCCTCTCTGGTAAGATTAGGGTAGCGGGGGTCCAGGGGAATACTTTTAGCTGTAAAGGAAAGGCCATGCCTAAAGAGCTAAAGTACGATCATGTCGACGTTTTCACTGACAAGCCCCTCGGCGGGAACCAGCTCGCCGTATTCCACAGTCCGGGGCAGCTCAACGCGAACCAGATGCTCGCGATCGCGAGAGAAATCAATTTTTCCGAGACGACATTCGTCTATCCCGCGAAGGCCGCCGGGACGGATGCGCGGGTGCGCATCTTCACGCCGTCGGAAGAGATCCCGTTCGCCGGTCACCCGGCGATCGGCACCGCCTTCGTGCTCGCATCCCGTTCCCGAAAGAAGCTGGAGAAGCTCTCGCTCGAGCTCGGCGTCGGTCCGATCGAGATCGACGTCGAATACAAGGGAAAGAAGATACATTCGCTCGCGATGCATCAGCCGGTTCCCGTGTTCGGCTCGGCGCTCCAGAACAGGGAGCAGGCCGCGCGGGCGTTCGGCGTGACCGCCGACGACATCCTCGGCGGAGGAGTCGTATCGAACGGTCTCGACTTCCTCATCGTCGAGGCGACGACGCTGCAGGCGGTCCAGAGCGCCCGGTGCAACGGCGAGGACGCGGTCAAGGTGATCAAGCGGCACAACGTGCATGCGATATATATCTTCGCCCGCCTGACGGGGAAAGGGCCGAGCGTTCACGCGCGGCTCTTCACGCCGAAATCGAACGTCGTCGAGGATCCCGCGACCGGATCCGCGGCAGGCGCCCTCGGCGGCTACCTCGCGCGGATTCTCAAGTTCCCCATGAAGCTGCATCTCGTCGTGGAGCAGGGGATCGAGATTCTGCGGCCGAGCCTGATCACCGTCGACGTCAATTCGGAGCGCGGAACGATCGAGGGAGTCACGGTCTCCGGCAAGGTCGTTTCCGTCGGCGAGGGAATAGTGCGGCTGGCCTGACAGGGGAGCGCGCCGCGCGCGGATCGCTTCAAAGAATTCGATTCAATTCCGCGCGCGTCCGTGCTATACTGCCATCGGTTAACCGGAAAAAGTTCTGAGGAAGGTGGCCCGCGTGACCCCTTCATTTGGATTCTTTTTCCGGTTTTTCGTTTCGGTGAGTGAACATTCCCGCTCCGCGCCCAGTCGCAGGGCTCCAATGGGCTCGTCGCGGGAATGTTCACTCCCTCGCTGCTACTTCAAGTACTCGGCGAACCACTCGTGAAGCGTTTTCCACCAGAGCTCGGCGTTCTGCGGCTTCGTCACGAAATGTCCCTCATCGGGGAAATAGAGGAGCTTCGACGGCACGCCCTGCCGCTGGAGCGCCGTGAAGAACTGGAGCCCTTCCTCGAACGGCACGCGGAAGTCCTGCGCGCCGTGCACGACGAGGCACGGGGTTTTGAAATTCGCGGCGAACCGGTGCGGCGACCACTTCGCGTACATTTCGGGATTGGTCCAGGGAGTTCCCTTGAACTCCCATTCGGGGAACCAGAGCTCTTCCGTCGCCCCGTACATGCTCTCGAGGTTGTAGACGCCGTCGTGCGAGACGAGGCAGCGGAAAAGGCCGTCCGTGTGCCCCTCGAGCCAGTCGACCATATAGCCGCCGTAGCTCGCCCCTGCGGCCGCGAGCCGCGTTCCGTCGACGAAGGGGAGCGACTTGAGGAAATCGACGCCTCTTGAGGACGTCCTCGAACACGGCGCCGCCCCAATCGCCGCTGATCTGTCTCTCGAACGCGTCTCCGTAGCCGGTGCTTCCGTGGGGGTTGATCATCGCGACGACGTATCCCGGCGAGGCGAACATCTGCGAGTTCCACCGGTAGTGGAAATCGTCGCCGAACGACCCCTGCGGGCCGCCGTGGATGAGAAGGATGAGCGGATACTTCTTTCCCTCCTCGAAGAACGGAGGTTTCACGACGTAGCAGTGTATCTTCGCTCCGAGGGCGCCGTCGTACCAGTATTCCTCGACCGCGTTCATCTCGAGGCCGGCGAGAACGGACGCGTTGACGGCGGTGAGCGCCGTCACGTCCTTCCCTTTGACCGTGGCCCGGTAGAGATCGACCGGGCGCTTCGCGCTCTGCCGCGCGAACACGAGGTACTTCCCGTCGCGAGTCGTCGCGAGATCTCCGTCGTAGCCGCCGCGGATGATGAGCGCGGCGTCTCCTCCCCTGATCGATACCGCGCCGATCGCGCGGCGCCCCCTGTCCTCGACCGAGAAATAGAGCGTCTTCGAGTCGACGCTCCACGAGAAATGGTCGACGGAGTAATCGAAATTCTCCGTGAGATTCGAGATCGTTCCGGCCTTCCGGTCGTAGAGCACGATCCGGACCCGGTCGGACTCGAGGCCCGGCGTCGGCATCGAGCAGTACGCGATGAACCGGCCGTCGGGGGAGTAGCGGGGGTTGTTGTCGTTGCCGCGGTTCTTCGCCGTGATCGAGACGGGCGTTCCGCCGGCCACGGGCACGAGGTAGAGGTCGTTGTTCGTCGAGGCCGCCGGGATCGAGTCCGGATTCATCGCGAAGCAGAGCTCGGCGCCGTCAGGCGAGAAATCGACGTCCCGGTCGCCGCCGAGGGCGATCGGCGGCACGTCCGTGCGCCCCTTGTTCACCTCGACGAGGGAGGAGCCCTCGATGTCGGTGACGAAGAGATGACTCCATTTCCCGTTGCGCCAGCTGTTCCAGTGGCGGTAGAGGAGATGGTCGACGAGCCGGCCCTTGACCTTCGCGTTCTTCGCGTCGTCGCGCATCTTCTCGTTGCACTTCATGTCCGCGCATTCGGGGTACACGCTCGAGACGAGCGCGATCGTGCGCCCGTCCGGGGACCAGACGAAACTCGACACGTCCGTCGGGATATCGGTGATCTTCTTCGCCTCGCCGCCGTCGACGGGGATGACCCATACCTGGGACGAGCCGTCGCGGTCGGACAGGAACGCGAGGCGCGTGCCGTCGGCCGACCAGGCCGGAGAGGAGTCGTCCGCGTCGCTTCGCACGAAGGCCCATGGCTCTCCGCCGGCGACGGGAACGAGGTAGATATCGGTGTTCGACGAGTTGTGCGTCCTTGTCGAACCGGGTGAGCTCGAAGGCGACGAGCTTCCCGTCGGGAGAAACGGCGAAGGCGCCGATTCTCCCGAGGGAGATGAGATCGTCGAAGGCGATTCCGCGCGAGCTCCCCGCCGGCGCCGGGCCGGCGAGAGACGCCAGAATGAACGGAAGCAGGGCGAGGATTCTGACGAGCGATTTCATGGGACCCCCTTTTTCGGGCATATTCTCCGTCTTTTCGCGGGACATGCGACGGCGCACGGGCGCGCGAGCATTGTAGGGAAAAAGCGCCCGGTCGCGCAACGGAATAAAAGCCGCGCTGCAAACGCCGCGCTGCAACAACTTGATGTTGCAGCGCGTATATGAGATCATACGCCCGCCGTCACGGGAGGAATCACATGATAGAGATTCGCGGACTCGTAAAATCGTTCGGGGATATCCAGGCTCTCGCGGGAGTCGATTTCACGGTCAACGAGGGAGAGATATTCGGGCTGCTCGGCCCGAACGGCGCCGGCAAAACGACGACGATCTCGATCGTCGCCGGGCTCCTGAGCGCGGACTCGGGATCGGTGCGCGTATCGGGCATGGATATCCGCACGGAGGGGGGGCGCGTCCGGCAGATGCTCGGGGTCGTCCCGCAGGACATCGCGCTCTACGAAGAGCTCAGCGGCAGGGAGAATCTCATCTTCTGGGGAGGCCTCTACGGGCTCGCGGGAAAGCGGCTCCGCGAAGAGGCGGACCGCGTGCTCGAGCTCGTCGGGCTCACCGACCGGGCGAAGGACCCGGTGTGCGAGTACTCCGGCGGCATGAAGCGGCGGCTCAACCTGAGCGCGGGCCTCATCCACCGGCCGAAGGTGATCCTCCTCGACGAGCCGACGCTCGGCATCGATCCGCAGGCGCGGCTCAACATCCTCGACATCATCAAGGACGGCGTTTCGGGGGGCATGACCGCGATCTACACGACGCACTATCTCGAGGAAGCGGAGAAGCTCTGCGACCGCATCGCGATCATCGACCACGGGAAGATCCTCGCTCAGGGGACGCTCAAGGAGCTCGTGAAGCTCGCCGGAGAAGGGAACCTCGTCGCCGTGAACGGCGCGTTCACGAAGGAGCAGATGAGCCCGCTTCTCAAGGGGCTCGCCGTCGAGCATCTCGAGAACGGCTCGCTCCGCATGATGGTCCCGGGCCAGGCGGAGCTGAGCGGCGCGCTCGGGAGGCTCTTCTCGGCGGGGTTGTCCATCGAGGAGGTTTCGATACAGGAACCGAGCCTCGAGGGCGTTTTCATCAAGCTCACGGGGAGGGATCTGCGCGACTAGCGGCCCCATGAACGCGATATTTCTCATCGTGCGCAACGACATGAAACGGCGGCTCCGGAGCCCTGTCTCCGTCATCTGCATGTTTCTCATTCCGCTCGGGCTCACGCTCCTCGTGGGGCTCGTGTTCGGCCGCCACGGGAAGGTCGAGATCTCGCACGTCAGGGTGCTTGTCGCCGACAGCGACAAGGGTTTCGCCGCGACGTTTCTCAAGCAGGGGATGAAACAGGGAAAGCTCGCCGAGCTCATCGACCTCGTCGAGGTCGACCCCGCCGAGGGGAGATCCCTCATGGATCGGGGAAAGGCGTCGGCGCTCATCGAGATTCCGAAGGGATTCACGACGAATATCCTCGACCGGAAACCCGTGGAGCTCGCGCTCGTGAAGAACCCGCAGGAGGCGTTTCTTCCCCTCATCGCCGAGGAGATCACGAAGACGATGGCCGTGATGATCGACGGCACGGCGCGCATCTTCGAGAAGCCGATCGGGGAGGCGCGGGGGATGCTCGAGTCGAATCGCTGGCCGACGGCGGCGGAGCTTTCGGGCCTCCTCGCGGGGGCGAAACCCCGGATCGAGCTCGTGAAGGGATACCTCGCCGATTCGCTCGTATCGCTCAGGTCGGAGACCGTCTCCGAGCCGGCCGAAAAGTCGAAGGAGACGTTCAATATCTTCGCGTTCATCATGCCGGGGAGCATTCTCATCGGGCTTCTCTTCATCAGCGAGATTACGATGCGGGATATTCTGCGCGAACGGGAAGCCGGCACGCTCGCCCGCATATTCGCGGGACCCGTCCGGAGCGGCCAGGTGGTCGCGGGAAAGATGCTCTCTTCCTTCGCGATCACGCTCGTCGCGTGCGCGCTCCTCATCGCCATCGGACGTCTCGGCTTCGGGATAGCCTGGGGATCGCCGCTCGAGCTTCTCGTGCACGTCGTCGGTTCCATTCTCATGTGTGTGGGAATCATGGCGTTCCTTTACGGGTTCATCAGATCGGAGCGGGTCGCCGACGCCATGCTCCCCGTCGTCATCATCGTTCTCTGCGTCTTCGGGGGCGCGATGATCCCGTACGAGAGCATGAGTCCGGCGATGCAGAAGGCGGCCGTCTTCTCTCCCGCGTTCTGGGTCATCGACGGCCTGAAGCGGATATCGATCGAGAAGGCGAGCTGGGGCGGCATCGCGCCGCACCTCGCGATCGTGTACGGTCTCGGCGCGCTCACGAGCGTCGCCGGCGCGGCGAAGCTCCGGGGCAAGCTCGCGGGGAAGGGATGAGCGCCATGCGCGGAGGCTCTCTCAGGATCGTCGCTCTCATCGCGGCGAACGATTTCAAGCTGACGCTCAAGGCGCGCGGAGTCATATTCTGGATCTTCGCGATGCCGGTCGTTTTCATGCTCGCCTTCGGCCTCGCCTTCAGGGACGGGTCCGGCGGAGTCCGGAAGGCGCGGCTCACGATCGAGAACGCCGATACGGGGTTCGTATCGCTCGCGCTCGTCGACGAGCTGCGCGGGGAGCAGCTCCAGGTCGTCGACAGCCTCGCGGTCGGGGACAAGGCCGTTCGGACCCTCGTCATTCCGCCTGATTTCACCGAGAAGGTCCTCGCGAGGAGCAGGACCGCGCTCGTCCTCAGGAGGGAGAGCGGCGCCGACGTCCAGGCGAGCGAGGCCGTGAACGCGGCCGTCTTCCGCTCTCTCATGCATGTCATGTCTCGTCTCATCGAGATCGAGGCGGGCACGTTGGAGGATGGCCGGAAGGGTTTCGCGCTCGCGGGGGACAGCGTCGCGGGGAGCCTGCTGGCGGCCTCCCGCACGCGCCCCGGCATGCTCGATTCCATCGGAGTCGAATTCGATTCGCTTCGCGCGGCGCCGCCTCTGGTGACGGTGCGTTCGAGCGTCGCCGGGAAGATGAGAAAGATACCGTCGGGATTCCAGTCCTCCGTCCCCGGGAATCTCGTCATGTTCGTGCTCATGACGATGGTCTTCAGCGGCGCCGTGATAACCGTGGAACGATTCACGGGAGTGCTCAGAAGATACGCGTACACCCCGGCGGGCAGGGGAAGCATCCTCCTCGGCAAGCTTCTCGGGCGGATGCTCGTCGCCTTCATTCAGATCCTGTTTCTGCTCCTCGTCGGGAAATACGTCTTCCGCATCTCCCTCGGCCAGAGCCCCGGCGCCCTCGTCTTTCTCATGACCGTGTTCGCGTTCTCGACGGGCGCGTTCGGCGTCTTTTTCGGGTCTCTGTTCCGGAATCCCGAGCAGGTGTCGGCCGTCTCCATCGTTACGACACTCGCGATGTCGGCGCTCGGCGGGTGCTGGTGGTCGATCGAGCTCGTTCCGCGCGCGTTCAAGGTCGCGTCCTTCCTCTTTCCCACGGGATGGGCGATGGACGGCATCCACAAGATCATTTCGTTCGGATACGGGATGAGCGCGGTCGCGCTGGACATCGCGGTGCTCGCCGGATTCGGCGTCGTGTTCGTCATTCTCGCTTCGTGGAAGCTCAAGCTGGCGGATTGAAACCCTCGCCGGGCGTTCCGGAGCGGCGCCTTCGCCTATCGTTCGCCTGCGACGGCGAGCGCCGGAACGGCGGCGTCCTGCGGCTCGACGGCGGCGAGGCGCGCCGAAATCTCCGAGAATTGAGCGTCGGATTCGGTGAAGGCGTCGACGATGTCCGGATCGAAATGACGGCTTCGCTTTTCCAGTATGATCTCGCGCGCCGCCTCGTGCGGATAGGCTTTCTTGTACGGGCGCTTCGACGTCAGCGCGTCGTACACGTCGGCGAGAGCGACGATCCGCGCGCAAAGCGGGATATCTTCTCCCGCGAGACCGTGCGGGTAGCCCGAGCCGTCGAATCGTTCGTGGTGCCAGAACGCGATATTCCGCGCGACCTCGAGAAACCGGGCTTCCGGGTATTGCGCGAGGGCCTGGCCGAGCGTTTTCCCCCCGATGATCGTGTGCGTCTTCATGACGTCGAACTCGGCCGTATCGAGCGGGCCGGGCTTGAGCAGAATCGTATCGGGAATCCCGACCTTGCCGATGTCGTGCAGCACGCTCGTAAAGTAGATGTTCTCGATTTCGGGGTACGGGAGGATGTCGCCGTATTTCTTCTGCCGCGCGAGATTGACACCGAGGATCTTCGAGTATTCCCTGATCCGATCGAGGTGCAGGCCCGTCTCCGGATCGCGCGATTCGGCGAGTTTCGCGAGCGTGAAAATCGTGATCTGATGGTACTCGTTCGACAGGATGCGCTCGCCCGTGCAGACGCGGAGATCCAACTCCGTCGGATCGATCGGCTTGGAGAGAAACTCGTCGGCGCCGGCCGTCAACCCCTCGATGATGTCCGCCGTCTCGGCTCGTTCGGTCATCATGATGACGAAAACGTACGAGTGAAAGCCGCGGGACCGGATCCAGCGGCAGAGCTCGAGGCCGTCCATTCCCGGCATCGTCCGGTCGGTAATGACCATGCGCACGGAGCTCTTGAAGAGTATGTACGCGGCCTCTTCCCCGTTTCGGGCCGTGACGACGTCATGGCCTCTTTTCGTGAGCGCCTGTTTGATGGTCTCGAGGGAGATTTCGTCGTCGTCAACCGCGAGAATTCTCATGCCGGTGGCTTTCTTTGACCGCGCCGATCGAACGGGCGACGGGCTCACGATGTCATTCGGGCCATGATATGCTTCGGCTCATGCCGGTGCGGTCGGGAATCACTGCAAGAGATGTGCCCGTCCGGGTAATACGAAAGGACTAGGTTGCGGCGGCGATTGCAGATGGCCGGATTGGACCCCGCGGGGCCAACCCCCGACAGGGAGCTTTCCGCTCTCTCCCCCCGGGGGCTAGCCCCTGTCTTCCCCTAGCAGCAGCGCGGTAGCCATCCCCTCCTATGCTCGGTACTCTTTCTGGCGAAAAGACAGGTCGAAACCTTACACATCCTCTTAGACGGCGCTTCACCAAATTTTGACACAGGATTTCGATTTCTTTAGAGCGAGCCGATAATGAGGTATGGGGCCCAAGTCCGGATATCCTGGGTGGGGTCTCCCTTCAAGCGGTTTCTCCGAATGATCTTTTTCTGCGCGGCCTGCAAGGCCCTTCCGGGATCTCCTTTTTCCGCAACGAGTTCGCGGTAGAAGGCGGCCACGAAGTCCCGCGCGGCCCGGTCTTCGATGGGCCACACCGTGGCGATAACCTCCCGGGCGCCCGCTTCGAGGAAGGCGCCGGCCAGCCCCATTCCTGCGGATGTCGTCCCGTCCTTCGCGGTGGCCGATTCGCAGGCGGAGAGCACGACGAGCTCGGCGCTCGAAAGATCGAGCCTTCTGATCTCGCTCTCGGTGAGGAGCGACGCTTCGACCTCGTGCGACACGCCGCAATCGTTATCCGCGGACAGAAGGAGCGCGGATGCGCCGCTATAGGCGGGATAGGTCACCCGATGCGTCGCGATATGTATCCGATCCGCTTTCGGGAGCTCGGCGAGGACCGCGCTTTTCGTTGCAAAAGGCCCCGCGAGAATCGTCGCTTCGCCGATGATGCCGCGGATCGCGATCACTTCATCCTGGGCGCCCGGCAGCGCATCGAGTCCAGGATAGTTTCTTGCGAGGCACGAGCCGATGTCCGGCCGGCCGACAAGGAGGGACGATCCGGATCTCCTCGCCGGAAGGGGCGAATGCGGGTGCGCCGACGCGGCGCGCAGGGCGAGGAGGCTGGAGCCCGCGAGTATCCTCTTGCTCTCGACGAGAAACCGACTGTCCGGCCCGGGCGGCAGCAGGGCGCCGAAGGGGATGCGGCGAAGAGATTCGTCGGCGATGAAGCAGATTGTCTCCTTTCCCGAGGTAAAGTCCTCGATCGGTCTCACGAGGAGCCGGTAGAGCGAGCGTGCGCGTTCCTCGATCTCGCGGCTCGACGCGGCGCCGGCGTCCGCCGCATCCGGATTCCCCGCCGCGCGGCATGCGGCGACGAACGCTCCGGTCTCTTCTTCGAGCTTTTCCCGCGCGACGGGGACGGAGCGATACGTCGCTTCGTTTCTGTCCATCACGGCGATGATCAGTTTCCCGGGAGCCGCCAGGTACTGAACGACGAGCGCGTTCTCCGGAATCCATGACCTGTCGCCGATGCAGCGTTCGATGTCCGCCGCGAGGTCCTTCGCGCGGCCTTCCTTCCCGCCGAAAAGAAGATGCCGCGCTTTTTCGGCCGTGAAAACGAGCGAATCGCAACTGCTCGAACGGTCGCTGTCGAGAGTGAGGAGATCGGAGAAGATCGAACGCATCTCCATCGTTGAGCGCATGCCGGTTCTCGTCGAATCGCTTGTCGGCGAGCTCGCGTTCGAAAGTCGCGATCGATTCGCCGAGAAGCCTTCGGGCCTCGCCGCGCTCGTTCAAACCGATTGCGGCGCGGGCGAGCAGATGGAGCGCGCGCACCCGCTGCATCCAGCAGAGGGGGGCCTCGGCGAGCGCGGCGGCCCGCTTCAGGCAATCCTCGGCGCGAGCGTACTCCTTCCGCTCAAGGTATAATCCGCCGGTGGCGGTCAGGTATTCCGCCTCCTTCCCGGGCTCCCGGCGTTTCCTGGCGTTCGAACAGGCTTTCGCATAGCATCGAATCGCTTCCCTGTCGTCGCCCGCCGACGCGCAGGCGTCGCCGAGCTGTTTTATGAGATCCGCTTCGAAGCTCCAGTCGGCGCTGTATCTGGCGGTGTCGAGCGCCCGCCTCATCGTCTCGACCGCCTCCTTCGTTTCTCCGGTCGAAAGCCGGATGCGCGCCCGAAGCGCAAGACACTTCGCGAGGTAATAGGCGGTCCTGTTCCGATCGAGAATTCCGAACGCGGAGGCGCCCTGATCGCTCCGTTTCCGATCGAGCGAAATCGCTTTTTCGATCGCGGCCTCGGCGCGATCGCGCTCGCCGAAAACGACGTACAGGTTGGCGAGATCGGCGAGACGGCACAGCTCGGTCGCGGGATCGTTCATTCGTCTGCTGTTTTCGATCGACCGCACGACGAGCGACTCGGCGTCGGCGAAATGCCCCTGTTTCGCCCTCAGCTCGGAGAGGAAGGCGAGCGAGCGGGAGAGGTAAAAGGGATCGTCGTTCATTCGGGCATATTCGTAGCTTCGGAGAAGCTCTGTCTCGGCCTCGGCGATATCTCCCTTCGTCAGGTGGTAGACGCCGATCCTGCCGGTCAGGTGGCTCAGTCCCGATAGGTGCCCCGACTCGAGATGGCGCGCGACGCCCTCTTTCATGCACCGGAGCGCCTGTTCGTCCTCGTGAATCAGAAAATAGTAATCGGCGAGCCCTTCGTACGTCTGCCCCATGAACGCCCCCAGCCCCATCCGCTCGTAGATCGCGATGTCCTCTCTGATCATTTCCGCCGTCTTCGGCGAGGGATCCCTTTCGCCGTACAGCGCCTTGAACCAGCGGCGGAAGCACTCGTAGGCGTGCCCGGCTTCCCTTTTCGTTTCGTCATCCCTGAAAATCGCCTGGTAGTACCTCAGGCGACAGGGGTTCCGGTTGGCTTTCATGAGGAGTCCGGAGCGCCACAGCACTTCCGAGGCGATATACGAGAACTGGGGCGTATCGCCCCGATCGAGCTCCTCGGCGACAAGCGCGTGAAGATACTGGAAGCTGGCGGTGCTCCTCGTGTACCCCATTGCGCGAAAGGTCTCCACGATCTTTTCCTCGGAGAGCACATGGAGCGGGAGGCCGAGTGGATTCGGCTGCAGCACGGACATTTCGACGTTGTCTGCGGGAGAGGCAAGGAAGATCGCGACGATCGCGGGGATCGAAAGGAGGATACCGATCTTGAGCGTTTTGCCCCGGCGCTTCATTCCACGACACCTGCCTTGCGTATCCGCCAGTATAGCAGAACGTTCGATGGAATGACAGGCATGAAGGATGGCGCGCGGGTGGCGGCGACGGGCGCCGGGCCCCGCAGGGGGCTTATTCGCTCCGGAGTGCCTTCGCGCGTTCGGCCCATGGCGAGGAAGGGTCTTTGCGGAGATATGAATCGATATACCGCTCCGAATTCGGCCTGTCGCCGATCTCGCGAGAGAGGACGGCGAGGTTGTAGAGCGCCTCGAGCCGGGTGCTGTCCGCCGCCAGAGCGTTCTCGAGATCCCGCCGCGAGAGATCGAAGTCGCCGAGGAGATATGCCGCCGCCGCCCGGTCGTTGAGGAGGCGCGCATCCCCGGGTTTCAAGGCGAGCGCCTGCTCGTAGAAGATCTCCGCGCGCTCGAACTGGTTGTCCGCCATGTACAGATCGCCGAGCAGGGCGTGGAGACGCCAGTCGTTCCCGCGCTTTGCGACAGCGGCCTTGAGGCTCTTTTCCGTCGGACCGAACTCTTCGCCGGCGGGTTTCTCGCCGCTGCGGTATACGACGCCGCGCGAGACGGGGCTTTCCGGGCCGCCGGAAAGGCGCATGCGGCCGATATCGGCCGCCGCGAGAATGCGCGAGACGTTTCCGCGCGCCGCTTCGACTTCGCGATCCCTGACGGCGGAGCGGATCGAGAGGAAGAGCGCGCCCGCGCAGATGACCACGGCCGCGAACGAAAGAGAGGCCGCGAGCGGCGTGAAGCGAATGCGCCGCGGCTCTCCGGAGCACGTCCCCCTGGCGGGCGCTTCCGACTCCTCGGCGATCATTTCGTCGAGCTCGGCCTTCGCGGCGATGAGCTCGGCGAGGCAGCCAGGGCAATGGGACAGGTGCGTCTCGAAGAGACTGCGCTCCCGCGTCGGGAGCCGTTTGTCGAGGTACGCGGCGAGCCATTCCTCATTCCTGCATATGTCGCTCATTCGATACCTTCCTGGATCGCTCTTCGAACGCTCCGGCCGGGATATTCCCCCGCGAGGGAGAGTCGCATCACTTCTTTTGGACGACCGTTTTCGCTTCTTTCCCGCGCCGTCTCTATGAAATCGATTTGGTCCCGCGCTGCTCGCCGGATTCCCAAACACTGCCGTATCTGCACAGGTTTTCGATGTCCTCCGCCGCTTCCCGGAAGAGGTCGGCCGGGAGATCCCCTTTGAGGAGCATGGACTTGAGCTCGCCGAGAAGCCTGTCGAGCTTCCGGTAAATCTGTTTCTCGCTGCCGAGATCGAGGATTTCGCCGATCTCCCGGGCACTCCTCTTGTGCTCGAAACGAAGTTTGAGAAAGAGCTGATCCCGGTGCGGAAGCTCGATGATGGCGGCGCGCAGGCGCTCGATGGCGATCTGCAGGTTCTTTCCGTCGAGACACGATTCGGGGGAGGGCGCCGTCGATTCGATCGACGACGCCCGATCCGGCCCGGTTCCGAAGTCCGGGGTCGAGAGATCGATCGTCACGGTGTCGGGCCGCAGCAGCCTGTCGACGATTCTCCCGAGCTTTTTCCGCTCGATCGCCTTCCTGATCGTCTCCCGGTATCCGAAAAGATCGAGGTAGGTGATCGTGTTTCCCGCTTCCGCGCGCATGCTGCAGTACGTCGCCTGCAGCGAAAGACCCTGGACATAATGGAGATTGAAGAAACGCCGCTCGCTTTCTTCGAGACCGTCGAGCGCCATGCTCAGGTGCCGCACCCCTTTCGCGCCGCGATAATGATCTCTGCAGTGATTGCGGGCGACGGCGAAGAGCCACGTCGCCAGAGACGATCTGGATTCGAATCTCGCGAGCTTTCCCGTCTTGAGCTTCTCGAGGAGGCTTGCGTAGAGGTCGGCTTCGACTTCGGGATCGCCGACGTAGCGCCTGATCGTCTTCCTGATACAGGGAGAATAGGTCACGATAAACGCGTGCCAGGCGGCGGTATCGCCGGAGAGTATTCGGGCGATGAGGGATCCTTCGTCGTTCATATAACTGTTTGAAGATGTTTATGGATCCGCGATTATTCCTGGGGTAATTATAGCAGAAAGCGCCTCGCGGTGCAATTTCCAATTGGCCGTCGTCCGCCGCCGGCGCGGCTGCGCTACGCGTCCCGCCGCGGCGCCGAATAGTACGATTTCCCCCCGACGACTCTCTCGACGACTTTGCCCGAGGCAACGAGCTCATGCACGGTCGACTCGGCCTTTTCCACGCTCACGCCGAGGGCGCGGTGGAGGTCCTCCGCGGTGCACGGCCGCCGCTCGAGAAGAGAGAGGATCGTCTCCTCGATATCGGCTTCTTCGTGGTGTTTGCGGGTCGTTCGGGCGGAGGCGATGACCTCGCAGCGCGGTCCGAAAAGATTGCGGATCCGCCGCATCGATATGTCGTCGAGCGGTTCGATCCCGCTCTCGGTCCCGGGGCGGACGGCCGTGTTGAGCTGGATCTTGTCGGCGCGCATCCTGCCGAGAGCGGTCTTGAGCGCCTCGATGTTCCGATCGTCATTGTTGTAGCCGTCGATGAGGAGTATCTCGAAGAGCACGGAGCCGCGGTAATCCTTCAGGAAGCGCTCGAGCCCCTCGACGATCCGGGGAAGGTCCAGGAGCTCGTGGGGGCGGTTGATGCGCCGGAACGCGTCGTCGTCCGCGGCGTCGAGCGACGGGAGAACGACGTCGGCGCGCGCGAGCTCGTCCCTCACCTCGCTCTTCCACAGGAGGGAGCTGTTGGTGATGACGGCGACGGGGAGGGAGGCGAGGCGTTTGATTTCGTCGATGAGCTCCCCCATAGGGAGATAGAGCGTCGGCTCGCCCGAACCGGATAACGTAATGACGTCGGGTTTCTCCTTCATGCGCGAGAGATGCGCTTCGAGGTCGTCGAGGACCTCGCGCACGGGGCAGAACTCCCGCCGCTCGCACGTTTTGTCGGTCGTTCTTCCGCATTCGCAGTAGACGCAGTCGAAGGTGCACGTTTTGTGGGGGATGACGTCGATCCCGAGCGAAAGTCCGAGCCTTCGCGAGGGAACGGGGCCGAAGATTCTCCGGGCTCCCGGGATTCTCATGAGCTCCCTCCGGGTTTCGGCGCCCGGCTCCCGCGCAGCAGCGCGACGCCGAAGATCGTCCCCGCGGACAGCGAGAGAATCGATCCGGCGACGAAGGTGGCCGACGGGGAGAAGCGGTCCCAGAGCCATCCGCCGATCGTGCTCGCGGGGAGAAGCGCGAGCCCGATAACCGTGTAATAGATCGCGAAGCCGGTCGCTTTCTTCGCGCCCGGAAGCAGCGTGGCCATGTACGCGGTGCCGACGCCGTCGGTGAACGCGAGGTAGATCCCCTGAAGCGGGAAGAGGATCCAGAGGGCGTTCATCTTCGTCTCGATCGCGAACAGGGCGTAGAGCGCCGCGTAGAGCAGATAGCCGAGAAACGCGATCCGCGCCTTGCCGAATCTGTCGGCGAGCCTTCCCGCGGGGTAGGAAAGGAGGGCGTAGCTGACGTTCATCGTCATGTAGAGGATCGGCACGAGATTGTCCCCGAACCCGAGGTCCCTGGCCCGCAGGACGAGGAAGAAATTCGAGGAATTGCCGAGAGAGAAGATCGCGGTCACCACGAGAAAGATCTTGAGATCCCGTGTTAAGAGAGGAGCGGCTCGCGGCGGGCGGCGTGCGCGCCGGTAGCGGGTGGCGCCGATGGGGTCCCCGCGCGGTGCGCAGCGCCAGCGAGCACGCGCGGGGTGAAATCGGCGACAGGACCCACGTGCCGATCGGCGGCAGGACCCGCGTCCGCATGGCGCTCGCGCACGAATATCCGGATGATCGCGACGGCGATCGCCGCGGGTATGAACGATATCCAGAATACCGAGCGATAGCCCATGCCGGCGGTCAGAATCAAGGCCGCGAGCGCCGGCCCGAGCACCGCTCCCGCCGTGTCCATGGCGCGCTGTATCCCGTAGGAGCGCCCGTAATGCGAGGAAGAGGATGCCTCGGCGATGAGGGCGTCGCGCGGAGGCGTTCTCACGCCCTTTCCCGCGCGATCGATCAGCCTGAAGCCGAGGACGTGGGTCCAGCTCGCGGAGAGCGCGAGAAGCGGCCTCGCGAGCGTCGAGAGCCCGTAGCCGAGAATGATCGCCGATTTTCTTTTCTTGAACCGGTCCGAGAGATAGCCCGAGATCACGCGGAAAAAGGAGGCGGTCGTCTCGGAGAGCCCGGCGACGAATCCTATCGCCACGCCGCCCGCGCCGAGGGACGAAAGAAAGGCGGGGAGCAGCGGATAGATCATCTCGCTCGAGACGTCCATGAAGAAGCTCACCCAGCCGAGGGCGAAGATTGTTTTTCGTTCGCGCATGGCTACAGGAATATATACCTGCCGCGTCGTTCGATAAAGATCATTGTTCGTTGCCCGCAGGCGCCGCGATTTGGGTTGTAAATCGCGCGCCGCTGCAATACCTTTATCCGCGAGGAGGCGCGAATATCGTGTATCAAAAAGGAATGACGAGCATGGGCAAATCAGTTCTCGAGCTGTACGAGTCCCGGAAGCGGGGAATCGACGACGTCGTGAAGATCGTGAAGGCGGGGAGCCGTATTTTCATCGGCTCGGGCGCGGCGGAGCCCCAGACCCTGGTCAAGGTGCTCATCGAGAAGGGGAAGTCGATCGCCGACCACGAGACGATCAATCTCATCGAGCTCGGGACGACTCCGTACACGGAGGCGGTGCTGAGCAAGCCGTTCCACCAGAACGCGTTCTTCATCGGCGCGAACGTGCGCGACGCGGTGAACGAGGGAAGGGCCGAGTACACGCCGATCTTCATGTCCGAGCTTCCCTGGTACCTCCGGTCGGGAAGGCTCAGGATCGACGTCGCCTTCATCCAGGTCGCCCCTCCCGACAACTACGGCTTCTGCTCGCTCGGCGTCTCGGTCGACGTCGTCAAGGCCGCCGCCGAGATGGCCGGGATCGTCATCGCGGAGGTCAACCGGCAGATGCCGCGCACGCTCGGCGACTGTTTCATTCACCTCAAGGATATCGATTACGTCGTCGAGAGCGACGTCCCGCTCCTCACGTGGACTCCGCCGCCGCCGGACGACGTCGCGATGCGGATCGGGCAGAACGTCGCGCGGCTCATCGGAGACGGCGCGACGATTCAGGCGGGGATCGGGATGATCCCGAACGCGATCCTCGGATTTCTCAAGGACAAGAAGAATCTCGGCATCCATACCGAGATGTTCTCCGACGGAATCATCGACCTCGTCGAGTCGGGGGTCGTCACGAACAGCAAGAAGACGCTCCACAACGGCAAGATCATCGCCACCTTCTGCATGGGCACGCAACGCCTGTACGATTTCGTCGACGACAATCCTCTCATCGAGTTTCACCCGTGCGATTACACGAACGATCCGTTCCTCATCGCGAAAAACGATCGCATGATCTCGATCAACGCGGCGATCCAGGTCGATCTCACGGGGCAGGTCTGCGCCGATTCGATCGGCGAGTATTTCTACGCGGGGATCGGCGGCCAGGTCGATTTCGTGCGCGGGGCGGCCCGGTCGAAAGGGGGGAAGCCGATCATCGTGCTCCCCTCGACCGCGAAGAAGGGCGCCGTGTCGCGCATCGTGCCGTTTCTCGATCAGGGCGCGGGCGTCGTGACGTCGCGCGGGGACGTCGCGTACGTCGTAACGGAGTACGGCATCACGAATCTCCACGGGCGCAACCTCCGCGAGCGCGCTCTCGCGCTCATCAGCGTCGCCCATCCCGATTTCCGCGACGACCTTCTCAACTACGCGAAGCAGCGGCGTCTCGTCCACCTCGATCAGCTGCCGCTCACGGTGGCGGGCCGGTTCTATCCCGAACAGTACGAGCACACGGCGGAGATCGGGGGCCGGTCGGTTTCCTTCCGGCCGATCAAGCCGACGGACGAGGCGATCGAACGGTCGTTCTTCTACACGCTGAGCGACGAGACGGTATACTATCGTTTCTTCAATATCGTCAAGACGATGCCGCACGAGAAGCTCCAGCCGCTCGTAAACATCGACTACCGCGAAGAGATGGCGATCGTCGGGCTCCTCGGGGAGCCGGGAGACGAGGAGATGGTGGCGATCGGACGCTTCAAGCTCGACCACACGGACGACTATGCCGAGGTGGCATTCGTCGTGCACGACAACTGGCAGAACGCCGGCATCGGCACGTACCTCATGAGCACGCTCATCACGATCGCGCAGAACATGGGGGCCGAGGGCTTCAAGGCGGACGTGCTCGCCGAGAACAAAAAGATGCTCCACGTGTTCCACAAGTGCGGCTATCCCGTCCACAGCCGCCTCGAGGAAGGGGTCTATTCCATCCGCATCGATTTCGCCGAGAGGAGCAAGCCCGGTGAGCGCCGCGAGTGAGGCCGGCACCTTCTTCATCAATTCGAAACGCCTCGGCGCGTTCCGTTTCAGCCCCGATCATCCGTTCAATCCCGAGCGCGTGACGCGCGTTTTCCGCATGTGCCAGTCGCGGGGCCTTTTTTCCGATCGGCGCGTGCGCGTCGTCGACGTGGAGGAGGCCGAGGAGGGGATCCTCGAGCGCTTTCATACGGCGGAGTACGTCGCCGCCCTGAAGCGCGCGAACGACGGCACCGAGGTCGATATCGATATGCTCCAGCACGGAATCGGCTCTCCGGAGAATCCCGTATTCAAGGGAGTCTACGATTTCTCGGCGCTCTCGGCGACGGCGAGTCTCGCCGCGGCGCGCCTCATGCTCGGCGGGGCCTCCGCGGCGTTCAATCCGTGCGGCGGCTTTCATCACGCGCACCGCGACCGGGCCTCGGGCTTCTGCTACGCGAACGACATCGCGATCGCGATCGACGAGCTGCGGCGGGGAGGGCTCAGGGTCGCCTACCTCGATATCGACGCGCATCACGGCGACGCCGTTCAGAACGCGTACTATGCCGACCCCGCCGTTCTTACGATCTCCATCCACGAGACGGGGAAGACGCTCTTTCCGTGGGGAGGATTCGAGCGCGAGATCGGGCAGGGCGCCGGCCTGGGCTATAACGTGAACGTACCGCTCGAGCCGGGCGCCGACGACGACGTCTTTCTCTTGCTTTTCAGGGAGATCGCGATGCCGGCCCTGCGGATCTTCAAGCCCGACGTCGTCGTGGGGCAGTTCGGAACGGACAGCTTCGCGACCGATCCGCTCACGCACCTCAGGCTCACCAACAACGGATATATCGAGGCGATCGAGCTGCTTCACCGGAGCCACCCGCGCATCCTCGCTCTCGGAGGAGGGGGCTACAACATGCACGACGTCGAGCGCGGATGGACGCTTCTCTGGGCCGAGCTCGCCGGGATCAGGCTCGACGACGGCTACGGCGGATCGCTCGGCGGCGTGTTTCTCGGCGACAGCACGCTCCCCGGATCCGATCTCAGGGATATGCACGCCTACACGACCGGCCCCGAGAAGGAACGCCTTCTCGCGCGCGCCGGGGAGCTCGTCGAGCATTTCGAGAAAGAGATTCGCCTGCTGCTGAGTCGATAGTCAGAGAGCTTCTGCTGAAAGGTTCATTCCCGCCAGGCCGCGACGCCCCTGACGGCCACGCCTCCGGCCGATGTGAATCCGCCTCCGGCCACCAGCGCGCCGTTATATATGAACAGACTGCTGACCGTGTCGTTCGTGCCCGATCCGAGAGGCAACCAGGAGCTGCCGTTCCATGCGGCGATATTGCCGGCCGATGCTCCTCCGGCGGCATCAAAGGATCCCGCCGCAATCAGCCGGCCGTTGTACACGGAGAGAGCATTCGCGGAGCCGCTGTCCGACCCCGCGGCCAATCCGGAGCCCAGCGCGGACCATGATGTGCCGTTCCATGCGGCGATACCCGCGGCGGGGACTCCACCCGCCGTGGTGAAAGAGCCTCCTGCTATGAGCTGACCGTCATAGACGGCCAGGCCGCGGACCTGGCCATTCATGCCGGAACCCAACGTCGACCATGTGCTCCCGTCCCATGCGGCAATCTTGTTGGCCGCTATTGATCCGGCTTCCCAGAATAGTCCTCCTATAATGAGTTTTCCGTCATAGACGGTCATCGCGTATACGTACCCGACATCCGTGTACGGATAATCCCCATACGGTGCGCGCACTCCCCCGAAATCCGACCAGGAGTTGCCGTCCCATGCCGCTACGTTAAGGGCGGAGGTGCTTCCTGCCGTGGTGAAATGTCCCCCGACAATCAGTTTTCCTTCATACTCGGTCAAAGCCATGGCCTCTCCCAAAGGGTCGAACCTTTCATATATCCCCGATCCCAGTGTCGACCAAGAGGCGCCATCCCAAGCCTTGATGATGCTGCTCCATCCGCCCTTGATCAAATTGCCCGCAAAGACGGCAAGAGAGCTGATGTAGCTCGGTTGTGATATCCCGACGGGTGACCAGGAAATGCCGTCCCAAGCAGCGACTTGGCCGGAATCCCACCAGCCGCCGCCAATCAGACGATCATTGAAGTTGGTCAAGGTCAGCACTTTGAA
Source organism: uncultured bacterium (assembly GCA_963747385.1). Classification (GTDB taxonomy): domain Bacteria; phylum Krumholzibacteriota; class Krumholzibacteriia; order Krumholzibacteriales; family Krumholzibacteriaceae; genus SSS58A. Next base: position 196,944 of record CAVVEY010000020.1, on the reverse strand, counting down.
AAAGCTATCATTTCCCATCCACCGGCCGACCGCCGACCAGCACGGACCGCATGGCAGCGTGCTCTCGTTCACGACGTTGGACAGGCCGGACCAATTCGGTCTCTCGTCGGCGGCTCGTATGGAAAAGTAATAATTCGTATTTGGCGAGAGATATGCGATCTCGAAGGTTTCCGTGCCTCCCGCCGCACCGGGAATCGGTTCGCCGGAGACTTGCTGCGCGGCGGCCCAATTCGCGTCGGATATCGGCGAATCCAGGTATCGAATATCATACTGAGCTGCGGTTCCCTCATTCCCATCGTCACCCGGCGCGGTCCACGCCAGCGTAATGGAGACTGTGGTTTTCTCCAGGACAGCGAGATCGGCGATTGCGGCGGGAGGAATGAAATCTCCGGTACCGCACCTCGCGACATTCGAAAGAGCGGACCAGTTGGGTCTTTCGTCCGCGGTCTTCAGGGCGAAGTAGTACCGGGTGTTCAGAGAGAGCCCCTGCGCGACGAAGGTCTCCGCCGATCCGGCCGGCTTCGGCTCGGGCTCGCCTGTCGCCTGCGTCGCGAAATTCCAATTGGCGCTCGTGACCGGCGACGTCGCATAGCGAATGTCGTATAAGGAGGCCTGGCCGGCGTTGTCGTCATTCCCCGGCGCCGTCCACGCGAGCGTGATCGAAGTGCCGGTGGAATCCACGGCCATGAGATCGGCGACGGCCGCGGGGGGTGTGACGTCGTCGGAAATTTCGGTGATCATGCTCACGACATTGGATAATGCGGACCAGTTCGGCCTCTCATCCGCCGTTCTGAGCGCGAAGTAGTGCCTCGTGCCCGGAGCCAGAGAACGCACCACAAAGGTATCGATGGACCCCGTCGGCTTTGGAGACGGCTCGCCGCCGGCTTGAGAGGCGGAAGTCCAGTTCGCGTCCGTGATGAGGTCCCTCGAGTAGCGGATGTCGTAGTAAGCGGCGGTGCCTGCGGCTCCGTCGTCCCCCGGGGTGGTCCAGGTCAGGGTGACTGTGTTGGCCGTCGCCGTTCTCGTGACGAGATCGGCGACGGCAGCGGGAGGGACGGTATCCGTCGCGGCCGTCGTGGGAGCGCTCGCGATGATCGATTTCGCCGACCAGTTGCCTTCGGCGTCCGCGGTCTTGAGCGCGAAATAGTAGGGGGTGGTCGGAGCGAGCCCGGTCACCACGAACGTGTCCCTGCTTCCGGCCGGCCTCGGAGAGGGTTCTCCCTCCGCTTGACCCGCGGAGGGCCAGACCGCATCGGTCAGGGGAGAGAGGGAATAGCGCACGTCGTAGTGCGCCGCGGTGCCCGTCCTTCCGTCGTCCCCCGGAGCGGTCCAGGTAAGCGTGACGCTGTTCCATGAAGGATCGATCGCGACGAGATCGTTGACCGCCGTGGGCGGGGTGGTATCGACGGGAGCCGTCGCATCCTTCGAGCAGCCGCAGAATATCAGGAAAATCGCCGGGATGATCCATACGCTCGCGCGAAACTCGATCGATCCTGCCCGCATGATCGGATCCTCCTCGAGGCCTATCGCCGAATCGTCCGCCCCATTGTGGAACCCCATTTGGAAATATATATGATTTTGCGTTGAATATTGCCTCTAATTTATTTAAGTTACATCGCGTTAGAGCTATGGGAAACGGCTCCTCCGACTGCCCCGCGCGGCAAGCTGGTGAAACGTTGCTCGAAAACGAATATGAAATCCTCGAATCCGAACTGAACGCCCTCTCCGACGCGGTGCGCGCCTCGGGGGTGGCCAGAGAGCTCGAGGAACAGCTCCGCTCCGCGGCGGAAACGGTTCATTACAGGAAGGTGACGGGGGAGGACGCGTTGACCGGGCTCCTCGGCTCCGTCGTCCGCGCCTCGAAGCCGCCGATTCTCTCGACGGCGTGGGAGGAGGCGTGGGGAAATCTTTTCTCGCATCTCATCGAAAGCATCCTCTCCTCGGAGAATAAATCGCGCATCCTCATCTCGCGCCTTTACGGCGGGGAGCCGCTTCCGGCCGAAGCCGGGCGCGAGTGCGTGCTCTGCGTCAATCCCGGCTCGACGTCGACGAAGCTCGCTCTCTACCGGGGGCTCGAGCTCGCCGCCTCGGAAGAGGTGCATCTGCCTCCCGATTACGCCGACAGCGTCGAGAACCGCGCGAAGACGATCGTCGAATGGGTGAAGGCGCATGGAATCGGACCGGGCGATCTCACCGGGATCGCGTGCCGCGGGGGATTCGTCGCGCCCGTGCCGACCGGCACCTACGAGGTGTGCCCCGCGATGGTGGAGGATCTCGCGAAGCCCCGGATCGTCCACGCGTCGAACATGGCGATCCCGATCGGTCTCGCGATCAAGGAAGGTTTTTCGGGAGGCGGGAAGATCCTCGTCACGACGACCGATCCCGTTTCGTCCGACGAGATGGAGACCGGCGCCCGCATGACGGGGATCCGGCGCATCCTGCGGGACGGCTCGGGCGCGCATTACCTGAACCACCGCGCCGTTCACGCCCTCGTCTGCTCGCTCCTCGGCGCGTCCGGGAAAGAGCTCACGACGATCGGCGCCCATATGGGCGGGGGCATCTCGATTCTCCGCCACGTCGACGGCCGCGTCACCGATCTCGTCAACGCCTTCGCGGGCGTGCCGAGCGCGAACCGGAGCGGAAACATCCCGCTCGACGTCCTGCTCCGCTCGATCGAGGAAGGGGAGATCAGCCTTCCCGAGCTCAAGCGCTACCTCTTCAAAGTGGGCGGGCTCATCGACCTCGCCGGGACGAACGATTTCCGGGCGCTCCTCCATTTCAGGGAATCGGGCGCCGTCACGCGGCAGCGCGAGAAGATCGAGCTCGTCGTCGATTTGATGGCGCGAAGCGTCGCGGGCGCCGTCATGCAGCTCGCCGCGATCGAGAAGCCGATCGAAGTCGTGATCCTCACGGGGGGGCTCTCGCGAAGCCACGAGTTCGTCGGGCGCATCAAGCGCAGGCTCTATCCCTATTTCCCCGTCGTCGTCGTTCCGGGAGCGATCGAGCACGAGGCGCTCGTCGCGGGGCATTTCAGGGCGCGCTTCCGTCCGGAGGAGCTGAAGAGCTACGAGGAATCGCGCGACGCGCTGCGAAGGCTCAGGTCCGACGAGCGCGTGCTCATCGAGACCGAAGTTTTCACCCACCCGCAGCTCCGCAAGAAGGAAAACGCGCCCGTCACGAGCCTCGACGAGCTCATCTACCTCGCGCGCTCGATGGTCTCGAAGCACCGCGCCCCGCGGATCGCGATCGTCGGCGCGGAGAACGAGGACGCCGTCGTCGCGGCGAAGCAGGCGAACGAGGAGGGGCGCTTTCCGATAGCGAAATTCATCCTTGTCGGCGATTTCTACGAGATCAACAAGCTCGCGTGGGAATACGACATCAAGATCGACGGCGACAATTACACGATCGCCGATACCGACCGGCCGGTGGAAAAGGCGATCGAGCTCTACGCGTCGGGCGAGGCCGACCTCCTCATGAAGGGGGGCGTCAAGACCGAGGAGATCATGCGCGGGGCGCTCACCTATCTCAAGCGGAGCGGGAAGCTCGAGAAGGGGCGCATCTACAGCCACGTCGGCGTGTTCCAGATACCGACGTACCCGAAGCTTCTCACGGTCACGGACGCCGCCGTGAACCCGAATCCCGACCTCGCGCAGAAGAAGATGATACTCGAGAACGCCCTCACGGTGCTCCGCTATCTCAATATCCCGAAGCCGAAAGTGGCCGTCATTTCGGCGGTCGAGACGCGCAATCCGAGCGTCGAGTCGTCGATCCTCGCCGGGCTTCTCGCCGAGGAATACGAGAATCGCGACGATTGCGTCGTCGAGGGGCCCCTCTCGCTCGACGTCGCGATCGATCCGCGTTCCGCGTCCGAGAAGAACTACAAGGGGCAGATCAAGGGCAACGCCGACGTTCTCGTCATGCCCGACATCGAAGCGGGGAACGTCGTTTACAAAACGCTCACGGTATCCTCGGGCGCGTATCTCGCGGGGGTTGTCGCGGGAGGGGGCATTCCCATCATCCTCGCTTCCCGCGGCGATTCGTCCCGCTCGAAGCTCGCCTCGATTTGCCTCGCCTGCATCGTCGCGATGAAGCAGGGCAACTTCGGAGAGGCCGGAGACAAATAGCCGCTCACGAACGGAGGTTTCTTCCATGACCGATCACGCGAAGCGATTGATCCTCGCGTTCTTTCTCCTCGGTTTTCTCGTCGTGATTCCGGTCGTGGCGATTCTGAGCCTCGGGCCCGAAAGCCGGCCGGTCGCCAAGAATTCAGCGATCGTTCTCGAAATCGGCGGCGAGATGCTCGAGTATCATCCCTCGTTCTCCCCCGGCCTCTTTTTCGGGAGACGCGAGCTCACCCTCGCGGACGCGCTCGCATGCATCGACGCCGCGGCGCGCGACGCCCGCGTGAAGGGGCTCGTGCTCAAGATCTTTCCGTCGGGAGCCGGCGCGGCGAAATGCGAGGAGCTCAAAGCCGCGATCGATCGCTTCAAGAAGTCGGGGAAGCCGGTCGTCGCCTTCTCGAGCGTTCTCGAAGGGCACCACTATCTGATAGCCTGCGCGGCGGATTCCATCTTCATGCCGCCCGCCGGCTACGTCGTCATCCCCGGGCCCTCGTCGAGCGCGATCTTCTTCCGCGGCGCCCTCGACAAGCTCGGAATCAATCCGAACATCGACCGGATCGGCGCGTACAAGTCGGCGGCGGAGACCTACACCGGGAAGGAACGGTCGCCGGAATCGCGCGCGATGACCCGGCTGCTTCTCGGCGATATTTTCGAGAGATACGTCGCCGACGTCGCGGCCGCGCGCGACTGCGGCACGGACGCCGTGCTCGCGTGGGTCGATCGCGGGCTCTTCTCGCCCGCGCGCGCCTTCAACGAAGGGATCATCGACGGCGTCCGCTACTGGGACGAGATCGAGGCGCGCTTCGAGAAGGAAGATACGCGGCTCGTCGGCTCGCATGAGTATCTCCGCGGGAAGCGCGCGGCCGCCGTCCTCGACGGCCCGCGCGTCGCGGTCATCCACGCGCAGGGGCTCATCACGACGGGGGAGAGCGGCTTCGATCCCATGTCCGGTCTCACGATGGGCTCCGAAACGATCATCGACGAGCTTCGCAGGGCGCGGGAGGACGACGGGATCAAGGCGGTGATTCTCCGCGTCGACTCTCCGGGCGGGGACGGTATCGCCGGAGACATGATCTCCCGCGAGGTCGAGCTGACGTCGAAGGAGAAGCCCGTCGTCGTCTCGATGTCGGACGTCGCCGCTTCGGGCGGCTACGAGATCGCCTACCGCGCCGACCGCATCATCGCGATGCCGGCGAGCGTCACGGGCTCGATCGGATCGATCACCGGCAAGATGAACGCGCGGGGGCTCTACAACAAGCTCGGGGTGACGAAGGACGAGATCGGCACCGGGAAGAATTCGCTCATCTATTCGGACTACCGCGATTTTTCCGACGACGAATGGGCGCTCGTCAGGGAGGAGCATTGGGCGTTTTACCGGGGCTGGATCGAGGAGATCGCGCGCTTCCGCGAGATGCCGGTCGATTCGATCGACTCCCTCGGACGGGGACGGGTGTGGACGGGAACGCAGGCCGCGGCGAACGGGCTCATCGACGGGATGGGCGGCATGCGGGAGGCCGTCTCCGCGGCGTGCGAGCTCGCCGGGATCGCCGACTCGTCCCGCGTCGTGCTCATGCATTATCCGAAGAGGATCACGATTCTGCAGGAAATTCTCTCGCGCAATATCCTCGAAGACGCCGCTTCATACGCGATTCATCGCGCGCTCTTCGACGATTCCGCAACTCGGGGCGGGCTCTTTCTCAGGCATGTCGGCGGGGAAAGGATTCGCTGAACGGTTCCTAGAAGACGTAGCGGATGTCGAATGCCTGATTCGCGAGATAGGTCGGGATGATTTCCGTCTCCGAGTAAACGTCTATGAAGAATCTGTCCCGGTAATGGAGCGAGAAGCCCAGGGTTACCGCGCCGCCCGTGGACAGGTTTCTTTCCCAGTCGGTCGAATAAGCTTCGGGCTCGATGACGATCTGGGAAGAGGCTCCGGCGCGATGTGCCCCGTTCGCCGAGTATCCCGCGACCGGCGGATTATAGCGGAAGAAGGAAAGAGTCGGTTGCGTGACGGCCTGTTTGTCCCATCTTCCCGTGAGAATGAAGCTCGAGAAGAACGTGAAAAAGCCCGAGGGCCGGAATTCGACGGAAATGGGAACGGAGAGATCGAGCGAGGTTTCGATCGACTCGAGCCGGGTCGGCTGCTCGATCCGCACGGCGGATTCTTCCCCCTCCGCCGCGATCGCGTAATGGACGAGCGGCTCCTCCTCGGTGCGGGTGCGCGCGAAAACGCCGCGCAGCCCGAGGTGCAGATCGGTCGTCTCGTGGAGGTTGAAGATCTTGCCTCCCTTGAAGAAGCAGCTCCCGCGGATGAGCGAACCTTCACCGTCGAACGCCCCGGCAACCGTCTGATCGACGGGACTCGACCAACCCCATCGCACGCGATCCTCGCTGTCGCTCCATGCGGTTTCGTACGAGCACGTCGAGACGCCGCCTCCCGCGAACACGCGGATGCCGCCGTCAAATGAGTGGCGGAACGTCAAAGCGAAGTTCCATAGATCTCCCCTTCGGGCGTCGTTCCAGTGGTACCGGTAGTAGTTGTAGGCGTCGAACTCGCTCGACGCGTCGAACTCCTTTGATATATCCAGATCGTAACTTTCTTTCCGGTAATCCAATCTGTCGAGCGACGCCCTGAGCGCGAGATCCGTTTCGGGGCCCGCGTCGTTCGATTTCACGATTCCCGCTTGAAAATCGAAGGAGAGCCGCTGCCCGAGAAACGATCGCGCGTTCGTTTGCCTGCGCTGGTAACTGAGGCGGCTGAAGAACGGATCCCGGTATTCATCGCTCAGGTAGGTGTTCATTTCCGAGAAAAAGTTGCTGTATCCCCAGCCCTGCAGCCGGAACCCCAGCGCGTATCGATCGCCGAGCGCGCGGGCGGCGATAAGGTCGATTCTCGCGAAATCGTCGCTGCCGTCGCGCTGGTATTTGCGCAGCCTCGAAACATATTGCAGGTCGACGTCGATCGAAGGATCGGACCATTCGCTTTCCGGCCGATACAGCTCCCACTGCGCGAACACGGCGGCCCGCCACGAGGAGAGCCTGATTCCCCAGGCGGAGAGCTCGTTCACCAGCATCGAAGAGCCGTAGAAGTTGCCCGAGCTTTCCGTCAGGTAGGGTAACGACGGAGCGTAGCCTCGGTTCCCTCGTTTGGCGTAGCACACGACCAGCTTGTCGGCGAAGAGCGCGTACGCGGGATTGACGGTGAGATCGGTGTAGAGATCGGGGATGACGCCCGCGACGTGATCCCCTCCGAGCGAGGATATCCTCGCCGACGAATTATCGATCGCGAGCGCGGCGCCCGGGCGCAGCGACAGCGCGAGGAGAGCGACCAGTCCGATACGGATTCTCGAGCGACTTTGCATGGTGACGAAATACCCCTTCGCGTGCCGACGAGAGCATGATACATGCTGCGCGGCGACGCGCTCAACGATAATATGGCCGTCAGATAACGTATTGAAGAATAAATGGCCATCTGGTACGCTCCGGCGTCGAGAACGCTCCGGCTTCGTCTCGCTCTCCGAAGCCGGGATCGCGGCGGTCGCACCGGGGAGTCCAAGACATGAGATCATCGAGATGGTTCGCCACTGTCCTCTTCGCCGTCATCGGATCCTGCTTTCTTGCCGGAGATCTTTGCGCCGAGAGGCCGCTCAAGGCTCCCAAACCCGTGTATGTTTCCCCTGCCGATAGCTTCGGCCTTCTGCCTCCGCCCGTCGACATGAAGGGGCTTCGGCCGCACGCGAAGTCTCTCCTCGGCCAGTTGGCGCCCCCCGCTTCGTGGGACTGGCGGACGATGAACGGCGTCACCCCGGTCAAGAACCAGAACCCGTACGGCACCTGCTGGGCCTTCGCGACCATCGGCGATCTCGAATCGAAGAGGCTGATCCGGGAGTCCGCGGCGTACGACCTGTCCGAAGTCAACGTCGTCGCCTGCAATCCGGTCGGCACGAACTGCAACAGCGGCGGAAACGCGTGGATCTCGACGAACTATCTCACGCTTCTCGGCAGCGTCTACGAGAATTGCAACGCGTACCCGGGCGGATGTCCGTATCCGGCCTGCGTGAACCCCGCGTGCGGGCACCACGATCGGGTGACGGAATGGCGAATCATCGCGGATGACGTCACCGCGATCAAGAACGCGATCATGACCTACGGCCCCGTCTTTACGGGGATATACGGGAGCTTCCCGGGCTTCAGCACGTATAACGGCGTCGGCTGTCTCGTCTACACGGGCACGGAGGCCCAGAACCACGCCGTTCTCATCGTCGGATGGGACGACGCGATGTGCGGCGGAAACGGCGGCTGGATCGTGAAGAACTCGTGGGGCGCGACCTGGGGCGCGGCGGGATACTTCTACATCCGCTACGGCAGCGCGCGGATCGGCCAGAACGTTTCGGTGCTGACCGGCTACAAGAGCTACGACCCGAACGAGACGATATATCACTACGACGAATGGGGCTGGTGGACCTCCGTCGGCTACGGCGATTACGACGATTGGGCCCTCGTGAAGTTCACGCCGACCGGACTTCCGCCCGAGGGGCGGCTCCTCAAGGCGGTCGACCTGTGGGCCGTCTGGGCGCCCACGAGCTATACGATCTCCATCTATGACGATTTCAACGGGACGGCTCCGTCGAACCTGATCGCGGGCCCGGTGAGCGGGACGAAGACCGAGGCGGGGTACTACAGCGTTCCGCTCCCCGCGCCGCTCGCCGTCTATTCGAACAACGACATCTACGTCGTCGTCAGGTTCAACACGCCGGGCTATGCCCACCCGATTCCCATGGACGATTCCGGACCCATGGAGACGAACAAGTCCTATGTGAGCAGCACGGGCGCTTCAGGGACCTGGGCCGCGCTCGACGGCGGCAACTATGACTATGGGGACGTCGGCATCCGCGCGCGGGTCGAACCCCGGCCCGTGACGATCGATGGGGATCCGGCGCTCCGCTACGGATGGGGAGAATACGACGGCCTGCCGTACAATCAACCGGGCAACGATTTCGCGAGCGCATACGCCGGGCAGACCCTCACGTACCGTCTCGGGCCCTACAACTCCCCGGCGACATGGCTTCCCGCCGGCTGCAAGGCGTCCGATACGCTGTGCTTCCACGCGAGCTCCGCGAAGGGGTGGGCGATCGCCGCGAGCCCTCCGCTCGAAACGCCGATAGTCCTGGGCTCGGGTTATCTCTGGTACCAGGACGTGAGCGTCACGGTCTCGTGTTCGGCGGGTATTTCGACGTACGATACGATCGTCGCGCGGGTCGCGTATACGGGCGCGAACGGCGCCTGCGCGCCCGGGATCGCCGACTGCAACGATCCGAACACCCGTCCCACGACGGGCGTTGAATATTACTCGGCCGATACGCTGATCGTTCAGGTCGTCGAGGCGCCGCCGGCGCTCGCGATTCTCCAGGATACCCTGACGCTCGTCGAGCGCGGACAGACGCAGGCGTACGTTCCGTTCGCGATCTGCAACCAGGATGAATGCGCGCCGCCGACGAGCTACGGCTACGTCATCACGAGCAAGGGGCACGTCGGTCCGGCGCTCAACACGAGCGGTTCGGTCAGCGTTCCCGGCGGGGAGTGCGAGGATCTCTACGGCATCGTGAACGCCGGCGCCGCGATCGCTTGCACGTACGATACGCTGCGGCTCATCATGTGGACGACAGGCGATCCCGCTCTCTACGACACCTGCGTTCAGGTCATCCACGTCGTGGAGCCCGAGATGGTCCCGCTGTTCACGCCTTCGGTCGCGGCGGTCCTCGTGCTCGCGCTCGTCGTCATCGCCGCCATTTTCATGAGGAGGCGGATGAGGAGCGGCACATAACGCTGCGCGGTTGAAATGGGTTTTAACGCACTACTCGGAACGCCCGGTTTCGAGCTCGAGACGGCGCTCGGCGATCGCCTCGCGGCGGCCCGGCGGGACGATCCGTTCGAGCCGCTCGCGATTCTCGTCGGCTCGAACCTTCTCGGAGCGTACCTGCGGAGAAAGCTCGCGGAGAGATCCGGCGGGCTCTTCAACGTGCGCTTCGTCACGTTCGCCGATCTCGCGACCCTCATCGCCCGCGAAGCGGAGGGCGGGGCCGGCGCCGCGGCGCCCCCGTTCGCCGACCGGGTCGTCGTCGGGGAGCTTGTCGCGCAGGGCGCGACCTCATCGGGGTTCGCCGAAGCGGCGAGAACGAAGGGCTTTGCAGACGCCCTGATCGCGACTTTCAACGATCTCGCCGAAGCGGGATGCACGTCCCGGGTCTCGAGGGCGATTCTCGACGCCGGTGTCTCGAAGGATCGGGCCGGCGCGAAGGCGCGGGAAGTGCTCTCCCTCTACGATCGCTTCCGGGAACGGATCGATTCGCTCGGCGGCGATATCCAGACCCGCTTCGTAACCGCCCTCTCGAGCGAGCTCCCGCGGTCGCTCGGGAAGCGCGTATTCGCCTACGGATTCTACGATTTCAACGAAATGCAGCGGCGGCTCCTCGCGCGTCTCGCGCGCGAGTGCGACGTGACGCTGTTCATGCCCTGGGACTCGGGGGAGGCCTACCGGTTCGCCGCGCGGGGACGCGCGACGCTCGAACGGCAGGGCCTCGGGCCGTTCGATTCCGCCGGCCCGACGAAGGGCGCGAGGCCGGCTCCGAAGCCGAAGCTTTTGAACGTTCCGGGGGAAGAAGAGGAGGTGCGGGAGATCGCCCGGAGGATTCTCGCGCGCTCGGGAAAGAAGGGCGCGCGGTTCTTCGACGTCGCGGTCCTCGTCCCCTCGGTCGAGACGTATGCGCCGCTCTGCCGGGAGGTCTTTCGCGAAGCGGGGATTCCCTGCTCCATGCACGCGCTTGGCGCGGCGGAGGCCGGGCCGGCGCTCGGCGGAGCGCTCGGGCTTCTCGAGATTCTCGGCGGCGGGATGGAGCGCCGCGATCTCGTCGAGTTTCTCGTATCGGCGCCTTTGCGCCCGCCCGAAGCGGATCGAACGCGTGTCGACCGTTTCTCGCTCTGGGCGCGGTTGAGCGCCGATGCGGGCCTCGTCGGCGAGCGGGGATGGATCGAGGAGAGCGCCGCGCTCGTCGAGAGACTGCGGCTCGCGCGCGGGAAGGGCGAAGGGTCCGCCGGGGCTCTCGCGGCCGCGCTCGAGGTCGATACGGCGATCGGGAAAATCGTCCGCGGCGGGGAGGCAGTGCGTGCCGCCGCCTCATGGCAGGGCCGCGCGAAGGCCTTCTCCGCCCTCGCGCGGGAGCTTTTCCCGGAGGCGGAAGATCTGGAACCGGCGTGCGCCGCGATCGAGAGTCTCGGCGCGCTCGACCGCCTCGGTTCATCCGTTTCGTTCGAAGAATTCTCCCGGATCGCGGAGGCTTCTCTTGCGAACGCCGTTCGATCCGCTGGGCGTTTCGGCGGCGAGGGAGTCGCCGTCCTCTCGCTCGCCCAGGCGCGAGGTCTCACCTTCGAGGCGGTCTTCGTCCCGGGGCTCGCCGAACGGATCTTCCCGACGGCGGTGCGACAGGACCCGTTCCTCGGCGACCGGGAACGCAGAGAGCTCAACGCGGCGTCGAACGGCGCGCTCGTTCTCCCCGAAAAGGCGGAGCGTCTGAGCGAGGAGGCGCTCCTCTTCGAGATCGCCCGCGCGTCGGCGCGCGAGGAGCTCGTGTGCAGCTATCCGAGATTCGAGGAAGGAACGGGCAGGGAGCGCATCCCTTCCTCCTTTCTCCGGTTCATCGAGGGGTATTCGATCGACGGGGCGCACGCCCCGGGGCTCGATTACGAGCGCGTTCCGCGGGGCTCCCCGTCGGCGCGCGGCGCCGGCATCCTGAGCGCCCACGAGCTCGATTTCGAAAATGCGCGCGAATACCGCGGCGGTTCGGGTTCTCTCCCGGACAATCCGTTCTTCTCGAAGGGCGCGCGGCTCGTCCGCGAGCGATGGGGGGCGCGGAAATTCACCGCGTATGACGGCGTGTTCTCGTCGAGGGAGGCGCTCGAAGAGCTTCGCGCGATGCTCGGCAAGAAGGGCGGGCGCTTCGCCCCGACGTCGCTCGAAACGTACGCGCGATGCCCGTTCGCCTACTTTATCACGCGCGTGCTGAATATCGAGGCGGTCGAGGAACCCGAGCGCGTCATCTCCATCGGCCCTCTCGAGCGAGGGGCGCTCATACACAAGATACTCGCGCGGATATTCGGCGAGCTGAAGGAGAGGGGGCTTCTTCCCCTCGGCGCCGCTCCCCCGGGCGAGGTGCGCGCGATCGCCGAAAGAGTCATCGATCGCTTGCTCGAGAGCTTCCCGAACGACGGCGAGCGTCGGGTTTCCCGTTTTCTGGGATATGGAGAAGCGCCTCGTGCGCGAGTCGGTTCTGCTATTTCTCGAGGAAGAGCGGCTCGAGGGCGTGCGATTTCGTGCCGGAGCTTTTCGAGAAATCATTCGGCAGGGAGCGCGACCGGCTCGACGTTGCCGTTCGAGTGCGGAGGCCGGACGGTGCTCTTCCATGGGCGGATCGACCGGATCGATACCGCGGGCGGCGACCGGTTCCGCGTCGTCGACTACAAAACGGGCAAGCTGAACGGCAAGGACCAGGATCTCGCCCGGGGATCGGCCCTCCAGCTTCCCGTCTATCTTCTGGCGGCGTCCGGAATTCTCGGCATCGATCTGCGCCGGGGAGAGGCGCGATACCGGCGCGTGGGAATCGGCGAGGGGAAGAACGTCGTCTCCTTTTTCGGTGACAGGTGGGACGAGAGCAGGGAGGCGTTCGCGAAGGTCGTGAACGTGATCGCGAGCGGCGTCGAGGGCGGCGTCTTCTTCGCGCCCGCCGACGACCAGGGATGCAGGAACTGCGACGTCAAGATCGCCTGCCCGGCCGGCATGGCCCGTCTCTTCGGGATCAAGGCGGCCAATGACGAGCGCGCCCGTTCGTACGTCGAGATGAGAGGCGAGGGGGAGGAGGCATGAGCGGAGGCGTCGGAAGAAGACGCGAAGCGCCCGTGGACGACGCGGCGCGGCGACGGGCCGTGGACGATCTCGAGACATCGTTCTGCGTCGAGGCGGGCGCCGGCACGGGCAAGACGAGCCTCCTCGTGGGTCGATTCCTGTCCATCCTGGAGAGCGGCAAGGCCTCCTGCAGCCAGATCGTCGCGATAACGTTCACCGAGAAGGCCGCGGGGGAGATGAAGATCAGGCTGAGGCAGAAGATCCTCGAACGCCTGGCGGATCGCGCGCTCGCCGGGGAGGCTCGCGCCAATCTCGAGAGGGCCTTCGACGAGCTCGAGCGATCGCCGATCTCCACGATCCATTCCTTCGCGGCGACGATACTGAGGGAGTATCCGGTCGAAGCGCGCGTCGATCCGAATTACAGCCAGCTCGACGCGCTGGAGAGCGCCCTCTTCTTCGACGAATGCTGGAGCGATTTTCTCGCGCGCGGGGCGGAGGTGTGGGAGGAGACGCTGAGGCGGTTCATCTTCTTCGGAGGCTCGATAGACGATTTCGGCGCTCTCGCGGCCGAATTGTACGCTCACCGGGCCGAGCGCGCGTGCGAGCGGATGTTCGGCGGCATTTCGCTTCCGGGAGACTGCATACGGGTGCCCCCGTCGAATATGGATCCCTCCTCGGAGCTCCGGAACGGATTCGCCGCGGCGGCCGCGCGGCTTTCGGCGCTCGAGCGCGATCACTGCGCGAATCCCGCGGACCGCGGCAGCCTCGCGATCGGGGAATTCGCCGCGAAGATGGAGGCGCTCGACCTGCTCCAGGGGGACGACCTCACGCGCTTTCTCCTTACGATCAAGCTCCCGAAGAACAAGGGGAGCCGGGAAAACTGGCGGCCGGCGGAGACCTGCGCGGAGCAGAAGGGGATATTCGGGGAGCTCGACGAATTCCGGGAATCGGCGCGAACGGAGCTCTCCGATTTTCTGAGATACGGCCTCGAACGATTCTTCGACGAGTTTCTCGCCTCGGTCGAGAGACGGAAGGCGGCTCTCGGCGTTCTCGATTTCGACGATCTCCTGATCAAGGTGCGCGAGCTGTTGAGGAGCGGGAGCGCGCTCGACACGCTCCGCGATCGCTACCGGTATATTCTCGTCGACGAATTTCAGGATACGGACCCGGTTCAGGCCGAGATCGTCTATCTTCTCGCGGGCGCCGCGGAGGGCCCCGGCGCGGGCGCCGCGGGCCGTCCCGGCCGGTCCGAGCCGGCGCCCGGAAAGCTCTTCATCGTCGGGGATCCGAAACAGAGCATCTATCGCTTCAGAAAGGCCGACATCGAGATATACGAGCGCGTGAAGGAGCGTCTCTCCGGGAGCGGCGAGCTGCTTTCGATCGTGGAGAATTTCAGGTCGGTGCCCGGCGTCGTCGAATGGGTGAACGAGACCTTCTCGGAGATCATGCAGCCTTCCGGCGACGGGATTTTCCAGCCGCGATACGAGGCGATCCATCCGTTCCGTTCCGGAAGCGGCGCTCCGGTCGTGCTCTTCGATCTCGAGCTCGCCGAGGGGGATTCCAGGACGCAGACCATTCGCGCCCGCGAGGGAGAGGCGATCGCGAGGCTTATCCACAAGCTCATCGAGGACGGGGCGGCCGTCATGGATCCGAGGACGCGCGGAATGCGCCCCGTGAAATACGGCGACGTCGCCGTGATCTATCCCGGGACGACCGGCATCGACCACTACGAAGAGCCGCTCCGCGCGGAAAGCATTCCGTACGTCGTCGAAGGGGGGAAGCTCTACTACGCCCGCGAGGAGATACGGACCCTCGCGGCCGCGGTCTGGGCGATCGAGGATCCGTACGATCCGCTCGCCCTGGTCGCCGTCCTGCGCTCGCCCATGTTCGGCGCGAGCGACGAGGATATCTTTCTCTTCACGAGGAGCGGCGGCCGGCTCGACTATCTCGATCCGGGGGAGGGGGCGGCCGATACGCCGGGCGATCTCGGCGAGGCGCTCGATCTCCTCGCCGGGCTCCACGCGCGGCGCAACGAGCTCGGGCCCTCGGGGACGCTTCTCGAGCTTCTCAGGCGAACGAAATTTCTCGAGCTGTCGCTGCTCCGGCCGCACGGCGAGCAGCGCGTCTCGAACGTCAGAAAAGCGGTTTCGAGCGCGCGCGCGTTCGAGGAAAAGGGGGCTTCGTACCGGCGTTTCGCCCGCTGGTTCAGGGATCAGGAGGCGCTCGCCTCGGCTGAAGGAGAGTCCCCCATCATAGAGGAGGACGACGACGCGGTCCGGCTCCTCACGGTCCACAAGGCGAAAGGGCTTCAGTTCCCCGTCGTGATCCTGGCGAACCTCGTCCAGAGCAGGCGCGCTTCATACCGGATTCTCGTCGAAGAGGGCAGCCGCATCTCGTTCAAGCTCGGGCTTCTCGAGACGAGCGATCACGAGGCGCTTCGAAGAGGAGGAGAAGGCTCGCGAGGCGGCGGAGACGGTGCGTCTTCTCTACGTCGCCGCCACGCGGGCGGGAGACATGCTCGTCATACCGCGCATGCCGAAGGAGGGGAGCTACTTCGGACTCATCAAGGCGCGGCTCGGCGCAGCCGCGGGCGGAGCGGATGCGGACGGCGAGGCCGGGACCGGCGCACACGGAGCGGGGACGGATGATAAGCCGTCGCGGTCGGCGCATGTGGGGGACCTCTCTCTCTCATCCCTGCCTCCCCTGCGCGGGAAGCCGCGTCCGTTCACGAGGTTCACGGAGCCCTCGCGGGAGGCCGCGTCGAAAGCCGCGCGGGAACGATCCGAATGGGTTCTCGCGCGAGAGCGGCTCCTCGCCGAAGCGGCGAAGGCGCCGTTCGTGCTCGCCCCATCGAAGCTGGGCGGCGAGGCGCTCGCGCCTGCGCCTCCCGTCGATTTTCCCCCGGCGTCCGGTCCGGGCGATTCCCCGGCACGCTCCGACGCAGACCGCCCGTCCCGCGACCGGCTGCTTCTCTTCGGATCTGCGTTTCACCGGATCATGGAGCTCGCCGATTTTTCGGATACGAGTTCCCCGAGCGCCCTGGCGGCGTCGGTCGCCTCCGGGCTCGGAATCGAGGACGCCGTCCCCGAGCTCGAGCTCGTCGCCGCGGCCGCGCTCGGGTCCGATCTCATCTCGCGGGCGTCGCGTTCGCCGCGCTGCTTCCGCGAGGTGCCCTTCGCCGTGCCCTGGGAGGGGAACTTCATCGAGGGGAGGATCGATCTTCTCTTCGAGGAGAATGGCCGCTGGACGCTCGTCGATTACAAGACGGACGACGTAACGGCGGAGCGCGCGAGCGAGAGGATGGAGATCTACCGGCCGCAGGCGGCCGTGTACGCGCTCGCCCTCAAGAAGCTCGGCATCGAATGCACGGGAGGGATCGTCCTCTATTATGCGCGGCCGAACGCGGCGATGACGATTCGAATATTCCGCGGGCCTCGTCGAAGAGGCGGAGAGCCTGATCCGCGCGGCCCTCATCGAGCAGGCGGGCGCCCGGGAGCGCTCGCGACCGGGCCTTCCCTGAGCGCTCACGCCGAGCCCGGGGCCTTCCGGCAGCACGAGTTTCCCGTTCAGCGTCGTCACTCCGGCCGCGGGGTCGTTTCGTATGAGGAGATTGCCGTCGAGATCGGCGTAGTCCGCGAGCGGCGAGAGATGCGCCGCCGCGGTGATCCCGATCGAGCTCTCGATCATGCAGCCGAGCATCACCTTCATCCCGCACGCGCGCGCCGTGTGGATCATCCGGAGCGCCTCGCGTATTCCGCCGCATTTCATGAGCTTGATGTTTATCCCGTGGAAGGCTCCCGCGAGCTTCGGGACGTCGCTTGCGACCCGGACGCTCTCGTCGGCGAAGATGGGAATGGACGTGCGTGCGGCGAGCCACCTTACGCCTTCGAGATCCGCCGCCGGGAGCGGCTGCTCGACGAGCTCGACGTTCAGCCCTTCGAGCCACCGCATCTTCTCGAGCGCCTCGTCCCGCGTCCAGCCCTCGTTCGCGTCGATCCGCACCGGGCGATCGGTGCGAGCGCGCACCGTCTCCATGATCTCGCGGTCGTTCTCGAGCCCCATCTTGATCTTGAGGACGGGAAAGCCCTCCGCCTCGCGGATCTTCTCCGCGACGATCTCCGGCGTGTCTATCCCGATCGTGTACGAAGTCACGGGCGTCTTCCGGGGGTCGAGGCCGAGCAGCGCGTAGAGCGGGGCTCCGAGGCGTCTTGCCGAGAAGGTCGTGGAGCGCGACGTCGAGAGCGGCGAGGGCCGCCCACTCTCCCGCGAGCCGCCCCGCGGCTCGCGCGAGAGCGTCCTCGATGTGCCCGGCCGGCTCGAGGAGAGTACCATCGATCGACGCGAGCGCCCGCTCAGCCGATTCGGCGCTCTGGCCGTAGCGCGGCGACGGCGCCGCCTCGCCGAGGCCCTCGACGCCGTCCTCCTCGAGGCGCACGATCACCGATTCCCTGAACTCGTCCGCGCTCCGCGCGATGCGGAAGGTGTGCCGAAGCTCGAGGCGCGTTCTCGCGAGCGATATTTTCACGGTTCCTCCATGCGCGGGGAGCGCGGGCAGCGGCCTCGCGCGCGCCCCGCATTACTTTCTGTATGAAAAACTCCTTTCATGCTCTATAATAGGCTCGGGTTTCAAGGGGTACAAGTCTCAAGTTCTCGCATAAGGACAGTGCTGCTTCAGGAGGGGATTGAATGGCACCGAAGGCGTCGCCACGGCGGAGGTTCGCGACGAAGATGAAGAAGTACCCGAAGAACGTCGCCGACGTAATCCTGACGGCCTTCGATTATTCGACGGACGGCATCATCATCGGAGGCTTTGACGGGATCGTGCTGTATCATAACAAGGCGTGGCTCAGGATACACGCGCTGGACGAAAATACGGATATGCGGGGCAAGAAATTCAGGGATTATGAGCGCCCGGAGCTTCTCCCCATCCTCGACAAAGTGACCGAAGAGCTCAAGAAGCACGGCTCCTATTCGTATCAGTTCGGGACGGTCCGCAGGGACGGCGTCTATCACGATGTCCATATCACGGCCAACGTCATCCGGGAATGCGATCCGCCGGTCGCTCTCGTGATTCTGAGGGAGGTCACCGATCTCGTGCAGATGCAAGGCGAGATCGCCCGCCGCAACGTCGAGCTCCAGCTCCTCAACGAGATGCACAAGGTCATGACAAGGACGCGGAGCCGGGCGGCGATCATCAGAAGGATCATGAAGCTTCTCGGCGAGTTCGTCGGAGCGAAGACGTGCGGGTTCTATCTCATCGACAAGGCGAAGAGGGACTTCGTGCTCGTCGATTCACTCGGCCTCCCTCCGCGCGTGAAGGAGCGCGTGAGGCGCATTCCGCTCGCGGGCAGGGATATGGCGTTCGATCGGATCGCGGCGTCGCGCCGTACGTTCGTCATGGAAGAGGATATGCCCGGTCACGACGGGGGGAACCCCGACATACGAAAGGCCATGGGGATCAAGCGGACGATTGCAACCGTATTCAGGACGGGCAATGACCGGGACTATATGGCGATCTTCGGTCTGCCGGAGGCGAAGTCAGTGGATCCCGACCTCCGCAGCTTCTTCGATACCGCGGCGAAGCAGTTCGGAGTGGCGATGGAGAGAGTCGAGCTTCTCGATGCGCTCGAAAAGCGCGAGAAGGAGCTCAACGAGCTGACGGCCCGTCTCATCGACTCCGGCGAGGAGGAAAAACGCCAGTGCTCCATCATGCTCCACGACGAGGTGGGCCAGGCGCTCACCGCCCTCAAGCTCGAGCTCGAGATGCTCGAGAAGGGGCTCGGTCCTCTCGACTCCTGCAAGCGGAAATCCCTCGAAGGGATACGGAAGCAGATCAAGTTCGTGGTGGATAACACGCGGACGATCGCGAAATCGTTCCATCCGGCGATGCTCGACGAGCTCGGTTTCGTTCCGACGCTCAACTGGTATATCGACAACTTCGTCCGCGGCGAAGGGCTCGACGTCGAGTTGGAGGTGGCGGGCTTCGACGAGGAGATGCCGGCCCCGGTGTCGCTCGCGCTCTACCGCGTCGCGCAGGAAGCCCTCACGAACGTCGTGCGGCACGCCCGTGCGTCGAAGGTGTCGATTTCCCTGACACAGGGCTATCCGTGTGTTATAATGGAAATCGAAGACAACGGCCGGGGGATTCCGAAACAAAAGGCGAAAAACAACACGCGAGGGCTCGGGCTCGTGAGCATGCGGGAGAGGATCGAGTATCTGGAAGGCGATTTTCATATCAAATCCTCGCCGGGAAAAGGCACGAAGGTGCGGGTGAAGATACCGATAGGGGCGGACAATGGCTGACACGATCAGGATCGTCATCGTGGAGGATCATACGATCGTCCGCGAAGGATTGCGGCCCCTTCTCGAGGGGCGAGGCGTCGAGGTGATCGGAGAGGCCGGAGACGGGCTCGAAGCGGTGAAGATCGTAAAGGAGCTCGTCCCCCAGGTCGTCATCATGGACGTGGGGCTTCCGCGTCTCGGCGGCATCGAGGCGACGCGCAGGATAGTGAAGGGCAATCCCGATATGAAGGTCATCATGCTCACGATCCACGACGAGCCGCAGTACGTGTTCAAGTCGCTCGAGGCGGGCGCCAGGGGATATCTCGTGAAGGAAGCGCCGCTCGAGGAGCTCATGACCGCGATACATGCGGTGACGAGGGGCGAGACGTATCTGAGCTCGAATTTTCCTCCGGGCCTGATCGAATCGTACGTCAAGATGGTGAAGCGTGGCAAGAAGGCGGACGAGTTCAGCCAGCTGACGAGGCGCGAGCGGGAGATCCTCCAGTACATCGCGGAGGGGCACACGAGCCCGGAGATCGCGAAGGCGCTCTTCATCAGCAAGAAGACCGTCGAGAACCACCGCGCGAACATCATGGAGAAGCTCGATATTCACGATACGGCCGGGCTCGTGAGGTATGCGATCAAAATCAAGCTTGTCGAAACATGATCGGGAACGTATCTTGTTTCAAGACTGTATAATAGGTGGATGAGCCAAAATGAGGACTTGTACTCATTGATATGCCTCCCGGCATCCGATATAGTAGAGAGGTAGACTTGATAGGGACTAAGGGCATCTCTGAGGCAAGACAAGAAGAATTTTAAAATAGGAACTCATATCAGGAGGTAGAGACTAGCGCATAGTCCATACCGACAAGAAGTCTGATGAAAGGTTTGCCGCCTGACACAAATGCGGAGCCGATCCCATCCTACCAAAAACCCCATCTCTTCCCCTAGGAGATGAGCCGCTTAACTGGGAGAGGTTCCCACCTGGAAACAGGATAGAGCCTTCAACGCTCCGGTGAGAGTCCCTTAGGATCGCTTTCCACACCAAATGGAGCTGGGGTTCATGTCAGGCGGCATTTTTATTCCCCCAGGATCCGCACGTGGCACCGTCTCGTTCGCGGGCCGTCGAACTCGCAGAAATAGATCGCCTGCCACGTGCCGAGGAGAAGATCCCCTCCGCTCACCGGCACGAACGCCGAAACCCCAACGAGTGAAGACTTCACGTGCGCGTCCGAATTCCCCTCGGCGTGCCGGTATCCCTCGCCCTCCGGAATCAGTCTCGAGAGCGTTTCCACGACGTCCCGGGCGACGTTCGGGTCCGCCTTTTCGTTGACGGTGACCGCCGCGGTCGTGTGGGGGACGTAGATATGGCAGATCCCCTCCAGCACCCCGCTCTGCTCGAGGATCGTGCGAACGCCGGGCGTTATATCGACGAGCTCGTTTCGCGAGCGTGTGCGGACGGGTATTTCGTGGATCACTGAAGCCTCCTTGGCATATAAGCACTTGACCGTTTCCCGACAGGTCCCTATAATAGACGATTCTTGCGCAAGAATCAATTTCAAGGAGGTCGGCGTCATGTCATTGAGCGGTATGGAACCGAAGAACCTGTGGAAACACTTCGACAAGATCAGGAGCATTCCTCATTGCTCGGGGCAGGAGGCGAAGCTCGCCGAGTACCTCATCGCCTACGCGAAGGGAAAGGGTCTCGACTTCGAGCAGGACAAGACGGGCAACGTCGTCATCCGCGTCCCCGCCTCGCCGGGACGCGAGGCCGCGCCGACCGTCGTGCTCCAGGGGCACATGGACATGGTGGGGGAGAAGAACTCGGACGTCGTGCATGATTTCTCCAAGGATCCGATTCAGCTCGAGTTCCAGGGGGAATGGCTCAAGGCGAAGGGCACGACGCTCGGTTCTGACAACGGTATCGGGCTCGCCGCGTCCCTCGCGATCATCGATTCAAAGGACGTCGTCCACGGTCCGCTCGAGCTTCTCTTCACGGTGGACGAGGAGGTCGGGCTCACGGGCGCCGGAAAGCTCAAGTCCGGCTTCGTGAAGGGGAACATGCTGATGAACCTCGACAGCGAGGAGCTGGGCGCGGTCTATATCGGCTGCTCGGGGGGAGGGGATACGACGCTCAAGCACCAGATCGAATTTCTCGACGCTCCCGCCGGCACGAAGGGCTTCGTCCTCAGGGTGACGGGGCTCCGGGGCGGCCATTCGGGGATCGATATCCACGAGCAGCGGGGCAACGCGATCAAGATCCTCGCGCGCTGTCTCTGGAAGGCGTCCCGCACGCAGCCCATGCATCTCGCGGGTCTCAAGGGAGGCAACAAACGTAACGCCATCCCGCGCGAGGCGGAGGCCGAGCTCATGGTGCTGGAAACCGCGGTCGACGACCTGTCGGCGCTCGTCGGCGACGAGGCGGCCAAGATCGCGGCGGAGCTCGGAGGTCGCGAGGTCAATCTCGGCGTCAGGCTCGAGCCGTCCGAACGCTCGTTCGTCCGCGTCATGGAGGGAAAATCCCAGAAGTCGCTTCTGAACCTTCTTCTCGCCCTGCCGCACGGCGTCGAGACGATGAGCTACGACATCCCGGGGCTTGTCGAGACTTCGAACAACCTGGCGACGATATCGACCGGCGGAAACGAGGCCGTGATAGGGCTCTCGACGAGAAGCTCGGTCGCGAGCGCGCTCAAGGCGCTCCGCGACCGGATTCGTTCGGCGGCGGAGCTGGCAGGCGCCTCGGTCGAGGAGAACGATCCGTATCCCGGCTGGAAACCCGACCTCGAATCGAAGCTTCTGGCCGTCGTGAAGGCGGTGCACCTCAGGGAGTTCGGCGTGGAACCGAAGATGAAGGCGATCCACGCCGGTCTCGAGTGCGGCATCATCGGCGAGAAGTTCCCCGGCATGGACATGATCTCGATCGGTCCCTGGATCGAGCATCCGCACTCGCCGGACGAGCGCGTCAACATGCCGTCGGTCGAGAAGTTCTGGACGCTCCTCAAGGCGGTCCTCGCCGAGCTCGCGACGAAGCGGCCGGCGTAAAGCGGGACCCGGCGCCGGACATTCCCGTTCCGAGCCCAGTCGCGGAGCCTCCAACTGGGCTCGTTCACGGGAATGTCCGGCGCCATCGCCGCCTCCCGCTACCAGTGCTTATCAAGGTAAGAAAAAGGCCGGACCCGAGAGGGCCCGGCCGTTTCATTGATCGCCTCGAAAACGACGCGCTTATTCCTCCGACATGAACGGGTAGCGGTAGTTCTCCGGCGGGCAGTAGGTCTCCTTCAGCGTCCGCGGGCTCGTCCAGCGGATCATGTTGAGAAGGCTTCCCGCCTTGTCGTTCGTGCCCGACGCGCGGCTCCCGCCGAACGGCTGCTGGTTGACGACGGCGCCCGTCGGCTTGTCGTTGATGTAGAAGTTGCCCGCCGTGTCGCGGAGCGCCTCGGTCATCATGACGAGCGCCGCGCGGTCCTGCGCCCAGATGGCTCCGGTCAGCGCGTACGGGGACGTCGTTCCGACGAGGCCGAGCGTCTTCTCGAGCTGGCTGTCGTTGTAGACGTAAATCGTGAGCACGGGTCCGAAGATCTCGTCGCGCATCGTCTTGAAGTCAGGCCGTTTCGCCACGATCACGGTCGGCTCGATGAAGTAGCCCTTGCGGTCGCTGCAGCCTCCCCCCGCGATGATTTTCGCGCCGCGCGAGCGTTTCGCGTAGGTGATGTACCCCTTGATGCTCTCGAAGGCCGCCTTGTCGATCACGGCGGTCATGAAGTTGCGGAAGTCGGCCGGATCGCCCATCTTGATCGTCGAGATCTCGTGGAGGAGCATCTTCTTGACGCGCGGCCAGAGGCTCTTCGGGACGTAGGCGCGCGAGGCGGCCGAACATTTCTGCCCCTGGTACTCGAAGGCTCCCCGCACCATCGCGATGACGAGGGGCTTCACGTCCGCCGACGGATGCGCGAATATGAAATCCTTCCCGCCCGTCTCGCCGACGATCCTCGGATACTGGTTGTAGCTCTTGATGTTGGTGCCGATCGTTTCCCACATCTTCTGGAACGTCGAGGTGCTCCCGGTGAAGTGAACGCCCGCGAGATCCGGGTGCGTGAGCACGAGATCGCCGACGACCGAGCCCGGTCCCGGGATCATGTTGATGACGCCGTCCGGGAGTCCGGCCTTCTTGAGGATCTCCATGATGAAATGCGCCGAGTAGACCGCGCTCGAGGCGGGTTTCCACACGCAGGTGTTGCCCATGATGGCCGGAGCGGTCGGCAGGTTCCCCGCGATCGCGGTGAAGTTGAACGGGGTCACGGCGAAGACGAAGCCGTCGAGCGGCCGCGCCTCGCTCATGTTCCACATGCCGGGGGACGACTCGGGCTGCTGGCCGAGGATCGTCTTCATGAAGTACACGTTGAATCGAAGGAAATCGATGAGCTCGCAGGCGGAGTCGATCTCGGCCTGGAACGCGGTCTTCGACTGGCCGAGCATCGTCGCGGCGTTGAGCGTCGCGCGGTACTCGCCGGCGAGAATGTCCGCCGCTTTCAGGAACACGGCCGCGCGGGCCTCCCACGGGAGGTGCGACCACTCTTTCTTCGCTGCCAGGGCGGCCTTGATCGCGGCCTCGACTTCGCGCTTGCCCGCTTTGTGGTAGGTGCCGAGCACGTGCTTGTGGTCGTGGGGCATGACGCAGAGCCCCGTCTTTCCCGTGCGGACGTTCCGTCCGTTGATGACGCACGGTATGTCGATCTTCTTGCTGCCGAGCTCCTTGAGCTTCGCCTTGAGCTCGGCCTTCTCCTTCGAGCCGGGGCCGTACGCGTAGATCGGCTCGTTCTTCGGCATCTCGATCTTGGGGATGCTTGTGATCACCGGGTACCTCCGTGTGTTCAGGTTGCTTTTTCCGAGCGCGGGGCGTCTGCCCCGCAGCGTGTCTTCTCGATGAAAAGCTTGCAGAAATACGGAGCGGAATATAACACAACGGCCTTTTGCGGTCAACAGGGGCGGGGACAAGGGACGCGCTCGTGCCGTCGGAGAGCGCCCTTTTGCGGGCTTCCTTTCGTCGGAGGCTATTGACTTTGGCCGCGTATTGCTGTTATCTTGATACGGTTTCGCGCCGGCATCGGCCGGCCACAGGGGTGTAGCTCAATTGGCAGAGCATCGGTCTCCAAAACCGAGGGCTGCAGGTTCAAGTCCTGCCACCCCTAATTTTTTTTTAGCCTGAAGGCGGCGCTCTTCGAATCGCGCCTTCGGGGAGGGAGAGGCCGGGAATGAGCAAGGGCAGGGTCACGAGCGGCATGCGGCCGACGGGCTGCATCCATCTCGGCAACCTTCACGGCGCCCTCGACAACTGGGTCAAGCTTCAGAACGATTACGAGTGCTACTTCTTCATCGTCGACTGGCACGCGCTCACGACGCCGGGCGGGGGAGACGCGCTCGGGTACGAGAACGTGTCGCGGATGCGAGAGAACGTGGTCGAGATGGCGGTCGATTGGGTGGCGGCGGGGCTCGATCCGGACAAGTGTTCCATATTCGTCCAGTCGCACGTCCCCGAGGTCGCCGAGCTCCATCTCATCTTTTCGATGATCACGCCTCTCGGCTGGCTCGAGCGGAATCCGACGGTGAGAGAGATGATCTCCGGCTACAAGATCGAATCCCCGAGCTACGGGCTCCTCGGCTATCCGACGCTTCAGGCGGCGGACATCCTCGTCTACAAGGGGGATTTCGTGCCGGTCGGCAAGGATCAGGAGGCGCACGTCAATATGACGCGCGACCTCGCGCAGCGATTCAACAGTCTCTACGGGCGCGACGTGTTCCCGATCACCCAGGTGCTCCTCACGCAGGTTCCCAAGGTTCCGGGGATCGACAGCGTCGACAGGAAGATGAGCAAGAGCGCGGGCAATTGCATCTCGATCGGCTATTCGGAGGAGCGCACGGTGGAGCTCGTGCGCGCGATGTTCACCGATCCCGTCAAGATGCGGAAGAACGACAAGGGGCATCCCGACGGCTGCGTCGTGTACGCTTTTCACGGGCTCTACAACAAGTCCGAACAGCCCGCCGTGCGCTGCGAGTGCGAGGAGGGTCTCCGCGGGTGCGTCGACTGCAAGAAAGCGCTCGCCGCGAAGATGAACGAGGCGCTCCGCGGCATTCGCGAGCGGCGCCGGGAGCTCATGGAGAAGCCCGATCGCATCAAGGATATTCTGATGAGCGGCGCCTCGCGCGCGCGCACCGTCGCGCAAGCGACTCTCGGGGAGGTGCGCGAAGCCCTGAACTTGCCACCGAAGGAGATTTTTTAATGGCGAACCCGATCGATTATTTTATCTCGCTGTTCCGAAGCCAGCTCGACCTACCTTCCGGACCTTCCGCGTATTACCGGCCGCGTCCCTACCGCAACGGCGCCGTGCGTTTCAGGGGCTGCTCGATCGCCGATTTCGAGGAGCGCAAACGCATTCTCGTCGAAGAGGCGGGGCTCAACGCGTTTCTCTTCAGGGCGGACAAGATCCCCGGCTGCGATCTCCTTTCCGATTCCGGCACGACGACGATGACGGTCGACCAGTGGGCGGCGATGCTCCTCGGGGACGAGGCGTACGGATCGAACGAGGGGTACTTCGACCTCAAGGAGCAGGTCGGCGCGACCTTCGGTCCCGCGTGGCGCCAGAAGAGCGGCCTTCGGGTGGGGGATCGCGAACCGCTCTTCATTTTCCATCAGGGGCGCGCGGCGGAGAACGCGTTCTTCAGCGTTCTCTCGCGCGAGCTCAAGCAGAGGGGATTGCCCGCGCCGAAGCCTCTCTCCGGGGATCTCCTTCCCGAGCTCCGCTCGCGGATCGAGCGCCGGGCGAAAACGGTGAAAGGGCACGGAACCGCCGCCCCGCAGCCGTTCTACATCGTCCCGAGCAATTCGCATTTCGACACGACCGAGGGGAATATCGAGGACAAGTTCATGGTGCCGCTCAATCTCCCGTGCCGCGAGCATCTCGCGAACGACGAGTCTTTCCCCTTCCGGGGAAACATGGATCTCGAGGAGCTCGAGAATCTCCTCGCGACCGAGCGGGAACGCGTGCCGCTCGTGTATATCACGATCACGAACAACACGGGTGGAGGGCAGCCCGTTTCGATGGAGAATATCAAGCGCGTGCGCGAGATCACGCGCAGGCACAAGGTGCCGTTCTTCTTCGACGCGTGCCGGTTCGCGGAGAACGCGTGGTTCGTCCAGCAGAAGGAGAAAGGGTACGCCGGCCGACGGATCGAGGACATCGTGCACGAGATGTTCACGCACGCTGACGGTTTTCATATCAGCTTCAAGAAGGACGGGCTCGGCAACATCGGCGGGGCGATCTGTCTCAGGGAAGAGAGCTTCTTCACGGAGAAATTCCCGCACTTCGCGAACGAGATCACCGATTACCAGATCATGACCGAGGGACACCCGACCTACGGGGGGCTCGCGGGGCGGGACCTCAAGGCGCTCGCGGAGGGGCTGCGCACCGTGATGCGCCAGGAGTATCTCGATTACCGTGTCGGGCAGGTGCAGGGTTTCGGCGGCAGGCTCGCCGCGCTCGGGATCCCGGTCGTGCATCCGATCGGGGGACACGCGGTCTATATCGACATCGACAGGTTCTTCGACGGCTCGGCCCGCGACGACGACTTCAAGGGGATCGCCTTCACGTCGCTTCTTCTCATCGCCGGGCACCGCTTCTGCGAGCTCGGGCTTTACGCCTTCGGCACGTTCGACGGCGAGAAGGAAATCCCGCCCGAGCCTCGCGTGAACAACGTGCGTGCGGCCGTTCCGCGCCTCGCGTACGAGGATCGCGACCTCTTCGCGGCCGCGGAAGCCGTGAAGCTTCTCTACGATCATCGCGACAGGATCCCGGGCGTGCGTGTCGAATACGGCAGGGACCTGAAGCTCAGGCACTTCAAGAGCCGTTTCTCGTTCCTCGTCTGAGGAACCGCTTCTCGAGGTTCTCGGCGCTTTCGCCCCGATTTCGACGAAAGTGGAATGCTTCCTGCACGTCGCGGGGCGTGCCGTCCGCGCGGGGGCGCGGCGCGCGCGGGCCGACGATCGATTCACGGCCGAAAACGCGAACCTCCGGGGAAGCCTTGAACAAATCGCTCGAAGAAACCGATTCCTCGTTCGTCTATTGCGACGTTTGCCGCGACCGGACCGGCGAGGAGATGCAGCTCGCCGCGGTCATGGAGATCGCGAACGTCATCAACTCCCGGAACGATCTCCACCAGATTCTCTCGATCATATCGAAAGAGCTCTCGAAGGTCATCGACTACGACATCGGGTGCGTCGCCATTTACGATAAGGAAAAGAGCGGCCTTTTCATCCGGCACGTCTGGCGCAAATCGGGCGGGGAAGCGGGGGAGGGGCGCTACGTGCCGCTTGAGGAAGGCAATCTCGTCGGATGGGTCGCGATCCACAAGAAGCCGATCGTGCGCGGCAACATCCCCGCCGACACGCGGTTCCGCGAGATCATGAAAGAGGATTCCCTCAAATCTGACGTCGTCGTTCCCCTTCTGGCGAAGGGAGAGCTCGTCGGCACGGTGAACGTGGGAAGCTTCGATCTCGATCATTTTTCCGATTTCGACCTCGATCTTCTCGTGCGGTTCAGCAGCCTCACCTCCATCGCGATAGAGAAATGCCAGCTTCTCGGGGAGCTCGAGAACCTCGGCGAGAAGTACGGGCACCTCATGAACAACTCCCGCGAGGTCATCGCGCTCCTGAACTCCGCGGGGGAGTACGTCGAGATCAATCGCGCGCTTCTCGAGAATTACGGATACACGCGCGAGGAGATCGTCGGACGCGAGTTCTACGAGCTGATGCATCCCAAGCGCCGCGAGGCGGCGAAGGGGATGTTCTGCGGGATTCTCAAGGGAGAGATCACCGGAGCTCTCGAGATGCCGTTCATCAAGAAGAACGGCGAGACCGTGTTCATGAGCCTCAGCGCGTCGGTCATCAGGATCAAGGAGCATCCCTACGTTCTCATCATCGCGCACGACATTACCGAAGAAACGCTGCTCCAGGAGCGGATAACCGACCAGAACGCCGAGCTCCTGGCCATCAACAAGAAGCTCCGCGAGCTGGACGATCTCAAGAACGAGTTTCTCGGGCGCATTAGCCACGAGCTCCGCACGCCCCTGTCGATCATCATGGCGTACACGGGCACGCTCATCGAGGACCGGGGCCAGACGATCGATGCCGAGACGCGGTCGGAGTTTCTCCGCGTGATCGACGGGCATTCGAACAAGCTTCTCGGGCTCATCAACGATCTCCTCGATCTCTCCCGCGTCGAGGTTTCGCAGGCCATGCTTCACCGGGGGGAGGCGAGCCTCAACGACGTCGTCAAGATATCGACGAAGATCGCGGAGGCGCTCGCGATGCAGAACGGCGTCACGCTTCTCACGGATCTCGACGAGACCATTCCCATCATCAGCTTCGATCCGCTCCGGATCAGGCAGGCGTGCGTGAACCTGCTCACGAACGCCGTCAAGTTCAGCCAAAATGGGGATGCGGTCACGATTTCCTCGCGGAACGCGGAGCGGGAAGTCGTCGTTTCGGTGCGGGACCACGGCTCCGGCATCGACGCGAAAGATATTCCCGAGCTTTTCGAGAAATTCATGCAGCTTGACGGAGGTTCGTCGCGCGAGAAGGACGGCCTCGGCATCGGCCTTAAGCTCGTAAAGCACTACGTGGAGCTCCACGGCGGCAGGGTATGGGTGACGAGCGAAAAGGGCGCCGGATCCACCTTCTACTTCTCGCTCCCGAAGTGATCTTCCTCATGAAACGACGAGCGCCCCGTTCTCGACGGCGATCCCGCGCGTGATCGACGTGACGGCGAGACCGCCTACGCGCATCGCGATCGTCGGGTCCTCCGAATCCGCCGTTTCGACGAGAATCCGCGCGAGTTTGTCGATCTCCTTGCCCTGCTCGATGATCATGTTTCCCGACGTGACGACGCCGTGGCGCAGGAGATAGGAGACGAGACCGGCCGCCGCCGTTCCCGAGGCGGGATCCTCCCACATGCCGAGAACCGGCGCGAAATGCCGCATGTAGGCGACGCAGTCGGTCGAAAACGTGTCGACGGCGAAGACGTGGTTCGTGTGGATGCCGCACGTGCGGTTGATCAGCCCGAGCTTGATGAGGTCGGGATTCATGTCGCGGATCGTCTCCTTGTGAAGGACGGGGATCATGAGCTGCTCGAATCCCGTCGAGATGATTTCGAGCGGCAGCCCCGTTCTCTGTATCTCCGCCACGTCGAACCCGAGGATTTTCGCGACTTCCCGCGCGGTGATGTTCGAGGGACGATACTGCTTGATGGCCTGATGGAGCATGATCTTCTCGAGCACGCCGGCGTGTGCGCCGTTTATCGCGAGGACGGTTCCGCCGTTCGAGGAAGCAGTCGTCGCGCCGCGCCTGAAATGGATATCGAGTTGAATGAGGCCGGCCCTCGTCTCGAAGAGGGCTTTGGTCACGCCGTCCTCCAGAGGTATTCTTCCGTCCTCGATGAGCGCGTAGCAGGAAGCGATGATCGCATGGCCGCTCAGGTTCACTTCCTCGCTCGGCGTGAAGAAGCGGATTCTGAAGAGCGCGTCGTCGGTCGAGGGGAGCGTGACGAACGTCGTCTCCGAGAGATTCATCTCCCCCGCGATCGCGAGCATCATCTCGCTCGAGAGCGAGTCCGCTTCGGTTACGACGCCGGCAGGATTGCCGCCGAAGGGATTCGTCGTGAATACGTCGACATGCTTCATCACGAGGTTCTGCATGGCTTTCTCCTTCTTCCGTTTCCGTTGCAAAAAGCGAACGGCGCGGTGCAAAGTTCGCCGTTTTTGCGCGTTGTCCCTCTCCGTTCCTTCCTGCAACCTGAAGTTCTTTGAATCGCGTAACTCATTGTATTAATAGCTTATATGCCCGATCTTGTCATGACCCGCGCATCACGGGTCCCCGGCTGGACCTTCGTCCCTGTGTGGTATAGCAATTGCAAATCCGATTCCCGACATCGGTCGCCGCCGCCGGGGCGGAGTCCGAAAACACCGAATCACAGTTGCCGTGCGAAGCGGGCGCACACCGCCGATGGGTTGCATTCGTTCCATGACGCGGGATCGGGAGTGACGATGGCTCTGGTTCAGATGAGCATGGGCGAGCTCCTCGCCAACATCCAGACGAAGTTCGGGAAGGATTTCTCGAACTATCGCCTTTCGTGCATCCAGCGCAGGGTAGCGCTCAGGATGTCGACCCTGAAGCTCGCCACCCTGGACGACTATATGATCTACCTCACGGGCAATCCGAAAGAGATCGAACAACTCCTCGATACCGTCACGATTCACGTCACCGAATTTTTCCGGGACGCCGAGGTGTTCGACGCCATTGCGAAGGACATCCTGCCGGCGATCCTTTCGCGAAAGCTGCATTCGCCGTCGCGAACGATCCGCGTGTGGAGCGCCGGGTGTTCGACGGGGGAGGAGGCGTACAGCCTCGCCATTCTCATCCTGCGCCACCTTCGAAGCAACGACGTCGATCTCGCGCTCGAAGTGTACGGCACCGACGTGTCGAAAGAGGCGTGCGCGGTCGCGCGCGAAGGGGTCTATGCGGCACGCAAGGTCGAGAACATCCCCGGGGACGTCAGGCGGAAATACTTCGAGGCGAAGGGGCCGGAATATCGCGTCGTTTCCGACGTGCAACGGCGCGTGAAATTCTCGGTCCACGACCTTTTCTCGCCGTCCCCCTTCGCGTTCCTCGACCTCGTCGTGTGCCGGAACGTGCTCATCCATTTCGATCATGCGGTGCGCAACGACGTTCTCGAACGATTTCACGCGGCCCTCGGAGATCGAGGGCTGCTCATTCTCGGCAAGAGCGAGGCCGTCATGGGATCGGCTCTCGCCTGTTACGAACTCGTCGATCCGCGGAACAAGATCTACCGGAAATCGTCCTCCGCGACTCCTGAAGGAGGGAGAAGATGAAATTCACCCTGCACGGCAACAGCATCAGCGTGAAGCTGTTCAGCGCGATGGCGCTCGTCGTTCTCTGTGTTTTCCTCATGAACTACGTCGCGTTCATGTATTTCTCGGGAAACGCGTTCGAGAAGATGGCGTCGGCGTCGAACGGCGCGAAGCTCGCCTCGGGGCAGATGCACCGGGGCCAGGCGCTCGATTACCTCCGGTGGCGCGCCATTTCGATCACGGGCATCACGCTGCTCGTCGGCTTCGGGCTCTTCTGCGTGGTCGCGTACCTCGTGTTGAAGCGGCCCATGGCCCAGCTTCTCCTGGCGAGCCGCGCGCTCGCGAATAACGCGGGGGATCTCACGACGACGGTCGACATCAGGTCCGACGACGAGCTCGGAAAGCTGGGCTTCGCGTTGAACGAGCTATTTTCGAACATCGCGGGCATCATCAAGATGATCAGGACGACCGCCGATAAGGTGAATTTCTCCGCGCAGAACCTCTCCGCGGCGACCGAGCAGATGAACTCGATCACCGAGGAGACGTCGACGACCGTGCAGAACATCGCGAAATCGACCGACGTGCAGGCGCGCAAGGTCGACGAGATGATCAAGGAGATACGCAACATGGAGCGTTCGGTGAAGCAGGTGGCCAACAGCGCCGAGCTCGCGGCTTCCGCCGCCACGAACGCCTCGGAGACCGCCGCGCGGGGCGGCGACTCCGCGAAGGAAGCGGTCGAGAAAATTAACAAGATCTACAACGTCATCCAGGAATCGGCCGAGATCATACGCCATCTCGGCGAGCGTTCGAGCCAGATCGACGAGATCGTCGACGTCATCACCGACATCGCGGATCAGACGAACCTGCTCGCTCTGAACGCCGCCATCGAGGCGGCGCGGGCCGGCGAGGCGGGGGCCGGGTTCGCGGTGGTCGCCGACGAGGTGCGCAAGCTCGCCGAGGGGAGCGCGCGCGCCGCGGAGGAGATCGCCACGCTCATCCGGCAGACGCAGGACGAGACGCGCACGGCCGTGAAGAGCATCGAGCTCGGCGCGAAAGAAGTCACGGAAGGCAAGGAAGTCATCACGCGGACGGGGCAGTCTCTCGACGAGATCGTCGAGGTGCTCCGCAGCTCGTCCGACATGGCGCGCCGGATCTCCGCCGCGACCAAGGAGCTCTCGCGCGGCATGAAAAACGTCACGGGCTCGATCGACGAGATCTCGTCGACCGCCGAAAAGAACGCCTCGGCGACGCAGGAAACGGCCGCTTCGATGGAGCAGATGACCTCGAGCATGGAAGACGTCGCCTCCTCGGCCCAGAAGCTGAGCGATATGGCGATACAGCTTCGCGAGCACGTGGGCAGGTTCGACGTCGGCGCGTCCGAACGGGTCGAGGCTACGGTGGGCGCGTGAGCAAAGGAATGATGAGCGATGAAATATGAAAGAGCATATGACCGGTCCCGCAAGGGAGTGCAGCTCGTCACGTTTCGTCTCGGCGCCGAGTATTACGGCGTTCACGTGTCGAAGGTGCGCGAGATTCTGAGACCGATCGAGCTTTTCCCCGTTCCGGGCATGGGAAAGGACATCGAGGGAGTCATCAACCTTCGCGGCGAGATCATACCGGTCGCGAAGCTGCACCTGCTGCTCGGCACCGCGCATACGGCGAGCAACGACGCTCCGCGCAAGCGGAGAATGGTCATACTGGAGGCCTCGCGCGGGAGCCTCGGCTTCTTCGTGGACGAGGTCCTCGAGGTGACGAGGATTCAGACGGAAGAGATGCAGGCTTCGCCCGATCTCGCGAAAGGCGAGGGGCGTCCCGACGTCGTAATCGGCATCGCGAAAGTATCCGGCCGCATGGTCGTGTGCCTCGACTCCGAGAAGCTCATCCCCGACGACGTGATGGCAAAGGAGCTCGCGATTGGCGGTTAGCAGGGGAATCGAACATGCGGTCAAGGTGGATGTGGCCCAGTTGCGGGTGGGAGAGGCCCCGATGCGGATCATGACGCTGGCGCTCGGGTCGTGCCTCGGCGTCGTGCTTCACGATCCCGAGGCGCGGATCGGGGCTCTCGCGCATGTGATGCATCCGCGCCGGGAACGGGTAAAGAACAACATGAACCGGGCGAAATTCGTAGATTCCGCGATTCCCCTCCTCCTCGAGAGGATGCTTCAGTGGGGAGCGCGGCGGGAAAAGATCGTCGCGAAGATATTCGGGGGGGCGCGCATGTTCGACGGGTTCGACGCGTGCCGCGGGATCCTGCAGATCGGAGACGAGAACATCGTCGCGGCCCGCGAGGTGTTGAAGGAGCTCGGGATACCCATCGTCGCCGAATGCGTCGGGGGCCGGACCGGGCGAACGATCGTTCTGGACGTTTCGGACGGGAGCGTTCTCGTCCGGCATATGAATGATACCGAGGAGATCTATTGATGGACGCTCAGCGGAAAGCCGAACACGGGCGCGAGATCAGGGTCGTCGTCGGAGAGGATTCGCCTCTCATCCGGGCGATGATCGTCAAAGCGCTCGAAAGCGACCCGCGGATCAAGGTCGTCGGGAAATGCGAGGACGGCCGCGCGGCTCTCAAGAGCGTCGCGGAGCTCAAGCCCGACTGCGTCACCCTCGATCTCGATATGCCGCACATGAACGGTCTCGAAACGCTCCGGTACGTCATGAGCGAATGGCCGACACCCGTCATCATCGTAAGCGGCTACACGGTCGAGGGGGCGAATCTCGCGCTCGCGTGCCTCGAATGCGGCGCCGTCGATTTCATCGCGAAAACGCTCGGCGGGAAAGGGTTTCCGGCCGACGAGCTCGTCACGAAGGTCAAATGGGCGTCCGCCATCGACGTGCGGCGGATCCGTTTCGCGCCCGCCGCGATCGAGATCGGGGCGAAGCGGCGTCAAGCTTGCGGCTCGTCGCTGCGTTCGGTCGTCGTGATCGCGGCGAGCACGGGAGGCCCGCAGGCGCTCATGGAGATTATTCCGCGGCTGCCCGAGGATCTCTCCGCGGGGATCGTCATCGTGCAGCATATGCCGCCGAATTTCACGCGCTACCTCGCGGAGCGGCTCGACGCCCGCTCGCGGATCGAAGTCCGCGAGGCGCAGGAGGGTGATACGATTCTGCCTGGCCGCGCGCTCGTTGCGCCGGGCGGGATGCATCTCTTCCTCGAGGAGCGGGACGGACGTCCCTGCGTCATGCTTCTCGGCAAGAACACGCTCCAGCGCACGGCGTGCCCGTCGATCGATTTCACCATGACGTCGTTCGCGCCGATTTTCCGGGAGCGTCTCGTCGGCGCCGTTCTTACGGGGATGGGACGCGACGGAACGTCGGGTAGCGCCTCGATTCGCCGATACGGGGGAAGGGTGCTCTGCCAGGACAGAGAAACGAGTCTCATCTTCGGAATGCCGGGCAGCGTGATCGGGGACGGGCTCGCCGACGAGGTGCGCCCGCTCGACGGGATCGCCGATTGCATCGTTCGGAATACGCGCGAGATCGCTTCGAGGGAGTGCGTGCATGAACGTGAGTGATTACAAGGATCTTTACCTGAGCGAAGCCGGCGACGCTCTCCAGGCGCTCGAGAACGGTCTCGTCGGTCTCGAGTCCGCGGCGGAGCCTCTCGCTCTGATCCATGAGCTCTTCAGGAACGCGCACAACCTCAAAGGGAATTCGGGCGCCATGGGATATGAAGAGATCGTCGAGACGAGCCACGCGCTCGAAAACGCGCTCGACGGCCTCCGCAAGGGCGGCGAGATCACCGTGGCGAAGATCGGCTGCATGCTCGGGGTCGTCGATATCCTGAAGAAGCTCGTCCGGTGCGCGGTGGAGGATGGCTGCGGCGACGGTCCCGCGGCCGCGGAAGCCGCGGATGCCGGCGTCGACGGCGCGGCCGCCGCGACCGGACCGGACGGGTGTTCCGGCGCGAAGATCTCGCGGAGCGTCCGCCTTCTCGGCGAGGCGCTCGTTCTGCTGTCGAATATTTCGGATACGTCCGATCAGGCGGGTCCCCTCACGCGGCCGGTCGCCCCGGCGGAGACCGGTTTGAATTCTCCCGAAAGCCTGAGCCAGCGGATCACGTCGACCAAGGTGGATCTCGAGCGGCTCGACCGGATCATGGATCTCGTCGGCGAGCTCACGATCAGCCGCATCCGGTTCAGCGCGCTGGCGAGCGCGCTCGGCTCGAAGCCGCTTCTCGACGAGCTCGCGATCTCGTGGAGGCTCACCTCGCGGATACAGAAAGAGGTCATGGAAGCGAGGCTCATCCCCGCGGGCCAGGTCTTCCAGCGCTTCAACAGGCTCGTGCGCGACGTGTCGCACGACACCGGAAAGCGCGTGAAGTTCGAGATCGCGGGCGCCGAGATCGGCCTCGACCGGGTCGTGCTGGAGAGCATGGTCGATCCCCTCGTTCATCTCATCCGCAACGCGATCGATCACGGGATCGAGTCCCCGTCCGAACGCCGCGCCGCCGGCAAAGCCGAGGAGGCGCGTCTCGTGCTGAGCGCCCGCCGCGAGCGGAACAACGTGGCGCTCGAGGTTTCGGAGGATGGCCGCGGCATCGATCTGGACAAGGTGGCGCGCGCGGCGGTAGCCGCGGGCATCGCCAAAGGCAGGGCGGCCGATCTCACCGAGGACGACGTATGCCGCATCATCACGATGGCCGGGTTCAGCACCGCCGAATCGGTCGACAAGCTCTCGGGGCGCGGCATGGGCATGAATATCGTCAAAAAGACGGTTGACTCGCTGGGCGGCTCGATTCGCATCCGGAGCGCTCCGGGCGCGGGAACGACCGTCACGCTTCTGCTTCCGATCAACCTATCGATCATAAAGGCGCTCCTTTTCTCGGTCGGGCCGGACGTTCACGCGATTCCGATCGAGTACATCAAGGAAACGAGCCGGTTCGAGCAGGGCTCGCTCAAAACCGTCCGGGGGGATCTCGTCCTTCCGGGGGACGACGGCGTCATTCCGGTTCTCATGCCGGACGAGATCTTCGGTCTTCCGTTCGAGTCGGGAAGCGATCGCTACGCGAAGGTCATCGTCATCGAAACGGGAACGCGGCGTTTCGCCGTCGTGGTCAACGGCATCATCGGCCAGCAGGATATCGTGATCAAGGCTTTACCGCCGCTCTTCAGAGGCTTGCGCGGGGTGTCGGGCGCAACCGTTCTCGGAAGCGGCAAAGTGGCGTTCATCTGGGATCCACACGTTCTCTTTGAAGGAAGGTGCGCGTATGAGTCCGATCAAAAGGCCGTCGTATCTGAGAATTGACGCTCTCAAGGAGCTCGGGAACATAGGCTCCGGGCACGCCGTCACGGGGCTCTCGAAGCTGCTCAAGAAGCGGATCGACGTCAACATCACGAGCGTCGACCTTATCCCCGTGAAGATCATCTACAATTTCTTCGACGGTCCCGAGTCGATGGTGTCCGTCGTGTATATCGAAGGCTACAGCGAGGGATTCCGGGGGATGATGTTCCTGATATTCCCGCATCCCGAGGCGATGCATCTCGTCGAGCTCGCGACCGGGAAATCGCAGACGGACGAGAAGTGCTGGGACGAGTATTCCCTCTCGGTTCTCAAGGAGATCGGCAACATCATGTGCGGGAGCTACCTGACCGCGCTCTCAAGTTTCGTCAATCGGAAGCTCATGCAATCGGTGCCGCAGGTGTCCCACGACATGCTCGGCGCCGTCATGGATTCGGTGCTCGTGGACCTCAGTATGGAGTCGGACTACGCGCTGGTCCTCGAGACCGCGTTCAACCTCGGAGCGAACGGATGCAAGGGTTTTCTCTTCTTCGTTCCGACACAGGAGTCGCTGGAAACCATTTTCGAATCCATCGGAGTCGAATAACAGGAGAGGAGTGCACCAGTGAAACTCAGAGTGCTTATCGTGGATGACGCGATTTTCATGCGGAAGATGATTTCCGACATTCTCGTCGAGAACGGGATGGAGGTCGTCGGCGAGGCGGATACGGGCGCCAAAGCGGTGGAGAAGTACATGGAGCTCCGTCCCGATCTCGTGACGATGGACATTATCATGCCCGAGATGAACGGAATCGACGCGGTCCGCAAGATCGTGGAGTTCGATTCGAAGGCGAGGATCGTCATGTGCAGCGCGCTCGGACAGCAGGCGCTCGTTCAGGAAGCGATCACCGCCGGCGCGAAGGATTTCCTCATCAAGCCGTTCAACGCCGCTCGCGTGGTCGAAGTGATCGCGAAGGTATTCAACCAGGTGACGACGGCCTGACGGTCCGATGAAAGGACGGGACATGCCCGAACTGAGGGATGAAGAACGGAAGGTTCTTCTGGGATTTGCTTCACGCGTCGAGCGGAACGATCCCGGCGCGCTCAACAACCTCGGCGTGGTCTACTTCCGCAAGGGGATGTGCGAGGAGGCGATGGAGCAGTTCAAGGAAGCGCTCAAGGTCGATCCGAAGTTCGACCTCGCGCGGGAGAACCTCCAGTTCGTGTTCGCGGAAACCGGTCTCGAGGATGCGGACGTGCGCCGGTGGCGCGACGAGGTGAAGCGTGATCCGGAGAACTTCGAGGCGATGCTGCGCCTCGGGGTGAGCTACCAGAACATGGGACGTTTCCGCGAGGCGGCGGAGATGCTCGGCGCCGTCGTCGAGAAGAATCCCGACCACGCGATGGCGCGATTCCATCTCGCCATCACGCTCAAGGCGCAGGGGCTCTACCAGCAGGCGCTCGAGCACTACCTCTACATCGGGGTGCACTTCTGCGAAATCGGCCGTATTCCACACGGACCTCGGCGAGGTCTATTACAATATCGGCCGGACCGACGAGGCGATCGCCGAGCTCAACGCGGCGATCAAGCTCGACGCCGATTACTGGAGATCTCATTTCCTTCTTTCGTTTGCGTACGGGGACAACGGACAGCTCCAGGAAGCGCTCGAGGAGAGCCGCGTCGCGTCGCGCCTGAATCCGTCGTTCCAGAACACGGAGGCGAACCTGGCCCTTTCGGGAAGCGGCGCGGGAGGCGCGGGGGATGGGCCGCGGAGCTGCGCGGGCAAGGAAGTCGCGAGCCTCGAAAGCACCTCGTTCACCCTCGGCATGGCGTACCGGGAGCGCGGATTCACGAAGGAAGCGCTGAAGGAGTTTCAGAAGGCGCTCCGGGATATGCCCGACACCGATCGCGTCCATATGGAAATCGGCAAAATACTCGTCGCGGAAGGCTCGATGGACGCCGCCGCCGAAGCGTTCCTGAAGACGCTCGAGGCGAACGCCGAGAACGTCGAAGCATATCGTCTTCTCGGATGCGTATATCATCTCAAGGGAGAATATTACGAATCGGCGCTCTGCTATCTCCAGGCCTTCCGGCTCAACACCGCCGACGCCGACACGATGAACAACCTCGGCGTGCTTCTCTACCAGGTGGGCCTCAAGGAGGAAGCGGAGCGGATGTTCAAGAAGGGCCTGAACCTCAAGATCTACCATCAGGAGCTCAACTATAATTTCCTGAACTGCCATCTGCTCAAGGAAGAGTACATGATGGCGGAGAATCTCATCCAGCGCTTCGAGGCGTTCATGGGAAAGAGCCCGCTCCTCTACGAAAAACACGCGATACTGAACTACAAGCTGAATCGCCTCACCCTTGCGCTCTTCGACATCGAGAGCGCCCTGTCGCTCGACAAGAATCACGGCGACGCGCTCTATCTCAAATCGCTCATATTCCTCCGCGAGGAGGATTTTCAGGGGGCGATCAACGCCGTTCTCGAGGCTGCGAAGATCTCTCCGCGTTACACCGGGCTCGCGTTTTTTCTCGCGATGGACGAGCGCCAGCGAATGACCCCGGCGAGGGTCGGCGCGCAGATGCAGGTCGAGCCCGAGGACGACCTCATCGAGCTCCTCCAGTGCGGCATCGCCCGGAGATTCGATAAGATCAAGGAATCGCTCGTATCGCTCGTCGAAAAGGGTATGAAAAAGATCGGCGAGAAGGAGCCCGGAACGAAAGCGAATCCGGGCGGCGCTCCCCCCGCGGCGGCGCCGGCCGATCGAAAGGCCGCTCCCGCGGCGGCGATCGCCGGAGACGATACCGCGCACGCGCTGATCGAAGCGCTATCCGATATTTCACTCGAAGAGGATGATTCGATATGACCATTCAGTCGTCGATAAAGGATTTGGGGCTTTTCGATCTCTTCCAGGTGCTTCATATCAACAAGAAGACGGGGCGCCTCATCGTCACCGAGGGTCCCGACGGCAAGGAAGCGCAGATCATCTTCCGGGGCGGCGATACGTGTTTCGCCGTGATTCACGACCGGGTGCCCCGGACGATCGCGGCGCTCCTCGCCGAATGGGGAGTCATCGACGAAGGCTCCATCGCGCGCGTCGAGAACGCGCTGCCGAAGTATCCGACGCTCATCGATTGCCTCGAGGGAGAACGCGTCGCCGCCCGCGGGCATCTCGAGAATTTTCTCGCGAATTGCATCCGCGAATGCGTCTACGATATCTTCAAGTGGGATCGCGGCGAATGCCGTTTCATCGAGGAAGAGATCGACCAGCGCCGCGATATCGTGATTCCGCTCAATACGGAGAATCTCATCCTCGAGGGCGCCCGCCGGATCGACGAATGGTCGAACATCAGCGGTAAGGTGCCCTCGCGCCATTCCATCTTCAAGCTGAGCGCCGTCGCCCAGCAGGGCCAGCGACTCAATCTCAAGCCGCGCGAGTGGGAGATCCTGTCCCTCATCGACGGGAAGCGGTCCGTCAAGGAAGTGAACGACGCGGGCGCGGGGGATCTCTTCTCGACGAGCAAGCTCATCTACGGCCTCGTCGTGATGGGAGTCATCGAGCTCGTCAACGCGGAAACCGCCGCCGTTTCCGGAACGGACACGGAAGGCCGCCTCGAGGATTTCCTGCGGAGCGGCCGGGAATACTACGGCAGGCTCAATCTCGAAACGGCCGCCGCCCAGTTCGAGAAGGCGCTTCAGATCGATCCCGAGTGCTTCGAGGCGCTCCGCATGCTCGGCGAGATCTACTACAAGATGGACAAGCTGAGCGAGGCCCTCATCTATCTCGCGAAGGCCCGGCAGCTGCGGCCCGACAATCAGAAGGCGCTGTTCATCATGGGGTACCTGCACGCGCGCCTCGGCGACGTCGCGAAGGCGATCGACCAGTGGGGGGAGCTCAAGGAAAAGAGCGCCAACCAGCAGATCGTCGAGCTCGTGACGAAGAAGATCGAGCTCGCCCGGCAGTGGGAAAAGGTGCTCCAGGAGTACTGATCCCTTCCCGCCATCGAATCTCCATTGTCGAACCCTCCCGGGAGTGGTATCATGCCGTTTCGTGACCGGTTCGAGGTATGGCTTCCGAAGGAGGTCCGTTCATGCGTGCCAGGCTCAACGCGCTGCTGTGCGCCGCGATCGTCATGGCCCTTCCCGCGATGCTCGTCGCCGACGAGGGAATGTGGCCGATCGACAATCTCGACAAGCTTCCCTGGAAGGATCTGCAGGCGATGGGGCTCCAGCTCTCGCCGAAGCAGATCTACGACGCGAACGGGGGCGGCCTCGCCCGCGCGATCGTGAGCCTCGGCGGGGGCACCGGTTCGTTCGTGTCGCCGAACGCGCTCATCCTCACGAACCACCACGTCGCCTTCGGCGCTCTCCAGCGGACGAGCACGGCCGAACACAACTATATCGCCGACGGTTTCAACGCGGCGAGCTACGAGGAGGAGATCCCGGCGCCCGGATACCGGGCCTCGGTGCTCGTATCGATCGAGGACGCGACCCGCAAGGTGCTCTCCGCGGTCAACGACAGCATGAGCGACCTCGAGCGTTTCAACGCGATCGAGAAGCGAATCAAGGAGATCGTCAAATACGGCGAGGAAGGGCGCGACGTCGAGTGCAGGGTCGTCCCGTTCTTCGAAGGGATGCAGTACAAGCTCTTCACCTATTTCGTGTGCAAGGACGTCCGGATCGTCTACGCGCCCCCCGCGTCGATCGGCAACTACGGCGGCGACGTCGACAACTGGATGTGGCCGCGCCACACGGGGGATTTCTCGTTCCTCCGCGCGTACGTCGCGCCGGACGGAAAATCGGCCGAGTACGCGAAGGAGAACGTTCCGTACAAGCCCGCGGTGCATCTCTCCATGTCGACGAAGAGCGTCAAAGAGAACGATTTCTCGATGATCGTCGGCTACCCGGGCAGGACGGGACGCCACGCCACGCTCGTACACGATCGCCCAGATGCAGGATTATTCCTATCCGAAGCGGATCGCGATGTTCAAGGACTGGCTCGCGATTCTGGGCGAGGAGGCGAAGCGCGGAGAGGATATCGAGATCAAGGTCGCGCAGTTCGACATGATGCTGAACAACTCGATGAAGAACTGGGAAGGGATGCTCGAGGGATTCAAGAAGGGGGGGCTGCTCGAAAAGAAGCGGAACACCGAGCAGACGATTCTCCAAATGGCTCGATATGAGCCCCGACATGAAGAAGAAATACGGCGACGTGCTGCCCGCGATCGCCGCGCTCTACGAGGAGCAGAAGGGCTACCGGGACAAGAACATGATCGTCGGCCAGATGAACTTCGGATGCCAGATGCTGCGCGCGGCGGGCCACGCTCGACCGCTGGACCGAAGAGAAGGCGAAGAGCGACATCGAGCGGAAGCCCGGCTATCAGGATCGCGACGTTCCGCGGCTCAAGCAGTCTCTCCGGATGATCCAGATGAGCTACGATCCCCAGGTGGACCGCAGGGTGCTCAAGTATTTCCTCATGCGCGCGGTCGATCTCCCCGATAATCAGAGGATCGAAACCGTCGACGCGGCGCTCCAGGGAGCGAAGGGTCCCGAGGCCGAAAAGAAGATCGACGCGTTCCTCGACGGGCTCTACGCGGGCACGAAGCTCGGCTCGCCGGAAGAGCGGCTCCGGATGTTCGAGCTCTCGCGCGAGGATCTGCTCGAAGCGGGGGATTCGTTCGTCGATTTCGCCGTCGCGCTCGACAAGGAAGCGAAAGCGCTCGAGGACAGGGACAAGACCATGCAGGGCGCCCTTCAGCGCCTGAGCCCGCGTCTCATGGAGGCGTTCATGCTCTGGAAGGGCGGCAATCTCTATCCCGACGCGAACGGCACGATGCGCCTCACCTACGGAACGGTGAAAGGTTACAGCCCTCGGGACGCCGTATCGTATAAATTCATCACGTCCCTCGCCGGAGTCGTCGAGAAAAACACGGGGGAGGATCCGTTCGATTGCCCGAAGGAGCTTCTCGCGCTTCATGAGAGTCTGGACTTCGGCGCGTACGAAGACGCCGCGCTCGGCGACGTGCCGGTCGATTTCCTCTCGACCTGCGACATCACGGGCGGGAACTCGGGAAGCCCGATCATGAACGGCAAGGGAGAATGCACCGGCGCGGCGTTCGACGGCAACTACGAGAGCATCTCGTCGGACTATCTCTTCATCAAGGAAACGACGCGTTCGATCAACGTCGATTCCCGCTACATCCTCTTTATCATGGACAAGATAAGCGGGGCGAAGCGGCTGCTCGACGAAATGAAGGTCCGCTAGGGCTCCATGGGAATGTTCTACGCGCTTCTCACGGCGGTCATGTGGGCCGCCGCGATAATCTTCCTCAAGCGATCGGGGGAGACAGTCTCCCCCTTCGCCCTCAACGTCTTCCGGGTGGGGCTTTCGAGCGTCCTTCTCGTGGCGACGGTGATTTTCGCGGGGCAGGAGCTGTTCTATCCCGCCCCGCTCCGCGATTACCTCATTCTCTTCACGAGCGGCGTCGTCGCGATCGCCGTCTCGGACACATTTCTCCTCATGGCGCTCAATCGGCTCGGCGCCGGCATCATGGCGATCGTCGACTGCCTCTATGCGCCCTTCATCGTGCTCTTCGCCTTCGTCATGCTCGGGGAGCGGCTCGGGGCGTGGCAGTGGGCGGGGATGGCGCTCGTGATCGTCGGGGTTCTCATCGCGGCGCGCCACGAACCGCCCCAGGGGGTCACGGCGAGGCAGATCCTCGTCGGGAGCCTCTGCGGCGTGGTCGCGATGACGACCGTGGCGTTCGGGATCGTGCTCGCGAAACCGGTGCTCGAGCGTTCTCCGATCCTCTGGGCGACGACGATGCGCCAGATCGGCGCGCTCATCGTCATGATCCCCGTCTCGCTTATCCTGCCCGGACGGCGCGGGATATTCGGCCTCTTCCGCCCGGCGCGGAACTGGAGATTCACCGTGCCGGCCACGCTTCTCGGATCGTACCTCGCGCTCATCTTCTGGATCGGGGGAATGAAATACTCGCTCGCGGGCCCCGCGGCGATCCTCAACCAGACGAGCTCGATCTACGTCCTCATCTTCGCGTCGATCTTCCTCAAGGAGCCGTTCACCGCGCGGAAGGTCGTCGCGTCCGTGCTCGCCATCGGGGGCATCGCGATGGTGACGCTGGGGTAAGAGCCTTTCCGGCGCCCCGCGCGGTTTCGCGCGTCGACTGGCGCGCGTTCGGCGCGTCGGGCGACGCCTGCGCGTCCCCGAAGACAGCTCCGAGCCACGGCGCGATCTGCAGCACGAGGGACCATAGCGTCATGACGAGCATGAACGCCATCGGGACGAGCGTGAAAATCGCGTTTCGTCCCGTCTTGATGAGCCAGACCGACACGGCGAGGAGCGTAAGGCTCGCGAGCAGCTGGTCGCTCGTCCCGAAGATCGGCCACGCGGCGAGGACGACGCTCGAAACGAGAACGACGATCGCGATCATGGACAGGCATTAGACAGGAATGATAAACTCCCGGAAAAGGCCGTTT
The DNA here is from genome assembly GCA_963747385.1 of uncultured bacterium. GTDB lineage: Bacteria > Krumholzibacteriota > Krumholzibacteriia > Krumholzibacteriales > Krumholzibacteriaceae > SSS58A. The sequence goes on along the minus strand of CAVVEY010000020.1, from coordinate 152,997 downwards.
TCGCGAGGATGTCTCCGATGATTTTCATGGTTGGGCTCTCGATGCTCTTCCGGCGTTCTCAGCCGATGAAAGGTAATCGTGATATGAGAATCGGACGGTTCGCCCGTTTGCTGTGCCTGTTGACCTTCGCCGCGCTTCTTTCGCCGTCGCAGGCGTTTCCGCGGCAGGATACGCTCATCGTGCGAGAGGGGCTCGCGCTTCCCGTCCCGAAAGGCTACGCCGAGGTCATCGTCGCGCCGAATCCGGTCGAAGCCGCGCTCGCTCTCGGCACGTGGAAGGCGCCGAAGGCGGGGGAGAGGGTCGTCTGGCCGGGGCGCGGCGAAGCGATATGGCGCCCGATCGCGGCCGATTCGCAGGGATGGTTCTCGGACAGCGTGCTCGCGGGATGCTACGTGTACGTTCCGGTCGAGATGGAGCGGCGGGGCGTGATGATTCTCCAGGCGAAGGGAAACGAGCTCGTCTATGTGAACGGCGCCCCGCGCGCGGGGAATCCCTACTGCCTCAAGGACGAGCGCGAATCGTGGGAGCCGGATTTCGACATATCGCAGCTTCCCGTGATGCTCGAGGAGGGGCAAAACGATCTCGTCTTCCGCTGCGCCCGGGGTCGGCTCAAGGCGAGCCTCTACCCCCCGCCGAAACCGGTCTTCTTCAACGCGAGCGACGTGACCGTGCCGGATTTCGTCGTCGGCGTCCCGGCGGGCATGTGGGGATCGATCGTCGTCGTCAACGCGACGACGGAGGTGCTTGATCGGCTCGCCGTGCAGGCAATCCTTCCGGGGCACCGGGACATCACCACAAGCGGTGAAAGACCGGTACCTGTGATTCAGCCTCTCAGCGTGCGGAAGGTGGCTTTTTACCTGGAAGACATTCGCGATTCCCAAGGAACGTTGAAGATGACCGTGGAACTGCGTGAGAACGGATCATTCGGGAGCTCGCTCGACAGGGCCGGGATTCCCCTGCGGGTTGTGCAAAAGGGCGATAACCGACGGGAGACCTTCGTCAGCGACGTCGACGGGAGCGTGCAGTACTACGGGATCAATCCGGCGCAGGGGCTCGCGAAGGGGGAGCCTGCGGCGCTATTCCTCTCGCTCCACGGCGCTTCGGTCGAGGCGATCAACCAGTCGGGCTCCTATGCGTCGAAGCCCTGGGGGCACGTCGTCGCCCCAACGAACAGGCGCCCCTACGGATTCAACTGGGAGGAATGGGGGCGCCTCGACGCGCTCGAGGCGCTGGACACCGTCACGGCGCGCTACAATATCGATCCGTCGAGAATCTACCTCACGGGGCACTCGATGGGCGGGCACGGCGTATGGCATATCGGCTCTCTCTTTCCCGACCGGTTCGCCGCGATCGGCCCGAGCGCCGGATGGATATCGTTCTGGACGTACCGCTTCCAGCGGGATCGATCTCGGCGACACGACCGCCGTGCGGCGCATGATCCGCCGCTCGACGACTCCGAGCGAGACCTTCATGCACGCGCCGAATCTACGCGCAGCTCGGCGTGTACGTTCTGCACGGCGCCGACGACGACAACGTGCCCGTCACCGAGGCGCGATCGATGATCGAGCGGCTAAGCGCCTTCCACCGCGACTTCGTCTATCGCGAGCAGCCGGGCGTCGGCCACTGGTGGGATCTTTCGGACGCGCCGGGGGTCGATTGCGTCGATTGGGCGCCGATGTTCGACTTCTTCGCGCGGCACGCGAGGCCCGGGAAGGAGCGCGTCCGCGACATCCGCTTTCTCACGTCGAATCCGGGCGTTTCGGCGCGGAACAACTGGCTCACGATCGACGCGCAGACGCGGCAAGGCGAGATGAGCTCCGTCGACATCCGCCTCGAGCCGGGGGACGCGCGCGCCGGGAAGCAGGGAGGATTCGCGGGAACGACCGATAACGTCGCGCGTCTTGCCTTCGATCTCGATGTCCTTCAGGGCCCCTCGCCGGTCAGCGTCGAGCTCGATGGCCAGAGGCTCCCCGATATCTCGTGGCCGAATGCCCAATCTCGGCTCTGGCTCGAACGCCGGAACGGCGCGTGGGCCGTCGCGAGCGATCCGTCGCCCGACCTCAAGGGATCCCGCCGGTACGGCACCTTCAAAGAGGCCTTCAGGAATCGCCCCATATTTGTCTTCGGCACGAAGGGGACCGCCGAAGAGAACGCCTGGGCCTTCGACAAGGCCCGCTACGACGCCGAGAAGCTCTGGTACCAGGGGAACGGCTCGATCGACGTCGTCCGCGACGTCGATTTCGATCCGGCCGCCGAGCCGGACCGGAACGTCATCCTCTACGGAAACAGCGCCACGAACGCCGCCTGGGAGACGCTCCTGTCCGACAGTCCCGTTCAGGTCGGCCCGGCCCGTGTGAAGCTCGTCGAGGCGCGCGTGAAGATCGGCGCCCGCGCGATTCCCGGCCGCGATCTCTGCTGCATCTTCATCCGCCCGCGCCCGGGGAGCGCGACCGCGAGCGTCGGCGCCGTTTCCGGCACGAGCGCCGCCGGCATGAGGCTCGCGAACCGGCTTCCGTACCTCAGCCCCGGCATCGGCCTTCCCGATTGCACCGTGCTTCGACCCGCGCGTCCTTTCGGAAGGGGACGCCGGCGTTCTCATGACCGGTTTCTTCGGCCTTGACTGGGGTGTGGAATCAGGCGAATTTATTATCGGGTACTGAGCGGAACGGCCCTCGATCAGGCAGGCGATTCATGAAGAAATACCGGCCGACGCCTTCGATCTTCCACGCGCTTTTCGCCATCCTCTTGATCGGGTCGCTTCCGCTCCCCGCGGCCTGCCGCACCTGGCGCGTCGCGATCGATCGAACGGGCGACGCGGCGACGATCCAGGCGGCGATCGATTCGGCCGCGGAGGGGGACGAGGTTCTTGTGGGCCCCGGCACGTATACCTGGACCAACCAGGGGACAGGCGCCGAGGCCGGATTCATCCGTTTCCTCGGCGGACGGGAAGGGATCACGCTCCGGAGCGAGCTTGGTCCCGAGAACACGATCCTCGACGCCGAATACAACAGCCGGGTCGTTTACATCCACGCCCATAACCGGATCACCGTCGACGGATTCACGATCAGGCACGGCGTCGCTCCGAGCTTCGGCGATTACGTCGGCGGGGGACTCTTCACGCATATCGCCCGCGAGGTCGTTCGCAACTGCATCTTCGTCGAAAACAAGGCGAACTACGGCGGCGGCATCTCCTGCGTGGTCAACGACGGATTCATCCGGGTGGAGGATTGCACCTTCATCGACAACGAAGCGGTCATCGGCGGGGGAGCGCTTCTCCTCGCGAACGGCTCCGGATCGTGCTACGTCGGCGACTGCGTCATCCGGAACAACAAGGCGGGGAACAGGGGGGGCGGGATCTATCAGAGCGATTGTCATTCCGTCATAGAACGCTGCGTCATATCGGGGAACGAGGCCGGAGCCGAGGGGAGCGGTTTCTGTCAGTCGGCCGGGAAAACGGCACTCGTCTCCGCATGCACCTTCAGCCGCAACGGCGCCGCCAACTCCGCCGTATACGCCAGGGGAGGCTCCGTCCTTTCGCTCGAGAGGCTCATCCTGGCGTTCAATATCGCCAAAGCGCTCGGCGCCGACGCGACGTCGACCGTCTCGGTCGCCTGCTGCGACCTCTTCGGCAATTTCGGAGGGGACGGCATTCCCGCCGGCTTTGTCCAGAGAGGCACCAACCTGTCCGTCGATCCGCTCTTTTGCGGCGCTGCGGGCTCGGAGAACTATAACCTTCGGAGCGACTCGCCCTGCGTCCCCGCGAACCAGGATTTCGACGAATTATGCCTGCCTATGGGCGCCTGTCCCGTCGCGTGCGGCGCGGTCTCCGTCGAGAGAACCACCTGGGGCGGCATCAAGAGCATTTTCCGCTGAAATCGTTATCGCGAGCGCGCTTCCGCGCGGATGCGCCGGGACCACGATTGCGCGTCGTCGAGCAGGATGTAGATCGTCGGGAGGAGCAGCAACGTGATGATCGTCGAGAAGGTGAGCCCGCCGACGATCGCGCGCGCCATGGGGAAGTAGGGAGGGCCGCCGCTCCCGCCGATCGACGTCTTGAGAACGGCGATCGGAACGAGGTTCAGCACCGTCGTCGCGGCGGTCATGAGGATCGGGCGCATCCTGTCTCTTCCGGCCTGGAGAATCGCCGCCTCGCGGGGGATCCCCGAGGCCCTGAGCTGGTTGATGTGGTCGACGAGCACGATGCCGTTGTTCACGACCACGCCGATGAGAATGAGGATTCCGATCATTCCCATGATCGACATCGTCGTCCTCGTCATGAGGAAGAACCAGAAAACGCCGACCACGGAAAAGACGATCTGCGTCCAGATGGCCGCGGGGAAGAGGAGCGATTCGAAGAGGGCGGCCATGACGAAATAGATGAGCGCGAGCGCGAGCAGCATGTTGACGAGCATCGTGGTGAACATCTTCTTGTCCTCGGTGAAGCTCTCGCCGAAGTTCCACGAATAGCCGGGGGGGAGGGCGTAATTCGCGAGCGCGTTCGATATCTTCTTTTTCGCCTCTCCCATCGTGATCTTGTCGAGGTTGGCCGAAACGCCGATGGCGCTCGTCCGGTTCTCCCGGTGAATGCCTCGCGGACCCGGCCGGACGAAGAAGTCCGCGACCGAAGCGAGCTTGACGGCGTTTTCGCCGCGCCCGACGAGCGGCACGTTCTCCAGCTGATCGATCGTCTGGCGGTCCCGATCCTGGAACTCGAGCCGCATGTCGATCTCCCCCTCGTCGGTCCGGAACCGGCGCAGGTTGATGCCGCGCATGGCGGCCGAGACGACCTGCGCGATCTCCTCCGTCGAGAAGCCCTGCTGGCGCGCCCGGTCCCGGTCGACGACGACCTGCACCTCTTTTCTCCCGACCTCCGCCTCGGACCGGACGTCCTTGAACCCGGGAACCCGCGACATCGTCCAGGCGACGTCCTTCGCGATTTCGATGAGATCGGCGCTCGATTTGCCGATGAGCTGGATGCGGACCGGCGTCCCCTGGCCCCCCTGGTTCCTGAAATCGAACGAAGGATTCGCGATGGCGAGCTTCGGGAGGTCCTTGCGGATCGCCTCCTCGACCTCTTTCATCGATTTCTTCGCCTTCCGCCCTTTGACGAGATTGATCGTCGACTGCGCGTAATCCCCCTGGTAGTACGTGTACACCGATTCGATCTCGAAGTCGCTCTTGCGGGCGAAGAGGTAATTCTCGTAGATGTCGACCGTCTCCTCGATCTTGCCGAGCGTGTACGCGCCGTTGATGTTGTAGAAGAGCCTGAGCCGCCGATCCTCCTGCTCGCCGAACATGTCCATCTTGACGAACTTGATCGGCACGGCGACCGAGAGCAAGAGGCCGACGATGATGAGCACGGTCGCGCGGCGGTGGGCGAGCGTCCATGCGAGGGCGCGGCCGTAGCGGATCTGGAGCCGGTCGATCGAGGTCTCCTTCTTCCGCTCGGGAGGCTTGATGCGCGCCGCGAGCATCGGCACGAGCGTCAGCGAGATGAGGAGAGAGACGCCGAGCGCGATGCAGATCGTGATCGAAATGTGCTTCAGGTATATGGCGATCTGATCCCGCGGGCTCACGATGTTCGGGAGAAATACGATGCAGGTCGTGATGGTGCCGGCCGTGACGGCGAGCGCGACCTCGCGCACCCCGAGCTGGATCACTCCCTTTCCGGACGGATCGAGAAGCTGGTGGCGCTGGATGCTCTCCGTGACGACGACCGCGTTGTCGACAAGCATGCCGATCGCGAGCATGAGCCCGAGCATGGAGAGGATGTTGAGCGAGACGCCGAGGAAATACATGAAGATGAGCGTGACGAGGACCGAGAGCGGCGCCGCGAGCGCGATCATGAAGGTCGTCGCCATGCGCCGCATGAAGAAGTAGAGGACGATGACGGCGAAGCAGCCGCCGATCAATCCCGACTTGAGGATCTCCTGGAGCGAGCTCGTCACTCCCTCGGCCTGGTTGTCCATGTACATGATGTTGATTCCGGCCATCTCGGGGAGCTTCTTGATCTCGTCGACCTCGGCGAGAATGTTCTTCGTCACGCCGACGAGGTTCGCGCCCGCCTCCTTGAAGACGTCGATCCCGATCGCGTAGCGGCGGTTCAGGTGGCGGCCGTACTCGAGCTTCGGGTGCTCATAGAAGATCGTCGCGACGTCCTTGAGCCGCAGCCCGTTCGGGCCGACCGCGACCTCGCCGATGTCCTCGATGCTCCCGAACTCCCCGATGGGGCGCACGACGAAGCGCCGGCCCTCGTCCGTTATCTTGCCCGCCGTGACGAGAAAGTTGCTCCGGCGGAGCGTTTCGACGAGGCTCGCGATATCGACGCGGTGCGCGACGATCCGGTCGGCGAGGAGCTGGATACGGATCTCCTTCCGCGAAATGCCGTAGAGATCGACGCGGGAGACCCCGTCGATGCGCTCGATGCGGCGTTTCACGTTGCGGTTCAGCATATCGTAAGCGTTCGAGAGATCCCGGTCGCTCGAGATGCGCAGCATCGAGCATCTGCATGTCGGACGTGGAGAATTTCCTGACGTAGAATCGCTGGAAATCGTCCGGGAAGAGATGGCGGATGCCGTCGAGCTTCTCCTTCGCGTCGAGCGCCTTGACGTTTGCGTCGGTGCCCCAGTCGAACTCGATCTGGATGTTGGCGCCGTTTTCCCCCGAGTCGGAGACCATGCGCTTGATCCCGCTGATCGTGGCGAGCGCCTCTTCGGCCGGTTTCGTGATCTGGCGCTCGATCTCCTCGGGGGTCGAGTTGGGGTAGGGGAGCTCGACGCCGAGAAACGGAGCGTCGAGGGACGGGAAGAACTCGAGCGGCAGGAGCCTCGAGGCCACGACGCCGAGCACGACGCAGCAGGCGAGAATCATGAACATCGTCACGGGGCGCCTGATTGCGGTTTCGGTGATATTCATACGAGCGTTTCCGGCCCGAGCCGTTCGGCGGCTTCGGGCGCTATTCCTTCCTGTCGAGCACCGAGTAGACGACCGGGATGACGACGAGCGTGAGGAGCGTCGAAACGCTCAAGCCCCCGATCACGGTGATCGCCATCGGGGACCGGATCTCGGCTCCTTCGCCGATACCGAGGGCGAGCGGGATGAGCCCGAGCACGGTCGTGAGCGTCGTCATGAGAATCGGCCTGAGGCGCGAGCGTCCCGCCGCGACGATCGCTTCCGTTTTCTTCATCCCGCGCCCGCGGAGCTGGTTCACGAAATCGACGAGAACGATCGCGTTGTTGACGACGATCCCCGCGAGCAGGATGAGACCGATGAAGACGACGACGCTGATCGTCGAACCGGTGACGAGAAGCGCGAGGACGGCGCCGATGAGCGCGAGCGGTATCGTGAAGAGAATCACGAACGGATGCAGGAACGACTCGAATTGCGACGCCATGACGAGATAGACGAGGAAGATGGCGAGGACGAGCGCCAGCATGAGCGAGCGGAACGACGCCGTCATCTCGCGGTTCTGCCCCGCGAGGCGGGCGCTCACGCCGGACGGCATGGCGATTCGCGAAATGATCGCGTCGATCTCGCCGGCCGCGCCGCCGAGATCGCCGTAGGCGAGATTGGCCGTGACGAGCGCCACGCGTTCCTGGTCGGTTCTCCTGATCTCGCCGGGACCCGTATCGATGACGATGTCGGCGACGGCGTCGAGCGTCACCGGATACCGGCTCTCCGGATTGATGATGAGCTTGCGGATCTTCTCCGCCGAGTTGCGGTCGCTCTCGGTCGCGCGGACGAGGACGTCGATCTTGCGGTCGTGCGAGGAGTAACGGGTGGCCACGGAGCCGCGCACCTGATCGACGACGCGCTGCGCGATCTGGTAGACGGGGAATCCGAGCGCCGCCGCGCGCTCGCGATCGAAGCGTATCTGTATTTCCGGGTGGCCGCTCCGCATCGTCGATTTCACGTCGGCGAAGCGGTGCGACGTCTCGAGGCGGCCGGCGATCTCGTTCGAGATGCGCCGGAGCTCGCCGAGGTCGAATCCGACGACCTCGATCTCGATCGGCGTCTTGAAGGTGAAGAGCGTCGGCCGCGCGAACTTGTACTGCACGTCGGGCAGATTCTGCATGTGCGCGCGAAGCGCGCCCATGGCCCGCTCCTCGTCCTCGCGGCCGGCGCCGCGGTCGAGCATGACGCTCAGCTCGCCCCAGTTCTCGCCCCCCTGCTCCGGATTCGCGTCCATGCGGTTTCCGGTGCCGGCGACCGAATACATGGTGTTGATTTTCGGGGCGTCGCCCGAAGCCCCCATCACCCTCATGATATTCGCGTCGGTCACCTCGAGCGGCGTTCCCGGCGGCAGGCGGAATTCGACGGTGAATTCTCCCTGCGAAAGCTGCGGGATGAGCTCGATGCCGAGCTTCGGTATGACCGCGACCGAAGCGGCGAACAGCCCGAACGCGATCGCGAGGACCCGCGCCCTGTGGGCGAGGGCCCAGACGATGAGCCGCACGTACCTGTCTTCGGTGCGGTCGTACGCCTTCTGGAACGCCCGAAGGGCCGGTTCGAGCGCTTTCCGCGTCCCGGTTCCGGCCCCGCCGCCGATTCTGTTCCAGAGTCTCGTCCAGAAGACGGGGATCGTGGTGAAGATCATCCCTCCCGCGCGCCGCGCGAATCGTCCGCCTCTTCCCGCGCGTCGCCGCCGGAGCCGGCCCCGGCACGGTCTCGACGGCGGAGGACCGCTGAAGGGAAGCGAGCATCGGAATGAGGGTGAGGGCGACCGCGAGAGAGGCGAGGAGCGAGAAGGTGACCGTGAGCGCCTGGTCCCTGAAGAGCTGCCCCGAGATTCCCTTGACGAACACGAGCGGCAGGAAGACGGCGACGGTCGTGAGCGTCGACGCGGCCACGGCGCGGGAGACCTCGCCGGCGCCGTCCCGAACCGCGCTCGCCGCGTCCTTCCCCTGCCGGCGGTGTCGGGCGATGTTTTCGAGCACGACGATCGAGTTGTCGACGAGCATTCCGATTCCGAGCGCGATGCCGCCGAGCGACATGATGTTGAGAGTGAGATTCGCGCCGAGCATCATGTTGAACGTCGCGATGACGGAGACGGGAATCGAGAACGAGATGATGACCGTCGCCCAGAAATTCTGCAGGAAGAAATAGAGGATGATGATGGCGAGGATGCCGCCGATAACGGCGTTCGATATGACCTCGTTCACCGCCTGCGTGATGAAGGTCGACTGGTCGGAGACCTTGACGAGGTCGGTATCGGGGGGGAGGATCTCCCGCACGCGCTTGAGCTTCTTCGCGATCTCGCGGGCGACCGCGACGGTGTTGGCGTCCCCTTCCTTGTAGATCGCGATCTCGACCGCCTCGCGCCCGTTGAGGCGGGTGATCGCGTCGCGCTCCTTGAAGCCGTGCCGCACCGTCGCGATGTCGCGCAGATAGACCGGCTTCCCGTCCCTCGTCGAGACGATGATATCGTCGATCTCGTCGATCGACTGGAACTGGTTCAGGGTGCGGACGAGGTATTGCTGCGTGCCTTCCTCGAGCCGGCCGCCCGAGAGATTGACGTTCTCGGCGCCGATCTGCCGCGAGAGCCGCTCGATCGGAAGGTTGATCTGGGCGAGACGCCCCTGGTCGATGAGGATCTGGATCTCGTCTTCGAGGCCTCCGCTTATCTTGATCGCCGCGACGCCGAGCGCCGCTTCGAGCTCCTTCTTGATCTCTTCCTCGGCGAATCGCCGGAGTGACTTGAGCTCGTCTTCGTTGAAAACGGTCGAGTCGCCCGCCGCGCCGGTCTCCGCCGCGGTCCCGGCGGCCGCCGCCTTCCGGTAGAACCCGAAACGCATGATCGGATCGAGGGACGGATCGAAGCGCAGGATCGTGGGCCGCTGGATCTCGAGCGGGAGCTCGAGCGCGTCGAGCTTCTCCCGCACGTCGAGCCCCGCGTAATCCATGTTCGTTCCCCAACCGAACTCGAGGACGACGTCCGATTGCCCCGAACGCGAGATGGAGCTCACGCGGTTCACGTTCTTGACGACGCCGAGCGCCTCCTCGATCGGTTTCGAGATGAGATTTTCTATCTCGGCCGGCGCCGCGCCGGTGTATTCGGTGCGGATCGTGAGCGTCGGATAGCTGAGCTCGGGGAGCAGGTTGATCCTGAGGCGGAAAAACGAAACGAATCCGAATAGAATGACGGCCAGGGTGAACATCGCGACCGTCACGCGCCGCTTCGTCGAGAATTCTATGATATTCATTGGCGACCGTTTCTGGTTAATGCCGTCATCGCTTGACGATCTGAACCTTGGCGCTGTCCTTGAGGCTCGCCTTGCCCGTCGTCACGATCGTGTCGCCCGGGTTGAGGCCGGAGAGCACCTCGATCGCGGTCGTGTTCACGTAGCCGGTCGTGACGACCTGCCGGTACGCGACGCTGTCGCGCACGACGAAGACCGCGCTTTCCCGATCCTCTGATATGATCGCGTCCTTCGGCGCCGTGAGCACGTTCTCGTGAACGTCGTAGATGATGTTGATCCGGGCGAACATCCCGGGCTTGAGGCGCCTCGACGGATCGCGCACCTCGACGGTCACCTTGACCGTTCCGGTCGCGGGATCGATCACGGGGCTGATTCGCTTGATCGTTCCGGTGAAAGGCTCGTTCGAGCTCGCGTCGACGATGAGCTTGGCGGGGAGCCCGGCGCTGAGCTTGCCGAGCTGCCGCTCGGGCACGTGCAGGACGGCGATGAGCGGGTCGAGCCCGGCGACGCGGAACACCGCCTGGTTCGGAAGCACCATGTTTCCGACCTTGATGAGTCGCTCCGCGACGACCCCGCCGATCGGCGTGCGGATCGTCGTGTACCTGTACTCCAGCTCGGCGAGGTCGTAGTTCGCCTTCTGGCTCTCGTAGTCGTACTTGCTCTGCTGGAATACCTCGGTGCTGATGAGGCTCTGTTTGTGCAGGTCGACGTTTCGCTCGTAGCTGGTTTCGAGCTTCTCGAGGGCGGCCTTCGCCTGGGCGAGCTGCACGGCGATCTTCTCGTCGTCGAGCTTGGCGAGGACGTCCCCTTCCTTCACGTAGCGCCCTTCCTCGACCATGATCTCCTTGACGACGCCTCCGACCTTCGCGACGACGCCGGTCTCCTCCTCGGCGCCTATCGTGGCGGTCCCCGTGAAGTAAGCCGCTATCGTGCCTTTTGTTACGGCCGCCACCTCCACCGGGACGACGACCTTGTCGTCCTTTTTCCCGTTCGCTTTCGATTTTCCCAGCTTGCCGCAGCCCAGGGCTCCGGCGGCAACGGCCAGCGTCGAAAAAACGATCAACAGCAGATATCTTCGTCTCATGAACGATCCCCCTCAGGAAAAACGACTATCGTTTATACGCGTCGACTAATATTAAGTTGCGATTAGCGCCGATTATTTGACCGTCGCGAAACCGCTTTTGTTTCCGAATTCCAATATACACGAATCTTCGCGAAAGGAAGGCATTTGTCTTGCAGGCGCTTTATGGTACCATGGCGGACGGTTTTGCAGCGACGGGATTTCAAAGAAGGAGGTTCGGTATGGCTTTCGGCGGTCTTCTGAAAAAGGGATTCGTGACTCTCGTCCTGCTCTTCTGTCTCGCCCCGCCGCTCTCGGCGCAGATCGGGGATCAGCTTTCGGCTTACACGGGCGCAAACGCCACGGGATACCTGCAGCCGTTCTCCAGCGCGTTCGGCGCCGATCTCAACAGCGGCATATTCCGCACCGCGTCGATTCCGAAGATGAGGCCGAAGATACGGCTCGAGTTCCAGGTCATGAGCGTCATCTTCGGCGACGACGACAAGACCTTCCGCGCCGTCACGGAGCGCGGGTTCACTCCCGAGACGTACGCGAACGCGCCGACCGTCGTCGGTTCCGGAAAGGCGCTCATCGTGGAGGGCGACGGCGGAACGGCGTTCGCTTTTCCCGGCGGCTTCGATCTCCACTCCTTCGCGCTCGCCGCGCCCCAGCTCCGGGCAGGCGGCCTGTTCGGCACGGAAGTGATTCTGAGATACTTCGCGCTCGACGTGGGAGGGTCGAAAGATCCGGAGGATTCCGAGAGCTCCGATTCCGGTCTCGGCAAAATCAGCCTCTTCGGCATCGGTTTGAAGCACAGCGTGTCCCAGTACTTGCCGCCGCTGTTTCCCGTGAATCTCTCCGCCGGCTTTTTCTGGCAGTCGTTCTCGCTGGGCGAGAACAAGAGCGGGGACAAGCTCATCTCCTCACATGCCTTCTCGATCGGCGTGCAGGCGAGCAAGAAGATGGCGATGTTCCTCGAGCCGTACGCGGGGGTCTCGTACGACACGCATTCGATGGACGTCTCCTACGAGAGCGAGGCGACCGGCTCGACCACGACGATCGACATCGATTTCGAGAAGGACAGCTCGCTGCATCTGACGCTCGGGCTCATGCTCGAGTTTCCGGTCGTGAAGGGGTTCGTCGAATACAATATCGCGGGCATGAACAGCTTCGCATTCGGGCTCGGCTTCGGCATCTGACGAGAGGCTTCATTAGACAGGAGCGTGAGGTATATGAAAGCAGCAATGAAAAAGACGGGTCTTCTTCTCTTCCTGTTCGGGCTCATCCAGGTCGCGGGCGGCTGTATCATGGAAGATCGGGTCATCGAGCTCGTCATAAACGAGACGACGTGCGCGGAATTTCAGGAAGATCACACCACGGTGTCGTTCGTCACTCCGGCGACGGTCGATTACGCGGCCGAGATAAACGAGATTCTCGATGACAACGATATATCCCGCGAGGATCTCGTGAGCGCCAGGCTCGTGAGCGCGAACTACGGCGTCACCGACTTCCCGACTCACGACGACTGGGTCATCACCGGCGAGATCACCGTTCAGCGCGATGACAGCACGGCCAGTGCAGACATGGTCGCGAACACGCTTTGGGAATACACGAGCGTTTCGGTTCAGGGCGCTCTCGGAAAGAAGATACCGGCCGTGTTGAACGAGGACGGCGTCGGGGTGCTCAACCGGGCGCTCGCCGATTTCATCGCCGGCAGGAGGCCGGTTCTCACGTTCAAGGTCGTCAACAGCGGCGTGACGCCGGCTCCGAGCGTATCCGATCACCTTCAGTTCGTGTGGAACGGCTGCATCGTCGTGGACTTCGTGGCGAAGTCGGATATCGAGGTGCCGGATCCGTTCTGATCGCGCGCGCCGCGCGGCTCGTTTCGGCGCCGCGCGCTACAACCTCAGCTCGAGGGCGAGGCCGGGGCGGGAGCCCCTGAAGTCGGGGCGAAGGCTCAGCCTCTCGCCCCCGGCGCGGTGAATTCGCGGAATGAAATATCCGGCGGCGCATCCCGGCGACGGCGCCGGCGACGATATCGGTCGGAAAATGGCTCTCCCGATTCGTAGCGCATGGCGCCGACCGCCGCGGCCGCGAGAAGCGATCCCGCCCAGAGATATCGTCCCGCCGCCGAACCGGGATGATAATCCCCGTAAACCGTCGAGACGAACACGGCCGAAGCGAACGCCACGGACGTGTGCCGCGAGAAAAAGGACTTTTTCGCGTCGCTCGTCGTTTTCTTGTCCATCGGGGCTTCGGAATTGTAGACGAACGGGCGGAGTCGATCGAACGTGCCCTTTCCGAATTCGGGGAGGATGACGGCGAACGCCATCGTCTCCGCGTACATCAACGTGCACGTCTCCCAATCCCCGCGCGCGCCGCGATCGAGCATGAGAGCGAGGGGAGCCGCGACGACCGCGCCGAGGAGGACGTCGCTCGCGTCGCCGATGGCCTCGGAATAATTCCAGGTCGCGCCCCGATCGAACGGGTTGATCGATTCGCGCGACAATCCCTCGATTTCCCGCGCGGTGAGCGGATCGGGCGTCCGGCCGATGCCCACGGCGCCGGCCGCCGCCGCGGCGCTTACGCCGGCGATCCAGCCGTCCTTCGACCAGCCGCGCCGATAGGGGGACTCCCCGCCCGCCCTGCCCGCGAGAAAGGCGGCGAGGAGAACGAGGAATACGATTTTTCGTGCTTGATACATATCCGGATTGCTACTATAGCACGAAGGGGGAAAGAACATGAGCGGGTTTCTCGTAAAAGCGGCGTGCCTCGTGGTCGTCATTTTCGGCGCCCGGGCGATGGGATCGTTTCTGAGCGTCATCCTGCTCGGGATTCTTCTGGCGTACAGCTTGAGCCCCGTGCCGATCTGGCTCATTCGAAAGCGCGTGCCGGGAAAAGCGGCCATTCTGATCACCGTTTTGTTCGCGATCGCCATCGGGGCGGGGGCGCTCATGCTCGCCGGGGTTTCCATCGTGCAGATGAGAGCCCGTCTTCCGGTCTATGAAGAGAACTGGACCGCGCTGAAAGAGAACGTGTCCGGTTTCCTCGCCGGCTACGGCGTGCAGACCAGGGATGTCTTTTCCCTGGAGTTCATCGGTCCCGAGAAGCTGATAGGCTGGGCGAAAGCGCTTCTCCTGCAAGGCGGCCAGACCGCCGGGCAGCTCTTTCTGCTCCTGCTTCTCATGATTTTCTCCCTGATCGAGATCGTCGAGATTCACATGAGGAAGGTGCGGGGTCAGCTCCCGATCGACTCCTTCATCGGCCGGTTCAACGTGCATAGCGAAGACATCATGGCGTACATTTCGATAACGGGACTGACGGGGCTCCTGGGAGCCGCCCTGTTCTATATCGCGCTGCTCGTTCTGGGCGTGGACTCCGCCGCGACGTGGGCGGTGCTTTCGTTCCTCCTGAACTTCATTCCCACATTCGGGGCGATCTTCACCGTCGTGCCGCCCGCGCTCCTCGCCCTGCTCGCGTCGGGATGGATCAAGGCCGCGGGCGTGATCGTCGCTTTCACGGTCATCAATCTCGTGGTCGACAACGTGATCAAGCCGAGATTCATGAAGGACAAGCTCAACGTCTCGCCGCTCCTGATTCTCGTTTCGCTGCTCTTCTGGACCTGGGTGCTCGGTCCCCTGGGCGCGATCCTCGCCGTGCCGATCACGATCACCATCAGGCGCGTGTACGGCCGAACGGCGGATGACGCCGGTCCGTCCCGGCGGGGAATATGACGGAAAAAGCGAAAACAATACGTCTCGAGCTCGAGGACGGCACCGTCGCGGAAGGGCTGTCCTTCGGCGCGGCGCGGTCCGTTTCGGGGGAGGTCGTTTTCAACACGGGGATGGTCGGCTATCCCGAATCCCTCACCGATCCCTCGTACCGGGGGCAGATCCTCGTCCTCACGTATCCTCTCGTCGGCAACTACGGCGTGCCGCCGGCGGAGCGGGAGTACGGCATTCTCAGACATTTCGAATCGGAGCGGATCCAGATCGCGGGCCTCGTCGTATCCGAGTATTGCGCGCGCTACAGCCACTGGAACGCCGTGAAGAGCCTCGGCGAATGGCTCGGCGAGAACGGCGTTCCCGCGATCCAGGGAGTCGATACGAGGGCGCTCACGAAGCGGATCAGGCGGCAGGGGACGATGCTCGGGAGGCTCGTGTGCGAGGAGGACGTTCCCTTCGAGGATCCGAACACCCGCAATCTCGTCTCCGAGGCGAGCGTGCGGGAGCCGGTCGTCTACGGCAGCGGGGGGCCGAAGGTGCTCGCCGTCGATTGCGGCATGAAGAACAACATCATCAGGTGCTTTCTCGAGCGCGGCGTGTCGGTGATACGCGTTCCCTGGGACTTCGACTTCAACGGCGGCGGGGACGATCGCGGCGGGTACGATTATGACGGGCTTTTCGTCTCGAACGGGCCGGGCGATCCGAAGATGTGCGCGGCGACGATCGCGCATCTGAAGGAGGCGCTCGCGCGGGAGAGGAAGATCTTCGGCATCTGCCTCGGGAACCAGCTCCTCGCGCTTGCCGCCGGCGCCGACACGTATAAATTGAAATTCGGCCATCGCTCGCAGAATCAGCCGTGCACCGAGATCGGAACGAAGCGCTGCCACATCACCTCGCAGAACCACGGCTTCGCCGTCGATACCTCGACGCTGCCCCGCGAATGGGAGCCCTGGTTCGAGAACGCCAACGACGGGACGAACGAGGGGATCAGGCACGCGCGGCTCCCGTTCATGTCGGTGCAGTTTCATCCCGAGGCGAGCGGCGGCCCGACCGATACGGAATACCTGTTCGACGTCTTCGTCGAGAGCCTGAAAAATGGAAAATAGAACGAAGAAAGTGCTCTTGCTCGGAAGCGGCGCCCTCAAGATCGGCCAGGCGGGGGAGTTCGACTATTCCGGCAGCCAGGCGATAAAGGCGGCGAAAGAGGAAGGGATCGCGGTCGTTCTCATCAATCCCAACATCGCCACGATCCAGACGAGCGAGGGGATGGCGGACAAGGTCTATTTCCTGCCCGTGGAACCCTATTTCGTGGAGCAGGTGATCAAGAAAGAGAAGCCCGACGGGATCCTCCTTTCGTTCGGCGGGCAGACGGCGCTCAACTGCGGCGTCGCGCTCGCGCGGGCCGGCGTCTTCGATCGCCACGGCGTGAAGGTGCTCGGGACTCCCGTCGAGGCGATAATCGAGACGGAGGACCGCAAGCTCTTCGTCGAGAAGCTCGCGGAGATAGGGGTGCTCACGCCCCGGAGCAAGGCCATAGCCTCGGTGGAGGCGGGCCTCGGCGCCGCGAAGAGCATCGGCTACCCCGTCATGATCCGGGCCGCCTACGCGCTCGGCGGGAAGGGGAGCGGGGTGGCGGCGGACGAAGCGGCGCTCAGGCCCATGCTCGAGAGGGCGCTCTCCTCCTCGGGCCAGGTGCTCGTCGAGGAATGCCTCAAGGGATGGAAGGAGATCGAGTACGAGGTCATGCGCGACTCCTTCGACAACTGCATCGCGATCTGCAACATGGAGAATCTCGATCCGATGGGGATTCATACGGGGGAGAGCATCGTCGTCGCCCCGTCGCAGACGCTCACGAACGCGGAATACTTCAAGCTGCGCGAGATCGCGATCAGGGTCATTCGCCATCTCGGCATCGTCGGGGAATGCAACATCCAGTACGCCTTCGATCCGCGGAGCGAGGACTACCGCGTGATCGAGGTCAACGCGCGTCTGTCGCGTTCGTCCGCGCTCGCGTCGAAGGCGACGGGTTACCCGATCGCTTTCGTCGCGGCCAGGCTCGCCTTCGGGGCCGCGCTTCCCGATTTGAAAAATTCGGTCACGCAGTCGACCACCGCGTGCTTCGAGCCTGCGCTCGACTATATCGTGCTGAAATTCCCGCGGTGGGATCTCAACAAGTTCAGGGTGGTCTCCCGCGTCATCGGCTCGGAGATGAAGTCGGTCGGCGAGGTCATGGCGATCGGGCGGACCTTCGAGGAGGCGCTCCAGAAGGCGATACGGATGCTCCACGTCGGCATGTACGGCCTCGTCGGAAACGGGCTGCGCTTCGAGGACGTCGAGGAAGCGATCGCGAATCCGACCGACATGAGGATATTCGCCGTCGCCGAGGCGCTGCGCGCGGGAGTCTCGCCCGAAAGGATCAACGAGCTCTCCGGCATCGACAAATGGTTCCTCTACAAGATCCGGAATATCGTCGAGACGGAGGAGGCGCTGAAAGCGGAACCCTTCACGGACGAGCTCCTCGCGAAGGCGAAGCGAACGGGATTCTCCGATTACCAGGTCGGAAAGATCGTCGGCAAATCCGAGCTCGACGTGAGGAAGCTCCGCAAACGCTGGGGCATCAGGCCGTACGTGAAGCAGATCGACACGCTCGCGGCCGAATACCCCGCGCGCACGAACTATCTCTATCTCACGTACAGCGCCTCCGAGCACGACGTCGATTACGGGAAAATGCCCGGCGGAAACGCGGTGATCGTCCTCGGGAGCGGCGCCTATCGCATCGGCTCGTCCGTCGAGTTCGACTGGTGCTGCGTGAACGCGGCGAAGACCGCGAAGGCGCTCGGATACTCGACGGTCATGGTCAATTACAACCCCGAAACGGTCTCGACCGACTACGACGAATGCGACCGGCTCTACTTCGACGAGCTGAGCTTCGAGCGGGTGCTCGACATCTACGAGCTCGAGGAGCCGCTCGGGCTCGTGCTCTCGATGGGGGGGCAGATCCCGAACAACCTCGCGATGAAGTGCCACGCGGCGGGGCTCAGGGTGCTCGGGACGAGCCCGCAGAGCATCGACCGCGCGGAGGACCGGCACAAATTCTCGCGGCTCCTCGACGACATCGGCATCGACCAGCCCCCGTGGCGGGAGCTCACGACGCTGGAAGAGGCGAAGAGCTTCGCGAAGCGCGTCGGGTACCCGGTCCTCGTGAGGCCGTCCTACGTCCTGAGCGGCGCCGCGATGAACGTCATATTCAACGAGGAAAATATGGAGAAGTTCATCACGATGGCCTCCTGCGTCAACCCCGATCATCCCGTCGTGATATCGAAGTTCATCGAAGGGGCGAAGGAAATCGAGATCGACGCCGTCGCGAACCGCGGGAGCGTCGTGATCTACGCGATGAGCGAGCACATCGAATCCGCGGGGGTGCATTCGGGGGACGCGACGATGGTGCTGCCTCCCCAGCGGATCTACCTCGAGACGGTGAAGAAGATCAAGCGCGTCGCGCGCGAGCTCGCGAAATCGCTCGACATCACCGGCCCCTTCAACGTGCAGTTCATCGCGAAGGACAACGACGTCAAGGTCATCGAGTGCAACCTGCGGGCGAGCCGGAGCTTCCCCTTCGTCTCGAAGGTCTTCAAGCACAACTTCATCGACGTCGCGACGCGCGCCATCCTCGGCGCCGCGATTCCCCCGATCGACAAGTCGAGTCTCGAGCTCGATTACGTCGGGGTGAAATCGGCGCAGTTCTCCTTCTCGCGGCTCAAGGAAGCGGATCCCGTCTGCCACGTCGAGATGGCCTCGACCGGCGAGGTGGGCTGTCTCGGGGAGGACGTCTACGACGCGTTTCTCAAGTCGTTCCTCGCGACGGGGATGCGGTTCCCGCGGGCGAACGTGCTTCTCAGCGTGAGCGGGGAGGAGAACCGCTTCGAGCTCCTCGAGACGGTGAAGACGCTCCAGGAGATGAACTTCACCCTCTACGCGACGGAGCACACGGCGGAATTCTACCGGAACCTCGGCGTCGAGACGCGTCTCGTGCACAAGATCCACGAGGAAAAGAAGCCCAACGTGGCGGATCTCCTCGCCGCGAAGAAGCTCGATCTCATCATCAGCATGCCCAAGGACTACGGGGACATCGGCACGGGGGACAGCTACATCATCAGGCGCTCGGCCGTCGACTACTCGATCCCGCTCATCAACAACGTGCAGATCGCGCGGCTCTTCATCAGCGCCATCTCGAAGCGCAGCATCGAGGACCTCGAGATCAAGTCGTGGGACGAATACGTCTGAGGCGGCGCCGGTTCCGCGGCGGCCGGAGCGCGTCCCATGCGATCCTTGACACGCGCGCGGAACGCCTGTAGCATGGCCGATCATGGATTCAATGGTCGAAACGCTTCCCAGAGAAACCGAAGCCCCCGAGAACGGAAACGGGCGTCCGAAGATCGCCTATTTCTCGATGGAGATCGGCATCGTCGAGCACATCCCGACCTATAGCGGGGGGCTCGGCATCCTGGCCGGCGACACGCTCAAATCGTGCGCCGATCTCAAGGTCCCCATCGTCGGGGTGACCCTTCTGTCCGAGAACGGTTACTTCTATCAGAAGATCGACGCGCGACGGCAACCAGGTCGAGCTTCCCATCAACTTCAACGCCGCCGACATTCTCGAGCCGCTTCCGGTCACGGCGAGCGTCACCGTCGAGAACCGCACGGTGCATATCCGTGTCTGGCGGTATTCGCTGAAGGGGGTGACCGGCCATATCGTCCCCGTGCTCTTCCTCGACACGAACCTCGAGGAGAACGCCGAGTGGGACCGGACCCTCACGAAATACCTCTACGGAGGCGACAACAAGTACCGCCTCGCGCAGGAGATCGTTCTCGGCATCGGAGGCGTCCGGGCGCTTCAGGCGCTCGGGATCGAGACGATCGAGAGATTCCACATGAACGAGGGGCATGCGGCCATGCTGACGCTGGAGCTTTTCAGGGAAGCGAACGATATCGAGCATGTGCGGCGGCGATGCCTCTTCACGACGCACACCCCCGTCGCGGCGGGGCACGATCAGTTCGATCTCTCGTTCGCCCGGCCGATGCTGGGGGAGATGCTGCCCGATTCCCTCTTGCCCGACGTGACGTTCGAGGGCAAGCTGAACATGACGATGCTCGCGCTTCATTTCAGCCACTATATCAACGGGGTCGCGAAGAAGCACGGCGAGGTGTCGCGGCGGATGTATCCCGGCTATACGATCGATTCGATCACGAACGGCGTGCATTCGGTGACGTGGACGTCGGAACCGTTCCAGAAGCTGTTCGACAAGCACATGCCGGGGTGGCGCGCCGATTCCTATATTCTCCGCTCGGCGCTCGGCATCGATAAGCAGGAGATCTGGTCGGCCCACATGGAGGCGAAGAGGGAGCTCGTCGATTTCGTGAACAGCCGGTACAACGCGGGGCTTTCCTACGAGACGTTCACGATCGGTTTCGCGAGAAGGCAGACCGCGTACAAGAGACCCGATCTTCTGATCTCCGATATCCCGAGGCTCCTGCAGATCGCCGAGAACGCCGGCCCCATCCAGATCGTCTACGCGGGGAAGGCGCATCCGAAGGACGCGTCCGGGAAGGAGTCGATCAAGAGAGATCATCGACGCCGCGAAAGACGATCAAGGGAAAGGTGAAGATCGTCTACATCCACAACTACGATATGGCGATCGGCAAGATGATGGTCGCCGGCGTCGATCTCTGGCTGAACACGCCCCGGCGTCCGTTCGAAGCCTCGGGAACCTCGGGAATGAAGGCCGCCCACAACGGCGTCCCGCAGTTCAGCACGCTCGACGGCTGGTGGCTCGAGGGATGTATCGAGAACATCACCGGCTGGGCGATCGGTCCCGAGAAAACCGCGCAGCAGGAATCGGACGACGAGATCGACCGGCGCGATCTGTACGAGAAGCTCGAGGAATGGATACTCCCCAAGTATCATCATGACCGCGACAACTGGATACGGACGATGAGAAGCTGCATCGCGATCAACGGATCGTTCTTCAATACGAACCGGATGGTTCAGCAGTACGTCGTGAACGCCTACTTCGAATAAGATACGCGGGTCCTGTCGGCGACTGCACCCCGCCCGTGCTCGCGAGCAAGGCTCGCTGCGCAGCGGGCGGGGACCCCGTCGCCGCCACCCGCTACAAGTGGTTGCGGCGGGGACCCCATCAGCGTCACCCGCTACAGGTGCAGGCGCGGACATTCCCGCTCCGAGCCCAGTCGCAGAGCTCCAATGGGCTCGTTCGCGGGAATGTCCGCGCCATTGCCGTTACCCGCTACGAGTGCTCGGCTTATCGGCGCTTGATCGTTTTCTTCTGTCTTTCGTCGGACTTCTTCACGGGCTGTTTCTCGGGCGCGCGCTGGGGCTCGCGTTTCGGCGCCTTCTCCCGCGGAACGAGCACTTCGCGTTTCACCTGCGGCGAGTTCTGCTTGACCCTGTCGGCGTCACGCTCCGGGAGGACCATTCTTGTGCGCTCGATTTCCCGCGGGCGAAGGTACTTCGTCGGAGCCCGATCCGTATCGCGCCGCATATCGACGCGCTCCCTCGAAATCTTGACCGGCGGGAGCGCGCGCCGCGTGATCGTCTCGATGTGGCGGACGCTGGGCGCGTGTCTGGACCATGCGCCGCGCGCGATCTTCTTGCCGTAGAACGGCCGGTTGATCCTGTGATGTCCGACGTATTCATCGCTGAAATTGTTGGAGTTGATCACGATCCAGACGTTGAAGTCGCTGCGGTAGTCCCAGGGATCGCGCCAGTAATAGTTCGGCGGGGGAATGGGCGCCCACGCGCAATAATCCCCGTAGGTGTACCACTCGACTCTCGCCGGCGACCAAATCCGGCCGGGCACCCAGAACCAGCCGAAACGGGGCTGGTGATACCAGTAGCCGTAATGGTAGACCATCCATCCGAAAGGTTCGTACGAGATCCACGCCCAGCCGTCATCCGTCCAGCTCCAATGGCCGTGGAAGAACGGTCCCCAGTCCTCGACGACCCACGGATGCCATACCATGCCGAACTGCGGGACTTCCACCCACTCTCCGTAATCCGACAGATAATTGTAGTCCCTGGAGTCGATCTGGAGACCGACCGACCAGTGGCTGCGCCGCATGGCGGACGCGGACTGGGGCCAGCTCGCCGCGACCAGCACGAGAATCGCGAAGAGCGTGATAATCAAGCTCTTCGGCAGCCTATTCGTTCGAGAGCGGAACATACGTTCCCTCCATTTCTACAGGGGATTGCGCCTCCACCTTATCATACGTGCCATTCGCCCTTTTGTTTCGAACCTCGAAGCCGCAGTCGGCCGCGGAGCGCGACCTCCGTCAGCTCTTCGTCGCCCGCTCGAGCCGCTTCATGACGCTGAACATAAATGTCGCCGAAAGCACGCAGCAGATGACGAGAACCATCCACGTGCCCCACACGGGGAGCCTGGTCCAGAGGAACCCGATGATCGCGAGCAGGTAGTTGCCGATAGCCGTCGCGGCGAACCAGCCTCCCTGCATGAGCCCCTTGTACTGGGGAGGGGCGACCTTCGAGACGAACGAGATCCCCATCGGGCTGAGAAACAGCTCCGCGATGGTCAGGATGAAATAGGTCGAGATCAGCCAGTACGGAGAGACGAGCTGATCGGTCGGGGCCACCGTGCCGCCGAGCATCTTCGGGCTCGAGAGCCCCCTCGATCCGATGACGAGCACGAGGAATCCGACCGCCGTGATGAGCATGCCGAAGCCGATCTTGCGCGGCGCGGAGGGCTCCTTGCCTCTCTTGTTGAGGACGCTGAAGATGGCCACGACGAGGGGCGTGAGCGCCACGATGAAGAACGGGTTGAAGTGCTGGAACATCTGCGGGGTGAAAGGATTCGTCTCGCCGTACGTATTGAACCGGTAATACGCGAGAATGGCGAAGAGCACGAAGCCGATCGCGCCGAGCCCTCGCATGAGGCTCGAGCTCGCTTTTCTGATCGCGAAGTACGCGCCGAGAACCGCCAGGAACAGCGGCAGGAGCCCGAAGAGATCGAACCACAGGTTCGTCATCTTTCCGACGCTCGGCTGCGTGTAGTCCCGCGCGAAGTAGGTCATCGTGACGCCGTTCTGATGGAACGACATCCAGAAGAAGACGACGACGAAATAGACGAGGGCGAGCGCGATGAGCCGCTCCTTGATCTGCTCCGGCGTCAGGGTCTCGACGTGCGACGGCGCGGCGGTGCCCTTCGCGGCGCCGGATGCGCCCGCTGCCTTGCCGCTCACCATGTAGTCGGCGTGCCCGTAGTATTTCTTGAAGCCCCAGAAGATGATCATCGAGGCGATGAGGCTCACGCACGCCACGCCGAATCCGTAGTGGTACGATTTGCTGAGAACGTTGATGTAGTTCGTGGAGAATGCGCCGAGCGTCTCCATCGTGACGCCGGGGTCCTGCGCCTGGGCGATCCCGAGGTACTGGCTCGCGTCGGCGAGCGTGCCCTTGAGAAATTGGTTCGCGAGCGCCGGGATCCGGTTATCGTAGAAGTAGTGCGCCTGCGAAAGTATCCAGTTGTTGATCTTCTCGGCGGCTGTCGGCGCGAACATCGCGCCGATGTTGATCCCCATGTAGAAGATGCTGAACGCGCGGTCGCGGTTCGCGCTGAACTGCGGATCGTCGTAGAGCTTCCCGACGAGGGCCTGGAGGTTCCCCTTGAAGAACCCTGTGCCGAGCGCGATCGTCGCGAGCGCGACGACGATGAGGGGGAAGCCCGTGTTCATCGTGGTCGGTATTGCGAGGAGCATGTAGCCGACGAACATGACCACGAGCCCGAGACCGATCGTTTTCCCGTAGCCGAGGACCCGGTCGGCGAGGAGCCCCCCGACGAGCGGAAAGAAATAGACGCAGAACATGAAGATGCCGTAGACCTGGCTCGCCTTCGCGGCGCTCAGACCGTATTTCGCCTGAAGGAAGAGCATGAAGATGGCCAGCATGGTGTAGAAGCCGAAACGCTCCCCCATGTTGGCGAAGAACGCGACGAACAGACCCTTTGGGTGCCCCTTCAACATACCGGATCCTTTCTCCAGAGATTCCCGGATACCACCGAAGGGGATAGTAGGCGAGCCGATTGATCGGGGCAAGATGAATTTCGGGATCGCTGCGGCTCAGCGCGCCGCGAGCGGCGGGCGCCCTTACCCGCCAAGGGGCAGAGACGAGAGAAACCTCCTGCCGGCGCTCCCGTCGAACGCCTGGAAGGGGGTGATCTCCCAGTTGTCGTTGCCCTCGATGACGATCGGCCCCTTCTCGCCGATCGCGACGTCCCATCCGATGGAGTGGATGCCATACAGGAAGTTGTGGAGCTCGCGGGCCACCCGAACGGCCTCCTGGAAGAACGGCACGGTGAACTCCCTGAAAACGGCGCCCGTATCCGGGTGCTTCTCGATCCGCCCCCCGTATCCGGGCTTGAAGAAGAAATGCCCGTCGAGCCTGCCCGTTTCCCTGTCGACGCCGCCTATCAGGTTCCCCGCCGCCCAATTGTCGATCGTGGCTCCGTGAGCGCCGATCTTGAGCGCCGCTTCGAGCAGCGTCGCTTCTCTTCCGTCGTTCACCGTGACGAGCCGCAGCGTGTTGACGGAGCGGGGGTAGAGCGCGCTCATTTCGTCTGTTCGTTATAGGACAGCCATACACGCCGATTACAAACTCACGCGCACCTATTCGGAACCCGAGGGCGTCCCTCGTTGGAAAATGCGCGCTTCGATAAGTTTTCCCCCAGAACACAAGTCCTATCCGGATAGCACCAAGGGCCTACCGGCGAAGAACGCGCTCTCTTCAACGGGCTGTGGCGCATGCCGTTAGCGAGAGTCGTTTCTGCGCGCGACCCGGGCACGGCAGTTGCAGCAGTCCCGCGTTATACTCATTGTTTCATCTCATCCATTCATTGCTTGCTGCGGCGTTTCATCGCCGGGGGAGGACTTGCATGAAGGGAATCATCTTCAACCTGCTCGAGGATTTCCTGAAAGAGAATCTCGGGGAGGAAGAGATTCGAAGAGCTGATCGACGGCTGCTCCCTGAAAACCCGGGAGCCGTTCGTCGGGCCCGGATCGTACCCGGACGAGGATCTCCTCGCCATCGTCGACCGGGCGGTCGAAGTCACGGGGATGACCAAGATCGAGGCTCTCCGAGCCTTCGGGAAATTCTGCATCGGGAAGCTCGCCCGGAAGTATCCCCTCTTCTTCGACAGGCACCCGGACGCGAAGTCGTTCCTCAAGACCCTCAACGCGCTGCACGCCATCGAGGTGAAGAAGCTCTACGCGGACGCAAAACCGCCCGAGTTCGTTATGGAGGATCCGTCTCCGGATCGGCTCGTCATGCGGTATATGTCCGAAAGGAAGCTGTGCCCGCTCGTGGAAGGCTTGATCGAGGGCGTCGCCGAGCATTACCGATCCTCTATCAAGTACCGGCAATGCCGATGTGTTCTTGAAGGCGGCTCGTCGTGCGAGTTCGAGCTCGAGTTTGCGCCCGCGGGGGTCGCCGGCGACATGAACGTCCGATGAACTCCTGCAGAAGAAGATAGCGAGAGCCGAGGCGAAAGTTATCGATCCTCGAGAACATGATCGAGGATAAGACCCGCGATCTCTATCTTGCGGAGCAGGAGCTCAAACGGCAGAACTGAATTCC
Organism: uncultured bacterium; assembly: GCA_963747385.1. Taxonomy (GTDB): domain Bacteria; phylum Krumholzibacteriota; class Krumholzibacteriia; order Krumholzibacteriales; family Krumholzibacteriaceae; genus SSS58A. The sequence goes on along the minus strand of CAVVEY010000020.1, from coordinate 127,350 downwards.
TCGCCTCGGTCATCGACACCCTCCCGAACAGATTCTCGTCATCGACGCCGTCGACCGCCGGATCATGCTCAAGAACTCCGTCGCCCACCGCGGTCCCCTGCCGGAGGGAACGACGTGCCACTCCCTGATCTACGGTTTGGACCGCCCCTGCGCAGATCCGTCGCTCCCCTGTCCTCTCGAGCTCGTGAGAAAAACGGGAAAAGCCCTCATGATCGAACGCACGCTCGACGACGAGGCGGGGAATCCGAGGAACTACAAGGTGCACTGCTACCCCATCTTCGACGATCAGGGAAACGTCGCGCAGATGATTCGATACGCGATCGACGTCACCGAGGAGAAACGCGCGAAGGACGCCCTCACCGAAAGCGAAACTCGACTGAAGACGATACTCAACTCGCAGCCGACGGGCATCATGATCGTCGATGCGGCGTCGCATCTGATCGTCGACCTCAACCCCAAGGCGTGCGAGATGATCGGGGAGGCGGAAGAGCGGATCATCGGAACGGCGTGCGACGGATACTTGCCCGACAACGCGGCAAAAGGGTGCGTCTGCCCAGCCCCCGGCCAATCGACCGAGGTTTCCAGCGAGGCTCTCCTGAGGACCGACGGAACGAGCATCCCTGTCCTCAAGACCGTCGCATCCGTCTGTGCTCAAGGGGCGAATGCACGCGATCGTGAGCTTTCTGGATGTCACGGAGGGTGCGAAGGCGCATGCGCGGATGAAGGAATCCGAGGAGAAAGTTCCGAACGATATTCGAGTCGTCCAACGACGCGATCATGCTGCTCGACGACAGGGGGTTTTTCGATTGTAACGACGCCACGGTCAGAATGTTCGATTGCGCGACTCGCGGAGGAGTTCTGCGGCAAGAGTCCCGCCGACTGGTCTCCGCCGGCGCAGCCCGATGGATCGGACTCGGGGCCCGCGGCCGGGGAGAGAATCGCGGCAGCTTATCGGGACGGACGGGCTTTCTTCGAATGGTCGCACCGTCGCTGGAACGGGGAGGAATTCCCGGCCGAGGTGCTGCTCACCCCGATGAGCATCGAAGGACGAAACGTGCTTCAAGCCACGGTGCGCGACATCACGAGGCGGAAGCGGATGGAGGCCGAGCTCCAGAGGTCCAAGGATGCGGCCGAGGCGGCCAACCGCGCGAAGAGCGAGTTCCTCGCCCACATGAGCCACGAGATCAGAACCCCCATGAACGGCGTCAGCGGGATGACCGAGCTGCTCATGGACACCGAGCTCACGAGCGAGCAGCGCGAGTATGCGGGCGCGATCAAGCTGTCGGCCGAGTCGCTTCTCTCCGTCATCAACGACGTTCTCGACTTCGCCAAGATAGAGGCGCAGAAGCTCGAGCTCGATCCGGTCGACTTCAAGCTTCGCGACAGCGTCGCCGATATCCTCGGCACGCTCGCCTTCCGCGCGTCCGAGAAAGGTCTCGAGATCACCTGTCGCGTCGCGCCCGAGGTGCCCGATCGACGTGACGGGGGACCCGGCGACGCCTGCGGCAGATTCTCATCAATCTGATCGGCAACGCCATCAAGTTCACCGAGCGGGGCGAGGTGGACGTCTCGGTCGACGTCGAGCCTCCCGAGGGGGAAGAAGCGCATCTCCATTTCGCCGTCGCGGACACGGGCATCGGAATACCGCCCGAGAAACAGGAGAGCGTGTTCGAGGCCTTCTCTCAAGCCGACGCGTCCACGTCGCGCAGGTTCGGCGGCACCGGCCTCGGCCTGACGATATCCTCCCGGCTCGTGAAGATGATGGGAGGAAGGATTTGGGTCGAGAGCGAGCCGGGCGCGGGGAGCACGTTCCATTTCACCGTGAGGTTCGGAGTGCCGAAGAAGCGGCGCGCCGGAGCGCTCGTCCGACGGCGAGCGCGCAGCTCGACGGGATGAGAGACGATCGTCGTCGACGACAACGCGACAAGCAGGCGCAATCTCCGGGAGATGCTGGCAGAGCTGGCGGATGGACTGCGCCGCGGTCGAGAGCGGTTCCGCGGCGCTGCGGGCGATCGACGAGGCCCGGCGGGCCGGGCGGCCTTTCGCGTTGGCTCTCGTCGACGCCGACATGCCCGGCATGGACGGCTTCGATCTCGTCGAACGGATGAAGAAGGACGGGGACCCCGCCGCGATTCCGATCGTGATGCTGACGTCGGCGGGCCGGCGCGGCGACGCGGCGCGCGGCCGCGAGCTCGGTATTTCGGCGTACCTGACGAAACCGGTCAGGCAGTCGTCCCTCCTGGATGCCGTCATGGACACGCTCGGTGTCTCCACTCATGAGGCGGCGAAGCCAGAGGTCTTCGCGGCCGCCGACACGACGCGAGAGCGACGGAGCTCGCTGAAGATCCTCCTCGCCGAAGACAACCAGGTCAACCAGAAGCTGACCACCCGTATGCTCGAAAAGCACGGCTTCGCCGCGACCGTCGCCGGAAACGGCAGAGCGGCCGTCGCCGCCTTCGAGGAGACGCGCGAGCGGCCCTACGATCTGATACTCATGGACGTGCAGATGCCCGAAATGGACGGGTTCGAAGCGACGGCCGCAATTCGCGAAATGGAGAAAACCTCGGGATCCCACGTTCACATCATCGCCCTGACGGCGAACGCGATGAAGAGCGATCGTGACCGGTGCCTCGCTTCCGGAATGGATGGATACCTGTCGAAGCCGATGAAGCTCGATGCGCTCCTGGCTGCGATCGATGAGGTCGCCGCCAAAGCGACCCAACCTTGACGGCGGACATTTCCGCGAATTCCATGCAACTTTTCTCCCCGGTCCGGCGTTAGTAGTTCATGGCCCCATACCCGGGAAATACGCGGAAGACCGGAATGAAGAAAGGTGTGTCCATGATGGTGCGCAGGTCGTTTATGTGCGTCGCGGCCGCCGTCGCAGCTCTATCGATGACGGCCGAAAGTGGATTCTGCGCGGGGAGCGGCCAGGATTCGACAGTCGTGAAAACCGCACCGGCGGATCTCAGAACCGCGACGGCGATCCGCGCGACGAACGGCGGGATCAAGGTGGACGGCCGTCTCGACGAAAGCGACTGGAGCAGGGCGCCTGTCTGCGAGGGCTTCATCCAGAACGAGCCGTATGACGGCCGCCCCGCCACCGAACGGACGACCGTGCGCGTCGTGTACGACGACGCGATTATCTATATCGGCATAAAGGCCTATGACTCGGAGCCCGCGAAGATCGCCGCGAACCTCACGCGGAGAGACAACGACAGCCCCTCGGACTGGCTCTACGTCGCATTCGACAGCTACAACGACAAGCGCACCGGGTTTCTCTTCGCCGTGAACGCCGCCGGCACCAAGCAGGATGTCTTCTATTTCAACGACACCGAAGAGGACGGCAACTGGGACGCCGTCTGGGACGTCGGCACGCAGATCGACGCCGACGGCTGGACGGCGGAGTTCGCGATCCCGTTCGGCCAGCTTCGCTTCGCGAACAACTGCGAGACGCATGCGTGGGGATTTCAGGCGGCCCGTCAAATCTGCCGAAAGACGGAGCTCTCCTTCCTCAATCCGGTGCCCCAGAAGGCGGACCAGTTCGTCTCCCTCTTCGGGAGAATCGAAGGAATCGAGCGCATTCCCTCGCCGTCGCGTCTCGAGATCCTCCCGTACACGGTGGGAAGCGCCGAGAGCTTCGCCGACGCCGGGGACGATCCCTTCCGGAACGACACGCGCTGGAAGGGGAGAATCGGCGGCGATCTCAAGTACCGCCTCACGACCGACGTTACGGCCGACATGACGATCAATCCCGATTTCGGACAGGTCGAACAGGACGCCTCCGAGGTGAACCTGTCCGCGTACGAGTCGTACTTCGCCGAGAAGCGCCCGTTCTTCATGGAAGGCGCGGGGATATTCCAGTATCGCCTCATGTTCGGCGACGACAACAGCGAGCGCCTCTTCTACTCGCGGCGCATCGGCCGCGCCCCGCAGCTCTCGCCGCTCGATTCGAAGCGGTTCGTCGACACCGGCGGATTCTACGAGGATACGCCGCAGTACACGACGATCCTCGGCGCCGCCAAGATCACGGGAAAAACGTCGAACGGCGTTTCGATCGGGATTCTCGAGGCGGTGACCGACAAGGAAAATGCGACGGTCGAGATTCCCGGGGGGGAGCGCCTCGGCGTCGCCGTGGAGCCGATGACGAACTACACGGTCGCCCGGGCGCAGAAGGATTTCAACGGCGGGCGCACGACGCTCGGCGGCATCGCCACGAACGTCACGCGCGATCTCGAGGGCGGCGATTTCGACGGTCTCATGAAGACGGCGGTGACGGGCGGCGTCGATTTCTCGCACCGCTGGCACAACAACGAGTATTTCGCGAGCGGCCGGGTCCTCGGGAGCTACCTCGAGGGAAGCGAGGAGGCCGTCGCCGCGGCGCAGACCTCTTCCGCGCGTTACTTCCAGAGACCGGACGCGGATTACGTCGAGTACGACCCGACGAAGACCTCTCTCGGCGGGTACGGGACCGTTTTCGAAGCCGGGCGGTCAGGCGGGAAGAGCTTGAACTACATGCTCGCTTTCAGGTCGCGTTCTCCGGGCTTCGAGGTGAACGACATCGGATACATGACCGCGGCCGACGACATTCTCGGCGTCGCATGGGCGGGGTACCGTATCCGGGAGCCGAAGGGGATCCTCAAGCGGGCCAGCGTCAATCTGAACCTCTACAGCTCCTACAACTACGGCGGCGATCAGGTCGGATCCGGCGGCAACGTGAACGGGTCGGTGCTCTATACGAACAACTGGGCGACCTACGCTCGGCGTCGAGCGCATCGCAGGAGTATCTTGGCACGGGTCTCACGCGGGGCGGCCCGTTGACCCTTATCCCCGGCGGATACAACTCGTGGTTCGGCATGGAGCACGGACGACCGCAAGCGTCTCATGGTCGGCCTCGACGGCGGATATAACCGCACCGACGAGGGATTCGCGGGATACTACGGAGGACCGTCCGTCGTCGTCAGGCCGTCCGGACGGTTCGAGGTGCGGCTCTCCTCGGAGTACAATCGCCGCAACACCGATCTGCAGTACGTCGGCACGATCGACGATAGCTACGTCTTCGCGCATCTCGACATGGACATCGTGAGCGTCACGACGAGGCTCAACTACTGCGTGACCCCGGAAATGACCGTCCAGTTCTACGCGATGCCCTTCGTCGCGGCGGGCCGCTACAGCGACTTCCGGGAGGTCGTCGCGCCGCGGGCCAAGGAGTACGGCGAGCGCTTCGCCCCGTACGATTATCTGGCCGACGCCGACAGCCCCGATTTCAACTTCAAGGAGATGCGGTCGAACCTCGTTTTCAGGTGGGAATGGAGCCCCGGATCGACCCTGTATCTGGTCTGGTCGCGAGGCGCATCCGACTACGAGGAGAAGTTCGGGACCTTCTCGGCGGGGCGCGATTTCGACCGGCTCTTTTCCACGCCCGGCGACAACGCCTTCATGATCAAGATCAGCAAGTGGTTCAGCATATGAGCTTGGCTCTTCGATTGGCGTATTTCGGCCAAATTGAAGAGGTTTAGCGCGTAATTGTAATTTCTACAAATAGATCGAGCGCTGGCAGGCACACCGTTAAATATCTTGACGCTCACCCGCAAGTGTGCTAATATATACATAATTAGGCGGGTGGGTATGGCGGCTGCCAGGGAAACGCAAGCTCGGAGGGGAAACGTGTTCGGGAAATACTATTTCATCGGTATCGCTATAGTCGCGCTGGCTATCCTGCCGGCGGTCGCATATGCCTGCCCTCTCGGGGATGCCCGGCTGATTAACGTGACGACGCGCGGCGGCTGCGTGTCCGGCCCGACCGGCTCGTGGGAACAGGTATGGGACCTCGAACCCGGTCATATGTACACCCTCACGATCAACAACGTGAAGGAATGCGCCAACGGCGGCTCCGACCCCACCCTCAACGTGAGAGTGAACAGCTGGACCGCGGGCAATACCGACATCGTCGCGACCTACGTTTCCCCCGGTGTTTACAAGTTCGACTACTTTTTCCCGACGAACGCCGTTTGCACTTTCCGGATTTTCTACTGCACCACGCCCGGCATCAGCAACAGCGGGCGCTTTGTGATCCGGAACGACGGCGTGGCTTACCAGGCGCTGCTCCGCGCCTCGAGGTTCGGATCGGTCGGTATGGGATGCACGAACCCGATTCCGATCTATGGCCCGGAATGCGGAGGAGTGCTCGGCACCGACGAGTCATCCTGGGGCGCGGTAAAGGCGTACTACAAGTAAGCGCTGTTTCGGGCTTTTCCCCGGAACCGGCAGATATCGCAGCGGCCCCCGCCGTTCACCCGGCCGGGGGCCGTTGTTTTTTTGCGCCCGCGTCTCGACCCTCCGGCTCCGCCGGGCCCGGGGGGTCGGTTGACAAGCGACGCCTCAGGTGTTATATGGCGGATGTACGAACATTCACGTCCAACGTTCAGGAGGTGGCCCCATGAAACGCTTCGGAAGTCTTCTCGCGATCGCGCTCATGATTCTGGCGCTCGGCATGGCGTTCAACGCGCACACGGCTCTCGCGCAGGAGCCGGCCGCCAAGGCTCCCGCTCACGCGGCGGCGGATGTCAACCAGGCGGAGCTGTCCGCGTCCGTGCCCGCCCTGGGCGCTCTGCACAAGGTGGTCTATCCCCTCTGGCACGAGGCCTATCCCGCGAAGGATTGCGCGATGATCAAGACGCTCCTTCCCCAGATGGATACGCTCGTGGCCGAGCTGGATAAGGCTCCGCTGCCGGGCATCCTTCGGGAAAAGAAAGAGGCTTGGGAAGCCGGCAAGGCGAGCCTGAAATCGACTCTCGATGAGCTTCATGCCGCCGCGAAGGCGGACAACCAGGAAGAGATGCTCAATCTGACCGAGGCCTTCCACGCCGGTTACGAGCGGCTCGTTCGCACGGTTCGTCCCGTCGTGCCCGAGCTCGAGGCCTTCCATCAGGAGCTCTACAAACTCTATCATTACTACACGCCCGCCTACGATCTCGAGAAGATCCGCGGCGCGGCGGCGGCCATGGCGGGGAAGCTGGGCGCGCTCAAGGCTGCGCAGCTGCCGAAGCGACTGGCCGACCGGCAGGAGAAATTCCAGGCCGACGTGCAGAAGCTCGAAGCGGCCGTCAACGACCTCAACGCAACGGCCAAGACCGACGCCAAGGAAAAAGTCAAGGCCGCGGTGGAGAAGGTCCACACCGCGTACCAGGAGACGGAAAAGCTGTTCGACTGAGCCGTCGATCGGCAGCGGTTTTTCCGCTAAAAAAAAGGCCTGAAAGTGAAAATAGTTGTATTCACAGCGGGGGACTTGCGCTACTATTCGCCTCGTTAAATGGGGCTGTGGACATTCACCCGTCAGTGAAGGAGGAGAAAGCGCGATGGCAAAGAAAAAGCCTGCTGCGAACAAGCCGCCGACCCGGAACGAGGTCTATCGCGATATCGCCGCGAAGACAGGTCTTACCCGGAAGAACGTCGTCGCCGTATGCGACACTCTGACCGGCATCATGGTCAAGTCCGTCAAGACGCACGGGACCTTCAACTACATGGGCATGTTGAAGCTCACCCTGGTGAAGAAGCCTGCGGTCGCGGGCGGCAAGCTCGTCCGCAATCCGTTCACCGGCGACATGGTCAAGCAGAAATCGCGTCCGGCATCGCGCTCGGTGCGTGTCCGCCCGCTCAAGGCCATCAAGGACATGCTCTAGACCGGTTTCGGATTCGCAATTGAGCGAATTGAGCGACCCCCGCGCGCATATGCGTCGGGGGTCGCTTGTCATTGCAAGGAGATGCGAACCATGAACAAACTGCAAACCGTATTCCTGTGCCTTTTAATCGTGGCGCTGACGGTCTATTCGTGCGCCATCGTGCCGCTCACCGGGAGGCGACAGCTCTCGCTCGTCTCCGACACCGAGATGCTTTCCATGAGCTTCACCCAGTACGACCAGTTCATGAAGGAAAACAAACTGAGCACGAACGCGACACAGACGAATATGGTCAAGAACGTCGGCCGGCGCGTCCAGAACGCCGTGACGACCTATTTCACGCAGAACAATATGTCCCGGGAGCTCGATGGATTCGCATGGGAGTTCAACCTCATCGAAAGCAAAGAGGTCAACGCCTGGTGCATGCCGGGCGGAAAAGTCGTCGTGTATTCCGGCCTCCTTCCGGTCGCGCAGAACGAGGCCGGCCTGGCCGTCGTCATGGGGCACGAGATCGCCCACGCCGTGGCGAAGCACTCGAACGAGCGGATGAGCCAGGCGCTGATCGCCCAGCTCGGCGGGCAGACGCTCTCCGCGGCGCTGCAGAACAAATCCGAGCAGACCCAGCAGATCTGGATGTCTCTCTTCGGAGTCGGGGCCCAGGTAGGCGCTCTGCTGCCCGTACAGCCGTATTCAGGAGAGCGAAGCGGACAAGCTCGGATTGATCTTCATGGCCATGGCCGGGTACGACCCCAACTCGGCTATCGCGTTCTGGCAGCGGATGTCCGAGAACGCAGGGGGGAAGCCGCCGGAGTTCCTGAGCACGCACCCCTCGGATGCGACCCGCATGCAGAAGATCAAGGCGGCGATGCCCGAGGCGATGAGGTACTACAAGAAGTAGCGTGGCAGCCGGCTCGATTCAGCAGCCCGCGTGTCCGGTATCGGGGCGTCAGACCTTGAACGCGATGCGGCCTCTGAACACCGGCTCCTTGCCCTCGAGGAAGACGAGCTTCACTTCCCATTCGCCGGGCATGACGACGTTGACGGGGAGGAGATAGTCCCCCTTCTTGTTGAGCTTGAACGGCACATCGCCCGAATCGTGCGCCCCGCGCATCGAGGGCATGTCCGAGCTCCCGACGACGTCGAGGCTCTTGATCTGCTTGCCCGCCTTGTCGAAGAGCTGGACCTTGAGGAAGGCTGTCCCGAGCTTGGGCTTCTTATCGAACTTCCAGGTGAAATACATGCTCTCCCCGATCCAGCACTTCTTGCCGGAGCCCGGGAGATCGTTATAAACCGGCTCCTCCAGGATCGCTCCCGCGTGGGGCGGTGTCTTTCCCGGGATCCGGCGCAAGGTTGTGTCCTGCTGGGCGGATGCCCCCGCGACGAGCGCGAGCACGAGCAGCGCTGCAATGGTCAATCTCATCATCATGGCAAAATACCTCCTATGCGTGTGCCGCCGGCCTCACGCCGGCACGTGCAGCTTCCCGTCCCTGAGCTCGATGATGCGCTTTGCGCTCTTCGCGAGCTCCAGGTTATGGGTCACGAGCACGATCGTGAGCCCCTCTTTCGCGTTGAGATCCTTCAGGATCTCGCCGATCTCCGCGCTCCGCTTCGCGTCGAGGTTTCCCGTCGGCTCGTCGGCGAGGAGAATGCGCGGCTTGTTCACGAGCGCCCGCGCGATGGCCACGCGCTGCATCTCGCCTCCCGAGATCTGCCCCGGGAGGTGCCCCGCGCGATTGTCGATGCCGAGGAGCTTCAGGACCTTGTCCACTTCGGCCTCGGCCCCGGCCTTCTTGAAAAACGCGAACGGGAGCATGACGTTCTCCCGGACCGTGAGGGTCGGGATGAGATAGAACTTCTGGAAAATGTAACCGAAAAGCTCGCGCCGTATGTCGGTGAGCTTCCCCTCGCTCAGCGTCACTCCCTCGTCGAAGATCTTCCGTCCGCAGAGCTCGAGGGCGCCCGAGGTGGGGTTGTCGAGGCAGCCGAGAATGTTGATCAGCGTCGTCTTTCCCGAGCCCGAGGGCCCGATGAAGGCGGCGAAGCTCCCTTCCTCGATCGACAGCGAGACGTCGTCCACCGCGCGGACCTCTTCGGCGCCGCGGCGGTATATTTTCATGAGATTATGTGCGGCAATCGTCGGACAGGTCGCGCCGTTCATTACTCCACCTCGCTTCTGATCGTCTCGAGGGGCCGGACGCTCCCGGCCTTCCACGCGGGATAGACGCCGCTCAGAAGCCCGATCATCGTCACGACGCCGAGGGTGAAGAGCGCGAGCGAATAATCGATCGTCACGAGCCCGCCGCTCGGCGCGTAGGGGAGGAGCCGGCGAATGAGGACCTCGGTGAGCTTCGCCGTGCCGAGCGCCATGGCGCAGCCGACGACGGCCCCCGCCGCGCAGAGGATCACCGTCTCGATCCAGATGAGCTTGAAGATGTCGCGCGCCTTCGCGCCCATCGCCTTCAATATGCCGATCTCCTGGCGGCGCTCGATGACCGACATGAGAATCGTGTTCACGACGCCGACGACTGCGATGAGGATCGCGATCAAGGCGATCGAGAGCACCATCACCTTCGCCGTCGAGATGAGCGTCATGATCGTGTTCTTGACCTGCGTCATGCTCACGACCTGCACGTCGGGGAGCCGGTACATCCGCTCCTCGAACTTGTCGACGTCGGCGTTCTCCTTGACGCGGATGCCGATGCCGGTGAGCTCGCCTTCCTGGCCGAAGACCTTCTGGACGGTCGCGAGCGGCAGGAATATCGTGCCGTCGTCCTGCGTGCCGGTGCGCGCGAGGATGCCGACGATCTTGACCTCGACGTTCTTCTCGGGGATGAGGAGCATGTCGCCGACCTCGCGCTGTTCGAGCTCGGCCGCTTCGTACCCCATGACCGCCTCGTACCCTTCGGAATCGGTGAACCAGGCGCCCTTCAGGAACGGCATCTTCCCCTTCATCTGGGGGAACGTCGCCGGATCGACGCCGAGGTAGGCGGTGATGCCGCCGCTCTCACCCTTGTTGGGATCGAAGAGGGCCTGCATGAGCATCGGCGTGACCTGCTCGACCTCGGGCTGGGCCGCGATGGAGTCGGCTATATCCGCTTTCATGTAGCGGAGCCCCGTGCCTCCCTTGAGCATGAGGGTCGCCGCCTCGTACGGGCAGCCCTTCGCGGTCACGAGCACCTGGTAGCCGAGGTTGTCGATGTCCTTCGTGAGCGAGATCTGGTAGCCCTTGTTGAATCCGAGCAGGCTCGCGAGCACCCAGGCCGCGAGCGCGATGCCGAGCACCGTGAGCACGCTCCGCGTCTTCTTGCGCAGCAGATTCTTGTAGGCGATGCGGGAGATATTGATCATGATTTCGGGCCTCCAGAGAATAGTGGAATGCGCCTCATGGCTTTGTGCCTCCGGCCGCTTTGAAATAATGGAGGTTCCTGTTATCGATCAGAAATTCGTCGACGAGAATGAGATTCTTCTTCACGGCGCGGAGAATGGCGGCGAAATCGTCCGCCGAGTCGGGGGCGGGATTATCGATAGTGCCGATCTTCCCCGGCGGCGCCTCTTTGCCGGAGACCGGATCGTAGCGGTAGAATTCCTTCAGGCTCAAGCCCGCGAACCGGCGGCCGAACGCTTCGTCGCGAAAGGCCTTCGCGCCCTTCGACGTGAGCTTCTGGAGATAGAACGCCCTGATCGTGCCCTCGAGGTCGAGCGCGAGAAAGACCTGGATCCCGCCGTAGCGCCCTTTCTGATTCACGCCGTGGATGTAGCCGATGACGTCGGGGCCCTTGTAGATGCGGTACATCGTATAGGGCACGTCGATATTCTCGTAGAGTCCCTGAAATCGATCGCCCAGGCGCGACTCGACTTCACCGAGAAGAGCTTCGCCGCCCTTCTTTCCAATGGAAACGTATATGGCCTTATATCCCGTCGATTCGGGGAACAGGCGCTTCACGTCGCGGTCGGGATCGTTGAGGTCGCAGCCGACCGCCGCGAGAAGCCCCGATGACTCGAAGGCGATCAAGGTCATCGTCAGTAGAATAAGCCTTTTCATATCCGCTCCCCTTTTTTCACATCCCTCTATAGTAATACACCTGAAAGACGATTCTGTTGTCTTCGGAGGAGTTGAGGTATTGATACATCGCCCGGAGCGCGAGATCGGCGGTGGCCTGATAGGAAGCTCCCACGGAGAGATCGACGCCCATCGCCTTCAGGAGAAACGGCTGAATTTCGAGCTTGAGACGGTTCTCCTCGAGGAGGTTCACGCTGCCCCGCCAGAAGACGGCCCAGGCGGGATCATCCATTCGTTCTATTGCAATGATCTCGAGGCGGCTCTCGTAGCGTGTCCGGAGATACGCGAAGTCGAGCGAGGCCATGCGGAACGACACCGGCTCGTCCGACATCAGCTCGTAGCCCATCGTCTCGAGAACGTCCCCCCACGCCGCGGAGAGGCCGAGATTGTAATTGTCCCGCGCGAGGACGCCCTTCGAGATCCTCGCCGAGGCGAGGTAATTCCCCTTGAAGTGGAGCGGCATGCCGGAGCCCGTCGTGAAGCGAGCCCGAGAGATTTCCCCACTCGAAATCCCGCGAGAATCCCGCGCCCCAGTCGCGATCGAAGCCCCAGCCCATCATCGCGGAAGCGACGGGAGCAGAAGGCCGTGCGTGTCGAAGTAGGAGGAGAGGCCGAGGGCGGGCCGGTCGTGGCCGATCCAGACGTCCGCGAAGCCGGCCTTGTATTTGAACCAGGCGTTGTAGAGCTGGAGCTGGACCTCGCGGTCGGGCTCGTGATTGTACGCGAGCCGCGCCTGAACGCCGATGACGCCGTAATCGCCGCCCTCGCCGGACAGCCGCGCGAGCCAGTCGAAGCCGACGCTCGGTTTCTGCATCGCGTCGAGCGGCATCATGGAGTAATAGATCGCCTCGCGCGCGGCGCTCGAATAGCCCCCGACCGCCTGCGCCTCGAGGTAGAAGAGAGAGCTCTGGGCGAATGCGGGCCTTGATAGGAGAACGAATGTTGCGGCGAGAAGCCACCTATTCATAGCAGCCACTTCCAGACCGGAAGGATGCGGACTTCCAATCCCTCGGCACTTCGCGTCTCCTCCTGAGCGTACGTCAGGATGCCGCCCTCGGAAATGCCATATTCGCGCATGGCCTTCAGGAGACCGTTGATTTCCCTCTTCTCGTTGGAACGATTGAGCGCCCAGCAGACCTGCCATGCTTCGGTTGCGCGTGTTCCCTCCTGGATCAGAAAATCGCATTCGCCTGCATTTCTGCAGTACAGAACGCGGCGCCTGCGGCGGAAAAACTCGAGGGCCACGACATTTTCCAGGAGACGCCCACGATTCTCCGTGAACGCGCCGGAGAGAAGCGAAAACCCCGTGTCCATCAGATAGACTTTTTTCGGATTCATCATTCGCTTGCGCGGCGAGAAGTCGAATTTCTCGCACGTCGTTATGAAAAAGGCTTCCTCGAGATGGCGCAGATATTCAGCGATGCTGCGCTTGCTTCCGGTATGCCCATGAGCCTTGATCTGTTTCTCGAAAGCCGAGATCGAAAAGAGCGAGGAATAGCTTTCGAGCATGTTCCTCATCAGGATATCGAGAAGATGTCGGGCGCGAATGCCATATCGCTCGAGAACGTCCTTGTAGAAGATCGTATCGAAATAGGTCTGCATGAGGCGTCGTCTGGCCGACTCGTCCGAAAGCCCCGCCGATTCCGGGAATCCTCCATACTTCATATACTCATCGAAAGCTCCGGCGATGAGGCCGCTCTCGGGAGTGGCGAGAAGCGCGTGGTCCCACTCGATGTCACGGTGCCGAAGATGCTCCCGGAAGGAGAAAGGCAGGATCATCAGATCGTCGTATCGACCCCGGAGCTCGGTCGCTATCCCTGAGCCCAGGAGGGAAGCGTTGCTGCCCGTCACGACGATCGTATACTTGCGCGTGTTGTGAAGGGTGCGCAACACGCGGCTCCAGGACGCCAGATGCTGCACTTCATCGAAGAGGAGAAAGCGGGGGGCCTTGCCCGCCAATTGGTGGAAGACGGCGAGAAGCCGCTCGATGTCCTCCGGCTGGAAATCCGCGAGCCGATAATCTTCAAAATCGACGAACAGAATGTCGGATCTCTCTGCCGCGCCGGACTTCAGCAGGCCGGATATTATCTGATAGAGAAAATAGGTCTTCCCCGCCCGGCGCGGGCCGACCAGGGCCAGTATCCGCTTCGTCTTCGCGAGATCGGGGACGGGCTGCTCGCGCGGAGTCAGGGAGGGCATCTCCGCCCCCCGCAACCACTCGGCTACGACTTTCTGCAGTGTTTCTTGAGCGATCATATGTTTACCTAGGTAAACAATTATAGGCAAAATTGTTTACCTTGTCAACCACCAGTAAACATTTTCAGGTCCTCGGCTCCGGCGGGGCGGAAGCGTATCGCCTGCCCGCCGCCCGGCGCGAGCGCGAGCTTCAGCACCGTGCCGCTCTCGACGAGCGCGCGGGTGATCTCGATCGCATAGGGATTCGCGTCCCAGTCGGCATCAGCGGCGTCGCGGTAGATCTCGGCGACGTACTTTTTCCCGGGATCGAGGAAGCCGAGGGGCGCCTCGAGCGTGCGGCCGTTCTCGTCGGTCACGCTTCCGAGATACCAGTCGTCGCTCCTGCGGTCGCTTGCCGCACGGTCGTGACGTAGTCCCCGATCTTTGCGTTCAGCACCCGCGTGTCGCTCCAGTCCGCGGGAACGTCCTCGATGAATTTGAAGGCGGCGAGGTTGTTCTCGTAGTTCGCCGGGAGGTCGGCCGCCATCTGGAGCGGGCTGTAGATCACGACGTAGAGGGCGAGCTGCTTGGCGAGCGTCGTGTTCACGCGGTTGTTCGGGCGCGCCTCTTCGAAGAGGAGATCGAAGATCCCCGGCGTGAAGTCCATCGGCCCCGCGAGCAGCCGCGTGAACGGGAGAATCGTCTCGTGCTCGGGGGGATTTCCCCCCTCGCCGCCCCACGCGTCGTACTCCATGCCGCGCGCGCCCTCGCGCGTCATCATGTTCGGATAGGTGCGGCGGATGCCGGTGTCCTTGATCGGCTCGTGGACGTCGATCGCGATACGGTGCCGCGCGGCTTCCTCCACGACGGCGCGGTAGTGGCGCACCATGTACTGCCCGTGATGCCATTCCTTGCGGACCCGGCCGCTCTCGTCGAGGCGGCTGATGCCCTGGCCCCAGCGCACGTAGCCGGTCTTCACCGCGGCGATGCCGTACCGGTTGCAGAACTCGAAAGCGTCCTTCATCTGCCGCTCGTAGTTCGAGACGTCCCCGCCCGTCTCGTGGTGGCCGACGAGGCTCACGCCGCGCTCGGCGCCGTAGCGCGCGATCTCGGCGACGTCGAAATCGGGGTAGGGGGTCGTGAATTTGAAGTTGTTCTCCGCCGAGGTCCAGTCGGCGTTCCAGCCGACGTTCCACCCCTCGACGAGCACGCGGTCGAATCCGTGCCGCGCCGCGAAATCCATGTATCGCTTCACGTGCTCCGTCGTCGCGCCGTGATGCGGGCCCGCGCTCCACGTGGAGATGCCGAGGTGCATCGCCCACCAGATCCCGACGTACTTCCCGGGCTTCGCCCACGAGACGTCGCCGAGCGCGTTCGGCTCGTTGAGATTGAGAATGAGATACGACGTGACGAGCCCGCCGGGCTCGGTCGCGATCTGGATCGTGCGCCACGGAGAGACGTGCGGCGTCGAGCCCCGCACGAGCACGCCGTCGGACCAGGGGGTGAGCGCGGCCTTGAGCGTGTTCTGTCCCTTGTTCTCCAGCGTCATGCTCGCCCAGTCGGTGAGCGCAGCCTCGTGAATGCTTACATACAGTCCGTCTCCCGGCCTCCATCGTGAGCGGCGTGTGAACCGTGCCGAGGTCGCCCACGCGGGAGCGCTTGTAGAGATACTCGTAGCGGTCCGGCTTGAACGCGGGAATCCACCACGCGTCGTAGTTCCCCGCGAGGACGAACTCGGTGAGCTCGTCCATGATCTCGAAGGCGCCGAGCGTCTTCTGCGCGGGGAGCTCGTAGCGAAATCCGACGCCGTCGTCGAAGACGCGGAAGACGATCGTCATGCGCCGCGGCGCCGGCGTCCCGGGCCGATCCGCGGTCGTCTCCTCGAGATCGACGCGGAGCTCGTTGTGCCGGTCGCGGATGTCCTTCTTCTCGCCCCACGGCTGGGTCCACGTCTCGTCGTGCTCGGTGCGGGCGCTCGAGGCGATCTTCAGGCCGCCCGCGAGCGAGCCGCCTTCGGCGAATACGAACCCGAGCCGCGAGGGGAGAATGATGTCGCGATCGAGGCGCCGGACGCTGTAGGTCGGCCCGTCGCTCCCGAGGGCAAACGTAAGCTTGATCGAGCCGTCGGGGGAGAGGACGTCGAGGGTCTCGGCGGCAGCGATGCGAGCTGCCGGCAGGGAGGAGGAGGAGCTTAACATATGATCAGGATAACCAGGTTTCTCGAATGCCTCATGGTTCGTCTCTCCCGCTCAGCGCGAAGAGCAGGCCACGCCGCCTGCTCTTCGTTTCGTGGTCCTGTTCGACTGCCGCTGCGGGCTCAGCCCATCTGCTCGGTCAGATAGTTCTGGATGCCCATCTGCTTGATCTGGTCCAGCTCGCATCTCGAGCATGTCGATGTGCGCCTCTTCGTCCTTGAGGATTCGGTGAGCAGATCGCGCGTGCCGTTGTCGCCGAGGTCGGCGGCGAGCTTGATCCCCACGTTGTACGACTTGATCGCGCCGTTCTCGAAGGCGTGGTCGCTCTTGTGCTGCGCGAGGACGTCGGCGCCGATCGTGATCTTGTTGAGCTTGCTCACCGTCGGACGCCCCTCGAGGAAGAGGATGCGGCCGATGAGCTTCTCGGCGTGCTTCATCTCGTCGATGGCGCGCTTCTCGCTCACCTCGTGGAGCTTCTTGTAGCCCCAGTTCGTCGCACATCTCGGAGTGCACCATGTACTGGTTGATCGCGGTGAGCTCGTCGGCGAGAAGGCCGTTCAGCTTCGCGATGACCTTGGCGTTGCCTTTCATAGGTCCCCCTTTCATATGGGTCCGGTGAATGGGGGCATAATAGCAGAAAGAGGGGGAGGTTGTCCATGCCCGGTCTCACGGCCGGGTCGCCCCCTGGCGATTTCATTGACAAAACCGTCCTCCCGTGTGGAACTCTTGCCCGCGATTGCGGAATTCACTCCGCATCGATCAAGCGCACAATACAGAGGAGGTTCGAGATGAAGCGGTTTCCCGCAGCGGTGTTATTCGTCGTCGCATGTCTCGGGGTCGTGTGTCTCGGGGCGGGCGCATTCGCCGACGTGCCGGTGCTCATGAGCTATCAGGGTGTCCTCACGGACGGCTCGGGCGTCGCCGTCCCCGACGGTCCCTACAGCGTCACCTTCAGGATCTACGACGTCCCGTCCGGAGGAGGCGCGCTCTGGGAGGAGACGGACGTCATCCAGGTCCAGAAGGGAACGTTCAGCTCGATTCTGGGACTCGTCGTCGACCTCGGGATTCTCCCGTTCGACATGGATTATTATCTCGGGCTCTCCATTGAAGGAGGCGCCGAGCTGCCGAGGGCCATGCTGACATCCTCTCCGTACAGCTTCACTTCCCGGGCGGTCGTCGGATCGGAAAATATATTCCCCTCCATGGGAAGCGTCGGCATCGGGACGAAGCATCCGGACGAGAAGCTCCACGTCGCCGGGGCCATACGGCTCGGGCCGACCTCCGGCACGAACCCGGGCACGATCCGGTGGACCGGCACGGACTTCGAGGGGTACAACGGAGCCGCATGGAGATCGTTCACCGAAACGGGCGGATCGCTCCCTTCGGCCTCGTCCGGTCAGACGCTCCGCCACGACGGGGCGAACTGGGAGGCTTCGAACACTCTCTACAACGACGGCACGAATATCGGGATCGGCACGACGGCCCCCACGGCCAAGCTGCATGTCGAGGGGGAGGTGACCATCGGCTCGCCAGCCACCGATGGCGCTTTGTGGGTGAACGCCGCGGGCGTCGCGGGCCCGGTGGTTGCGGCCTACCCGAATGCATTCGGCGGGAACTTCCTGGCGTTGGATAGGGCGGGGAACGCCGTGGGCGCGCTGGAGGCGGATGTAAATGGAACGGGAGGATATCTCAGCGTCGGCAGGAGCCCCTTGGCGAGCGGCTTCGTCGTCGACGGCAACTTCGGCAACACGGGGAGCACCTATATGGGAGTCGCAGGGACCTCCCGGAGCGCCGATTTCGACATGAGCGTGGCCGGAGACGCCTCCGTAATGCTCCCGCCCGACGCGATTTCGGCGAGCGAGATCTTTGACGAGCCGGGGGTGGCGAGCTACGCTGCGTTCAACGGCGTCACCCTGACATCGAGCTTCGCCTCGTACGGGTCGAGGACGATCACCGTCCCCCGCGCCGGATACGTTCTCGTCATGGCGACGACCGACTTGAACGTCGTACATAGCACCGGAACGTACTCGAATATCGCGATCGGCGTGTCGACCGATCCGAATGCGCTTCCGACGTCGCAGAATTTCTGGCTCACGCTCGATCCGAACACGCCGTCGGGGGGATATTACTATCCGGTAACCGTGAGCGGCATGTTTCAGGTGGCGGCGGGGGCCAATACGTTTTACCTCGTCGTCCGGACAATCAGCGGCGCGGGGTCTATCTTCGAGAGGAACCTCTCGATCATGTACGCGCCGACGGCCTACGGCACCTTCGTCGCGCCGCTCACCTCTACGGGCGGCGGCGACGTGAAGGAAATGGGCGGGAGCGCCCTCACCGCGGCCGACATCGCCGCCGAGCGCACGTCTTCCGAGGTCGCGAACGCCGATCGTATGCGGCGCGAGCTCGACGAGATGAAGGAGCGCCTCGCGAAGGTCGAGATGGAGATGAAGAACGGGCAGGGGGGGAGGTAGGGCGCGCGCTCAGGGGGGTGCTCAGGCCATACGCTGGCGCTTACTTCAAGAGCACGGCCTTGATCGTGGATGAGGCGCTCGGGGTCTCCGCCCGTATGAAATACATGCCCGAGGCGGCCGGCTCGCCGTTCGCCCGTTCGCCGCGCCACCTGAGGAGATTGGCGCCCCGAGGGAGCGGGCCGTTCCAGAGGCGCGTCACGAGACGGCCCGCGACGTCGTAGACGCCCACGTCGACCTCGGCCCCCGCGTCGAGATCGACCACGATATTCGCCGTCGCGTTGAAGGGGTTCGGGAAGGCGCGCAGCCGGATCGGCCCGGATGCCGCCGGAGTCGCCGAACGATCCGGGACGGCGAACCCTCCGTCGTTCAACACACGGATGACGGAGTCTTCGTATCGAACCTCTCCGCCGCGCGGGAGATAGAAGGAGAAATCCGCGTCCGGCCGGTCGATGCTCACGGTGTCCGCCGAGAAGACGAGATTGAGCTTCCCGTCGCGGATACGCGCATAGGGGATATCTTCGATAGTCGAACCGGCTCACGTCATTCGCGAGGAGTCCCGCGACTCGATTCCCCGCGGATGCGAAGCACGGCGAGACGGGCGTCGGTCACGATCCGGCCCGGCCACTCATCCGCGCCGGGCTGATGGGCGACGCCGCTCGCGATCGGGGAGAGACCATCCAGCGAAAGGGCCGCCTCGTCCCCCGACCGGTTGACCATGATGACATCGAAGCTCCCGTCGGGCCAGGAGAGGATGGCGACCGATCCCTGGGGCAGCAGCCTGTGATCGACCACTCTGTGCCGCGGCGGGTCGCTGTCGGGGATGAGCAGCGAGCACAACGAGAAGTCCGTGGCTTCGCAGGAGAGCGAAATGACATTCGTGTTCGGATCCTCGTTTCCGTTGTCGAAGGGCGCCTGCGAGACGGCGAGCGAGTCGAAGGCTCGGGGTCATGACCAAGCAGATCCATCAGGCCACTGCCTCCGCGTATGCATATGGGATTGGCCGAGAGATCGACCGTGTTCGTTTCCGCGGTATGGAGGCGCCACGAGTAGAGGTGAGGGAGAGCGTCCTTGCGGATCTCGTCCCAGACGATGAAGTAGGGCGGCAGCCCGGCTTCGTGGATGGCCGCGACGCGCCGGTGGGCATACTCGACCGGGTTCCCGCCGTCGTATCCCCACGACCAGATGTCGTCCGGGAATGGGTAACCGGCCCGGTTGAATTCGCTGTAGGTCGTGTACGCGGAGGTCGCGTCCCCGAATACATAGTCGGCGAAGCTGCTCAGTATGTGCTCCCGTATGATCCCATCGGTTCCCACCGACCCGCCCGCGTTGTGCTGCCCTTTGCCGTCGATGAGCACGAGGTTGTGCCCTTCGGTGTCCTTCGCGGGGGCGAGGGGGCCGTTGTCCACGGCAAAGCCCGTCCCGTACCCCCAGAGGGTGAAGTTGTTCTGGTCTTCGTGCGCGTGCCCGCCCATGAACTTCCCCGAGCGGAAGCTGAAGAGGACGTCGTCGGAGGCGTCGCCATCGGGCCAGCCGGTCCGGTAGTAGTAGAGACCCTGCCGGCGCCAGAGCATGTGGCAGGGGAGACGGTCGCGCGGGTTCACGGGCGCTATGCCCCGGTGCCAGAGAACCGTCCCCGGCTTGTCCGCGAGGATTCCCGCGTCCTCGCCATAGTCCGGACCCACGATCCGCTCCCACAGCCACGCGGACACGCCGCTTCCGTACGCAGTCTGGGCCCAATCGAGGTACGTATGGTAATGGGAGAGCCCGTGACCGAGATACGAAGAGTCGTTGATGTTGTTCATGGCGGCGTGCCCGATGGGAAGCGTCGAGAACGCGAGCCACTTCTCGAGGTCCCGGAGCCCCGGGAGCGTCGAGTAGTCATAACGATCGTAGAGGCGCGAGCGCGCCCAGAAGTAATACGCGAGATTCCTCACGCTCCATCCCGCGTACATCGGGCCTTCGTCATAGGACCCATCCGGGTCGAGATGCGCCCCGGCCCACACGGCGACGTATTCGTCCGCCCTGCCGATGGCCGCCTGGACCCAATCGTGCGGCATCTCGCCTTCGAGACAGAGCGCGGCGAGGCCGAGCGCCCCGCCGATCACGGTGTTGTAGTTGCTCACGTAGGGGCTGTGAAGCCACCGTTTGTAGCGAAGAACGGTCATCGTCGTGTCGACGTAGGCGAGGATTTCATTGCGCACGACCGTCCGAAGCGACTCCGGCGCATCGGCGAAGAACATGTCGTAGCCGAGGGCAAGCGTCCGCAGGCGGAGGGACGAGAAGAAGACGTCGGTGGTGTCGGGCCCCGCGGTATCCGCAAGGTAGAGGGTCATGCGCCTGCCGAAGTCGATGGCCTCCGAGTCGATCGGCGTCTCGAGGTACGCGGCGAGCCCCAGGTTCGGCATGATGTTGATGGCCGCGAAGGGATCCAGAAAGAGCTCCGCTTCGGTCTTCGTCGGATAGACGGATCTGACGATATCGAGTATCGCGGCGTAGGCCTCGTCGTCGCGCCCGCCGTCTCGGACCTTCTCCCGGAGCGCGGGGAGCTCCTGCGGGGTGAAGAGCAGACGAGGGTGGTTGGCGTTGTAGAGCGAGTCGCCGGGGGCAAGGACGGGTCGCGAAGCCGTGATCGGGGCGCCGGCCGCCGCGGCTAGCCCCGCGACGGTCATCGATACGAGGCACAGCAATCGCAAAAGAGCGTGTCATCGGGGCATGGGCCCAGATGTTCATCTGCGTGAATTGCTGCGCACGCATCAGTCAACCTCCCTGGAATGATCTTATCAGAAAAACTGACCCTGTCGCGTGGAGGAGTTTAGTGGGGGAAGGTCACAATGCCGCGCCGGAAGGAGGCAATGCAAAGACGGCAATCAGTGCAGCGACGAGGAACGAAATCGCGTTAGCGGGGCTGGTGAAAGAATGGGGTTACCAGGAGACTACCAAGAATCAGGGCTGCTGCGCCTGAGTAGAACCATAAACCCTTCTCCGTGGGCAGTGGCACCCATTGACCGAACGCCAAGCGGTTCATCACGAAGAGGAAGAACAGATACAAGGCCAGAAAAGAGAAGGCGCACCGCCTGTGAAACATTCCTCCCGTGCGGCATCATGACATGGCCCCTTCCACGATCTTGATTTCCTCTGGCGTCAGGCCGTAGAGGGCGTACACTGCTTCGTCAATCTCTCGCTCCAACCCGCCCCGTGTCCGCTGCCGGGTTCTTCCGCTTGGCGGCAAGGATCCGGTCAACCGACTTTGCGATACCACGCTGTGCCTTGGCGTCTTCAATCCCACGGGCACTTATCGGCAATAATTCGAGCTGTGATTTCCGAATGTAGGGAAACAGTTTATCTGTGAGCACAAATGTTCGCTTGAACCAATACGAAAGAAGTGACGAATTGATTAGGCCGGTAAGAAACAGCGGGTCGCAGCCGCTCTTGCGCGGTAAGCAACAGTAAAGTGTGTGGAGAACGATATGGCCATCCGAATCGAAGGCAGCGATCAATTCGTCAGCGACACGACGCACAAGAATCTTCCTGCCCCGATACATTGAAAGCGGCTTGAATTTCGCCTCGTCACCTGAGTCAAATTGGATGAAGTAGCCCGAGTGTGTGACGCTGTACCTTGTTGGACATCATCTCCACGCAAGAGATGGTAGGCGTTGCGTTTTGTCGTTACGTCCCGATCATTCTTTCCGCACTCGACGCCACGGGTTATCTCTAAGATGTTACCCAAAGGAACGCTTTTGCTCCGAAGATCCTCATAAATTCCAATATCCCTTTCTCGCAGTTCGGTGTTGAGCATGTGGAATGGAAGGATATTGCAGACATGCTTCTTCAGCCTATTCATGCTATGAAAGGTTGAGTCTTCAAACTGGAGAATATCGATCTCCGATACCGCCGAACGCTTTGAAAGAACAAAGATGCAGGACTCCACACCGGCGGCTTCAAAGATGTTAGACCCAATCACAACCTTCAGGATGGAGTGTGAGAGTGCCAGCCTGCGAATCGCCTCATAGTTTTCGTTGTTGATGAAGGGCTTGGGGACAATGAACGAAAGTGCATCTTCCGTATGCGTAATTCCAAACTCGATAAAGAGCGTGAATACATCAAACTGTCCTATTGCGGTTCGGTAAAGTCGTTTAAGAGTGTCTTTGTCTTTGATTCCTCGCTTCGTGTTGATGTATGGCGGGTTTCCGATTATCACATCAAATCCGCACTTCAAGCCGAACATCCACTCCGGATCGAAGAAGTCCGCCGAGGCGTTCTGGTCGTAGGGATCCCAGGCGGCGAGTTGTTCGGGCGGTGCTGGTGTCCCAGCCGTCGCGTCTTGAGCAGTTCGGCGATTTCGGTGCGGAGTTTGTTGTCCTGTTCCCGGCATTTGGCTTTGCTGACCGGGGTCCGGGCGATGAAGTGCCGTTCGCGCACGTGGCGGAGTTCCGCTTCCTTGGCGTCAATCTCCCGGATTGCGGAGCAGTTGCTGGCCGGGGCGGTTCGATCCCGATCAGTGTGTTGGCGGCGACGAACTTGGTTTCCAGGTTGGGCAGCGGGCGCACGCCGCAGGTTGGGCTTGCGTGTCGTCAACCTTCTGATCCACGATCAGCGAGATGAAGAACCGCATCTTGGCGATCTGGACGGCGATGGGCTGGATGTCCACGCCGTAGATGCAGTTCTCGATCAGGTAGAGCTTGCGGCCGTAGTCCAGTTCGTTGTGCTCGAAGGCTTCGTCGATGCCGGCGATCTGCTGCTCCAGTTCCCTGACCGTCCGCTCGCGGATGGTGGCGTCCTCGATCTTCTCCGCCGTCGCCATGGCGTCGCGGACGCGTTGGCATCTGCCGTTCCTTCCACTGCTCGTTGCGCGGGTCGAGCTTGCCGAGGATGAACACGAGCTTGTGCAGGATGCCCATCGGGAACGCGCCGGAGCCGACGGCCGGGTCGAGGACTTCAGGCTGTCAATCGCGGCGATCAGCGCGTCGATTTCCGTCGGCGGTGAACTGGTGCGGCTCGTCGTCGTAGGCGAACAGATGCCGGAGGCGGGCTTCCACGTCCTTGGCGGTCGGCAGCGCGGCTTCCAGCTTCGTCTTCAGGTAGGCGATGAGCGCCTCGTCCACCATGTAGTTGACGATCTCGCGCGGGGTGTAGAACGAGCCGGTCTGTTTGCGGGCGGTGGCGCCGGTTTCCGGATTGTAGGCGGCGAGCAGGTTCTCGAACACCTTGCCGGACAGTTCCGGATCGAGCGCGACTTCCTGCTCGATGGGCGTGTTTTCCTCGATGGTGAAGTGGTAGCGGTTGAAGGTGTGGATCAGCCCGCGCACCTGGACCTTCCTGAACTTCTTGTCGCCATAGTCCGCGCTCAGGTCCTCTTCGCGCTCCGGTCCGAAGAACAGGAAATCCGGCACAACCGGCTGGCTGTCCGGCCGTCGGGAGAAGCCGTCAATGCGCACGTAGCGCGGTTTGGCGTTTTCGCCCAGATCCTTGTCGAGGCACTCGAACAGGCCGCCGTTGAGGAACGGGATGTTCTTGAACAACGTCCAGCGCCTCGTCGGGCTTCTTGAACAAATCCCGATGGCGGTAGAGACTGTGCGCCATGAAGTTCTGCTCGTCCCGCGCCCAGCCGCGCTTGTCCATCTCGGTATTCAGCGTGGCGAAGAACAGGTTTTGCAGGATCGCCTTGTAGAAGACCGAATCCTTGTCGCGGCGTCTTGTCCGGGCGCGAACCCGTCGAGGAGTCTCGGCCAGGCTGCGCTGATCGAACAGCATCTCGGGAATCAGTCCCTTTTCCTTCACGAACCAGCAGAAGATCAACCGCGTGATCAGGCGGATCACGCTGATATGATCGTGCCCGTCAGCCTCCTTGGGTGCATCCTTGGGAAACTCGAACATGCTTCAGCGCCCAGAAATACCAGTTGGCGACTTCGAGGAAGAACCGCTTGTTGAGTTCGGAACTGTCGAGAGTCTTCTGCCACGCGGCTTGCAAGGCGACGAAGTTGGTGAAGTCGTGCTTTTCGTGGAGTTCTTCGAAGGACAGGTCGAAAAGGATTTCGATGTGCGCCCGGTGCGGGTTGGCGAACCGGATGTCTTTGATGAGCGTGACCTTCTCCAGCACGTCCTTCGAGGCATCGCGCTTGTGGAGGCGGTGAGGAATGATCGCCAGCGTGAGGGTGTCGCCATGCCGGAACAGGACAATGACCGGCATGTTGAAGAGCCGATTGACGGCGCGGGTGATGCCGGAAAGCTGGGTACGGTTGTACTGGGGAGCTGGCAAGAGTGATGGCCAGGAACAGGAAGGAGTTGATCTCCGCGCCGTTCCAACGTCCCTGTCCCTCAAACTGGAACTCGAGATTACCCCCAGCGGCGGCGCGGACTTCGGCGTCGGTCAGTTGAAACAGGAAGTCCACCGATTGCCAGTCGGCCAGCAGGGCGTGTTCTGGGTTCAACGGCTTGCCCTGCCCGAATGTGGCGACGAACTTTTCGGCGGTGTTGGGCCTGAGTGGGAAACGCCGCTCGCTCTTGTAGCCCAGAGGACTCCAGGAGCGCCGTGGAGGCTGCCGCCAGCGGTTTCGTGCCGAACCCGGCAAGCGCGTTCTCGATAGCGTGTTTTGTGTCGTGGGCGTCGGGCATGGCTAGGTCTTCTCCGGGTATTTGATGACGAGCCAGGTGACGAGATCGAAATCGTCGCCGCTGGATGTTGGCGCCTCATCGACCTTGGGCAGTACGGCGCCACGACCCGAGAACAGCGAGGTTGCGGCGCGCCGCTGGAAGGTTCTCTCGATCGAAGCCAGAGCCTTGTGCAGCAAGCCGTCGTAGTGGCTCATGTCTGCGCCACCTTGCGTGCGCCCATCGAAGACATCGCACAACTTCTCGAATGCTGCCGCTTCCCCGGCTGCCAGGTCGCGGAGCAAGAGGATGGCCTCCTTGGGCTGAGCGAAACTGAAGCGGACGGTGCCGTCGTCGTGCACGTAGACGAGGTAGTAGGGTGCGAGCGGATTGAGCCTGCTGGCGTCGCTATGCTGCCCCGATGAAGGGGGGCGGGCCCCTGTAACGGCGCGTTGGCGAAGACAGAAGATGGCGCCCGGGCGCCCTGCGGTAAACAAGTCTGTCTTTGAGGGTACAACCGCGTACAGACCCTCTCCTGCTTCTTCCAGCTCTACGCGGTTTGCCTCCAGGTAGCGCAGCAGGTCAAGCCGAAATTCGTCAAGCGAAAAATCGGTGAGTGACACGGAGTCATCCAGATCCTCGAGGTCAAGGACCTCATCCTTCAGCCGCTTGAGCTGTCGGTCGCGAAAGAGCAGATCGTCCTTGATGAGGTCTTCAAGTTGGCTTGGATCGAGGAGGTTGTCCGTCTGCGTGGCGGCAAGGTCCACCAGCGCCATGCGCGCTTCGACGCGAAGCTTAATGCCGAGGTAGTGATCCAGGTCAGCCACTGGCCAAAAGTTGACAAGCTGCACCGCATCGTTGCGCGAGCCGATCCGGTCGATGCGCCCAAAACGCTGAATAATGCGGACCGGGTTCCAATGGATGTCGTAGTTGATGAGCAGGTCGCAGTCCTGGAGGTTCTGGCCTTCGCTGATGCAGTCCGTTGCGATGAGCAAGTCAATCTCAGCTCGCCTGGTCAGGGAAGCGGGACGACTGCTCGGCTCGACGCTTCGCGACAGGCGAGAAGTTTGTGAGGATGTCGTCGTAGTCCGTGCGCCCCAGTGAGGCGGCGTTGCCGCCGTCCCCACAGACCAGGCCCGTGTGAATCTTGAGATCCTTTTGCGCCCACTGATCCAGGTTGGCGTGCAAGTACCGCGCTGTATCGGCGAAGGCAGTGAACACAAGCACTTTCTTCTTCCTCTTGCCATCGTGATCGATGGTTGGGTGGAGCACCTTGTTCTCAATGAAACCCTTCAGCTCGGCAAGCTTTCCGTCCCGCTTGGGCGTGACCGACTGGGTCTTCTCCATCAAAAACTGAAGCTGGGTCCGATCGGTCCGAACCGCCTTAAGCCATTCGGGCAACTGGAGGTGAGCCAGATGAATTCGGCGGCGACCACCGATGGTGAAGTCTTCCGCGTCGAAATCTGGGTCTTCGAGCTGCTCAGGCGTCAGTGTGTCGTAGTCCAGCTCGGGGCTGTCGTCGAGATGCTTCTCGAACGCCGATGATGCGCTGCTCAAGCAGATCTATCTTTGCGATGGTTCGTTGCAGCGTCAGCCGGAAGGAGTCGACCGAACTCTCCAGCCGCTTGAGGAAGTTGACCTTCATCATGGCGATGAGGATGCGTTCGCGCCCTTCCTGGGTGAATCCGCCGAGGATCTTGTTCTGGTAGGCAGAGCGTATGGCTTCTGGCAGATCGTCCCGGAGAAAGCTGGTCGGGTGGTAGAGGGCGAGACGAAGTGCGCTGATCTCCTTGTCAAGCTGCTCGAAAGACAGGAACCGTTCCTGCAAATCGATTGCCGCGTGCACCGCTTTGGGTGCAGGGCGGCGCGGGAAGCCTCCGAGGGCCTTCATCTCCTTTGCGTAATACGACGGCGATTTGCCTGCGCGATCGCGCGATGCTCAGGCCGTCCAGCAGCTTGAAGAAGTCGCCGCCGATCGCCGCATATGAGGTCACGGGTCTTACGCTGCCCGGGCGGCCTCTTCGCCCAATTGGTGAAGTGCGTCTGCGCCTGCTGCGACGTTTCCTTGACTGATAGGATGCCCAGCTTCTCGGCGAACGCCGCGTCGGCGACCGTCGCTACGCGCGACATCACCACCCGCAATGAAGGATATCTGGTTGCGAAGATCGGCCAACTGATTGTTCACTGGCGTCGCGGACAAGCAACAAGACCTTGGTTCTTACACCGGCGGAAATGATGTCTTGCATGAGCCGCTGGTAGCGGCTCCTGCGCTCAGTCGTATCCCCTGGGCGTTGGGCCGCGAGCTTGTTGTTGCGGAAGTTGTGTGATTCGTCGATGACAACCAGGTCGTAGGCGCCCCAGTTCAGCGAGTCCAACTCCAGGCCGTTGACGTTGCCCGAGTCCCGGGAGAGGTCCGTGTGGTGAAGCACGTCATACCGAAACTTGTCGTCGGAGAACGGATTGAGCGAACTGGGGTTGCGGTAGATCGTCCAGTTGCGACTGAGCTTCTTCGGGCACAGCACAAGCACGCGCTCGTTACGAAGCTCGAAGTACTTGATAACGGCCAAAGCAGTGTAGGTCTTGCCCAGGCCCACACTGTCGGCAAGGATGCAGCCGTTGTAGTCGAGGATCTTGTTGATGGCCGCCTTGGCGCCGTCCTTCTGAAACGAAAACAGCGTTCTGCCAGACTTGCGTGTCGGGCAGAGCGACACGCCGCAGGCTGTCGTCTACATCGCGTGTTCCGTCGAGGTAGTGCCGAAAGAGATGGAACAGTGTGAGGTAGTAGACGAACTGAGGCGACTGGTTTGCGTAGAGCTTCTGAAGATCGCGCAGCACGTCTTGCTTCACGTCCTTCACCAATCGCTGGTCGTTCCAGACCTCCGAAAACCACTGCCTGAGTTCCTGCCGATCCCGACTGCTATCGACGATAAGGTTCAGCTCAATGTTGCTGTTCGCGCCACTCAGGCCGAGCCCACGAACGGTGAAATTCGAACTGCCCAGAATCGCTTCCTCAACGCCGGCCGTCGCGATGTGATACATCTTTCCGTGTAGGAGTTGGGCTGCACACGGTGCGGATGTCCACTTTCTTGCGGATCCAATCGGCACAATCCCTGGCCACTCGCTTTTGCTCCAATCGGCTTGTCAGTTGCAGGCCGTCGCCGTCGATAACGAACGCCTTCGTTGCCGTCTTCTCTGGATCGAGCGATTTGACGAAGCGCGGTTCGCCAAACAGGAAATCCAGATGGTCGATCTGGTCGAGGTTCTCACGAAGCGCGTCGTAGGCGTAGATCGTGAAGTAGGCCGAAACCACCGAGAGCCGGGAGCCGGATTGAATCTTGGCCCGTAGAAAGTCCGCAACGTCGCCGCGATTGTGATTGTCGCGGATGCCGGATGCGGGAACTGGCGCGGTCGTTTTGCTTTTCTTTATCATGGTTTCCCGGAATCTTGAACTGCTTCACCCGATTGCCCCAAAGCGTCAAATTTATTGATTTTAAACCCTCAGAGACGCCCGACCTTATGAGACGGCAACCGCTTCTTCTACTTCTATAGGAAATTCGATTCCGTGTCAAGATCCGCGCTCTATTTCGCCACTCACCTCAACCAGTCGACAAGAGCTGATCTCTCGTTGCACGTATTTCGAGAGCCAAAGACTGGCCAAATGTGGGTAGTTCCGGTCCAAGGTCGGGGTCAAGAGCCGAACAGAGATTTTGCCAGAAAACTTAGCTTATGAGTGGATTAGTTTTGAGGGAGGAGCCCGGGCTCTTCATCTTCTCAAGCTTTCTAGATATCGCCGATCTCATTGCAGGGCTTAGCATTCCAAACCGAATCATGGCCAATATCTCTTGAGGGCCCATGGCTTCCCCCTTATCCTCAATAGCCGCTCAAGCGCCCCTTATGCAAGCAAGGGCAATCCCACTCCAGAATATTGCTTGTTCCCATTCATGAATCTTAGCTAAAAACGTTTCGTCGCTCTATGCGCTGATAAATATAAATATACTATTGCATCGAAACTGCAGTTCATTATACAATCGGCTACGCTGAAATCAAACGATAACACATTAATGAGCTTGCAAGGCAACTTCTCCTTTTGCCCAGATGGTTATATGAGGTATTAGCTAATGGTAAAGGCATTATCAAAGAAGCGCCGAGATGCCGGAACGCCCACGGCGCGTGCACCTCGCATAAACCTGTTTGCGCAAGCGCAATTGAACATTGAGAGAGTGGAGCGTCAATATCTAGAAGCCATATCCGAGAATCCTGCAGTAGCAGACTTCGAAACGTGCATTGCTGAGCATGCACGCGTATCTATTAATAGAGGCCAGAGTCCCGTTGTGGAATTGTTTGAGAGTAATAGATTCTTGTCTGGCTATAGATATGCTGAAAACATAGGTATTGATTTTCGTATATTGCTTCGCGAGGGATTTGAATGGCCTGATGAGCTTGTAAGTCGCCGGATGCGCATCGTCGAGCTCTTTGAAGATGGTGAGGATCATTTATTTGGGGCACTCAATCTCAATGGTCCAGGGACCATTGCGCGGAATGCCGCTTACGGGTATTATTGTATTGTTCTCAAGAATGAAGTGATTGGCTGTTGCTCAAGAACGGCTTTTTGCAGGAATGACGGTTTGCGCGGTCCATACTGGAATGAGACGAACGATCTCATTCGTGATGCCTACTACGCTGATTTGGCACCTTATTCTCATAGTGCAAAACTCGCTGCAATTAAACATCGAAGCGATATCAAATCCGGAATGGATAGGCGAGAATACGCGGCTGTTTTAATTGGCGAACGAAGAACCGCTGCGGGAACCGCCGATACTGAGGATTATATTGAGGTATGTTTTGTCGAGAGCATTAAGAGAACATCTGTGGAACAGGTTAGAATCCATCCTGGCATCGCTCCGAGTATCCTTATTGAAGTCTTGATGGATTCAGAGCCGAATCGACTTAGATCTGGTTATACGTTTTCACAACATGCAAAGATAGCCTTTCTGTTATGTAAATATGGCATTCCCCTTGTATAAGAGGTATGAATGGCGAAGAATATTCGATTGATGGCCATCAGAGATAGTGACGGATGGGCTTTTGTGACCGATAGAGGAACATATTATGCGGTAAGACCGCCCTACATTGGACACAATGTAGAACTAACTAGCGATGATGCAATTGCCAAAGGCATAATAGAATATGGTTTTAAGCCTGTCGTGGAGGAAGAAAAGATTGTTTGCTTCTCCGATTGGGATTCACTTTTCGAGTTCTTGGCGATGAGAATGATGGAGATACAAGGAGGTGCGGGACAAGAGCAAGCGAGTATCGAAGAGAAGAGGGGATTTGTGATTGCCATGCCACGAGTTTGGATTGAGGAATGCATTCGGTATGTGGATCAAGTACTAGTCGGATCAAACAAATATGAACTTGCGCACAAAGCGCTGGAGATCTTGGCCGAATCCAAAGCAGTTCAAGAAATAGAGGATTTGCGTATTAGACTATGTGCTGTGCGCAGTATTCTGCTGACAAGGCAGAATGAACTCAAGAACCTAGGCATGAATAAAGACGAAACGCAATATTCGGATATTTCTCCACAAAAAGTAACGCTTGATGCAATTAATGAAAGGGCTAATCTCCTGGGAAGAAATGTCAAAGGGCAGAGCTGATGAATACAATGAATAGTAGGGCCAATAATATTGTTTGCTCGAAGGCGAAGCGAATGCGATTCGGCGCCTACAATCAAGGAGTGAAGAAGTGAAAACCATCGTATTCTATTCTTACAAGGGAGGTGCGGGGAGGAGTCTTCTATTGCTCAACTATGCTCGATACTTGGCTCTATGTGGTAAGAAGGTATTCATCTTAGATTGTGATCTCGAGGCGCCAGGGCTACACCACAAACTGAAAGACTATGGGCTTTACAAGGATCTGAGAAAGTGGATATCGAATAGAACAGCCACGCCTCGCTACGGCCTAGTGGATTATATTCTATTCTATCAGGGCATTGATTCGGTCCCTAAAACACTATCACATTTTGTAACCCGCATCAATTGGGGGAAGGAAAACGAATCTCTTTTTATGCCAGCTGGGAAGGCGCCGGATCCGCAATATGCTCGCAAAGTTCTGGATATTGATTGGAAGCGTCTTTTTCCCCAGGAGCCTCCGACAACGGGAATTCCGTTTTTTCAACAGCTTCGCAAGCGTATAGGAGATGAATACGATCCGGATTGCCTGCTGATCGACTCGCGAACCGGCATTACTGATATTGGGAGTGTGGTTGTTAAGTTCCTTGCGGATATATTTGTGTGTCTTTCACTCAACAATCCTGAAAACCTGGAGGGCATTAAGACAATTCTCGCCGGCATTAGAAATGATAGAGGCCATGGCCACTCCTCCCCCGAAAAGGTAATCACAATACTTACAAGAATCCCGGTATCGGGCAGCGAGTATGAAATCAGATTGGCTGAAACAGCAAAGGAATTCCTTGGCCTGAAGAATGGCGAAGTATTCTGTGTGATGCATAACGAACCTGGTCTTCAAGTGGCTGAGGAGCTGAGGTTTGGAGGAGTCAGAACCCTCGGCCAATCAATTCTGCTTCGAGACTATTTGAATATATTTGAATCCTTGGATGAGGGCTTGGCAATGAAGTCCAAATACTATTGCCTTAAGAAGTATTTGGATTTAGCAGATGATCAAAGGTCCTACAACATTAAGAGTTCAGCAGCTTCTCATTCCGTGCTTGACAATATAAGGAACCGAAAGGATCGGCGCCTGCGACATGTTCGATATCGGTATTCCCAAACGAGTCCATATGATGGTCTTGTTCAGAGCATTGAACATGCACTGATTCATGATCTATTTGAGGCGAAGATGCTGACATCACATGAGGCCTGTGTAATCGATGAAGAAATAATCAATTGGAACCTCTTGGCGCTTTCGATGCAAACCGGCATAATTGATTTCTGTTCTGAACCCTATTACTTAACTAGATTAAGATCGCTTACAGCAGGAGTAATTCAAATTGGGACTTGCAGAACATTTACGGCCTTTGTTCTAGATAAGGGTAAGATTCGCAATATGCTGAGAGGATTCGGAGAAGGTATGCGCATGGAGGAGAAGATTGCAGCGCTTAGAAGCTATGATGGGAACATCTCCATTGGCGTTTTAGGGGAGACAGCAGCCGCGGAGGAAGTTGCTCAGCGAGTCTCTCCTATTGTTCAAGATAAGCAACTCCTATTTTTTAAGAATCCAAGAAAGCTATGGGATTGGATATATCAGCGCGATGGCGGAGACAAGATGATTCTCTGTGATCACGCTGTAGCTAGAAAGATAGCTCAAATTGCTACCGTTCTTGATCAATCATCTATTGCGGACTATATCTATGCAGAAAATGAATGTACGAATGATAAAAAGGAACTAGTATTCTCATATACCGAGAGCGTGCCTGTAGGATTCATGTTTCCAAGAGCTGATGAAGAATGGCGGTATGCATTAAACAGCGCAATTGCCGCTGCGCTAAGGAGCCAGAGTACTTTATGGGGTAGGCCTGAAGACTGGGGTGATTCAGCAAGCTGGGCGAAGCCATTCACTAATGAGAAGATACAGAGGGAACACGGCTCTGTCGCAAAAGACCTTTGGAATTCAGGAATTCGTCCTCTGACTTGCGAGGAGCTCAAAGAAGTAATGATATTGGGAATGAAACCCGACGAGGCAGTAGACTGGATGCGGAGAGATCAACAAGAATAGAATATTCCATCTCTTTGACCTTTCCGCACTGAACTAATCTGTACAGAGATAGTATTCACCTGACACTCTGCACCCCCTTGAAACTTTTCCCCCCAAGTTGTATATAATAGCTACGTTCTCGGGCATTCGCCCGCTGGAGTCGGATTCGCATTTTCAAAACGAGAGGTTCAGCCCATGCCCATCGACGTCAAACAAATCGGCGCTAAAGTAGAGCAGGAAAAGGCGATTCTCGACGCGGTCCGCACCGAGATCCGCAAGGTCATCGTCGGCCAGGACGAGCTCATCGAGCGGCTCCTGATCGGGCTCCTCTGCAACAACCACATCCTCATCGAGGGGGTGCCGGGGCTCGCGAAGACGCTCTCGGTCACGACGCTGGCCCGCACGATCCAGGCCTCGTTCCAGAGGATCCAGTTCACCCCGGACCTTCTCCCGGCCGACCTCATCGGCACGCTCATCTACAACCCCCGCTCGGGGGATTTCACGACGAGGAAGGGTCCCATTTTCACGAACATCATTCTCGCCGACGAGATCAACCGGGCGCCGGCCAAGGTGCAGAGCGCGCTCCTCGAGGCGATGCAGGAGCGGCAGGTCACGATCGGCGACACGACGCATCCCCTGGACGAGCCCTTCATGGTGCTCGCCACGCAGAACCCGATCGAGCAGGAGGGCACCTACCCCTTGCCCGAGGCGCAGGTCGACCGCTTCATGCTGAAGCTCAAGGTCACCTACCCGACGAAGGAAGAGGAGAAGAAGATCCTCGAGCGCATGGCGCGCTCGTCGACGAAGATCGACGTCCGGCCCGTGATCTCGCCGAAGGACATTCTCAGGCTCCGCCAGCTCGCCGACGAGATCTACATGGACGAGAAGGTCGAGGACTACATTCTCAACATCGTCCAGGCGACGCGCACGCCCGAGAAGTACGGGCTCGACGTCGGGAAGCTCATCCAGTACGGGGCCTCCCCGCGCGCCACGATCTACCTCGCGATGGCCTCGCGCGCGCACGCCCTCATGCAGGGGCGCGGCTACGTGACGCCCCAGGACGTGAAATCCATCGGGATGGACGTGCTGCGGCACCGGGTGATCGTCACCTACGAGGCCGAGGCGGAGGAGAAGACGCCCGAGAACGTCGTCGGGGCGATATTCGACAGCATCGCGGTGCCGTGAGGGGGGCCGGCGGCCGCGGCAGGCGGGGCGAGTGGCGCCATGACGCGATTCCTCATCATTCACTTGACAAAAGTCGGCAAAACCATAGAATAATTCATATATTCTGACGGTTTTTGTCAAGCAGGAGGAGATGAGGATGCCTGCTTTCAAAGATTTCGATAGGTTTCTTGCCGGGCATCCGGTCTTCACGGTGGGGGAGGCCGCGCTCTTCCTTGGTGATGCCGGTGCCCAAAGCAGACAGCGGATCAACCTGCTCCTTGCCTACCACGCGAAAGTCGGGCACATAAAGCGGATGCGCCGGGGATTGTACGTGAATGTACCTCCGGGCTTCTCCGCGAACAACTATTCCCCCGATCCTTTCCTCCTTGCGTCCAGGATGAGCGACGATGCGATTCTCGCGTACCATACGGCTCTTGAGTTCCATGGGCGGGCCTATTCTATGCGGCAGGACATAACCTACGTCACGCGCAGAGCTGCGCGATCCTCTCAAATCGGCTCGTATCGGTTTCGCCCGGTTCCTTTTCCGAAACCTCTCCGGATGAAAGGCAGAGAGGACTATGGAGTGGTGAAGGAGGAGCGAGCGGGTCTGGCCGTTCGTGTGACGACGCTCGAGCGCGCGTTCGTTGACGTGCTCGATCGGCCGAATCTCTCCGGGAGCTGGGAGGAGATATGGCGGTCCCTCGAATCGATAGAGTTCTTTGACCTTCCGAAGGTGGTGGAGTACGCGCTCCTCCTCGACAACGCCACAACGGCTGCCAAGGTCGGCTACTTTCTGGAGCAGCATCGCGACCAGCTGATGGCGAAGGAGAGCCATTTGGAGCCGCTCTGCAAGATGAAGCCTCGGCGCCCGCACTATCTCGAACGCAGCAAGCGGCATTCGGGGCAGTTGATCCAGCGGTGGAATCTCGTAGTTCCCGAATCGGTCATCAATCGCTCCTGGGCAGAGATTCTATGAAGATCTCCCGCGAGAGACTCATGGACGAGGCGGGGCGCACCGGCTTTCGCCCCGATACTCTCGAAAAGGTTATTCGCCTTTTTGCTCTCCTCGGGTCTCTCCGCAGTCATCCCTATCTTCAGGACAGATTGGTCCTCAAGGGAGGGACCGCGCTCAACCTTTTCTA
This sequence comes from uncultured bacterium, assembly GCA_963747385.1. Taxonomy (GTDB): domain Bacteria; phylum Krumholzibacteriota; class Krumholzibacteriia; order Krumholzibacteriales; family Krumholzibacteriaceae; genus SSS58A. The sequence goes on along the minus strand of CAVVEY010000020.1, from coordinate 92,166 downwards.
CCTGAATGTGCCGCGGCTGTCGGTCGACATCGATCTGAATTACATCGGCGCCGTGGAACGCGCCCGCATGGTCGAGGAACGTGGGCCCGTCGATCAGGCCATTCGGGCGGTATGCGCTCGCGAAGATTTTGAGGTTCGTCGCGCCCCCGACGACGAGCATGCCGGCGGGAAGTGGTTTCTCAGATATGAGAGCGCGCTCGGGCAGAGAGGCAACCTTGCGATCGATCTCAATTTCATGTTCCGCGTCCAGCTGTGGCAGGCCCGCACAATGGATAGCCGTCCCCTCGGCTCGTACATGGCCCGCGACGTCTATGTTCAGGACATCCATGAGCTCGCGGCAGGGAAGCTTGCGGCACTCATGGCGCGTGGAACGCCCCGCGATTTGTTCGATGTTCGCGAGATCTTTCGCCTCGGCGGCTTCGACAAGGCCAGTCTAAGGATCGCTTTCGTTGTCTATGGGGCGATGAATCGCAAGGATTGGCGCTCAATATCGCCCGATGACATCGCCATCGATACGGTCGCGGTTCAGTCACAGCTGATTCCGCTGCTTCCCGCCGCTGTCGCGGGGGACAGGGAAGCCGCGGCTTTTTTGGGCGCAGAGCTGCGTGAAGCGTGTCGCCAGGCTCTCTCGGTGGTCTTTCCATTCTCTGAATCCGAAACGGACTTCCTGGATGCCATACTCGAGAGGGGCGAGATCGAACCGGTGCTTCTCACGCCGGACACGGATTTGCAGGCGAGGATCAAGGCCCACCCCATGCTGGAATGGAAAGCCCGGAATGTCCGATCGTTCAAGAGATTGCCTTTAGATGATACGGGCGAATAGGAGAGTTGAGCGATGAAGATCATGATGATAGCGGGGCTTCTCGTTCTGGCGCCGATTCTCTCGCAGTGTCAGGTGCCCGAATGGCGATCGACCGTTATTGTGAAGGCCGAGTATGGATCCGGGGAAGGCGAGTTTTGTTATAAGGACGTAGTAAGTAATCATCCGGAGAGCGATCAGGCTGTGTCATGCTATTATATCGGGTCCGAAGGAATCTTCATTGTCGACAGGTACCAGGGAAATATCAAGATCTTCGATTTGTCGGGGAGGTATGTTCGAACGATTTCGGTGAAATTGCGGTCGCTCCCGGTTCCGCCGCAATGGGGGTTTCCAAACAACGAACAGGTGGTGGCGATTGACGGCGAGGACATTGCTGTAACCGGCGGAGTAATCTATCTGCTCAACATGATGGGGGGACGCCCGTACGGCGACAGAACCAAGTATTCCCTCTATGCCCTCGATTTGGATACGGGAAAGTTGCTTGAACCGATCATGATTCACAATCCCGTTCTCGGCACCGATCTGGATGGGAGTGAAGTCGGCAACAGCGTGCGCATCTTTGAGGAATCGGAAGGGACCCTCACGGCGTTTGATCGATTACGGCGGCTATCGTATCCCATGATTGCGAACGGCAGGGTAGTCCCGGTCCAAGCACAGAGTGTGGGTGTTCCCGGCCGGAAATTTGGCTCGGGCAGTGTGCGGTACGATCCCGAAAACGGATCTGTTGCAGTGTTCGGGGCCGCCGGAAGCAAGGCGATATGTGAATTCAAGGGCGGCCCTGTTGCAGTTGATGCAAATGGCGATTTTCTGCTCGTTGACGAGCCGTATGGTGAAGAGCATGAAGACAATATGATCTATCGATCAGCCTATAATGGCAATTGTCAGAAGGTTGGGCGGATTGCTGTTCCGATCGAATCCAGGAAGGGATGGGGGGCATTTACTCCTAACGATTTGTTCCGGTTCGGCCCGGATGGCGGACTTTACGAAATCCACCTCGCTAACGACGCAGCGTATGTTTATAGATGGTCGCCGTGATAAAATCGTCACCTACGAGGCCGAGACGGAAGAGAAGACGCCCGAGAACGTCGTCGCGGCGATATTCGACAGCATCGCGGTGCCGTGAAAATCGTCCAGATTTTGGTTGATTTTCAACCGGACCTCCGGCATCATCCGAACATGCTCGAACGTCACATAACCCAAAATATCCTCGCAGCCCTGAAAGACACCCCGGTCGTCTTCCTTCGCGGGGCCAGGCAGACGGGGAAGAGCACGCTCGCGCGCGCTCTTGTCTCCGGTCCGTGGCGGGGGCGTTATCTCACGCTCGACGATCCGGCAGTGCTCTCTGCCGCCCGATCGGATCCGGCCGGATTCGTGGGCGGGCTCGGGGAGCCCGTTGTGCTCGACGAGGTACAGCGTGCTCCGGGGCTGTTCCTGGCCATCAAGGCCGCCGTCGATCGCGACAGGCGGCCGGGCCGGTTCTTGCTCACCGGCTCCTCCGACGTGCTCCATCTTCCGAGCGCTGCCCAAGCGCTTGCCGGGCGGATGGAAATCCTCACGCTCTGGCCTTTCTCGCAGGGGGAGATCGAGGGTGTGGCGGAGCGGTTTGTCGATGACGCCTTCGAGGAACGGCCGCTGCCGGCGGCGGCATCCGCGATGGGCTTCCGCGCCCTTCTTCCTCGCATTCTCCAGGGCGGCTTTCCCGAGATGCTGGGGCGCAGGGCCTCGGATCGCCGACGCGCATGGTTCGCCTCCTACGTCACGGCGATACTGCAGCGCGACGTGAGGGACATGGCGGCGATTGCGGGCCTGAGCGACCTCCCTCGGCTGCTTACCCTTTTGGCCGCGCGGATGGGAGGGATTATGAGCTACGCCGAAATCTCGCGGGCCCTTTCCATGCCGGCAACGACGCTGAAGCGCTACATCGCCCTTCTCGAGGGGACGTTTCTCGTTCAGATGCTTCCAGCATGGTCCGGTGAACTCGGCCGTCGCCTCGTGAAGGCTCCCAAGCTGATTCTCGCCGATACGGGCCTTGCCGCGAGCCTCCTCGGCATCGAAAGCGATCGCGTCGAGGGCGAGCCGACGCTCGTCGGGCGACTGATGGAGGACTTCGTCGTGATGGAGATCTGCAAGCAGGCGTCGTGGAGCGAGACCTCGCCGCGCCTGTATCATCTGCGAACCCATACGGGGGACGAGGTGGACCTGGTCATGGAGGATCGGGCCGGCCGGCTTGTGGGAGTGGAGGTGAAGGCGTCCGCCTCCGTGTCCGAAGGAGATTTTCGAGGGCTTCGCTCCTTCGCCGCTGCGACGGGGCGAAGGTTCGTGCGTGGGATCGTCCTGTACACGGGGCGCGAATCGGTTCCGTTCGCGGAGAATCTCACGGCGGAGCCGGTTGCGTCACTGTGGGCAAAACGGTAAGTGCCGAGGCACCGGGGGAATCGTCACTTCGACAGTATCGCCGTGCCGTGAGCCTGGCCGCCCGCCCAAGAGATGCGAGCGTGCAGCGGCTGCCGGCCGTGCCGTGATGGAGGGCCATCGGCAATGAATCTCTTGTCAATCGTCCTTCTTGCGGTCGCCGCTCTTCCGCCCCGAGCGGATAGCCTCACTGTGTCTTCTCTGAAGCGAGGCGACCGGCTTCGCGTCGAATCGAGCGTATTCGACGGCAAATGCATCCTTGCCCGCGCGATGGACGACTCCCTGATCGTGCGTCGCCCGGGCGGAGACGCAATTGAAAGGCTCGCCCTTTCGGATCTCGACCGTTTGGACGCAAGCCTCGGACATCGCTCGCGCTCTATGGGCGCGCGGCGCGGCTTCACATTCGGTCTATTGGGCGGGGCCGCCGCGGGAGTCGTGACGGGGATCGCATTTGCGGTGAATGGAAACGGCTCGGATTTCGATATTGAGCCGGGCACCGTCATGTCGATAATGGGCATCGGCGGGAGTCTTGTCGGCGGTATCCTGGGCGCCGCGATCGGCGCGATTCTTCCGGGCGAGGCATGGCGGAGGATCGACTTCGAAAAACCTGTCGGCGTCGGGTTGGACGAGTCGGGCGCCATGAGCGTCTATATCGCAGACAATTTCTGAGAGCAAAGTGCTTATTCCCTCTGCTCCGGCGCCGCGGGCCCGAACACCTCGGGATCGATGAGCTCGGTGCCCCTGGCCTCGAGCCGGAGCATTCTCTCGTAGGGCTTCCAGCGTTCGGCGAGATCGCGGCGCAGCGCGAGGGCCGCGGTCGGACGCCCGAGCGCTTCGTTGAGCTCTATCGCGCGGACGGCATACTCGGGCCGCGAGGGATCGAGGCGCATCGCGGCGTCGAGAGCGGCGAGCGGAACGACCCTCAGACCGTCTTCGCTCAACGAAACGGCGAAACGATCGAGCGTCTCCGCCACGCGCGCGGGCTTGAACGCGACGAGCAGCGCCGCGATCGCGAGGACGAGCGCAGCGGCGGCCCAGTCGCCGTGCCGCCCCGAAGATCCCTCGCCGCGCGGCGCCGACGCGCCTTCCGCGCGATATCCCGCGAGACGCGCGCCATCCAGGGCCTGGGAGATCCAGATCAGCGCCCCGAGCGCGCCGACGGCCCCCATTACAAGAAATATCCGCTCGAGATTGTCGCCGTGCTCGACGAGGATGCCCGCCTGGCTCAGCCGCCAGAGAGCGGGGGCCTGCCAGAGAACGATGGCGGCGATCACCGTGGCGCAGGCCGAGAGAAGCGCGCCTGCCGCGCGCCTCGGATGCTGCGCTATGAAGAGCCCGAAGCCCGGAATAACGAGGCCGAGGGCGCCCGCGGCGCCGGGATGCCTGAGCGGCGCCGGGAGCCTCCGCAGGAGATGCCCCTTGTGGCGTCCGAGAAGAAACGCGCCCCGCGCCCACGTGGCGAAGCCTGCCAACGCGGCGACGCACGCGACCGAGAGCCAGATGATGAAGGCGATCCCGCTCCCATGCGGTGCGGCGAAGAGCTTGCTCGCCCGGGCGAAGATGACTGCCGCCCCGGTGGCGCTCAGGATCGCGAGCACGACCCAGAACTTGTTCTCCCTGCCGTGACGCGTCGTGAGGATGGCGTAGGGCCCCGCGAGGTAGGAGAGAAACGCGAGGAGCGGAGAGCCCTGCTCTTCGACGGGGCCGTTCATTCGACGGCCGCGCGCTCGAGAGCCTCGCCGCCCGGTCCCTTGCGGACCCGAGCCCTGCGGCCCCCCGCTGTCCGGCGAGTAATCGGTGCGCTCGACGCCCCGTTTTGCGACTCCGCCTTTCTGCAGGAACGCCTCGACGGCGCTCTTCGGATCGATGACATAGACCTTTGACGTCTTGGTCACGGTCAACCCCCGCGCAATTCCCCGCCCTGCATCGACGAAGCTGATTTAGGCAGATTATCCTGGCCGATCACGCGCATATCCCGTGCCCGCCGCCGGCCCGGCGAAATGGGGCCGCATGAGGGGAACGCCGGGGCGCATCGGGGTGCGGGCGGGCGCAGGGAGCAATTGCATTCAATCGGGGAAGACGCCGCCGGATTTCAACGAGGGGCGCACTCGACGGCGAAATTGCAACGCGCCTCGGCGATTCGAAACATGACATGCGGAGCATTTCCGTTCGCCGGGTACGTTTCTTGCGAGATAGATAACATTAAATCTGAAACTGTTGAATATTAGCGGACTAATTGAGACAAATGGGACCTTAGTCCTACTCCCGAGGCGATGGATCATGCAGTATGCTTTCGCGCAATCGCCCAAGAAGCCGCCGGAAAAACCACCGGGAAAACCACCGGAGAAGCCGCCTGAGAAGCCGCCGGCAAAGAAATCCCTGCCGAAGAAGCCGCATGCCGAAACCTACGAGGATATAGTGTCGCGCGCCTTGGCCGACGACAAGCCCGAACAGGCGCCGCAGCCGAAGCCGAAGCCGAGGATGGAGCCGGCGCCGAAGCAAAGGAAAATGAGGGCGTTTAGCGGATGGGTGCGGGGTGTAACGGGTCTCGCGCTCTTTGCGGTCGGTGTGCTGTTCATCGCGTGGACGGCGCATCGAGTCGATCGGCAAATGCGCGACGAGATTCTCATGCAGGCGCGGATAGCCGCGCAGGCGATCGATACCAGGAACCTGACCGCGCTTTCGGGCACGGCGGCGGATCTGGCCTCGCCCGACTACCGGAGACTCAAAGAGCAGCTCTTCCAGATCCGCAAGGCCAACGCCAAATGCCGCTTCATCTATCTGATGGGGCAAAGGCCGGACGGCCTGATATTCTTCTTCGTCGATTCCGAGGACCCGGCCTCATCCGAATATTCTCCGCCCGGCGAAACCTACGACGAAGCGACGGAGGACGACCGGCAGGTGTTCGCCACGGGTACGGGAAACGCGAACGGCGGACCATACAAAGATCGTTGGGGCGTCTGGATCAGCGCGATGGTTCCCGTGTTCCAGCCGGATACCGGGAGGACGCTCGCGGTCCTCGGGATGGATTTCAACGCCACATCATGGAAATTGGACCTGGCGAACAAGGCGGCCATACCGGCTCTGCCGGCCGCGTTCGCCTTTCTCTTCGGTTTCTACCTCATCATTTCCGCCCCTCGCCCCAGGTGGGGCTGATCGACCGCGGGAACTCCGCGGCTTCATGCGTGTATCAACCTGCATGCGAGCAATAAGTTCCATCTTGAAAGCGCCGCCGATTTCTATTACGTTTTCCTTTTGAAATAGCGGGAGTGGGATTGCCATGATCTCGACCGAGCTGGCACGGAAGATTCGCATTCTGCAGATAACGACGCGGAAGGTCGTGAACGACGTCCTCGCCGGCGAGTACACGAGCGTGTTCAAGGGGCGCGGGATGGAGTTCGACGAGGTGCGCGAGTACATGCCCGGCGACGACGTCCGCACGATCGACTGGAACGTCACGGCCCGCATGGACCGCCCCTACATCAAGCGCTACGTCGAAGAGCGCGAGCTCACCGTCTTTTTCCTCGTCGACCTCTCGGCCTCGGGCGCCTTCGGAAGCGTCAAGAAGCTCAAGAACGAGATCGCGGCCGAGTTCTGCGCGCTCCTTGCGTTTTCGGCGGTCAAGAACAACGACAAGGTCGGGCTCATCGTCTTCACCGACCGCGTCGAGCTCTACGTGCCGCCGAAGAAGGGCACGACGCACGTGCTGCGCCTCATCCGCGAGCTCCTCAATTTCAAGCCGAAAGCGGCGAAGACCGATATCGGAGGCACGCTCGACTACTTCGGGAAGGTCGCGAAGAAGCGGGCGGTCGTGTTTCTCGTGAGCGACTTCCAGTCGGAGGGATTCGAGAAGGCGATGCGAATAATTTCGAAGCGGCACGATCTCGTCGCCGTGCCCGTCACCGATCCGCGCGAGGTGCGGCTCCCGAACGTGGGGCTCATCGAGCTCGAGGACGCGGAGACGGGCGAAATGGTGCTCGTCGACACGTCGAGCGCGGCGGTGCGGAAGCGCTACGAGCGCCTCGGGCGGGAGCGCTCCGAGCGGTTCCGCGAGCTCTTCGCGTCGATGGGAGTGGACCGGATCGAGGTCGCGACGGATCGCGACTACGTGCCGCGGCTCGTGCAGTTCTTCAGGGCCCGGGAGCGGAGGTACTAGATTGCGCCCCGCGCATGGGCTGGCGGCTGCGGCCGCCAGCGAGTGGGCGCCGCCGCGCCCATCGAATTTATTTACAGTCGGGGCTTGACAAATGTATATTATCAGAATATACATAATCTATGGACGTTCTTGATCTCATAGCTCGATGCGGCGGATTTCAATGGGATGAAGGAAATCTCGAGAAAGTCCTGCTGCGGCATCGCGTGTCGAAGGATGAGTGCGAAGAGGTTGTTCTCGGCCACTCTATTTTCGCGGAAGTGAATGAGACGCATTCGACCAGCGAGCCCCGCTACTGCGTCATGGGCCGGACGGCATCGCGTAGATGTCTGTATGTGACGTTCACGATCAGGGGCGATCTCCTTCGAGTGATATCCGCGCGCGATATGAGCCGGCGCGAGAGGAGGATATATTTCAAATGAAGAAGCTGAAAAAGATTCCGAAATTCAATTCCGAGGATGAAGAACGAGAGTTCTGGTCGACGCACGATTCGGTCGATTACATCGACTGGTCGAAGGGCAGATGGCTGATTCTGCCCAATCTCAAGCCTTCTTTGACGACGATATCGCTCCGCATGCCGAACTATCTGCTTGATGAGCTCAAGGTGCTCGCGAACAGCCGCGACGTGCCGTACCAGTCGCTGCTGAAGGTGTTCCTGGCCGAGAGGGTGCAGCAGGAGCTCGATTCGCTCGTCGCGCGCGAGGGCACGGTGGATTATTCGGTCGCGCGGAAGCCGAGGAAACGGAAGAAGCCGGCCTGACGCAATTACACGGGGGAATGCATGAATCGCAATCCAATGTTCACGCTGCCGCCGAGAGACGATCAGAATGTTCGACCCAGGCGGACTGTTGCTCTGGTCGCCCTGGTGCTCCTGATGGTTGCCTTGATGCTGTGGTTTTCCTTCGGGCCTGGCGCCGAGCGAAAAGGGCGAGGCGGCGATTCGAGCGGCCTATCCGGGAAGAAGCTCGAGGAGCTCGCCCTCAAGTTCGAGGACCAGAAGCTCTCGGGCGCCGCGGCGCGCGCGTGGGCCGAATATCTCGAATCGGTCAGGCCCGGCGGCGAGGATGCCGCGCGCATCTGGTTCAGGATCGGGAAGCTCTATCAGGAAGGCGGCGATAACGAGCGCGCGCTCGAGGCGTACTACCGCTCGGAGGCGCTGGCGAAGATAGCCGAGCTCGACCCCGAGATTTCCAAGCGGACGGGCGAGTGTCTCGAAGCGCTCGGCAAATTTGCCGCCCTGAACTACGAGCTCGAGTCGCGGACCGCCGTCGCGAAGAGCGATTCGACCGGCGGGAAAGACGTCCTCGCCGAGGTCGGCACATGGAAGATCACCCGCGCCGATCTCGATATGATGATCGAAGCGGAAATCGATATGCAGCTTTCGCAGCTCGCGGGAGGTCTCACGCCCGATGAGAAGCGCGCGCAGAAGCAAAGGCTTCTCGACGAGGTTCTCAAGCAGGGGGAGCGCGACAAGTGGCTCCAGCGCTTCATCGCCGAGGAGATGCTCTATCGCCGCGCCCGCGAGGAGAAGCTCCAGGAGGAGCCGGGCTTCCAGGCGCTCACCCGCAATCTCGAGCGCAAGATTCTCGCGCAGAAGCTCCTCGACCGCGAGTTCGCGAAGGGGATAGCGATCAAGCCCGAGGACGTCAAGGCCTACTACGACGCCCACAAGGACGAGTTCAAGAAGGACGGGAAAGAGCAGGCGTTCGAGCAGGTCAAGAACGAGGTCTACGGCGCCGTGCGGATGCAGAAGGAGATGGAAATCCAGCAGCGGATTCTCGGCGAGCTCAAGGACCGCTACAACGTCGTGCTCCATACGTCCAAACTGGGTGGACAATAGAATCTTGGCTAGCAGGATGAAGAAGCATACGCAATCGACACGGATGGCTGCCCGAATTCGCGGAATAGCTAAGCGTCTAAGCGCTTCCGAGGGGATTTCGTGGCGCCGGCTACCCAAGCGCCGTCCGCCGGTTCATCCGGGAGAGATGCTCCTCGAAGAGTTTCTGAAGCCATTGGAAATTAGCCAAGCCGAGTGTGCCGCCCGGCTGGGAGTTTCGCTAACTCGTCTTAATAAGATCATTCATGCGAAATGCGGAGTGACAGCCAATACAGCTCTGCGATTGGAGCGGCTACTGGGGATGTCGGCCGGATTCTGGTTGGAGCTTCAGCTTGACTGGAACCTGTGGCATGCCATGAGAAGCAGGAATGCGGAAAAGATTGCTCGAATTCAACCGATCACGAAGATGATTTGATGAGATACGTAGATACAAACTGCGCGCACAAACGGACGTTCCCGCCGAGTCGCCTGCACACGATCGCGGCGCTGGCGATGATCTCCGTCCTCATTGCCCTATGCCCTTCATGCAATAAGAAAGGCGCGGACAAAGAGAAGGAGTTCAAGTTCGCTCGCAGCTTCGAAAGCGGGCCGGTGAGCTTTCGCGTGTCTTTGAGCGACAGCGCGGTCACGATCGCTCAGCGCGTGAAGATGCTCGTCGAGACGCATGCGCAGAAGGGCTGGCGCGCTGAGCTCCCGAAGTTCGGCGACAAGCTGAGCGAGTTCGGGATCGTCGATTACCGGAATTTCCAGCCGGAGCTCTCGAAGGACGGCGCCGTCGTCACGAAGCGCCTCTACGAGCTCGAGCCGTTTCTTTCGGGGGATTACAAGATCCCGCCGATGGAGGTCTCCTTCTATCAGGAAGGGGACAGCACGCGGCATTCGCTCGAGTCCGACACGATTGCGGTCGTCGTGAAGTCGCTGCTCCCGGCCGACAAGGCCTCCCTCGACATCAACGACATCGCGCCGCCGGAGAAGTTTCCCTTCGGATGGAGGACCGCGGCTATTGTCGCCGTCTGCGTCGCGAACGCCGTGGCGGCGTTCCTCATTCTCTGGAAGAGGCGCCGCATCAAGGAAAAGATCGTTCCGCCCCTTTCCGCGCACGAGATCGCCTACCGCAAGCTCGAGGCGCTCCTCGCGCGCGAGCTCGTGGAAAAGAAGCTCTACCGCGAGTTCACCGCCGAGGTCGCGGACATTCTCCGCGAGTACATCGAGGATCGCTTCTCCCTCAAGGCGCCCGAGCGCACGACCGAGGAGTTCCTCGTCGAGGTGAGCCCGGTGCTTCCGGTGGACGCGCGGAAGAAAGACATTCTCAAGCAATTCCTCGTCCACTGCGACCTCGTGAAGTTCGCGGCGCTCGAGCCGTCGATCGAGGACGTGGAGCGGACCTTCGCGACGTGCAAGGATTTCATCGAGGCGACGAAGGCGCGGGAGGAGGTGAAGGCCGAGGCCGCCTGACATGTTTCACGGCATCAGATTCGCGACCCCGTGGGCCTTCATGGCGCTGCTCGCCATCCCGGCCGTCATTCTCTATCTCTGGCGGTTCGGGAAGCCGGGCACCGTGCGCTTCTCCACGATCGGCGACGTCAAACGCGCCGGCGCGTCGTTCCGCACGACGTTCGCCATGCTGCCGCTGGCGCTTCGCATTCTCGCATTCGTCCTCATCGTCGTCGCGCTCGCGCGGCCGCAGCAGGGGCACGAGAAGGTCAAGGACGTGACGAAGGGCATCGCGGTCGAGATGGTCCTCGACCGCTCGGGGAGCATGGGCACCGAGATGGATTTCTTCGGGCAGCGCTCGGACCGGCTCGGCGTGGTGAAGAAGGTGTTCTCCGAGTTCATCATGGGGAACGGGAAGTCGCTCAAGGGGCGCCCGAACGATCTCGTCGGGATGGTCGCCTTCGCCCGCTACGCCGACACGATGGCGCCGCTCACGCTCGAGCACGGGGCGCTCATGCGCTTCCTCGAGAGCGTCAAGGTCGTCACACGGCAGAACGAGGACGGCACGTCGATCGGAGACGCGATCGCGCTCGCCGCGGCGCGGCTGCGCACCGCGGAGGAGGACCTCTCGCGCCACGCGCAGGAGTCGGCGGGCAAGGAGTACGAGATCAAGAGCAAAATCATGATCCTCCTCACCGACGGGCAGAACAACCACGGCCGGCGGTCCCCCGCCGAGGCGGCCGAGCTCGCCAAGGAATGGGGCGTCAAGATATACGCGATCGGCGTGGGCGGAAGCGAGGCGGTGCGCACCGTGAGCACGCTCTTCGGCAATTTCAAGGTGCCGGTGGCCGAAGGGGTCGACCAGGAGACGCTTCATCAGGTCGCCGACATCACGAACGGCAGGTTCTTCATGGCGGAGGACGAGAAATCGCTGCGCCAGATATACGAAGAGATAGATAAAATGGAGACGAGCGAGATCGAGTCGGTGCGCTTCGTCGATTACAAGGAGCTCTTCGCGAGCTTCGCGCTCGCGGCGCTCTGCGTGATGATGATCGAGGTCGCGCTCGCGAATACCATTTTTCGAAAGATTCCGTAGGAGGCCCGGTGGGGCCGCGGCCCGGTGAAGGGCCGAGGCGCCGCGAGGGGCCGCGTGAGGCGTCATGCATATCGGCAACATAAAGATGCTCTACCTCCTCTGGCTCGTGCCGGTCGTCGTGTTTCTCTACGTGTGGGCGTCGTACCGGAGGAAACAGGCGCTCCGCGCGTTCGTCGAGAAGGATCTCCTCGAGCGCATCGGGCTCAGCTCGAGCGGCACGGGGCGCACGTCGAAGGCCGTGCTCGTGACGCTCGCGATTTCGTTCATCGCGTTGGCGGCGGCGCGCCCCGCCTGGAATCCGAAGCCGCAGACGATCGAGCGCCGCGGCCGCGACATCATGGTCATTCTCGACGTCTCGAAGAGCATGCTCGCCGAGGATCTCATGCCGAGCCGTCTCGAGAGATCGAAACTCGCGATCAAGGACATGGTCGACCGGCTCCAGGGGGACCGCGTGGGACTCATCGTCTTCGCGGGGAACGCGGGCCTCAAGGTGCCGCTCACGCTCGATTACGGATTCTTCAACCTCGTGCTCGACGATATCGACGTGAACGCCGTCTCGCGCGGCGGCACGAAGATCGGAGACGCGCTCCGCAAGGCGATGGACGAGGGCTTCGACACGCAGGAGAAGAAGTACAAGGACATCATTCTCATCACGGACGGCGAGGACCACGACTCGTTCCCCGTCGAGGCGGCGCAGGAGGCGGGGGAGAAGGGCATTCGCATCATCGCGATCGGGATCGGGGACGAGGGGCAGGGGCGGCGCATCCCGATCACCGATCAGCAGGGGAATCGCGTGTTCATGACGTACGACGGCCAGGAGGTCTGGAGCCGTCTCGACGCGAACACGCTTCGCAAGATGGCGAATGCGACCCCGGGCGGAAAGTATCTCAACGTCGCGACGGGAGCGATCGATCTCGGCGACGTCTATCTCAAGCTCGTCGCGAGCGAGGAGAAACGCGAGCTCGAGGCCAAGACGATGACGCTCTACGAGGAGAAATTTCAGATATTCCTCGGCGTGGCGCTCGCGCTGCTCGCGATCGAGATGGTCGTGGGAGAGAGGAGGCGAGGCGCGAGATGAATAAATCTCTCTCGATACTTGCAACGTGCGCGCGCGCGGCCGCGGCGCTCTGCGTGTGCGCGTGCATGACGGCGGGCGCCGCATATGCGCAGTCGCCGGGCCGCCTCGTCTCGAAGGGCAACAAGCAGTACGACAAGAAGGATTTCGCGAAGGCGCTCGAGCTCTACGATCGCGCGTCGGTGAAGGCGCCCGAGTCGGCGATCGTCGCCTTCAACAGAGGGGATGCGTTCTTCAAGAAGGGGGATCTCGAGAAGGCGCGCGAGCAGTTCCAGCAGGCCGCCTCGAAGACGAAGAGCCTTCCCTTCGAATCGAAGGCCTGGTACAACCTCGGGAACTGCGCGTTCGAGGAAGGGAAGCGCCAGGAGGACAGCGACCTTCAGAAAGCGCTCGAGAGCCTGCAGCAGAGCGTGAAACACTACGGCACGTCGCTCGAGAAAGATCCGGGGAACAAGCTCGCCGCGGAGAATCTGGAGATCTCGCGGCTCAAGATCAAGGATCTCCTCGACAAGATGCAGAAGCAGCAGCAACAGGGCGGCCAGCAGGGCCAGCAGAATCAGCAGCAGCAACAGCAGGATCAGAAGGACCAGGAGCAACAGCAGGGGCAGCAAGACAAAGAGCAGCAACAGCAGCAGGGCGCCGAGGAAAACAAGGATCAGAAGAAGCAGGACGACAAGGACAAGCAGGGCGCTCAGAAGGACCAGCAGAAGGACGAGCAGAAGAAACAGCTTGCGCGCGACGCCACCGCCCGGGAGATTCTCGATCAGGAGAAAGAGGATCGCAAGGAGCAGCAGCTCCAGAACGCCGGCGGCTACAAGCCGGTCGGGAAGGATTGGTGAGCGGTGCGGCCGTACGAGAATAGAGGGAGGGCTCCGCTGCGCGAATGGCGGCGTGTCTCGAGAGCGTTCGGCATTCTCATGATTCTCGTGACGATCGGCGCGGCGGTCGCCTCGGCGCAGGAGATCACGGTCCAGGCCTACGTCGAGTCCGAGACGGTCTACATGGGCGAGACCTTCGTCTACCAGCTCGTCGTGGACGGGGCCGATAACGCCACTCCGCCCGACGCCGCGGCGTTCGGCCCCGATTTCTCCGCGCAGTTCCTCGGCGGGCAGAACAGCAGCAGCCAGTCGATCAGCTTCATCAACGGCAAGATGGAACGCCAGGTCCAGCGGCGCTACATCATGCAGTTCAACCTCACGCCGAAGCGCAGAGGGCGGCTCACGATTCCCGCCGTTCCCGTCAAGGTGAAGGGGCAGACGTTCAACGCGAACGCGGTCACGGTCGGCGTCGACACGCCGGTCGAGACGCAGGATTTCAAGCTGCGCATGAGCCTCTCGCGCTCGAGCTGCTACGTGGGCGAGCCCGTGATCCTCACCGTGACGTGGTACATCGGCCGCGACGTCGAGGAGTTCGCCTTCTCGATGCCGGTCCTCGGGAGCGCCGATTTCGCGATCGAAACCCCCGAGGTCAAGATCGACCAGAGCAAGAAGTACTATCGCATCCCCGTCGGCGGGCAGGAGGTCATCGCGGAGAAGGGGACGGGAACGCTCGACGGGCGGAACTACGCGACGATCAGCTTCAAGAAGGCGCTCTTTCCGAAACGCGCGGGAACGCTCGCCATTCCCGAGATGAGCGTTCAGTGCGCGGCGGTGAGCGGGAATCTCCGCGGCCGCGATATGATCAACGATTTCTTCAACGACAATTTCTTCGGCGCGCGGCGCGGAGCGATGAAGAAGTACGTCGTGCCGTCGAACACGCTCAGTCTCTCCGTGAAGGAGCTTCCCCGGGACGGGAAACCGGCGGACTTCGCGGGGCTCGTCGGCGAATACAAGATATCGGCGAGCGCCTCGCCTCTCGACGTGAGCGTCGGGGACCCGATCACGCTCAAGGTCACGCTCTCGGGAGCCGATTATCTCGGCAACGTCGATCTCCCGCCGCTCACCGCTCAGTCGGAGCTCGCGACCTACTTCAAGATCCCCGACGAACGCGCCGACGGCAAGGTCGCGGGGAGATCGAAAATCTTCACGCAGACGATCCGCGCGAAGAACGAGAGCGTGAAGGAGATTCCCCCGATAACGTTTTCGTATTTCGACACGAAGAAGGGGCGCTACGAGACCGTCTCGACGGCCGCCATTCCGATCGTCGTTCATTCGACGAAGGTCGTGACCGCGGTCGACGCGGAGGGAGTCTCGTCGGGCCCGATGGGAAGCCCGCTCGAGGGGTGGAAGCAGGGGATCGCGTATAACTACGAAGGCCCGGAGGTGCTCGAGTCGCAGCAGTCCGGGCTCGTTTCCGCGCTTGCGAGCCCCCGGTGGCTCGCGGCGTTGTTCCTGCCGCTGGCCACTTACGTCGCGCTCCTCTCGACGACGGTCGCGCGGCGGCGCCGCGAAGCGGACACCGATGGACGAGCGGCGCGGAGCGCCTTCAGGCGACTCAGGCAGCGCCTCGACGCCGTCGGGAAGCAGAGCGTCTCGGGCGCCCCGCTCTGCGAAGCGGTGCTCGGCGCGATGCGCGACTATCTCGGCGACAGGTTCTCGGCGGCGGGCTCGACCCTCACGACGGGGGACGTCGTGAGGATTCTCGAGGAGAGGGGCGCGCCGGCCGAGGCGATCACTGCGATGCGCGAGATCATGAGCTCGTGCGAGGCGGGGGCCTACGCGGGGGACCATTCGCCGGCGGCGGATCGGGAGGCCTTCATCAAACGCGCGCTCGAGGCGGCGCGGGCTCTCGAGAAAATGAAAGATATTTAAAGATAAGCCATATATTAGTATTGCAAATTAGCAATACATGAGTATAATGAGGATATGGGGCGTGAGGGCTTTGAATGGGACAGGAAGAAGAATCGTCGAGAATCAGATCAAGCATGGCGTCTCGTTCGAATGCGGCTGCAGTAGGCGTTTGATGACCCTAAGCGTCTCATCATACAGGATAGTAGCCATGGCGGATCCGGAGGACCGATTCCACTGTATGGGTCGTCGTGGGCGATGGCATTGTAACGGTTCGATTCACCTACCGTGGGAATGCGATTCGAATATTTGGCGCCGGTTTCTGGCGGAAAGGGAAGAAAGATATATGAAGAAGAGAATAAGATACACGGATGAGCCGATGGGAGAATTCGAGGATTGTGAAGGATTTCTTGCCCCCGCCGGAGGACCTCGTTCTCAAGGACGACAACGTGAAGGTGACGATTTCCCTGAGCAAGACGAGTGTCGATTTCTTCAAGCGAATGGCCGAAGAAGAACAATACGCAATACCAGAAGATGATCAGGAGTGTTCTTGATTTGTATGCTGATCGGTATGAGCGTGATGGTGCCAAGAGCCCCGGCGCTCGAGTGGGAAAGAGCTTCGGCGCGAGTGTGGCCCGGGAGAGGAAGAAATAGGAATCGGTGCGTAATTTGACGGCGACAAGATTCATTATGCTCATGCGGCCACGCCGCCGCTTCATCGAATTGTCGTTGATGCTGGCGATGATGGTCGCGGCTCTTTTTCGGTGCAGGCGCGTCTGAGCGACCAGGAGATCTCGAATCACCTCACGCAGGCCGAGCAGCTCTTCCGCCGGGCGATGGAGCTCGACCGCACCGACCCCGACGCCGCGAAGGCGTACTATCAGGAGGCGATTCTCCATTACGAGGCGATCGCGAAGAACGGCGGCGTGCGGAACGGCAAGCTCTACTACGACGTCGGAAACGCCTATTTCCGTCTCGGCGACACGGGACGGGCCATTCTCAACTACAAGCGCGCCGAGCTCTTCATGCGGAACGACGGGAATCTCCGGCAGAACCTCGACTACGCGCGCAGCCGCCGCCAGGACCGCATCGAGCTTCGGCAGAAGGAGAAGGTGCTCAAGACGCTCTTCTTCATCCACTACGACATCCCGTCCCGGGTGAAGCTCGTCATCTTCGCCGTGGCCTTCGGGGCGCTCTGGATATCGGCGGCGGCCCGGCTCCTGCTGAAGACCGGCTGGCTCAAGATCGCGATCGCCGTCTCGGCCGTCGCGAGCGCCGTGCTCCTCGCCTCTCTCGTCGTCGATTCGACGAGCCTTGCCCGCACGCCCGAGGGGGTCGTCACGGCCGAGGAGACGATCGGGCGCATGGGGGACGCCGACACGTACCAGCCGAGCTTCAAGGAGCCGCTCCACGCGGGGAGCGAGTTCAGGCTGCTCGAGAAGCGCCCCGGATGGTGGAGAATCGAGCTCGAAAACGGCGACCGCACGTGGATTCCCGACGGCGCGGCCGAGCTCGTCTTTTGATTGATTTCACGGCCTCCGATGCGTTATTCTCATACCCCCTGATGTACGGTATCGAAAACACGAGAAAGGAGTCCGCTCCATGAAGGCTCATCGCGCGTCATTCATCCCCGCACTTCTCTGTTTCGCGCTGCTCCTCGCTTCGCCGGCCGCGTTCGCCCAGAAGGGGCCGGCGCTCACGCCCGAGGTGCTGAAGGAGATCCAGGGGTCGTTCAAGCTCGACGCGCAGACGCGCGCCCTCATGAACGCCATCACCAACAACGATCTCAAGAGCCTCGCCCTCAACCGCGAGCTCTACAACCGGCACGACGACCTGTTCAACTACAAGGTCGACGCGAAGGGGATCACCGATCAGGCCTCGAGCGGCCGCTGCTGGCTCTTCGCGGGGCTCAACATCATGCGCCCCGCCGTCATGAAGAAATACAACCTCTCGGAGTTCGAGTTCTCGCAGCCGTATCTCTTCTTCTGGGACAAGCTCGAGAAGGCGAATCTCTTCCTCGAGGCCGCGATCGAGACGCGTGGCCGCGATCTCGACGACCGCGAGCTCCAGGTGCTCACGAAGGATCCGATTCCCGACGGCGGCTGGTGGTCGTTCGTCGTCGCGCTCGTCGACAAGTACGGCGCGGTGCCGAAGGATCTCATGCCCGAGACGAACAACACGAAGAGCACCGGCATGATGAACGCGCTCCTCTCGCGGCTCCTGCGGCACGACGCGGTCGAGCTCCGCGCGATGGCCGCGAAGGGCGCGAAAGGCCCCGCGCTCCAGGCGCGCAAGGTCGAGATGCTCAAGGACGTCTACCGGCTCCTCGTCCTGCACCTCGGGCTTCCGCCGCAGGAGTTCGTCTGGCGCTACGAGGACAAGGACGACAAGATCCACGAGGCGAAATACACGCCGCTCGCGTTCTACAAGGAGGTCGTCGGCGTGAACCTCGCCGATTACGTCGCGATCTTCGATCACCCCGCGAAGCCGTACAACAAATACTACCGGCTCAAATACGACCGGAACCTGGCGGACGCCCCCGACATGGATTTCATCAACATGAGCATCCGCGACGTGAAGGGCTTCGTCCTCAAGGCGCTCTTTTCGGGCGAGCCGGTATGGTTCGCCGCGGACGCCGGCGCCGAGAACGACAAGAAGGACGGCATCTTCGCGCTCGGCATGTACGATTACCGTTCGCTCCTCGGCGTGAACATGGATCTCACGAAGGCGGAGCGGATACTCTATTTCGATAGCTCGCCGAACCACGCGATGGTCTTCGTCGGCGCCGACACGCTCGGCGGGCAAGGCGGCGAAATGGCGCGTCGAGAACTCGTGGGGGACCGATATCGGCGCCAAGGGGTACTGGACGATGTACGATTCCTGGTTCGACGAGTACGTATACGGCGTGATCGTCAACAAGAGCTTCCTCCCGGGGGACGTTCTCTCGCTTCTCGCGACGAAGCCCGAGATCCTCCCCGCGTGGGATCCGATGCGTGAGATGTTCACGATAGGAGGTATCCGATGAAAAAGTCGCTCGTGTTCGATGCGGCAACGGTCCTCGCTCTGATCGCCTGCCTCGCGATCCTTCCCGCATGCGGCTCCGCCGAGACGTGGGAAGGCCTGTCGAAGCGGATGATCGAGAGCTGCACGAAATACAAGCAGGGTCTCAAGGATATAACCTGGACGATGGAGATGGAAGTGCCCTCGTCCGAGGGCGCGCTCAAGACGACGTCGACGCTGTACAGCAGGGGCAAGCAGTTCCGGGCCGAGGTCTCCATGGAGGGAATGGAGGACGCAGGGATGCCCGCCGAGATGGCCGACATGAAGACGATCGTCATCGGCGATGAAAAAAGCGCCTGGATCGTGAATCCCATTCACTCACGCTGTACAGCAGGGGGAAGCAGTTCCGCGTGGAGGTCTCCATGGAAGGCATGGCGGACATGGGGATGCCCGCCGGCATGGAAGGGATGAAGACGATCGTCGTCGGCGACGACAAGAGCGCGTGGATCGTCAATCCGATGATGGGCAAATCGCAGATTCCCGCCGATGAAGCCGCGAAGTACCGCGGCCAGTGGGACTGCACCGCCTACATGCCGGTCGCGGCCGAGATCATAGGGAGCGAGAAGATAGCCGGGCGCGACTGCTACGTGCTCTCCGTGCTCGACAGCTCCTCCGAGTTCGCGAAGCTCTGGATCGATCAGAAGAGCTTCAATCTCATGAAGATGGAGGGCAAGCCGCAGGAGGGCGTGACGAGCGTGATCCTTCTTTCGGATTACCGGAAGGTCTCGGGAGATTTCGAGATGCCCTTCAGGACCGAGATGTATTCCGGCAAGGATCTCATCTCGACCACGATCGTCAAATCGATCGCGGTCAACAAGGGCATCTCCGATGACCTCTTCGATCCGGACAAGATCAAAGCCTCCGCCGGTCCCGACATGAAGGGCATGATGGACCAGATGAAGAAGATGAAGGACAAGCTCGAAGCAGGGCGGACGAATAATCGATGCGCCTCCTGAATCGAATAAGCTGGAAGGTCGCGCTCGGCGTGTCTCTGATCCTGCTGTCGGCCATGCTCTATTCGATTCATTATCTCATTTTCCGTGACGCGCATCATATCTGGATCTACCTGCTCGGCGACGTGGCGTTTCTCCCGGTCGAGGTGTTCCTCGTGACGATCGTCGTGCATCAGCTTCTGACCGAACGCGAGAGGCGCGTTATGCTCAAGAAGCTCAACATGGTGATCGGGGCGTTCTTCAGCGAGGTCGGCATGCGGCTCCTGAGGGGATTCGTCTCGATCGATACCGCCGCGGCGGACAAGCGGCAGAGGCTCGCCGCGGCCGGAGCCTGGCCGGACCGGAATATCAAGGAATTGGTGCGGTATTTCAGGGGCTGCGATTGCGCGCCCGCGGCGACCGCGAAGAGTCTCGACGAGCTTAGGACCCTTCTCGCCGCCGAGCGGACGTTTCTCCTCGGGCTTCTCGAGAACCCGAACCTCCTCGAGCACGAGTCGTTCACCGAGATGCTCTGGGCGGTGTTCCACCTCGCCGAGGAGCTCGAGGCGCGGGAGGATTTCTCGAAGCTCCCCGCGTCGGATCTGAAGCACCTCGATGGGGACATCAAGCGGGCGTACACGGCGATCACCGTCGAGTGGCTCTGGTACATGGATCACCTGAGGCGCAGCTATCCCTACCTCTTCTCGCTCGCCGTGCGGACAAACCCGTTCGACTCCTCGGCGTCGGTCGTGGTGACCGGGCCCTGAAGCGTCGGGGCGCCATAAAGCAATTCTGTGGCGCTCCAGGCCCTCCTGTGATAAAATAATCGAATAATCGGCCGATCGGACTCTCATATTAATTTGCATCAGGAGAGCGTGTTGCGGAAGCTTGTGGCGTTTCTGGCACTGATTCTCCTCGCGGGCTCCGCCGTGCGCGCGGAGCCCCTCTATCTCGATTTCGAGAACGGGAAAACGGGCATATGGAGATTCCTGCCGGATGGTTTCGCCCGGGATTCTCTCGGCGTGGCGCTCGACGGTCCCCAGAAGAATAACAACAGCCGTGGGTCTCTCCACTGCTTCG
Source organism: uncultured bacterium (assembly GCA_963747385.1). Lineage (GTDB taxonomy): Bacteria > Krumholzibacteriota > Krumholzibacteriia > Krumholzibacteriales > Krumholzibacteriaceae > SSS58A. The sequence goes on along the minus strand of CAVVEY010000020.1, from coordinate 71,541 downwards.
TGCGCGACGGGCTCGTGTGGGGCGGCGTGAGCTACGTTCTGCGCGATAACGGGAGATCGCCGATTCGCGTCACTCCCCGGACGAGGGTCGCCTGGTGCTGGAACGTCTCGAAGAATGAGGATACGAATGGTTTCTGGCTCTGCTTCAATCTGAGGAACACGAAGACCGGCGCGGTCGAGCGCGCGCGTTTCGTGACCTGGATCGAGAGCAGCCACACGGTGATCAGGGCGTATTTCGAACCGAGCCAGGTATGGGTGTATCACTGCGAGGGACTGTACGACTACCTGTGGCGCCGCTACGAACCCGCCGTCGTCGATTCGTTCGTCATCGAGAGCGTCGACGCTCGGCGCGTCGTCGTCGCCGAATCTCGAGGCGTGGATCGACAACATCTGGATCGGCGAAGGGGAGCCCCCCGCCGAAGTGAATACCGTCGAAACGGTGAAAACGACGATCCCCTTTCGTCGAAATTGAACGGCTTCTCGTACGGGTTTCTCGACGGCGATTGGATCCCCGATCGCGTGGACTATGTATCGCGACAGAGCGGAGATCTCTCCTCAATCCGCATGCGGACGACGGCGGGAGCCGCCGCGGGCGGCGATTCGCCGGGTCCCGCGGTGCGGGCCAAGGAGGTAAAGCCCCTCCAGACATCGAGTTCGATCCGCAGCGCATCGGCGGCGTCGGCGTCGATCGCCGATCTGAACGGGGACGGTCGCGACGATATCCTCATCGGCTTCGACGACGCCGCTCGGCAGCCGCTGCTTCAAGGGAGGGGCTCCGGGGACTCCCTTTCGGGAGGTGCCGCTCGAAGGGCGGGGCGCTGCTCCTGGAGCAGGAGTACTCTTACGGCGCCGCCGTTTCCGACGTCGACCTCGACGGCGATCTCGACGTTCTGCAATTCAACCCGTACCTGAGATGCTACAACTTCGGCGGGATACGGCTCATTCGAAACGAAAGGGACTGGGCCTTCGTCGAAGGCACCGTCGACTCGCGAATCCTCTCCCAGCTCGTGTTCGGATGCACGTTCGGCGACGTGAACGGCGACGGCTGCCAGGATCTCTTCGCCGGGTATCTCTGGTACTACGATCCCGACAGCGTCGCGAGCGTCAATCACCTGTATCTCAACGACGGGCGGGGACGTTTCGTCGCCGCGCCCGATCGGCTCGTATTGCCCGGCTGCATGCGCCCGAAGGGAGGAGTATTCGCCGATTTCGATAACGACGGCGACCTCGACCTCTATGCGGTCATGAGCGACGCAAGGAGGCCGCGCTGCGGGGCGCCTCGCGATATGCTGTTTCTCAACGACGGCACGGGGCGATTCGACGACGCGACCGAGGGCTGCGGGACGGACGTCCACGGATTCGAGCCGGATCGCTCTCGCCGAGGACTTCGACAACGACGGGCTTCGTCGATCTCTACGTGCTGAACGAGCTCCGGGTGCGTATTCTTCACAGAAATACGGGAGGCGGCCGATTCGAAGAGGTCGCGGGAGAGCTGATCGCGAGCGAGCCCTATGCCGGGGCGGTCGCGGCCGACCTCGACGCCGACGGCGACATGGACATCGCGCTTCTCGAGCGCGATCGCTCGGAGCCGATATGCATCGAGAATACGAACGGCGACGGTCGGAATTTCATCGAGGTGAGGCTGCGCGGCGTTTCGGGCGATCATGCGGGGATCGGCGGCGAAGGTGTTCCTGTACGAGAACGGCCATCTCGGCGAAGGGATCATCTCGTCGGATTCAGGGAGATCAATCCCTCGAGAGGGTTTCGGCAGTATGCGCCTCCGGTCGCGCACTTCGGGCTCGGGCCGCGGAACAAGGCCGATCTCGAGGTCGTTTTCCCGCCGGTTCGCGGACGCGCGCCGGTCGTCGTGAGGGAGAGAGGTGTGACGGGCGGTTCCTTCGTCGAGATCTCCGAGCACGAAAACGATTTCGTTCGCGCCGTCTCCGACGCCGTTCGTCCGTGGCGAGGCGCTTTCGACCGCGCCGTTTTTCGGGTTCCGTCGTGGCTGTTCGCGATCTTCGCGCTCGTCGCGATCTGCGCCGCCGCCGCGATCGTCAGGATAAGGGCCGCCGCGTCGGCGAAGAGCTGGATCGATCTGCTTCTCCTCGCGGCGATCGTCGTCGCCGCTCTGCTCGCCGTCTATCGATCGGTCGCGTGGGGAGCGGGGGCGCTGGCGCTCGCGTTTCTCCTGACCCTGTATCAGACGCGATTCGTCGAGCTCCTCCGATCGCTCTTTCAATCGAAGTCCTGGCGCGAGAGCGCGACCGAGTTCCTCCTCGAGGAGCTTGCGCAGGCGATTCACACGGAGAAGAAGTTCGCCTTTCTCATGGAGATTTCCCTCGTCGACGAACGCGAAGCGCAGGTGCCCGCGCGCTCGTACGATTCCGATTTCAAGAGCCTGAAGAAGCTCGTCTCGATGATGCGCCTCGTGACGCCCGGCGACCAGACGTGGAGGCAGGCCGGGGCGGAGATCAAAACGATGCGGAAGACCCTCGGTGATCTGCGGCGTCTCGGAAAGATGCCGGCGATTCCGGGCGTTCGAGCTCTCCGAACGGACCGTCGAGCTGCAGCATGCGATCGGCCGTCTCAACACGCTCCTGCGCGACTACCGCGCGGCGCTGCGCCGGACGCTCTCCGTTTCGTTTGTCGAGGAGTGGCGAAGCGTTCGCGGGGAATTCGAAGCGACGCTCGCGGAGCAGAACGTCGCGCTCGAGGAACACTTTCCCGACGGCCTCGACGTCGTCCGGATACATCTGCAGGAGGACGAGTTCAGGCACATGTTCAAGAATCGCTTCGACAATTCGCTTCGCGCCTTGCGCGAAGCGGCCGAGAAACGGATCCGGGTGGCGGTGTCCCTCGATGCGACGTATCTCGCCGTGAGCTGGATCGATACGGGGTCCGGCAGTTCCGAAGCAGCTCGTCGGGCGTCTCTTCAACGAGAACGTCCCGTCGTCGAGCCCCGATGGAAAAGGCGAAGGATGCGCCATCACAGGACAGATCGTCAGGCGGCGGCAAGGCGTGATTCGGCTCGAAGAGCGTCCGGGCGCGAAGGGCGCCGCGATCTTCATGAAATTTCTCAGAGTCACGTGAGGTGATGCGGAATGAAGCGAATCCGGAAGAAGACGAAGCGCGGGGGAGATGCGCGGCCATGCGGGACAGGATTCTGATCGTCGACGACGATCCTGTTTTCGTCGAGAGGATGACGGATTACTTGAAGGAGCGATTCGACGTGAGCTCGGCCCTGAGCGGGCGGGAAGGGCTCGAGAAAGTGGGCGAGGTGCTGCCCGACGTCGTGCTCCTCGACTACAAGCTCGGCGGGGACTACGACGGGATCGACGTGCTCCAGGAGATCAAGGCGCGGTGGAGCTATATCAACGTCATACTCGTTTCGTCGTATCTCGACGAGAAGGTCGTCGCCGCGGCGGAGGATCTCGGCGTCGACGAGTGCATTCCGAAGAACCTGAAGCTCGATGCGTTCGATCGTCTCATTCTCCGCGCGATCGAGCGGAATCTCGCCTCGAGGAAATCGCAGCTCGGCGAGCGAAGCCGCGAGGAGCAGGAAATCGTTCCGGTATTCGAATCGCCCGCGATGCGCGAGGTGCTCGCCGCCGGTCGAGCGCTGCAGGGATCTCGACGAGAATATCCTCGTCACGGGGCCCGCGGGCTCCGGCAAGGAGGTGCTCGCGCACTGGATTCATTTCACGAGCAACCGCGCCGATAAGCCGTTCTGCGTCGTCGATCTGGTGAGCCTCGCGCCGGCGCTGTTCGAGGAGGAGCTCTTCGGCCGGGAGAACGGCGCCGCGGGCGGTGCGGGGAGCGTCACCCGGGGGCTCCTCGAGCTCGCGCATGGGGGCACGATCGTGCTCGACGAGATAGGCGATCTTCCTCTCGCCGCGCAGACGAAGCTCCTGCGGGCGGTGGAGAAGAAGCGCTTCCACCGGCTCGGGAGCGACAAGATGATCAGGGTCGACGTGCGGTTCATCATTCTCACCTCGAGGGATCTGCCGGCCATGGTCCGCGGGGGCACGTTCAAATCGGAGCTCTATTACCGGGTCAATACGCTCCGGATCGATCTGCCGCCGCTCGCGAGAAGGAGAGAGGATATCCCGCTGCTCGCGAGGCAGATGCTCGAAACGTTCGCCGTGAAGTTCCGCAAGGACGTCCGCGAGATCGACCCGGCCGTCGAGCGCCGGTTCCTCGAATACCGGTGGCCGGGGAACGTGCGCGAGCTCGAGTGCGTCATGAAGAGCGCGATCATCCGGGCGGCGGGTCCCGCGATCGCGCTCGATGACGTCTCTCCGAGCGTCGGCGTGTCTCTCGATCGCGGCGCCGGCGAAGCCGCGCGGCCGGAGCTGCGATTGCGCGAGGCGCGCGAGGCGTGGGAGCGCAACCACTGCAGGCTGCTTCTCTCGATGACGAACGGCGACGTCAAGGAAGCGGCGAAGCTCGCGGGGATTCCGCGGGAGTCGTTCTATCGTCTGCTCAGACAGCTCAAGATCGACACCGGAGACTTCAGGCGCTGAACCTGCATTCAACCGATTCCCACAACGAAGATCATTCCGAAATCCAGATCAGCCGATATGCCGGCGGTATGTAACGCATTCGTCACAGCATTCGGAGCAGCGGCATATGCAGTTACGTGTGTGTGGCGATATTGCCACTATCTGTGTAATATTGTTTATAATAATCAAATAACACAATAATTGTATTGACAATATGGGGATGTCTGTGATTAAATATGTTTCGGTACAATCGGGAAGCGGCAAGCTACCAGGGGAATCGAGAATTCCGAGAGCACCGGAGGGGGAATCCAATCGTCGGGGATCCACGTTTGCTGCGTGTCGCACTCGACAGGCCGCCGGCATCGCCATTGCCGGCGGCCCCTTTTGCGGCATGTCTCCTCGCCGCAACGGGAATCCGATCACTCGATAGCGAGCTCCCGACGCAAGCCGATCAGCCGCGCGGCGCGAGTTTTCATTTGTTGACACCCGGCACCCCCTTTTCTATACTTCCCTAATATCCCTCAGCCGCGCGATTTCAACCGATATTCCGAGCAAGCCCGTGCAGGAGGAGCTTTGAAAGAGATAATCCAGAAGATCCTGGAGGCCGAGAAAGAGGCCCGCGAGAGCATCGAGAAGGCGCACGCGGACGCCCAGACGATCGTGCGGGAGGCGGAGGAGAAGAGCCGCCAGGTTGAAGAGCGGGTACGGCGGGACGCCATGCAGAAAGCGCACTCGATCATGGAGCAGATGAAGGAAGAGGCGGAGCGGGAGCGCACGCAGCAGGTGGAACGCGCCCAGGTCGGAAGCGTCGAGATCATCAAGAAGAAGAAATCCGAGATAGAGGCTGCCGCTGACCGCGTGACGAACCTGATCCTCGGGGTCGAGGAAAAGCAGTCTAATCTATTCGGCACCTAACGGGCCGCGGGGCGAACCGCGGTCGGGCGAACCGGTATCGTTATGCTTCTCGGGCCGGTGGGAAAATATGCGCTCGTGAACGCCAAGGTGAGGGCGCGGCTCAGCGCGCTTCTGCCTCCCGAAGCGATCGCGCGTCTCGTCGAAGCGCGCGACGTCCCCGAATTCTATTCCCTGCTGGGGGGCACGATCTACGAAAAGGCGCTCGCGAAACCGGAGGTTTCGCTCGATCCCCGCGTCGCGGAAAAGTTCCTCATCGAGCAGGAAGTCCAGTGGCACGCGGAGCTCATCAAGGATCTCCGGGGACCGGCGCAGAAGCTCGTCGAGCTGATAATCGAGAAATACGAGATAGAGAACCTCAAGGTCGCTCTCCGCATCCGCGAAGGGAACCGGGACCTCGACGATCTCAAGTACATCACCCGCAAGGAGCTCCCGCATAGCCTTCCCTATCAGTCGATCGCCGAGGCGAAAACGATCGAGGACGTGCTCGCGTACCTCATCGAGACGCCGTATCTCGGTCCGGTGAAGAGCGTTCTCGACGACTACAAGAAGCGGGGGACGCTCTTTCCGATCGAGATCGCTCTCGAGCTCGATTTCTACAAGCGATTGAAGGCGAGGATCGACGCGCTCGACCGTACCGACCGCCGGATCGCGCAGCGCCTCATCGGCCTCGAGATAGATCTCAAGAACATCGGCTGGCTCGTGCGGCTCAAGTTCTACTACAGCGTGCCGACCGGCGATCTGTTCGATTACAACATTCCCGGCGGCTACCGCATGACGAGCGACAAGCTCCGGCAGGCCTTCGCGGCCGATTCCGTGAGGGACGTGCTTTCGATCGCTCTCGAGAAATCGTTCAAGCCGATCGCCGATCTCATGAGAAAAGAGGAGGATCTGAGCAAGCTCTACCTTCTCGAAATCATCCTCTGGAGCTACCTGGTGTCCGAAGCGAAGAAAACGCTCGGTGGATTTCCGTTCACGATCGGGACGGTCCTCTCGTACCTGATTCTCAAGCGCACCGAGATCAGGAACCTCATCACGATACTGAACGGCAAGCTCCTGAACATGGAGAAGGCCGATATCGAGAGCCACCTCAGGGCGGCCTTCTAGAAGGGCCAGAAGATGTTTACGCCCGAGCGCATGCATCAGATCAACGTCCTCATCTTCGAGAGCGAGCTCGACGAGGTCGCGAGGGAGATCGTGCGCCTCGGGATTCTCCATCTCGTGCGCCTCGACGACCAGGAGCCCTGGGCGGAGAATCTGAAGGGCTTCGAGGCCGGAGAGGTCCGCTCGAAGATCGAATACCTGCGGGGGCGGCTCGCTCTCCTCATGAAGAATCTCGACATCAAGGAGCTTTCCCTCGAGGCGGGAGAGGGGATCGCCGAGGTTTCCATGGGCGATCTCGCCGAGATGGAGAAGTACGTCTTCTCTCTCGAACGCTCGATCGAAGGGATGATCGCCGAGCGCACCGAGATCAGGCAGAAGCTCGAACGGATGGAGGCCATCGCGAGCGAGGTCGCGCCTCTCATGGACCTCGGGTTTCCGGTCGAGAAGGCGCCGTATTCGTTCCTCGAGTGGCATTACGGCGAGGTGCGCTTCGAGAACGTCGAGTATATCCGCGAGAAGATAGCCACGCTCCCCGCCGTCATGCTCTCCCTCTCGAGGCGCGACAAGACCGAGCTCATACTCCTCATCGGGCTCAAGAACGATCGTCTCAAGCTCAAGCGCATCCTGCGCGAGGCTTCGTTCGACGAGGTCGAGATCGGAGAGGACGCGAAGCGGGAAGCCGCGGAGGTCAAAGGGGAGCTCGGCAAGAAGATCGAGGCGCTCAAGGGCGACCTCGCCGGGGTTCAGGCGGAGCTCGCCGCGGCGCGCGACGCGAACGTCGGCCGGATCACCGAATACAACCGATCGCTCCGCGTGGCGGCGCTCCTCCTCAGGGTCAAGAACTACCTGAAGCGGACGCGCAAGACGTACATCTTTTCGGGCTGGATCCCGAGCGGGAAAAAGCGGGAGGTCGAACGGGAGATTCTCCGGGCCGCGAAGGGACGGGCCATCATCGAGGTGATCGCGCCGGAGGACGTGGCGGGAGTCAAGGCGGGCCGCGTGAAGGTGCCCGTTCTGCTCAAGCATCCCTCGTTCTTCAAGCCGTTCGAGATGCTCGTTTCGAACTACGGCCTGCCCGAGTACAAGGTCATCGATCCGACCTTCTTCTTCGCGCTCACCTTCCTCGTCATGTTCGGGATGATGTTCGGCGACGTGGGGCACGGCGCCGTGCTGCTCCTCATCGGCGCGTGGCTCGGATTCCGCTCGAAGCGGAAGAACGAATCGGTCGCCCTCGTCGGCCGCCTCGCCTTCTACTGCGGCATCTCGTCGGTCGTGTTCGGGTTCCTCTTCGGCAGCGTATTCGGTCTCGAGGAGCTCATTCCCCACGTGTGGATGAAACCGATGAACAACGTGATCTATTTCTTCAAGGTCGCGATCTACTTCGGTATCGGCGTCATCTCGCTCGGGATCCTGTTCCACGTCATCAACTCGATCCGGATGCGGCATTACAAGGCGACCGTCTTCGACCACGCCGGGCTCATCGTCGCGATCATGTACTGGGGCGGCATCGTCGCCATTTCCATCTTCCTCTCGAACGAGCCCATTCCCGACGAGGCTCCTCCTCGGCGCGATCGGCATCCCGATCCTGCTGCTCTTTTTCCGGGAGCCGATACTCGCGCTCGCGAGCAGGCGGAAGATGGTGTTCGAAACGGGCGTCGGATCGTACATCTTCGAATCGATCATCGAGGTCGTCGAGATCCTCATCGGGTACCTCGCGAACACCGTGTCCTTCATCCGCGTGGCGGCCTTCTCGCTCGCCCACGTGGGGCTCTTCATCGCGGTGTTCAGCCTCGTCGATATGGTGAAGGACAAGAGCGGCGGGATGATCTATTCGATCCTGATCCTCGTTTTCGGCAACATCGGGATCATCGCGCTCGAAGGTCTCGTCGTCACGATACAGGCGATCCGTCTCGAGTATTACGAGTTTTTCGGTAAATTCTTTTTCGGTGGTGGCGTCGCGTACAAACCAATCGGCCTGGGCGTTCAACCGGGCCGGGATGAGTGAAAGGAGAAGGCATGTCCGAGCAGGAGGCACGCAGGAGCAAAATGAAGAGGTTCATCACCCTGTCATCCGCCGCCGTCTTTTCGACCGTGATCCTGATTCTGCTGATCAACCTGGCGGGCGCGGTGACCGACGCGCGCAGCCAGCAGCATCAGGGCGCGGCGACCGACACGGCCGTCGCGGCCGCGCAGCCCAACAAGAACGTTTCGGCCGAGCAGGCGCGCGTGATCGGCTGGGGCTTCGCCGCCGCGGCGTTCTCGACGGGCATCGGCTGTCTCGGCGCCGGCATAGCGGTCGCGTACGTCGGTTCGGCGGCGCTCGGGGCGATCAGCGAGAAGCCGGAGCTCACGGCGCGGGCCCTCATCTACGTCGGCCTCGCCGAAGGAATCGCGATCTACGGCCTGATCATCTCGATCATGATCCTGACGAGGATATGAGGGAGCGCGCATGCAATTCTACGTGATCGGCGATGAGAGCACGGTGGCCGGTTTCGGGCTCGCGGGAGTCGTCGGCGAGGCGGTCGAAACGGCGGACGAGGCGCGCGAAGCGCTCAAGAAGGCCTTCGCGTCCTCCGACATCGGCATCGTCATCATCACCGAGAAGATCGCGGCCGGGCTGCGCGCGGAGATGGAGGAGTACGTTTTCGGACGGAGCTTTCCTCTCATCATCGAGATCCCCGACCGGACCGGTCCGATGCCGGGGAGAGTCTCGATACGCCAGATGGTGCGCGCGGCGGTCGGAATAAACGTATGATACGCGGGTGAACATGCAAGGGAGCGGAAACGTTGGCTGATATGGAATCCGTCGATAAAATCTGCGAACAGATCAAGGGAGACGGAGCGAAAGAGGTCGATTCGATTCTCGAGAAGGCGAGGAGCACCGCCGCCGCCATCATCGCGAAGGCCGAGAACGAAGCGCAGAAGGTGGGCGAGCGGATCCTCAAGGACGCGACGGAGAAGGGCACGATCGCGAAGAAACGCGTCCTCTCGAGCGTGAGCCTCGAGGTCCGCCGCATCAGGCTCAAGGCCCGCGAAGAGGTCGTGAACGCGGTCATGGACGCCGTGCGCGCGGACGTCGAGAAGAGCAGAAAGCGGGACGACTACCCGCGGGTTCTCGCCGCTCTCGCCGCCGAGGCGCTCCGCGTGCTCGAGGGAGAGGAATTCGTCGTGTACGCGGACGGGCGCGACCTCGCGCTTCTCGAATCCGCCGTCTTTCCCCAGGTGCGCGAGCTGATGAAGAAGGAGGGGCGCGCCGTGAAGCGCATCGAGGGGAAAGCGCTCCCCGACTCGACGGCGGGCGGCGTGCAGGTCGGCGTTCCCGGCGGGAACGTGATCTTCGACAATACGTTCGAAGCGAGGATGTACCGCTACCGGGACGAAATCAGGGCGATCATATTCGAAGGAGTTTTTTCTTCGGGGGACAAGATAGAGTAGGCGGGCGGAGCCGGCTGCCGGCGACCGCCGCATGGGGCGTCATATGAAGAAAGAGGAATTCCGCAGTGCTTGAGATCATTGGAAAAGTGCACAAGATCGTCGGCCCCGTCGTCCACGCGAAGGGAATCGCCAACGCGAAGATGCTCGATCTCGTCGAAGTGGGCGAGGATCATCTCGTCGGGGAGATCGTGAAGCTCGAGGGGGATCGGGCCGCCATTCAGGTGTACGAGGATACGACGGGTCTCGCCCCGGGTTCGAATATCTACAGCTCCGGGCTTCCCCTCTCGGCCGAGCTCGGCCCGGGGCTCCTCGGCACGATCTACGACGGCGTTCAGCGCCCGCTCGAGGTCATCCGCGACACCTCCGGCAGCGTGTACATCCAGAAGGGGATCCACGCGACGTCGCTTTCGCGCGAGAGCGCGTGGAATTTCAAGCCGGAGCTCGCCGCGGGCGCGAAGGTCGAGGGAGGCGAAATCGCCGGAAGGCTCAAGGAGACCGAGCTCATCGAGCACCGTGTCCTCGTGCCTCCCGGCGTGCAGGGAAAGGTCGCCTGGGTCGCGAAGGAAGGCTCGTACCGGATCGAGGATACGGTGCTCCGGGTCGCCGACGATTCGGGAAAAGAGACCGAGGTGAAGCTGTTCCAGCGGTGGCCGGTGCGGAAGCCGCGGCCCTCCAGGGGGCGTCTTCCGCTCAGGCTCCCGCTCATCACCGGGCAGCGCGTCATCGACACCCTGTTCCCGCTGGCGAAGGGCGGGACGGTCGTCGTGCCGGGCGGCTTCGGCACGGGCAAGACGATGATCCAGCACGCGCTCGCGAAGTGGTGCGACGCCGACATCATCGTCTACATCGGATGCGGCGAGCGCGGCAACGAGATGACCGACGTGCTCATGAGCTTTCCCGAGCTCATCGACCCGCGGTCGAACCGCCCGCTCATGGAGCGCACGATCATGATCGCCAACACGTCGAACATGCCCGTGGCGGCGCGCGAGGCGTCGATCTACACCGGCATCACGCTGGCCGAGTACTATCGCGACCAGGGCTACCACGTGGCGATCATGGCCGATTCGACATCGCGCTGGGCCGAAGCGCTCCGCGAGCTGTCGGGCCGCATGGAGGAGATGCCCGCCGACGAAGGATTTCCCGCCTACCTGCCGACCAGGCTCGCCGAGTTCTACGAGCGCGCCGGGATGTTCGAGACCCTCTGCGGCGAGGAGGGGTCGATCAGCATCGTCGGCGCGGTATCCCCGCCCGGAGGCGACTTCTCCGAGCCCGTCACCCAGCACACGAAACGGTTCGTCCGCTGCCTCTGGGCGCTCGACCAGCAGCTGGCGAACGCGCGGCACTATCCCGCGATCTCGTGGCTCGATAGCTACAGCGAGTACGTCGACGAGATCTCCGACTGGTGGAAGGAGCGCTCGGGCGGCGAATGGCTCGAGCTGCGGCAGCGGATCATCGACCTCCTGCAGCAGGAGGAACAGCTCCAGCAGATCGTGAAGCTCGTCGGCCCCGACGTGCTTCCCGACGCCCAGCGCATCGTGCTCGAGACCTGCGAAACTGTTCAAGAACGCCTTCCTCCAGCAGAACAGCTACGACAAGGTCGACATGTACTGGACGGCCGAGAAGCAGGTGAAGATGCTGCGGGTGATCGTCAAGTACTACACGCTGGCCTCGAGAACATCAAGAAGGGCGTGTACATACATCAGCTCCAGAAGCTGAGGTCCATTCCGACATTTTGAGCATGAAATTTTCCGTCTCCAACGACGAGATCGGGAAGATCGACGAGATGCGGGACAGCTCGAAAAATCCATGGAAGAAGTGGCGAAATGTACGAATAAGACCGTGACGAATCATGGAAAAGAAGCTCGCTGAGGGAGAGATACCTCGGCATCAGCCAGGTGAACGGCCCCCTGTTCTTCGTCAACGGATCCACAACGTCGGGTACAACGAGCTCGTGGAGATCGTCGACGGAAACGGCCGTGCGGCTCGGCATGATTCTCGAATCGAGCGAGGGATCGGCCGTGGTCCAGGTGTTCGAGGGTACGTCCGGCCTCTCCATCCCGGATACGCGCGTCCGGTTCCGGGGCGAGCCGCTCAAGTTCGGCGTCGGCGCAGAGATCCTCGGCCGCGTCTTCGACGGGCTCGGGGCCCGATCGACAGCGGTCCGGCCCCGATGGTCGAGGAGATGAGGGACGTGAACGGACTGCCCATCAATCCCACGGCCCGCGTGTATCCCCGCAAGTGCATCCAGACCGGCATTTCGGCGATCGACGGCATGAACACGCTCGTCCGCGGGCAGAAGCTCCCGATCTTCTCGGGCACCGGACTCCCGCACGACCAGATCGTCGCGCAGATCACGCGCCAGGCCAAGATCGTGGGCGAGGACGTTCAGTTCGCCATCGTGTTCGCGGCCATGGGCATCAAGCACGACGTGGCCCGGTTCTTCATCGACAATTTCCAGGAACACGGGCGTGCTCGAAAACGTGGTGCTGTTCCTCTCTCTCGCCGACGAGCCGTCGGTGGAGCGGATCCTGACGCCGCGCATGGCGCTGACGATCGCCGAGTACCTGGCGTTCCGCGTGAACATGCACGTGCTCGTCATGCTGACCGACATGACGAACTACTGCGAGTCGCTCCGCGAAATCTCCACCGTCGCGAGGAGATCCCGAGCCGCAAGGGCTACCCCGGCTATCTCTACAGCGATCTCTCGAGCATCTACGAGCGCGCCGGCATGGTCAAGGGATACACCGGGTCGATCACGCAGATGCCCATTCTCACCATGCCGAACGACGACATCTCGCACCCGATGCCCGACCTGTCCGGGTACATCACCGAAGGGCAGATCGTGCTCGAGCGCGAGCTCGATCACCGGAACATCTACCCGCCGATCGCGGGCTTCCGTCGCTCTCGCGGCTCATGAAGGACGGGATCGGCGAGGGCATGACGCGCGGCGACCACGCGCACATCGCGAGCCAGCTCTTCGCCGCCTACTCGCACGTGAAGGACGTGCGCGCGCTCGCCGCGGTCATCGGCGAGGAGGAGCTCACCCCGTCGACAAGACGTACCTCGATTTCGGCAACCGGTTCGAACGCGAGTTCCTGAGCCAGGGCGAGTACGAGGACCGGACCATCGAGCAGACGCTCGACATCGGATGGAAGGTGATCTCCTACCTGCCCAAGGAGGAGCTGCACCGGATCTCCGAGGAAGAGCTCAACAAGTATTACGGGAAGTGATCCATGGCGCGCTACGAGCTGGCCCCGACCAAGACGAACCTGATGAAGGTCAAGCGCGACCTCGGCTTCGCGAACGAGGGATGGGAGCTCCTCGACCAGAAGCGCAAGATTCTCGTCGTGGAGCTCATGGGGCTCATCGACCGCGCGGTCGAAGCGCAGGAAGAGGTCGAGAAGAAGCTCGCCGTCGCCTTCGGCGCTCTCGATCAGGCGATGCTTCGGATCGGGCCGCCGGGATCTGACGCTCGTCTCGCTCGGGGTGCACATCCGTTCCGACATCAAGTTCTCCGAGCGGCGCGTCATGGGCGTGTCGATCCCGAAGGTCCGGGTCGATTTCGACGACAAATCGCCGTACGTCGCGGCCGTCGAGAGCAGCATCTGGCTCTCCGAGGCGAACGTCCGTTTCCGCGAGGTTCTCAAGCTCATCGGAACGCTCGCCGAGGCGCGCATCTCGCTCATGCGCCTGTCGCGCGAGGTGGCGAAAACGATCCGCCGCGTCAACGCGCTCGAGAAGGTCTTTATCCCGGATTATGAAGAAACGTTGAAATATATCAATATGGCCCTCGAGGAAATGGATCGGGAGGCCTTTTTCATCAACAAGATGATCAAGAGTCACCTTCAGAAGAGGAAAGAGGCTGCGCAATGACCGGTACGGCGAATCCCTTCGGCAAGATCCTGCTGTACATCGACGGAAGCGAATCATCGATCACCGCCGCTCTGTTCGCGATCGCTCTCGCGAAGGCGCACGGATCGCTCCTGAGGGTTATCTTCGTCGTGAACGACAACCTCCTCAGCGAGCTCCTCAGCGCGAAGGTCTTCGTGCAGGTGGAGAAAATGGATTACGAGCGGGATCTCGAGGAGGACGGCAAGCGCAAGCTCAACTACGTCGTGAAGCTCGCCGAGAAGAAGGGCGTCAAGATCGAAACGATTCTCCGCACGGGCGTCGTTCACGAGGAGGTCGCCCGGGAGGTCACCGCGAGCGATTGCGATCTGCTCGTCCAGGGGGAGCTCGGGGAGGTTCTGAGCCTGCGCGATTCGTTCTACGAGGAAGGGGAGCGGATCCTGCGGAAGGTGAGCTGTCCCGTTCTCGTTGTGCGGAACAAGCAGAAAGGTGGACAGGCTGTACGAGTCGATCTGAAGCCGGTCGGAACGGTGTCGCCGGGCGGAAACGAGGGGCTTGCGAAGAGACGCGGCGTTGATTATGTTCCGTGAATATTGAAAGGCTGCCGGGAGCGGTTCCCGAGGAGGCAAACAGCGATGAAGCTTATCGACTACATCACACCCGCTCATGTGAAGATCCGGACTCGAGGGGAACGACAAGGAAGAGGTCATCGAGGAGCTCGTTTCTCTTCTCGTCGCAGACGAGCGACGTGGAAGACCCCGATGCGATCTTCGAGGCCGTGATGAACCGGGAGCGCGAGGGATCGACCGGTCTCGAAAAGGGCGTGGCGATTCCGCACGCGAAATCGGACGCGGTGAAAAGCCTCAGCGTCGTGATCGGGATATCGCGTGCCGGCGTCGATTTCGCCGCCCAGGACGGAAAGCCGTCGCATCTGTTCTTTCTCATGGTCGCGCCGACGTCAGAGTCCGGTCCCCACGTGCAGGCGATCGCAAAGATCGTCAAGATGATCAAGCTCGACAAGTTCCGGAAGAAGCTCCTCGAAGCCAAGAAGCCGGATGACGTGGTCGAGGCGATTTCGCGCGTCGAAAACGGCGATGACGGGGAATGAGCATGGGCTCCGTATCCCGTGACCCGCGACGCGTCGACCCGATTTCCCGTCCATCGAAAATCACGATGAAAAAATATCCCGCCGATACGGTCATTGGCTACTTCGGCTTCCCGCGACGGAAGGTGCTCCGCGAGGCGCGGGAGAGATTTGGCCCGGATCTCCCGCTCGTGGATCTCGACGTCGATATGGGAGCGCCCCGATTCGGGTATCCTTCCCGCGACCACGTGCCGGATCGTCGCCAATATCGTCGATAACGCGCTGCACCTCGGGAGCGCTCTCGCGGCGGTTGTGGCCTCGGTCGGCGAGGACAAATGCGACCGCGGGACGGCACGCGGCGTTCCTTCTCCGGACGATGGGCATTACGGTCATCGAGTCGCGCTTTCCGGAAGAGGAGTACGAGAATCGGCCGCTCGTCTTTTCGCGCGCGCGCATGCCGCTCGGGGAGAAGATCGACCGGATCATGGCGACCGTCGTCGATCCCTCGGCGCCGGATCCGGCCCCGGCTCCTGCGAGCCGACGCACGGCTTCTGGGGCGTGCCCCCGCACGATTTTCGCATCCTCGATCTCTTTCCGGAAACGACGCACGTGTACGGATGGACGCGGTGCGTCGAGGCGGGGCGCCCCTGCGACGTCGAGCTCGAATGCCGGGTAGACGAGGGGATCCCCACCGTGTTCTTCACGCAGAGCTTCTGCGCGAAACAGGATCTCGCGCATTACCTCGCGGAGAAGCACCGGGGGCTCGCCGTGGATTGCCATCGCGAGATCAACGATTCGATCCTGGCGAAGGTCGAAGCGTTCGTGAGGTTATCGCGATGAAGATAGCCGACTGCGGCAGCACGTATTCGAAGATCCTCGATCTCGACTCGGGCGACCTCGAGATCGTCGCGACGAAGGAGCTCGTGCGGCGAAAGAGCGAGCGCTACGAAGTCGCGACGGGACACTGCGCGCGCGGTAGATGCGCCGATCTACCGGAACGAGCTCATCGCGCTTGCCGAGGGGGGGCTCGCTCTCGTCGCGGACGGGGACTTTTCCCTTGTCGACGTGGGCGGCAGGGATCTAAAGTTCGTGCGGCTCAGGGGGAGAAAGGTCGAGAAGCTCGACTGGAACCTCTCCTGCGGCTCGACGACGGGAGCGACGCTCGAGCTTCTCGGGAACTACTACGACATCGATTTCTCGACTCTCCCGCCGTCCGACCGGTGGGTGAACGTCACCTGCGGCGTTTTCGGCATGGAGCGCGTGCTCGAGCAGATCTCGCTCGGAACCTCTCCCGAGGAGAGCGTGGCCATGTTCCTTCACGGTTTCGTTCGCAACGTGATCGATTTTCTGGGGAGACCCGCGCATTTCTATCTTTCGGGGGGATTCTGCGAGAACCGGTGCTTTGTGCGGACCGCCGGGCGCTACTGCCGCGTCACGCCTCTCGGGAGAACGGTTCTCCTCGAAGGCCTGAAGAAGGGACTCGAATGAACGGAACGCGCGCGAATTTCGCGCGATCCGCCGCCGCGCTCGCGCTGTGCGCGTTCGCGGCCTTCATGACATCGTCGTGCCGTCTCCCGCAGCGCGGATCGCCGGCGGACATCGGGCTGCAGAGCGCCCCCACGGGAACCGACCTCGCCGTCGCCGCGCGATTCGCGATCGCGGGGGACGATGTGCCCGAATCCTTCCTGAAAGCGCTGCCCGACAGCGGGATCGTTCCGGTGCGCGTTTCGATCCGAAACGACGGCTCCGCGCCGCTTCTCATCCACAGCGCGAACGGGATGAAGCTCTCCGCGGGATTCGAAGGATTCGCGCTCGTCGACAGCGGAAGGACCCATCTTCCTCTCGCTCCGAAGACGGTCGCGGAGAAAGTGCTCGGAACGAGCAAGACGGGGCGCTACCGCATGCGCAGCGCCACGAGCTTCGTCGCGGGGACGCTCCTCGCGCCCGTCGGCGCGTTCTTCATGTATACCGAGATCGATATCGGGCGGTATTACCGGCCCATTTTCAACAAATCGTTCTATCCCGCCTTCGAGAGCGGCATGATGAAGCCGGTGCGCGTCGCGCCGGGAGAGGAGCGCAGCGGCTATCTCTACTTCGCGATTCCTCCCGGCGAGAGGCCCGATTCCTGCGAGCTCTTCGTGCGCGCGTGCACGCCGCATCCGGCTCCGCGCTCGCTCCCGGGCTCCGGCTTCATGTTCTCGCGCGGCGATCTTCCCGGATATCTCTTCAAGCTCGGCGAGGCCGCGGACGGGAGCCCGCGCGGGCTCTACGCGGCGCGCGCCGACGCGCTCGGCGCGGGATCGGATCCGTCGTGGACTTTCGTGGCGCCGGTCGCCTCGAAGTCCGCGTCCCTCGCGGACGCATACGGCGCGGGAACGCTCGCGGCGTGCGGCGTCAATTTCAAGGCGAAGGGCAGGGTATATCTCGCGCGGTTCGGCGAGAAGACGGCGCTCGTCGAGGAGCGATCGTTCACGCGCAGGATACGCCGCGTTTTCGCCGCTTCGGACGGGGCGTTCGTCGTGACCGAAGACGGATTCTGCCATCGCTACGACGGAGGCTCCCGCCGATGGGCGCGCGGCGTGAAGCTCGGCATCGATATCGACGACGTCGCGCTCGTGAACGGCCGCCTGCTCGCGTTTTCGAAGGCGAAGGGGATATCCTTTTTCGACGCGTCGGGCGCTTCGCCGGTCGAGCGCCGCGGGGAGAAGCCGCTGCGCGCGGCGAAACGAACGGCGATCGGCCTGCTCGGCGGAGATCTCGTGCTCCTGACGCGGGGCTCCTCCGTCCGGTGCGACATGCTCGCCCTGCTCGACACCGGGGCCATGGGAGAGATCGGCCGCGGCGCTCTCCCCGGAAAGGTACGCGCCGCGTCGGCCGACGGATCGAATCTCGTCGTGCAGTTCGAAGACGGCACGATCGCGAGAATCGTCCGCGGATCGGGCGAGCCGTTCGCCCTCGCGGAGGCGGGGTATCTGGCGTTCGAAGCGCGCGCTCTTCTGGCCGTGCCGGAAGGATTCACGGCGATCGGAGAGGGGGGCGCCTTCGCCGCCGGGTCGGTCGGATCGTTCGGCCCCGGCGTCCGCGGCGCGATCGAGCTGTCCGTTCGGGTGCGGTGAAGGCGCGGGAGGGCGCGAAACATGGATCTCAAACCGGCGACGATCGAAGAAGTGCTCTCGACGTTCTCTTCGCATATCGCGAAGTATTATCCTTCGGCCGACGTCTTTCGCCGCAATTTCGACCTGCTGCTCAAAGGGAAACGCGAGCGGCCCGACGCGGCGGAATATCCGCTCTCCCTCGAGAGGAATATCGTCTTTCTGAACGATCTCGTCGCGGACGCCGAGGCGTTCGTCGAGCGGCTGCTCGCCGGGGAGACCGACGGAGGCGCGAAAGAGGAGGACCTTTCGGCTGCGCTCGACGCCGTCGAGAAGAAAGCGCACGAGGCGAACGCGCGGAGACACCGGGAAGCGTTCGTCGACGGGAGCGCGAAGGATTTCCGGGAGCTCCGCGAAGACCGCGCGGCGGGCGGGAAGCCCTATCTGGACAAGCTCGAGTTCAATTACCGCTACCTCATGACGCTCAGGGTTTTCCTGTTCGAATTCATCTCGGTGCTCGCGGCGATACGGGTGGGCTATTTCGTCGCGGGCGAGACGTCCGAACTCCTTGCGAAAATACGGGATCACCTCGCGCTGACGGTTCACTATTATCTCGGAAACGTCGCCGTCGCGGAGAAAGAGGGAGCGGGGGCAGGCAATGGGGGCGCGGCGCCCGGGCCCGCCGGGATCGCCGGGTAGCGGCGGCCGGCGATTCTTCTCTTGAAAAAGTGTCCGCGGCCGGATAGACTCCCCATGAAAGGAGCCTCTATGCAATCGAAAGAGCTCATGTGGACGGATGTACTCGGTCAACCGGCCTGTTCGGCCGGAGCGCTCGCGAGAGCGGCGAAGATCCTCGCATCGTCTGCTTCACTGCGGTCGCGGCCCAGCTGGCCGTCCCTCTGCCCTATACGCCCGTCCCCGTGACGATGCAGACCCTGTTCGTCGTCCTCGCCGGCGTCACCCTCGGGGCCCGCGACGGATTCTACGCGCTCCTCGCGTATCTGGCGCTCGGGCTCGCCGGGGCGCCCGTATTCGCCGGTTTCAGCTTCGGCCCCGCCGTGCTCCTCGGCCCGACCGGGGGAGATCTCGCTTCCTTCCCCGCGGCCGCGCTCGTCTCGGGATTCCTTTTCGGGAGGCTCGGCGGAGGTCGTATCGCCGCGTTCTTCGCGTCCCTCTGCGGGATGGCCCTCATTCTCGCGAGCGGCGCCGCCTACCTGTCCGCGATAGCCGGCCTGTCGTTCGAGCGGACGATCCCGCTCGCGATCCTGCCGTTCGTCGCGGGGGATTTCACGAAGGCCGTTATCGCGGCGTTCCTGTCGAAGAGGCGCGCCTGATCAGTTCGGGCCTTCCCAGCCGGCGAGCCGCGCCCAGAGCCACCATGCGGCATACGCCTTGAGATTCCCGTTCAACGGCTGCGTATGGGCCGCGGTGCAGTCGTACCATTCCTCCGGATTGGCGGTCTGCCACTCGATCGCCCAGTTCCCGTCGAACTGATTGTCCCCGTCGCCGTCGTAGTCGCAGTTGTCGTTCGCGTCCTTGTCGCCGAAATAGACGCCGTCCGGATTGTACGATTCGATGTCCGCGAAATCGTAAAGGATTTTGTTCTGCGCCCTGCAGTAGGCCCTGATCTGCTCGTTGCGGACGTGCAGGTTGCCGGTGAGCCCGTATCCGTCCAGGTGCCCCGTCATGTAGACGAACCTCACGCCCGGGAAATCGGATTCGAGCGCGGTCATCTGGCTCAGATACACGATGATGTCGTCCTCGGACGCGCTGCTCACCTGTCCGCACCACGACCAGATGATGACGTTGACCTCGGGGTGACTGTTGAGGTAGCTCCGCGTGTCGGCGGCCCATTCCGCATTGGCGCCGAGATCTTCCTCGAGCGGCGACGGCCTGTCCCTGAGATCGAGGGCCCCGCCGGTTCCGCCGTTGTTCCATGAGTACAGGGCGCCCTTGAAATCGACGAGCCCGGTCATCCCGTCCACGAGCTGGCTTCCGTGGGAGGTGTGCCCGTAGGCGATATGGAGGGTCGATTTCGCCTGCTCGATCGCCGCCTGCGGAATCGCGTCGATATCGCGGCACAGGTGATCGACGATGATGGCGCTCGGATTCGAATCGAGCGGGTGCGTGCGCGCGGTGTTCGGCTTGCTGTCCGATTCGCACGACGCGCTGATCAGGAGCGAAAATGTAATTAAAGCCAAATTAACGAGATAAGACTTGCTGCCCATTTCGATCTCCCTTCCTCGGCCGATGATGCCCGATCCGCCGATCTTGCAAGAATCGTGCGCTTTCAGGAGCCGCCGAGCGAGCGCAGGGCGTCTCCGCTGAGCCGGTAGAGAATCCAGTCGTCCATCGCGCGGGCGCCGAAATGCTCGTAGAACTCCCGGGCCGGATTCCACTCGAGGACCGCCCACTCCACCCTCCCGAGATTGCGCTCGCTCGCGATCCGGGCGCAGCGCAGGAAGAGCGCCTTCCCGACGCCGAGGCCGCGGTACTCGGGCCTCACGTAGAGGTCCTCGATATAGAGGCCGGCTCTGCCGACGAACGTCGAATAGTTTCTGAAATGAATGACGAACCCCGCCGGCTTGCCGTCGCACTCCGCGAGAAGGGCCTCCGCCGCGGGATCGCCGCCGAACAGGCTCTCCCTGACGATCTCCTCGGTCGCAGCGACCTCGTGCGGAATCCGCTCGAATTCCGCGAGCTCCCGGATCATCCGGAGCAGAAGCGGAACGTCGCCGACGGCCGCTTGCCGGATCTCGATTCGCTGCTCGTTGCCCATCGTCCGATGCCCTCCTCGAATCGTGCTGACCGAAGAATAATCATCGCCGGGGGGGTTGACAACAGGAGAAATCCGGATAGAATTATTAGGCGAGTTGGCGGACAGGGAACAGGAGTGATGAAGAAAGCCGCGGACGAGCGGCAGATCCGAAGAATCCCGACGCCATACTCGGTACACCCTCATAGTGAGACGCCCCGGTTTCGCAGATTTCAGTGAGAAGCCGAGGCGTCTTCTCGTTATATGGCGTCTTCTCTATTAGGAGCGATGGCGGCGACGGCTCAGGGGCGAGGTTTCTTCCCGCCGGCGAGCCGCTCTAACACCGTGCATTCCATATCGATACGGGCGTCCCACGAAACGAAATAGCCCCGCGCGAACCGGGCGGCCTGCACGCCGAGGCGTTTCCTCAGCGCGTCGTCCCGGACGAGGAGCTCGAGCTTCTTCGAGAATTCGACGACGTCGCCGTTCTTCACGAGGAGCCCCGTCTCGCCGTCGCGGATGACCTCGGAAGTGCCCGACACGTCGAAGGCGACGACCGGCACGCCGCAGAGGATCGCCTCGCACGGCGGGAGCGACATGTTCGTGAGCTCGTTCGTCGCGGCGAAGACGTCGCTCGCCTTGAGGAAATAAACGACGTCCCGGTGCGGTATGACCCCCGGGAAGAGGACGTCGCTCCCGAGCCCGAGCGCCGCCGCCTCCCGTTCGAGCCGCGAGCGCTCCGGACCGTCGCCGCCGACGACGAACGCCGCCTTCGCGCGAAGCGACGGGTCCATCATCGCGATCGCCCGGAGAAGGAGCTCTATCCGCTTCGATTTGACGAGGCGCGAGAAGGTGACGACGAGTATCCTGTCCTGGGGAAGCCCCATCGCCGCGCGCGCCTCGTTCCGGTCGACGGGGAGATCGGCCCATTCGGTGTCCATGCCGTTCGGGAGGAACGAGATCTTTTCGCGCGGGATCCCGAGGCGCGTGAGCGCCATCTCGCCGCGCGTCCCGTCGTTGAGGATAATGTAGTGATCGACGGGGCTCCTGAGCGCGATCACCTGCTCGACGCTCTTCCAGAGGTACTTGATTCTCGGGAAATCGAACCGGTCGAGGTACATCACGCCGAACAGCTTCACGACGGTCGGAATGCCGAGCTTCCCGCCGATCGTTTTGAGCGGGAAGAACGAATAGTGCGTGAATCCCATGAGCACGTCGGGCTCGATCTCTTTCGCGAGCCGTTCGAGCCTGCGGAGCACGACGAAGGGGAAGAGGGTCGGCCAGATGAACCGCCGCATGATGGCCGGAAAGCGCTCGAATCTCCTGAAGAGATTCGGATACGTATGGTAGGTGAGAAGCGAGTCCCCGAGATTCTCACGCTTCGCCTTCGGCTCCGGAATGAGGAAATGGAGCTCGATACCTTTCTTCGTGAGGTGCCTGACGAACTGCAGCTCGTCGGCGACGCCGCCCCCCTCGCCGAGCGACCAGATGTCCTCCCAGATGGAGAGGATGAGAATCTTGTTGAGCTTGCGTTCCAAATCTTCCCGCTCTCAGAGGGCTCTGACCCTGTTCCTGATGAATCCGATTCTCTCGATCTCCACCGTCACGACGTCGCCGTCCTTGAGAAACACGGGCGGATCGCGGAAGACGCCGACTCCGGCGGGCGTGCCCGTCGAGATGACGTCCCCCGGGAACAGCGTCATCGAGGAGGAGACGAACGATATGATCGCGGCCACGTCGAAGGTCATGTCCGCCGTCGTGCTCTCCTGCATCACGACGTCGCCCAGCTTCTGGCGGATCGAGAGCGCGCCCGGATCGCCGAGCTCGTTCGCCGTCACGATCCAGGGGCCGCAGGGGGCGAAGGTGTCGAAGCTCTTTCCCCGGAACCACTGCCCGTCGTCGCGCTGGATCGCGCGGGCGCTCACGTCGTTGAACGCCATGTAGCCGGCGACGTAGGAAAGGGCCTCCGCCTCGGGGATCATCGTGCCCTCGCGAGCGATCACGACGGCGAGCTCCGCCTCGGCGTCGACGTTCTCGACCCCGGGACGGATGACGATGTCGTCATAGGGGCCGGCGAGCGCGCTCGAGGCCTTCGCGAAGAGGAGGGGGCGCGCCGGAGGCTCCTTCTTCTGCTCGAGGGCGTGGCCGCGGTAGTTCAGGCCGAGGCAGACGATCTTGCCGGGGCTCTGGACGGGCGCGTGGAGGCGCGTTTCCTTGAGGGGGAGAAAATGCGAGCGGTCCAGCTCGGAGGCGTTGTCGGCGAGGTTCTGGACTTCGGGGACGAGACCGCGGCGGAAGAGATCTTCGACCGTTACGGGTGCGCAGTGCAGGGCGGAGCCTACGTCGACGATCATGTCGGCGACGACCACTCCCGCGCGCCTGCCCGCCCTTTCGAAACACACGAGCTTCATGCGTTCACTTTCCGGCCGGAGCTCCGGTGGGCGGAGCGGCGGCCGCGGGGGCTCCGCCGAGCGCCGCGACGCGTCTCGCGAACTCGGCCGCGTCGATGAATCCCGTCGCCCTGAGCTCCGCGCGCTCGTTTCCGGCTTTGTCGATGAAGATGATAACCGGAAGACCGCGGATTCCGTATTTGTTTTTTATCGCTGTCTCGACCGCGCCGGGCTTCGTGAGATCGGCCCGCAGGGGGACGAACCCGGCGGAGAGCTTGACGACTTCCGGATCGACGAAGGTCTTTTTATCGAGCTCGTGACAGAGACTGCACCACGCCGCCGAAAAATCGATGACGACCGTCTTTCCCTCGCGCGCGGCGCGGAGAATCGTCTCCTCGCCGTACGGCTGCCATGCGATTCCCTGCGGCTTCGCGTCCCCGCCTCGAATCGCCGGCAGAACGAGGAACGCCGCGCCGAGCGCTATGCCGAGGACGCCGACGGCGCGTTTCAGAATGGCGAAGCCACGGCCCGTATGGACCGACCGGTCGATCCAGCCCAGATAGAGGCCGCCTGCGATCGCGATCGCCGCGTAGCCGATCGCGACGAAACGCGGATTGAGGAGGTGCCGGAGGAAATAGAGCGCCATTGCGACGAGGATGAATCCGAAGATCTTCCGCACCCATACCATCCAGTCGCCGGAGCGCGGGATGCGCGAGAGATTTCCCGAGAGCGTGCCGAGCACGAGGAAGGGAAGACCGATGCCCCAGGCGAGGGTGAAGAACATAAAGAATCCGAGGACCGGCTTGCCGATCTCGCCGACGTACGTGAGGAGCCCGAGAACGAAGGGGCCTATGCACGGCGCCGCGATGACGCCCATCGTGAGGCCCATAACGACCGCGCCCGCGTAGCCCCGGCGCGCCGATCCCGTCCGCCGCGCGAGGAACATGGGCATGCGGAGCTCCCAGAATCCGAACATCGAGAAGGCGAGGGCGACGAGAATCGCCGCGATGACGAGGACGACGAACGGATTCTGGAGCGCCGCGCCGAAGAGGCTGCCCGTCATGGCCGCGATCGTGCCGAGAACGCTGTAGGTCAGCGACATCCCGAGGACGTAGAGAAACGCGAGGACGAACGTCCGCGACGCCCTGCCGCCCGCTTGCCCGCCGAAGTAGCTCACCGTGATCGGAATGAGCGGATAGATGCAGGGCGTGAGGCTGAGGCCGAGACCGATGAAGAATATGAAGACGAACGCGAAGGCGAGGCCGCGCTCCGCGATCAGCTTTCCGATGTCCCGGGAGTCCGAGGGCGCCGCGGTTTCGACGCCGGGCGGGGCGTCGCCGGCTCCGGCGAAGGGGGGCTTCGAGAAGAGCTCCGCGCCGAGCTGCTCGACCCCCTCGTCGAGCGTTCCCACGCGGATCGTATCGTCCGCCGAGGCGCTCGCCGGCTCGACGCACGTGAGGTCGTTGCAGCCCTGGTACCGGATCGTCGCCGTGATGCGGTACGATCCGGGCGGGACGTCGGGGCCGACGCGGACGATCGCCCCGAACACGGTCGAGCCGTCGTACAGGGCCATCTTCGTCTCGCTGATCTCGAGCTTTCTGAGAACGGGATCGGGGTAGAGGAGCCGCACGATCTCTATCCCGGCCGGCGCGCTCACCTCGAGGACCGTCGGGATGAGGTACGATTCGAGGGGCTTGGCCGCGTTGATATGCCATCCCGCGGCGATATCGGCGGTGATCGCGACGTATCCGACGGAGCCCGGGTGGAACACGGTAAGCGAATGGCTCATCTCGGCAGTGACGAGCGCCCCGCCGGAAAGGTCGAATCCCTGGGCTTCCCCCGGGCCCGGCGCGAGAAGCGCCGCGGTGAGCGCGAGAGCGAAAAGCGTCCGGAAGCGATCGAAAAGCGGCGTCCTGACCCAGAACATTCGGTCTCCTTCCTTCTCAGTGCGCGTATTTGAAAACGTAAACTCCGCCGGAGCCGCTCGCGGCGTACACGAAGTCCTCGTCGGCGAAGATTCCGCGGGCGTCGTCGGCGGTGTCGAACCAGGCGGCGACCGAAGGCCTGCTCGGATTCGATACGTCGATCGCGGCAACGCCCCTCGTATGCGCCGCGACGAAAAGCGTCTTTCCGCGCGCGTGGACCGCGCGCGCGACGGTGCCGAGCGAAAGCGATCCGACGGTGCGGGGCTTCTTCCTGTTCGAGACGTCGACGACGGATATTCCCGCGCCGCCGTCCGCGAGATACGCGACGTTTCTGACGACGAAGCAATCGCAGTTCCAGCCGGGCGTATCGTGAACCGAGACGGCCTCGGGCTCGGCGGCGCCGAGCGAGTAGATGCGGCATCCGTCGTATCCGTCGGCGAAATAGAGGTAGCGCCCGTCGACGTCGATACCGCGGACTTCCGAGAAATCGCGGCGCCAGACGAGCTTCGGACGCCGCGGATCCGCGACGTCCACGATCTCCACTCCTCCGAGCCCTCCGGCGCAGTAGGCGCGCCCCTCTCTGACGACGACGGCGGACATGAAGTAGGGGGACGGGTGCCGTCCGACGATCTTCGCGCGCGCGGGGTCTCTCACGTCGGCCGCCTTGATCCCGCCTGTGCCGTCCGCGATGAAGAGATACGCGCCCTCGAGAGCGACGTCGCGCGCCTCGACCGTTTGAATGTGCCCGATCCAATCGACCGTTCCGCCGCGCGCGACGCGTCCGATACGCACGCCGTCGAAACCGTTGGCGACGTAGAGGACGCCTCTCGCGGCGACGACGCTGATCGCGAAACCGCGCGTCGGAAAGAAATCGACGAGCTTCGCTCCGCCGCGATCGAGATCGAAGATACGCACGCCGTCGAAGGGCGAGACGACGGCGAGGCGCGCGCCGGCCATGAATACGCCGGTCGGCCCGGAAGCGTCCCCCGATCTTTCGCCCTCGGGCGGTCTCCCCGTCGCGATCGGCTGGGAGTAGCGATTGACGCTCTCGAGCGTGAATCCCTTCCCGGGCCCGAGCTTTACCCGCGCGCCGCCCGCGGCGAGCGCCGGGCGCTCGATCTCGAAGGGGAGGAATCGCCCGATACCCGTGAGGAGCATTCCCTCACCGTCCGCCGCCGCGATATCGGCGACGCCCCTGACGTTGACGGGCTTGAGAGAAACGGGCCGCTCGGGCCTCCCGAGATCCCAGCACAGGACTTCCCCCGTGGAAGTGAGAATCAGGAGAACGCCGCGGCGCAGGATTCCCTTCTTCGCGGCGCGCGGGATTCTCGCGTCGCCCGGACTCTTCGTGTCGTTCTTTCCCGGCGCCGCTTCCGAAATCCGCCGCATCGCGCCTCCCGGCGCCACCCGGTATATCGACGCCTTGTCCGGGTGAACGATCGCGAGGATGTCCCCTTCCGCGGCGAGGGACGACACGGGATCGGCGAGCTGCCTCATTTCCCTGAAGCGCGGTTTGCGCGGATCGGCGCAGTCGAATATGAACAGCCTGCTCAGCGCGTCGGCGACGAAAAGCGCGTCTCCCGCGAGCGCGCATCTCTCGGCTCTGACCGCCTCGTGCCGGAACGTCTCCTTCGGCGCGCCGGGCCTGGATACGTCGAGGACGACGAGACCGCCGGCGGAGGCCGCCACGTAGGCCAGGGAGCCTCTCACGATTATATCTGCCGGCTCTCCGTCGAGCGGGAAATATGCAGGATTGCGAAGCGCGCCCCCGGCCCGGAAGATCGCGATCCCGCATCCCGTTCCGACGACGATATTCTCGCCGGAGAACGCGACGGACCGCGCCGGGCCCTGGATGAGCGAGCGGGAGAGAAGCTCGATCCCGGGTTCGGATGGAGATCCGGCGGAAGCGGCGGAGGATCCGACGCTCAGCGCGACGGCGAGCGCCGCGGCGAGCGGCAACATGCGGCGGAGCATTAGGCGTATCCTCCGGGAGAGCCCACGGGGGCTCGAGAAGATGCTTGATTTGAAGCACGGACGCGTGTTTTCCTCATGACAGCACAAAGTTAGCTCAAAGTCGCGAAGTTCGCAAGGCATGAAGGAGAGCGAAATGGTTTCTTCGCCGCGGAAAATACATCTTATCCGGCACGCGGAGTCCGCATGGAACAGCGAGCGCCGGGTTCAGGGAACGGCCCTCCAGGTGGCGCTGAGCCCGACGGGGAGGGCGCAGGCGCTGCTTCTCGGGCGGCGCCTGCGTGCGCTCCCGCTCGAGGCGGTCTATTCGAGCGACGCGGGGCGCACGCTCGAAACCGCGAGACTCGCCCTCGGCGAGGATTTCCCCCTCAGGATCTCGGAGGAGATCAGGGAATTGGCCCTTGGCGAATGGGAGGGGAGGCTCATCGGCGATCTTCGCGACGAGGATCCGGCGAAGCTCGACGCGTGGTACCGGAAGCCTTCGACCGTCATGCTCGCCGGAGGCGAGGATCTCGTCCGCTTCAGGCGCCGCGTCGTGTCGTTCATGGACGCGAGCGCCTCATCCGGCGCCGGAGACGTCGCGGTCATCACGCATGGCGGGGTCATCTGCATCTACCTGACGCATATCCTCGGGATGCAGGTGGACGACCTCTGGAGCTTCTCCCTCCCGAACGCCTCCATCACGACGGTTGTGCTCGACTTCAAGCCGCGCCTGAGATCCTTCGGCGACACGGCGCACCTCGACGCGTCCGCTCTCGGCCTCGACGGGATGCCCGCGCCGCTCTGATCGCGAGGCCGCGGAGATCACTCGGGCGAGCCGATTCTTCTGATCCAGGAGAGCTTGCTTCCCGCCATCGCGAGGATGAGCGCGACGCCGCCGAGGAATCCTCCGACGTGGGCGAAGAACGCCACGCCTCCGCCGCCCGCGCCGCCGAGGGAGGCGAGCGCGAAGACGAACTGGATGACGAACCAGTAGACGATGATGACGAACGCGGGCAGCACCGCCATCCTGACGAAGAAGCCGAGAAAGACGAGGGTGAGGACGCGCGCGCGGGGGAACGCGACGAGATAGGCTCCGAGGAGCCCCGAGATGGCGCCGCTCGCTCCGACGGTCGGCACTATCGATGACGGATCCGAAGCGATGTGAAGCGCGTGCGCGGCGAGGCCGCTGGCGAGATAGAAGAGGACGAATCTGACCGGCCCCAGGATGTCCTCGACGTTGTTCCCGAATATCCAGAGAAAGAGCATGTTGCCGCCGAGGTGCGCGATCCCCCCGTGGAGGAACATCGACGTGAGGAGGGTGAGGAATATCGGGTGCGGGCCGGGGAAATGGAAAAGCGGGAGCCCCGGTTTCACCTGCCCCACGAGATCGGTGATGCGCGTGATCTCGAACGGCGTGGCGCCGTACGACGCGACGAAGGCGTTGCCGAGCCGGGAGCCGAGGGAGAGCTGGTAGATGAACACGGCGACGTTCGCCGCGATGAGGGCGTACGTGACGACGGGGCGCCGACGGGTCGGATTGATGTCCTTGAGCGGGAGGAACATGCTTCAGTCCATTCTCATGAGCACTTTAAAGGATCCCGGCCGCCGGGCCGCGCGGAAGGCGGTTTCCCAGCGTTCGAGCGGGTACACGGCGCTCAGGAAGGGGAGAACCCTGACCGTGCCGCCGGCGAGAAGGGAGAGCGCCGGCGCGAACGGCCCGCACCGGGAGCCGACGACCGTGATCTCGTCGACGACGAGCGGCGCGGGATTCCATTCGAGATTCCCGTGGAACGTCGATTTGAGCACGATGCGTCCCCGGGGCTTGACGAGCTTCGCGGCGAGGGGGAGCCCGCGGGGGCTTCCCGTGCATTCGATCACGAGATCCTGCGAGTGCAGGAGCGATTTCGGCGCGCGCGGCCCGTGCGTCCGGATGCCGAGCCCTCGCAGGATGGAGAGCTTGCGGCTGCTCCGCCCGAGAACGGCGAGGTCGTTCGTTCTCGGCACAAGCACCTGCGCGACCATCGCGGCGAGCCGCCCGTCGCCGAGGACGAGGATTCTCTCGTTTCGGCGGATCTCCATGCGCTCGGGGATCTCGCACGCCGCCGCGACGAGCTCGGTGAAGGCCGCCTCCTTGTCGCTCAGGCCCGCCGGAACGACGTGGAGATTCTCGACGGGGAGGGCGAGGTGCTCGGCGAAGGCGCCGTTTCGTCCGCTGATGCCGAGGACGCCGCGCGAGGCGCAGTGCTTTCCGAGGCCCGCCCTGCATGTCGCGCATCGGCCGCATGGAACGTTGATCTCGCCGACGACGCGCTTTCCGACGAGACGTTTCGCGGGGGCCGAAACCACGGTGCCGACGAACTCGTGCCCCGGGACGCCGCGGAACGACATGTAGCCCCGCACGATCTCGAGGTCGGTCGAGCAGATCCCCGCGAGACGCACCTTGACGAGCGCTTCCCCCGCCCGCAGGCGCGGCGCCGGCACGGTCGAGAGGGCGAGCTTCTTCCCGTCGAAAACGAGCGCTTTCATTTGACGACCCTTTCGCGCGTTTCGAAGTCTCAGGCGATTTTCTCGGGCACCGAAAGGTCCCCGGCCGGATCGCGCTCTCGCGCGGCCATGAGGAGCAGCTCCCCCGGGCCCAGGTTGATCACGGCGTGCGGCACTCCCGGAAGGATTCGCACGCATCGGGTCTGCGCTTCGAGATGGAGCTCCTGCAGCTCGCCGGAAGGGGATTTCCATTTGAGAAGTCCTTCCCCCTCGAGCGGGCAGAGCCATTCGGCGACGCGCGGGTGATAGTGGTTTCCCCTCGTCGCGCCGGGCCGGGAATGGACGATGTGGAGCGTCTTCGGATCTATGTCGATGTCCCTCTTCTGCCACGGGAAGAGCACCCAGCCGCGCTCGTCGCAATGCATGCATTCCTCGAGCGGGTACGTCTCGATCTGCCCGCCCTTCTCTCCGTAAATGGTCTTTTGCATCGCGCACCTCAATTGTCTTGATTCCACGCAGGATTGTATCCTAACCTGCTGAAAATGCAAGATGCGAGAAGCGGATACCCGGCGCATCGTCCCTGAAACTCTGACGGGAGGCTTTCATGGACCCCGATAAGAAGAAATATATCATAGACGAGATCAGCTCGCAGGAGGCATGGCGCCTCTTCAGGATACTCGCCGAGTTCGTCGAGGGATTCGACACGCTCGCGAATATCGGGCCGGCGGTGACCTTCTTCGGCTCGGCGCGCGCGACGGAGAAGGAGCCGGAATACGTGGCGGCGCGCTCGCTCGCCTCGAAGCTCGCGAAGGACGGATGCGCGATCATCACGGGAGGCGGACCGGGAGTGATGGAGGCCGCGAACCGCGGGGCGCAGGAGGGAGGCGGGCTTTCGGTCGGGCTCAACATCGAGCTTCCCTTCGAACAGCGCCCGAACTCGCACGTCGACAAGCTCGTCGGATTCCGCTACTTCTTCGTCCGCAAGGTGATGTTCGTCAAGTACTCGGTCGCCTTCGTCATACTGCCGGGCGGCTTCGGGACGATGGACGAGCTCTTCGAAGCGCTCACCCTCATTCAGACTCACAAGATCAAGCCGTTCCCCGTGTATCTCCTCGGGAAGAGCTACTGGGGGGGACTCATCGACTGGCTTAAAGAGGTCATGGTGAAAGAGGGCAAGATCTCGGCCGAGGAGCTCGATATCCTCCACGTCGTCGACGACCAGGACGAGATCGTCGAGGGGATACGGGCCGTGCGGAAGGCGATGGATATCTAGGAGGCGCGGCCGCGGGAGTCGGCTGCCGCGTTTGAGCGGTCGTCTTTGTCCGGCTGTCAGCGGGCGATGAGATAGCCTATCGTCAGGAGGGCCCCCGTGAGCGTGTGGCACACGATCGTGAGCGCGTTCGCGGGGGCCATCTCTTTCGGCGAGCCGTGCTTCTCCCGCGCGACCGCGATCGCCTTGATCCCGAAGGGGAGGGCGGCGAGAGCGACGAGGGTCGTCCGCGGCATGAGCCCCGAGGCCGCTCCGACGAGTATCGGCGCGAACGAGGCGAGCACGAGCCAGCCGTAGACTTTCGAAGCCTTCCGAAGCCCCATTCTCACGACGAGCGTTCTCTTTCCCGGCGCGCGCGTCGGCGTTCATGTCCTGAAACTCGTTGATGAACACGATCGCCGCGATGAGCCCGGCGAGGGGAAGGGAAGCCGCGACGCTTTCCCACGACCAGGCGCGCGTCTGCACGAAGTACGAGCCGGCGACCGTGAGGACGCCGAAATTCAGCCCGATGAAGAGCTCGCCGAGCCCCCGGCTCGCGAGATTGACCGGCGGCGCCGTGTAGAAGACGCCGCTCGCGATCCCGACGATTCCCAAGACGATAACGTACGGTCCCCTGAGAACTGCGAGCGCGGCGCCCACGACGAGCGCCGCGGCAAGAAGTACGATGGATAGCGCAAGCACCGCCCGCGGGGAGAGGAGATTCTCCTGGATGAGGCGGCTCCCGCCTGTGAATGGCCGGACGAACTCGGTGTTGAAGGCGTCGTTCCCCGAGCGATGGTCGAAATAGTCGTTCGCGACGTTCGTGCCGAGGTGTATGAGAACGAGACCGGCGAGGGTGAGGGCGAAGATGAGCGGATCGAAGGCGCCCGTTCGCGCGTGCGCGATTGCCGTGCCGAGGAACACGGCGACGACGCTCGCGGGGAGGAATTCCGCCCTGAGCTCCTTTATGAGAATGGACGCTTTGCTCATACGGCGCATACTATACGGTATTGCCCCGCCTTGCCGCGCTGATTGTGACCCTCATGACCATTATGATCCCGATTATGCCGAGAATCGTACCGAGTATCGGCCAAATCCGCTCTGCGGGGCTGTTGATCGCCTCCACCTGCGGAAAGAATATTATGAAAACCCCGAGCCAAAGGAAAGGAGATTTGATTTTCAGCCATACGGTGAAGAGAATGTAGAGCGCTCCGGCTATCACGTTGGCGAGAACGATGGCGATGATATCGTTCATTGGATCATCTCCTTCATTCATCGAATTGGTCATCCAGCCAATCCAGGAAATCCCCCGTCAAACACTCCATGGATAATGATGCTGTTGTTGCCGCAAATACGGTTCCGATTGAAAATCCAACCGTTGGAGGCAAGATGGCTATTCTCATGAAACCCCATGATACATCCGTACCATATGACGAAATCTTCAGCCATATTTTCTTTGGGAAATCCCCGTCCGATGGCGGAGTGGTATCGCATACGGCAAATGCCATGGTGCTTCCTTCCGCTTCGCGCCTCTCTTTCTTTGACAATACGTCGGCAATTCGATATTCTGTTTATTGCACACGAGCAGATTCATCTGACGACGTACGCCTATGAGCGATAGAGCGCCCACGTTTCGAAAGCAGGCCAATCCCCGACTCATCCGGGCCTTCTGGCTTCTGCCGGGTCTCGCCTTGCTGCTGTTTATTCTCATTCGGACCGCCTGGGTTTGCGACGACGCCTATATCACTTTCCGGACGATTTTGAACGTGCTCTGCCGGCGGGATATTACGAAACGCTCTGTACCGGCAATATCAACACGCTGCAGAATCCCGCCATCCGCGACTACTATCGACGGCTTCATCTGGTCACCAGCGGCAACCTGGGTAACCTTGGTCGGCTGCCTGAAATCTGGCGTTTCTTGACCGGTGAAAACGATCGGCGCCTCCGGCGTGACGAGCAGCACACCGGGCGCAAGCGCTGAAGGCGCGCATTTGAACTACTTTCGGGCTTGCCTCAATCTATTTAGAGCGCTGCGCGCGATTCCGGATGTATCGTCATTGCTCTCGATGATCTCAAGCCTCTGAATTATCTCCTCAAGCGATTTTGTATCCTTCTGGCTCAATGCAATCTTGCCGAGAATGGACAGCAGCGACGGATCATCCGGATAGACTTCGAGCAGAATGTGCAGTTCCCTTTTCGCCAGATTGAAGGGACCCTTCGCCAGACAATCCTCGATGAGAGCAAAGCGCCCGCCTTCGCCCTGGCCGAGGAACTTCATCATTCCAACGTCGTACGTAAGGTACAGAGTCATGTGTTGCCAACCCGGCGTGGAGCGCGAAGGATTCTCGAAATAAACATTCTGCAGGCGCGGAAAGAAAAGACGGAGCGCTTTCCCGCCGAGAAGGGCCTTTTCAACGAGCGAAGATTCCGGATGCCGATCGTTCGAAGCAGCGCTTTGTCCTCCGGTAAGATCGATATCTATCGCGCTCACGGGCTTGATAATGAGAACATCCCCGCGGACGAAATCCGCCGACTCCCGCATCGAGAGAACCGCATTCTTGGCAACAGCGGCGTATCGAAGGACCGGATCCGCGAGAACGCCCTCGGCTATTTCGGCGGTCCGGTGCCGCCTGGCGTTCCACCCGGAGAGGATGACGAACAGCACGAGAATAACCACGGAGACGGAACGTCTCGAGATTCTCGCCAGCCCGGCTCCGGCAAGAAGCCAGAGCGGTATGAGGGGAAGATAGAGATAATAGAAATAGCTGTGGCGTACGAGTGGGAGCACGGGCAGCAGAGCCAGGATGAATACCAGCGCAGCTTTTCCGATGGGCCCCCTCGCTTTCGGCAGGCGCCATGCCGCGAGAGCCAGCAAGATGGGCAGAATGAGTCCCCACGCCGCCCAACGCTGGTCATAGCGCGCGACTTTGTCCGGGATAGATACCCAGAATCGCGCAAGCCATGCGCTGAATGTGAGGAGGTTCCAGAGAATGTTCATGCCGAGAGAGGTTTCATACGGATCTCCCGTGGGGCGGGTTCCGATCTTTCCGATAAGCGCAAGGAGCGTCAAGCCGAGCAAGAACCCCACGGTTCCGAGCAGCCATTTCCGTTTCCTCGAAACGGGGAATGCGAGAGCGAGCGAAGGGAAAAGAAGAATCGAGGTTTCTTTGCAAAGCAGCGAGCAGCATCCGGCCGCAAGGGAAATGAAGGTGGATTTGCTGTCTTGCCCGAGAAAGAAATACGCCGCGATCAGGGCGAAGAAGGTCATAGTGACTTCCTGGATTCCGCTGATCCAGTGCAGGGGCAAAAACGCCACAGAGGAAGTCACGAACAGTATGGATGCCGCATAGGCGGCATTCCTATCGAGTTTGAGCCGGCGCGCGAGAAGATACAAAAGCGAAGCATTGGCGACGTGGAACATGAAGACGACAAGGTGGTACAGCCATGCCTGACTTCCGAACAGCCTCCACGATGCGATAAACAACAGTTTTGTCGAAACGAACCGTCCCTGTGCTGCAGTATTTTGATCGAGCCCGGCTGCTCTCAGGAGAAATTGCAGGTCGTCCAGGCTGAAGAATATTTTGAAGCCCGGCCAATAGAGAGCGAGGGGCAGCGCTATGAGGATGAGTAAGAAAATGCCATTCGGTCGGCGCGAGTGTGTCTTCTCCATGAGAAAGGCCTATCCCTTCCATAATCGCCACGAAGAATTCATGATCGCACTTGTACAGGAGATGAGAGGTGATGTCAAGTAATGGGCCCTCGCTTTCGAGGGCCCGGGAAGCCGCCCCGGCGGTCGGCGGGAAAGGAAAAAGCGGAGATCTTTCGATCTCCGCTTTTTGTGCTCCTGCTCTGGTGATTTCTCGCGGAATCTATCGCTCTAGAAACCCCAAACGCTTTTGCCCCACACCGACTTGCCCCACACGCTCTTGCCAAGGAGGAGCATCGTTACGATGAAGCTCATGTGCGTGAAGTGGAACATCTCGGACCTCCTTTTTGTTTCTCACCGCTGCCGTTGACTGCTTCCAGTTCCCTGTAATATCAAGTCGCGTGCCAATGTTCCCGATTGTTCCTCGAAGTTTCGAGACGGATGTAATGCGTTGTAATTAAGTAAGTTACACGCGAGGATGTCGTCGTGTCCTGCCGCGCTCGGTTGGCCGGTCGGGTCAAATATGTAATGAATAATTGACAACAAACAGAGACAAGGCAGCTATAGCTTTTATTTACAATCATATTATGATGTCAAATAAATATTACACATATGTAAACAAATCGATTACTTTTTCAGCACGATGCCCAGCGGGTCGATTTCCCGGTGAAGAATCTCGATCTCTTTCGCCGTAGGGGGGGCAGTCGTCTCGAGCTTCGGGGCGACTTCGATCTCAAAGGAGGTCGCGGCCTCGACGTCGGCGACCGTCACGCCGGGATGCATGGCGATGAGCCGCATCGTCTTGTTCTTCCCGCCGAAATCGAAGACGCCGAGCTGCGTGATGACGCGGTACGGGCCTGAGTTCTTCGGGAGCCCGGCGCGATCGCGCGCTCCTTCGCCGTCGAGGTATCCCGGCGTGGTGACGAAGTCGATCTTCTCGACGAGGCGCTTCTTGTCCTGGCGTATGATGATGATCGTGCGCCGCGCGAAGGAGCCGACGTCGTTCGCGCCGCCGCTCCCCGGGAGCCGCGCCTTCGGATGGTCGTGATCGCCGATGACGGTCGTGTTTATGTTTCCGTGCTTGTCGAGCTGCGCCGCCCCGAGGAATCCGAAATCCACGTAGCCCGCCTGGGCGAACGACATGACGTCGTGCATGCTCGAGGCTGCGACCGCCTTGTGGAAGGTGCGCGAGTCCCCGACCGAGATCGGGAGCGTCGGTATCTGCGCGCCGATGCCCCCCGCCTCGAAGATGATGAGGAGGCCGGGAGCGTGCATCTTCTGCGCGAGCATGCCGGCGAGCATCGGAAGCCCGGTTCCGACGAGCGCAGAGGTGTTGTCCTCGAGAAGCTTCGAGGCGACCGAGATGAGGAGCTCGTTCTCCGTATAGCCCTTGTTCTCCATGATCACTCTTTCTTCCTGTCGAGCCAGGGCGCGCGCATCCGCTCCTCGAGCGCCTCGACCCGTCTCAGGTGCTCGAGCTTCTTCGCGCCGCCGGCGACCTCGAGGTATTCGGCGAAATCCTTCACGCCGTACACGTACTTGTCGAAGAAGCTCTGTGCGCCCTCGTCCGTCTTCGAGACGGAGAGCCATTCGCCGATGATCTCCTCGTCGAAGAAGTAGAGGTAGGGCATCTGGCACGGATGCGATCCGTGCGGCGCCTCGACGACGGCGTCGACGTACATGTAGGGGATCACCGTCCGCCACGGTTCGCGCCGGATCTCGGCCTCTTCGACGATCTTCTCGGTCGTCACGATGAGGCGCCGCGCGGAACGGGCGAGCTCGTAATCCATGACGAGGATGCCGTCGATCTGGCAGTTGCCGAACATGTCGCAGCGCGGCACGTGCATGAGGACGACGTCCGGATTGGCCGAGGGGATCAGGGTCACCGGCTTTCCGGTAAAAGGATCGATCGCCGATTTCGCGGACGAATATTTCAGCGTGTCGGTGCCGAGGAGGTTGCGTGCGGGCACGAAGGGCACTCCCATCATCCCCGCGAGGAAGCGCCACTGGTATCCGGCGTTCGACGTCTCGGCGACGACCTTGACCTTGCCCGATTCGACGGCTCGGCGACCGGCCGCCGAGAGGCCGCGGAGCTCATGGCCGAACGAATAGGCGGCCTCGACCTTCGACACGCACCCGGCGCCGATGAGGGTGTCGAGGTCGTGCACGGCGGTCTTCCCGGCGATCGCGAGATCGCGCCGCTTCTGGCGGATGATCTCGTACACGATCGACATCGCGACGCGGATGTGGCCGAATCCTCCCGAGGCGACGTACGAGCCGTCCGGAACGAACCGTTCGACCGCTGCCTTCGCCGTCATCCGCTTGTCGACGAGGGCGGTCGATTTGTTCGCGGCGATCCAGGCGCGCTGCTCGTCGGGATCGTGAAAGCCGAGAAGCTCGCCCTTTCCTTCTTCGAGAATGTCCATCCGTCGCCTCCGGGGCGCGAACCGGCGCTCGCCGTTCGCCCCTGTCGTTTCCGATTATTCGAAACAGCCGAGATTGCGGGCGATCACGATGCGCTGGATCTCGCTCGTTCCCTCGCCGATCTCGAGAAGCTTCTGGTCGCGGTAGAAGCGCTCGACCTGATACTCGCGCATGAGGCCGTAGCCGCCGTGGATCTGCACGGCGTGGTTCACGGCCCGGCTCATGACCTCGCTGCAGTAGAGCTTCGCCATGGCCGCTTCCATCGAAAACGGACGCTTCTGCTCGCAGAGCCAGCACGCCTTGTAGAGGAGGCTCCGCGCCGCTTCGATCTCCATCGCCACGTCGGCGAGCTTGAAGGCGACGGCCTGGAAGTTCGCGATCGGCTGTCCGAACTGCCGGCGCTCCTTCGCGTAGGCGAGCGCGAGCTCGAAGGCGCCCTGCGCGCCGCCGAGCCCCATCGCCGCGATCGCGAGACGTCCGCGGTCGAGCGTCGAGAGCATCTGCTTGAAGCCTTCGCCGCGCTTTCCCATGAGGTTCTTCTCGGGGACCTTCACGTTGTCGAAGTAGAGCTCGCCGGTATTGGACGAGCGCCACATCATCTTTCCGTGCATCGTTTTCGTGGTGACACCCGGGGTCTTGTTGGGAACGAGGATGCAGGAGAGCTCGCTCTTGCCGTTTCCGCGATCCCCCGTCTTCGCCTGGACGATGATGATCTCGGACATGGGCGAGGATGAGTTCGTGATGAATATCTTGCTCCCGTTGATGATCCACTCGCCGTTCTTGAGCGCGGCGTTCGTCTGGCTGCCGCCCGCGTCGCTGCCGGCGTTCGGTTCCGTGAGGCCGAAGGAGGCGAGCGCCTCGCCGCGGCAGAGCCGCGGGAGCCATTCGCGCTTCTGCTCGTCGTCGCCGAAGTAGAAGATGGGGCCGATGCCGAGCGAGTTCCCCGCGGCCACGGTCGCCGCGGCCGAGCCGTCCACGCGCGCGAGCTCCTCGACGGCGATGACGTAAGCGACGTAGCCGACGTTGCTCCCGCCGTACTCCTCCGAAACGAACATCCCGAACAGGCCCATCTCGGCCATCTTCTTCACGAGATCGAGGGAGAACTCCTCCTTCTCGTCCAGGTGCTCGGCGACCGGCTTGATCTCCTTCTCCGCGAAGTCGCGGACGGAATCGCGCAGTATCTGCTGCTCCTCGGTGAGATCGTAATTCAGCATGCGGGTCCTTCCTTCGTATGTCGTTGTAATTCAAGAACCAAGGCTCAACATTATAGGGGGCAATAAGCCGTTCTGTCAAAGAAAAACTGGCGCCGCGCCCCGGCCCGCGGTATAAGAATGCAATCGGTAACGCAGGTTCCATGAACTCAGTTATGGAAAGGAACACCATGAACCGTTCTCTTCGCCTCTCGATCGCCGGCGCATGCGCGCTGGCGGCGCTTCTCGCGTTCGGCGCCTGCTCCAGGAAGCAGTCGCAGACGGCCGGCCCGACCTACTACGCCGACTCGATCCTCACGAAGGCGGACGAGCTCACGGGCCAAGGCTACGAGCTCCTCGACGCGAAGGATCTCGCGGGCGCGACGGCGAAATTCGCCGAAGTAGCGAAGCTCATGCCGGGCGCGCTGACTCCCGACTACAACACGGCGTGCGCCTATGCGCGCATGGAGAACAAGGACGAGGCGTTCAAGTGGCTCGCGAGCCTCGTCGACAAGGGCATGGATATGCCCGACTACCTCGCGGAGGACACCGATTTTCAGGCGCTGCAGGACGATCAGCGCATGAAGGATCTCGTCGCCCGCGCGCGCGCCAACTACGAGAAGGGCACGGCCCATCTCGCGAAGGGGCTTCCGAATTACACGGGGCCGGCCGACACCTTCACGACCGTCGCCTCGCTCGACGCGTGGAAGAAGGCTCAGGACAGGCTCGGTTACCAGAATCGCCAGTTCTGGACCTCCTCGCAGTATATCTCGGAGCAGGCGGCGAACGCCGGACGGTACCTCGCCGCCCTCAAGAATCTGAAGGCGGGGGACTCGACCTTCGATTACGGCCTCGAGCGCGTGAGGACGGCGATGCGGCTCCAGTCGCCCTATTCCCCCGGATGGGGCGCGGTGAGCGATCTCGTGGTGCGCGAGGCGGACGCCTACCTGAAGGGCGCGCCGGCCGACACGGGAGCGAACGAGGCCAACTACTCGGCCGCCGCTGCCCTCTCGCTCAAGTTCACCAAGGACGACAAGCGCCGCTCCGGCGCCTTCGAGCAGGCGGCGTCGTATCTCTCGAAGATCGCCGAAGGCTCCGATTACTACGGCGGCGCGCAGGCGCTCAAGGTGGTCAACATGTACATGGCCCCGGACGCCGACAAGAGCGCCTTCGGGGAGGCGCTCAGCTCCGTGATATCGAAGTTCTCCGGCGACGACCGCGTGCGCCGCGTGCTCTCCACGCGTCTCGAGAACGGCGCCGCGACCGTTCTCTGGCCGATCGAGATCGGCGAAGCGGACCTCGACGGCAGGAGCGTCACGCTCGCAGAGTACCGCGGCAAGGTGCTTCTCATCGACTTCTGGGCCACGTGGTGCGGGCCTTGCCGCGCGGAGCTCCCCGGCCTCGTCAAGGCGTACGGGGAGTATCATCCGAAGGGGCTGGAGGTCGTATCGATATCGTTCGATATGCCCGATCGGCTGACGAAGGCGGCGTACCGCGACTCGGTCGCCTCGCTCTGCATGAGCTGGCGCCACATCTACGAGGAGAAGGGTTGGGACACCGAGATCGGGAAGCGGTTCTTCATCGGCAGCATCCCGGCGCCCTTCCTCGTCGGACGCGACGGCTCGATCGTCGCCTGGGGGGAGGACCTGCGCGGCGCGAAGCTCGTCGGCAGCATCGAGAAGGCGCTCGGGGCGGGACAGTGAGCGGTCGACCGCCGGGAGCCGCTCGGCTCTGCCCCATCTCTTGTTCGATCCCGCAAGGGCTCATTGATAATTTATGTTGCAGTAAGTTATCAATTATGATAGCTTGTTAGTATGAAATGGCGCGATTTGTTGACCAGCTTGGGCCGGGAACCAGTATTCCCTGCCTCGCTCCTTCAAGCCGGCGATGTCAGCAGGAAGGAGTTATCCGTCCAACTCAGCCGGTGGGTAACGTCCGGCCATTTGATCCAGCTGCGTCGCGGCGTTTACGCTATCGCAAAGCCTTACCGAAAGACCGAGCCCCATCCGTTCCTGCTGGCGAACAGCCTTCGTAGAAACTCATACGTTAGCCTGCAATCCGCGCTTGCGTTTCATGGCCTGATTCCGGAACATGTGCCGGTTTGTACCAGCGTGTCCACCGGCCGGTCCGAACAAATCGAGACGGCGCTCGGATCCTTCAGCTATCATCATATCAAATTGGATTATCTCTTTGGTTTCAGCCAGCAGGAAGTGGCGCCAAACCAGCTTGCGTTTGTGGCCCTTGCCGAAAAGGCTTTGCTTGACCTCGTTTATCTCACGCCCGGGGCAAACACAATTTCATACCTGCGTGAACTCCGCCTTCAGCATACCGAGACGATTGACGGTGAAACGCTGGAAAAGCTGGCGGACCGAATGGGTAAGCCAAAGCTCAGATCCGCCGTGCGGCTGATCCGCCGTCTGCTCGTTGACGAGGAGAGGGATTCCACATGAAGGATCATCTGCGGCGTCTGGTGGAAAACGTCGACGGGGATGCGAATCAGAAGATCGGCATCGCCCGCGAGTACATGCAGGCGCGCATTCTCCAGTGCTTCCAGGAGGACGGCGTCTTCACCCGTTGGGCTTTCCAGGGCGGTACGGCGCTTCGTTTTCTATTTTCGCTGCCGCGCTTCTCGGAGGATCTGGATTTCGCGATGATCCGCGGCGATGAGGATGCGCATTTCGAGGAAGCAGTGAGACGAGCAGAAAGCACTCTCAAGGCGGAAGGTTATGAAATCTCCCTCAAGGGGAAACCTGAAAAAACGGTGGCATCCGCATTCATCGGGTTCACGGGCTTGTTGTACGAATTGGGATTGTCACCGCGACGCCGGCAGATCTTCTCCGTCAAGGTAGAGGTGGACACAAATCCTCCCATCGGTGCAAGGTTGGATACGACGCTGGTCCGCAGGCACGTAATCCTGAATCTCCGTCACTACGATAAGGCCTCGCTTCTGTCGGGGAAGGTGCACGCGCTGCTCTCCAGGTCGTGGTGCAAAGGTCGAGACCTCTACGACCTCGTATGGTATCTATCCGACACGACCTGGCCGGAACCGAATTTGACTCTCCTTAACTCGGCCTTGTCTCAAACCGGTTGGACGGGCCCGGAGCTTCTTGGGGGCAACTGGAGGGGAGTGCTCGCGGACAA
This sequence comes from uncultured bacterium, assembly GCA_963747385.1. Classification (GTDB taxonomy): domain Bacteria; phylum Krumholzibacteriota; class Krumholzibacteriia; order Krumholzibacteriales; family Krumholzibacteriaceae; genus SSS58A. Next base: position 30,407 of record CAVVEY010000020.1, on the reverse strand, counting down.
ACTCGAAGGCCTTGATTGGGACGCGGCCCGTGCCGATGTTCTGCCCTTCCTGGAACGCCCTCGAGAAGTCGACCTGATTCGCCCTGAACATATTGTCCGGTTGCTCCGATAGTGTTTGTCCCCGCGGCGGAAAATGCGAAGCCCCCTCCGAATCCTCGGAGGGGGCTTCGTCATATTCTGGACGCGCAGAAATCGGGGCTGCGCTATTTCGTCTTCTCGACCGGACGCTCCTTGAGTATCTCTCCGCGCTCGGCGGCGATGCGGCGGTACCACGCCTCGGGATACTTGGGATGCAGAATCTCGCCGTGCTCGTCCTTGACGTTTCCGTCCATATACTTCACGAGGAGATTCTCGCCGAGCGTCCTCCAGCGCGCGACGGTGTTCTGCGCCGTCGTGCATGAGTACTCGGTGAGATAATCGCGCGCGAGCGCCGGCGACTGGTTGTACAGCGCGACGGCGGCCGCGTCGACGTCCGGCTGCGCGGCGAGGAACGAGCCCTCGAGGTCGCGCTGCACGACCTGGACGTCCTTGATCATGTCGATGTAGCGGGAGTAGGTGTAGTTGGCGACCCAGTTGAACACCCAGAAGCCCGACTTCCACGAGAAATGATGGAAGTCGGCGGTGCCGACCGCGAACGCCTCGGGCACGCGCGTCATCCCGCAGTACATGGGATTGTAGACCGTGCTGTACGTGTCGTCGACGCCGAACCAGAAGACTCCGCCGATCGGGCCGGGGAGCCACGAGCGCATCTGCGAGACGAAGGAGAATCCCGTCTGCTGGGTCGAGGTCGCGCGCTCGTGCACGTACTTGACCGAATCGACCTCCCACGACATCGGGCGCCACCGGTAGGGGCAGGCGAAGGGGCCCGCGCCGACGTCCTGCGTCATGTCGAAATCCGTGCCCTCGAAGTGGTCGCGCATGAGCTCCATGACGTCGTGCACCGAGAGCTTCTTGTCCGGCTTGATCCAGAGGGGGAACGGCTCGGCGCCCGGAACTCCCTTGATGTAGTCCATCGAGAGCTTGAGCGAGGGGGCGGCGCGGTTGAACATCGCCCAGACGCGCGCCTCGCAGGCGCGGAGCGCGCCGAAATCGAGCGGGGCGTACGCGGCGGCGAAATCGAACTCCGCGTCGGCGCCCTTGAAGTACCCCTTCTCGCGGGCGAAGGAGATCACGTCTGGCGAATAGAGGCAATTCGTCTTGTCGTTCAGGGGGAACGTGTGGATGCGCGGATTGTTCGCGTGTCCCGCGATGTAGCCGTCGGGGATCCGGCGCGCCACCCAGACCGCGCCCTTGTTCCCCTTGCCCTTGCTGATCATGTCCATGATCCAGGCTTCGTTCGGATCGGCGATCGAGAACGACTCGCCGGAGCTGTAGTAGCCGTGCGCCGCGACGAGGTCCGTCATGACCGTGATCGCCTCGCGCGCCGTCTTCGCGCGCTGGAGCCCGAGGAACATGAGGCTTCCGTAGTCGACGAGCGCCGTGCTGTCGTGCAGCTCCTCGCGCCCTCCCCATGTCGTTTCGCCGATCGAGACCTGGTGCTCGTTCATGAGCCCGACCACCGAGTATGTGTGGGCGACATTCGGAATCTTGCCGAGGTACTTTCCCGTATCCCATTCGTAAACGTCGTGCATCGTCCCCGGCGCGAAGTCCCGCGCCGGCCAGAAATAGAGCTCGCCGTAGAGCTCGTGCGAATCGGCCGAATAGGTGATCATCGTCGAGCCGTCCGCCGAGGCGCCCTTCGTGATGAGAAAGTTCGTGCAGGCGTCTCCCGGCGACGCCGGGACGAGAAGCAGCACCGAGAGCACGGCAGCGATAATAATGGTCGATTTCATGCGGTGTCACACCTCCGCTGTTTGGGTTTTCCGATCAGGTCACTTCTTGTACTTGCTGATGAACTCCTCGACCTCGGGGATGCCCCCCTGATAGATGAGGTAGCCGTTGTGCGGCTCGCGCTCCGTGATCTCGCCGGCGACCGGGGTGAGCATGATCTTCTTCACCTCTTCGCGGTCGTGCGACTGGCCGAGCGCCCAGCAGAGCTTCATGTACCCGACCTCGGGCAGCAGATTCGCCCCGGGGATGACGCCGAGGTCCATCATGTCGCGTCCCGTGTCGTAGACGTACATCTGCACGTAGCCCCAGAGCGTCTGCACCGTCATGTAGACGTGGATCCCCTTGTCGAAGGCCTTCTTGAGGCTCGGGTAGAGGGGCTTGTTGACGTGGCCGAGGCCCGTGCCGGCGATGATGATTCCCTTGTAGCCGTTGTCGATGAGCGAATCGATGATGTCGGGCTTCATGTTCGGATAGTAGTAGACGATCGAGACGCGGTCGTCGAAGGCGGTGTTGATCGTGACGTCGCGGTCGGTGCGCCGCCGCTTGTAATCGTCCCGCAGGTGGATGAAGCGATTGCGGTCGACCATGGCGAGCGGGATGTCGCCGATCGTGCGGAAGGTCGAGCGGTATGACGAATGCATCTTCCGGACGCGCGTGCCGCGGTGCAGGAGCCCGTAGTCGTCGCTCGTCGGGCCGAACATGCAGACCATGACCTCGGCGATGTCGCCGTGCGCCGCCGAGCTCGTCGCGTTGATGAGATTGATCGCGGCGTCGCTCGAGGGGCGGTCGCTCGAGCGCTGCGAGCCGACCATGATGATCGGGACGGGGGAGTTCTGCACCATGAACGAGAGGATCGCCGCCGTGTGGTGCATCGTGTCGGTGCCGTGGCCGATGATGATGCCGGCCACCCCGCGCGCGATCTCGCGGCCGATCGCGTTCGCCGTGCCGATCCACTGCTCGGGCCCCATGTTCTCGCTGAAGACGCCGTAGAGCTTCTCCGTCTCGATGTTGCAGATGTCGGCGAGCTCGGGCACCGAGCCGTAGAGCTCTCCCGGCGAGAAGGCCGGGATGACGGCTCCCGTGCGGTAATCGAGGCGCGAGGCGATCGTGCCGCCCGGTGCCGAGCATCTTCACGATCGGTTTCGCCGGATCGTAGGGGAACTGCTTCTCGGGGATCTTGTAGTGCGCTTCCTTGTGGCCGAGCTCCTTCACGGCCGTGATCGTTCCCACGGCGAGCCCGACGTTGTAGCCGTTCCGGAGCTTGAGCACGAGGTGCTTGTCGTCGGCCGTCTCGGAGCGGGGGAGAACGATGCCGGTGAAATTCCCGCGCGTCGATTCGACCTCGATGTCGCTCCAGACGCTCACCTGGAAGCGTTTGAGACAGTCGAGCGCCTCTCCCTTGTAGCCCTTGTGAGAATCCTGCGGTATGTTCGAGCTCATGACACCTCACGCGATGAATGCATCGACGATATCGGAGATCTTCTTTCCCGGAAGGGCGCCTCTGTACGTGTACATGACGAGCCCCATGACGTGGCGTTTGAGCTTGTCCTTCGCGATGTCGGGGAGATCGACGGTTTTCAGGAACGAGGCGATATCCTTCTCGACCTTCTTCGGGCTCTCGAGCCCGAGAGCCTCTATCGCGGCGTCGGGATCGAGCGCATCGGCCCCGCACGACTTCTCGAGGAGAGAGACGAGATTCTCGACGGGCACCTCGCGCGCGGCCGCCGCCTTCAGGGTCGCGACGATGCCGTCGCCGCTCACCGCCGCGATCGTCCCCGCGCGTCTCAGCATCCTGAGCCGGTTCACGAAGAACGCCGCGAGGAAGCCCGGCGGATAGCCCGTCTCCTTCGCGGCCCGGTCGAATAGATCCCGGTCGTCGGAAACGCTGAGCCGCGCCGCCACCTCGGGAGGAATGCCCATCCCGCGGTAGCGCTCCTCGCGATCCCACGGGCGCTCGGCCATGATCGATCGTATTCTCTGAATGCGGCTCTCGGTGATCGCGAGCGGCGGGAGATCGGTGTCGGGGTACATGCGGTCGGCGCCGGGCAGAATTCTCTCGAATCCGTGCGTTCCGTCGGGGAACGCCTGCCGCGTCTCGTTCGGCACGCCGTCGAGCGCCTCGCGCGCGCGGATGACGATCTCCTTCACGCCGGTCTCGACGTCCCGCGCGTCTCCCCACACGATCGACGATGGCGTCCCGGTCCCCCATGCGCGCGAGCTTCTTGATCTTCGTCCATTCGGAGCTCGAGAGCGTTTCCCCTTCCATGTCGGAATGGGCGATGTTCGGGAGCCGGTCGAGACACGCGATGACGCGCACGCGATCGGATACTTCCCTGGCGAATGTCGTCTCGGGCTGCGTGCGCGTCGAGAGAATGCCGCGGAAGCCGCGGAGCGCCACCGCGCGCACCTCGAGATTGTTCTTGAGCGCCGCGGCGAGCGGGTAGTACCGCGTGCCCGCCACGAGCTCTCCCACGTTGAAGATGTCCGCCTTGAAGGAATCGGGAGTGACCCCGCGGCGGGCGAGCTCGCGCTTGATGTCGAGGAGCGCCGCCTGCCGGTACGCCTCGTTATGCACGAGGAGCGGGATGAGGGGAATCTTGCAGACGCCCTTGATCTCGACGCGGCGTCCTCCCTCGATCGACACGTTCACGTCCTGCCGCGCGGCCCCCATTCCCGTGTGCACCTTGCCGGTCGAGCGCACGAGGCGGCGGAGGATCTGCGCGACCTCGGCGACCTCCCGCGGCGTCTTCATCTCGGGGTAGGTCACCGTCTCGATGAGCGGAATGCCGAGGCGGTCGGTGCGGTATTTCCTCAGAGTGGCCGACGTCGGACACCTCGCGGCACGCGTCCTCCTCGAGGCCGAGCTGGATGATGCCGATGCGCTTTCCCCGGTAGGGGATCCACCCGTCGACGCCGAGGATCGTCGTGCGCTGGAAGCCGGTCGGGATCGAGCCGTCGAGGTACTGCTTGCGCGCGATGTGCACCTCGCTCACGAGGTTGCAGTTGAGGAGCATCGTCACCTCGAGCGCGATGTCGAGCGCCTGCAGGTTGAGCTCGAAGGGCGGGGTGTCGTCCATCTCGTACGTGCAGACCGTGTCCTGCCGGATCTGGTAGATGATCTCCTTCTTCGTCTTGAATTCCATGAGCGCCGTGCCGTCGTACTCGCCGAGCTCGGAAAGCGTCGGCCGCATGTGGCGCAGAATCTCCGCGTTGAAAATCTCGGAGTAGGGGCGCACGACGGGGCAGCGGCAGAAGAGCTTCTTCGTCGTGGCGAGCTGCTGGTGGATCTCGATGCCCGATTTCATGCCGAGCGCGGCATAGTCCTCGGGAGTCGCGTCTTCGATTCTCTTGATCTCAACCACCGGGGGTTACCGTCCTTGCGCGCCGCGCTAGCAGTCGAGGTACATCTGGATCTCGATCGGATGCGGGCGATTTCGCACCGTCATGATCTCTTTTTCCCGCTTGAGCCGTATCCAGTCCTTGATCGTCGACTCGGTGAATACGCCTCCCTCGAGAAGGTACGCGTGGTCCTTGTCGAGCTCGCGGAGCGCGTCCCCGAACGAGCCGGGGAGCGGCTTGATCTTGCCTCTCTCCTTCGGGGACATCTCGAAGACGTTGACGTCGAAGGGGCCGAAGCCTTCCTTCGTCGGGTCGAGTTTCTTTCTGACGCCGTCGATGCCCGCCATGAGCTGCGCCGCCATCGCGATATACGCGTTGCACGTGGCGTCGGGCGGCCTGAACTCCATCCGCTTGAGCCCGGGGTCGATCGCGTACTTCGGGATGCGGATCGCGGCCGAGCGGTTCGCGAGCGAGAAGAAGCAGTTCACCGGCGCCTCGAAGCCCGGCACGAGCCGCTTGTAGGAGTTCGTGCTCGGATTCGTGAACGCGAGAAGCGACGGCGCGTGCCTGAGGAGCCCCGCGATGTAATGGAGGGCGAGCGGGCTCAGATCGGCGTAGCCCCCCTTGCGATAGAATACGTTCGTCCCCTTCTTGGTGAGGAACTGGTGGAAATGCAGCCCGGTGCCCGGCTCGTTGTAGAGCGGCTTCGGCATGAAGGTCGCCGTCTTTCCGTGCTTGTGGGCCGTCATGCGCGCGAAATGCTTCACCATCATCGAGATGTCGCCCATGCGCGTGAGCGGCCCGAAATCGACCTCGATCTCGACCTGGCCGTGGCCGCCGACCTCGTGGTGATGGTAGAGGGTCTTGATCCCGGCCTCCGCGAGGAGCGTGACCGTCTCGTCGCGGATGTCGACCGTCGTGTCCTCGGGCGGGATCCCGTGGTAGCCGGCGAAGGTCCAGAGCCCGAACTTGTCCTTGCGCAGCCCTTCGCCGGGGACGATCTCGACGGAGCAGGTCTTGTTCGAGTTCTTGACGCGCACTTCGTCGAACACGTAGTACTCGAACTCAGGCCCCCACATCGAGCGGTCGGCGATTCCCGTTTTCCTGAGGTAGCTCTCGGCCGTGAGCGCGATCGATCGCGGGTCGCGCGAGAACGGCTTCTTCGAATCGGCCTCGACGATGCGGCAGATGAACGAGATCGCGGGCTCGGTGCGGAACGGATCGAAGTATCCCGTCTCGAGCTCGGGCACGAGCGAGAGGTCGCCGCATTCCACGGCGGACATGCCGGCGAAGTTGGAGCCGTCGAAGCCGATCCCGTTCGTGAAGAGCTTCTCGTTCACCCGGGAGGGGGGCACCGTGATGTGGTGCCAGCGCCCGAAGAGATCGGTGAACTTGAAATCGATCTGCTTGATGCCGCGTTTCTTGATCGCGGTTCGCAGCTTGGCGATTGACGAAAAAATGGCAAACCTCCTCGTGAAGCGCGCGGCGCGCTTTTCTCCAGAGCTTCACCCGAGAGTATCGGCTCTGAATATATTCGATACACCCCCCGCATTCAAGGGAAAATGCCCCCTCGCCGGCGCCTCCCGGCGCGCGGAACCTCTGCAGTAAATTGCATTTGACAAAGGCGCGCGGCGGTGCTATTGCAGGGGGAAATTCACCAACCGGAGGTACGAAATGGCGAATGATACGAAGGTCATGAATCGCTGGCTCGTCGTCGCGGGCGCGATTCTCATCCAGCTCTGTCTCGGGGCGATCTACGCGTGGAGCGTCTTTACGACCGTTCTCAAGAAGGATCCGTTCAACTTCACGGCGACGCAGACGCAGATCATCTTCTCGGTCGGTCTCGGCATGTTCGCCGTCGCTCATGCCGCTTCGCCGGGAAGCTCCAGGCGAAGATCGGGCCGCGCGGGTGGCCCTCATGGGAGGCGTCATCCTCGGGCTCGGCTATATCCTCGCGGGGCTCATGGGCAATTCCTTCGCGACCCTGCTCGTCTTCATCGGCGTGCTCGGCGGCGCCGGCATCGGCCTCGCCTACGTGTGCCCGATCGCCGTGGGCATGCGGTGGTTCCCCGACAAGAAGGGGCTCATCACGGGAATCGCGGTCGCGGGGTTCGGATTCGGCGCGCTCCTCTGGGTGCAGCTCGCCGGCGCGTGGGGGCATCTCCTCGATACGATCGGCGTCCTGCGCACGTTCCTGTATTACGGCGTCGCGTTCGCCGTTCTCGTCGCGATCGGCTCGATGTTCATGGTCTATCCGCCGGACGGATGGCGGCCGGCGGGATGGGATCCCGCGGAGACGAAAAAGGGCAAGAAGCCGGCCGAGCCTCCCGCCGAGATGTGCACGAGCGAGATGCTCAAGACGCCCCAGTGCTTCCTGATCTGGATTTCCTACGCCTTCTGCGCGCTCGCGGGGCTCATGGTGATCGGGATCGCGAAGCTCTTCGGCGGGGACGCGCTCGCGAGCTCGGGCCTCGAGAAATACGCCGATCCCGCGGCCGCCGCTGCCGCCGCGGCGACCGCGTACGCGATCTTCTTCGCGCTCGCGAACGGATTCGGGCGCATCGTCTGGGGAATCGTCGCCGACGGCATCGGCTGGAAGCTCTCGATCACGATCATGGCGATCATCCAGGGAGTCGCGATGGCGGCGCTCTACTACCTCGGAAGCAGCTATGTCGCCCTGTGCTTCTTCTTCGCCGTCGTCGGCGCGAACTTCGGCGGCACGCTCGCCCTCTTCCCGCTCAGCACGGCCGGGTGCTTCGGCACGAAGAACATCGGGCAGAACTACGTGGTTCATGTTCACCGCGTACGGGGTCGGCGGCATCGTCGGGCCGATCGTCGCCGGCATATTCAAGGACATGGGGCAGGGGAAGGGCGTCACGGCGTGGATGCCTCCCTTCATGATCGCGGCCGTGCTCTGCATCGTCGCGGCGGGAATCGTCATGACGCTCAAGCCGCCGAAGAAAGCGTGCTGATATGGAAGAGCTGATACGGAAGATGCTCGCCGAGCTCGGCGAGAATCCCGATCGCGAGGGGCTCCGCAAGACGCCCGAGCGCGTCGCGGAATCTCTCGGCTTTCTCACGAGCGGCTACACCGAAGACATCGACAAGCTCCTCGACGGATCGATCTTCGAGGAGGAGTACGACGAGATGGTCATCGCGAAGGACATCAGCCTCTACAGCCTCTGCGAGCACCATCTGCTCCCGTTCTACGGCGAATGCCACGTCGCGTACATCCCGAAGGGCCGCATCATCGGCATCTCGAAGATCCCGCGCCTCGTGCACGTCTTCGCGCGGCGGCTTCAGGTGCAGGAGCGCCTCACGAACCAGATCGCGAAGACGCTCATGGATCACCTGAAGCCTTACGGCGTGGCGGTGACGATCGAGGCGACGCATCTCTGCATGGCGATGCGCGGGGTGCGCAAGCGCGACGCCCGGATCATCACGAGCGCGATGCTCGGGGCGTTCCGGACCGACCCGAAGACCCGCATGGAGTATCTCGAGCTCATCAAGAGCGGATCGCGAAGCGAATAGCGGCGGCGCGGGGCGACTTTCCCGCTCGCGATTCGCGCGCCGCTTTCCCGCTTGCGATATGCGTGCCGTGTATTATATTCAAAAACGCTCATCGAGACGGGCTCAACGCGTTCAGGAGTGAGGCATGGCTTCGATATCGGAATTTCGCAAGGGCATGGCGATCAAGCTCGACAACGAGATATGGATCATCACCGAATACCAGCACGTCTCGCCGGGCAACTGGCGGGCGATGGTGCGCACGAAGCTCAAGAACGCGAAGACGGGAAAGGTCATGGAGCGCACCTTCCGCATGACCGACCAGATCGAGATCATCCGTCTCGAGAGCCGTGAGATGCAGTTTCTCTTCGAAGCGGACGGCAGCTTCCACTTCATGGACACGAAGAACTACGAGCAGACCTTCATTCCGGGCGATTTCCTCGGGGACCAGAAGCAGTTTCTCAAGGAAGGGAACTCCTGCACGATCTCCTTCATGGGAGAAAAGCCGATCACGGTGGAGTTCCCGAACTCCATCGACTTCGTCGTCGCCGAAGCGGAGGCCGGCGTGCGCGGGGACAGCACCACGAACCTCATGAAAGGCGCCGTTCTCGAAACGGGCGCCAAGGTGCAGGTGCCGCTCTTCGTGAACGCGGGCGACACGGTCAGAATCGACACGAGAACGGGCAAGTACATCGAACGTGTCTCGAAAGGCTCCTGAGGGACGATTCCCCCCTCCCCCCGGCGGCGCAGTCGGAACACTCCCCACCTTGACCGGACCGATTTCCAATTATCGAAAAATCTATTGATTTCGCCCGGCGAGCGGAGTATCGTTTCTCGTATCAGCGGCGAAATGCGACTCGTCTTCATTCGACAACCGTGCTGTTGCTTCTTATGTGCCCGGTCGATGCGCCGCGGAGCATTGGAGCACCGACGATGGCCGGCGAGCCCAAGAGGGAAGGAAGCACAGAGCCGGCTCCTGAGAAGCCGGCTTCTCGACGCGCTGAAGCTGGAGGTCCTCGAGAACGCCTCGGCGATCATCGCGTGTCATGACCTGGAGCATAACATCGTCTGGAGCAATAAGGCGTATCGGAAGGCCACGGGGTTGTCGCGGAAGAAACTGGAAGGCAGGAAGTGCTACGCCGTCTGGGGCCTGAGCAGGGCTCTGCCGCGACTGCCCGGTTACGACTGCCATGAAGACCGGAGAGCCGTGCGAGGGCGAGATGACTCCCGAGAATCAGGATCATTGGCCCGAGACTCTGGGCTCGTGGCTGACGAGCGCCTCGCCGATCAGAGACGCGAACGGCCGGGTCATCGGCGCGGTGGAGACCGCCTACGAGATCACCCGCCACAAGAAAACGGAAGATGTGCTGCGCGAGAGCGAATCGCGGTTCCGAACCATGCTGAACAGCCTCGTCGACGGCGTCATCTGCACCGACCTTCAGGGCCGCATCGAGATGCTGAATCCTCTGGCGGAAACCCTCACCGGCTGGAAGAACGACAAGGCCAGAGGCTTGCCTCTCGGCGACGTCTTTCACATCATCAACGGGCAGACGCGGAAGGCGGCGGAAAGCCCGGTCGCCAAGGTGCTGCGCGAGGGAATCGTCGTTGGTCTGGTCAATCACTCCACGCTCATCTCCCGGGACGGCGCCGAACGCCCCATCGCCGACAGCGGCGCGCCCATCCGCGACGAGCAGGGCGACATTACCGGCGTCGTGCTCGTGTTCCGCGACCAGAGCCGGGAGCGCGCGGCGCAGCAGGCGCTCGCGGAGAGCGCACGGCAGTATCGCGAGCTGGTCCAGAACGCCAACAGCGCGATCATCCGCTGGAACTGCCGCGGCGAAATCACCTTTTTCAACGAATACGCCCAGACGTTTTTCGGCTACGGAGCCGACGAAGTGCTCGGCCAGCACGTCGGCATCCTGGTGCCCGCGAAGCAGTCCGACGGAGCCGATCTGAGCACGCTCGTTCAGGATATCGCGAGCCATCCCGAACACTACGTCAACAACATCAACGAGAACGTCTGCCGGGACGGCCGTCGGGTCTGGATGGCGTGGACCCACCGGGCGATCGTCGACGCCGAAGGACGGGTCGCGGAGATCCTCGCCGTGGGATCGGATATCACCGATCGCAGACGCGCGGAGGAGGAGAGGGACAGGCTGCAGGCCCAGTTCGTGCAGAATCAGAAGATGGAGGCCGTCGGACGGCTGGCGGGTGGTATCGCGCACGATTTCAACAACATGCTGGGCGTGATACTCGGCCACGCCGAGATGGCGCTCGCGGACGCTCCCTCCGGCAGCCGCCTCCATGAAGCGCTCCAGGAAATCAGTAAGGCCGCCCGGCAATCCGCCGACCTCACGCATCAGCTGCTCGGATTCGCCCGCCGGCAGATCGTGGCGCCCCGAGTGCTGGATCTCAACGACACGGTCGAGGACATGCTCGGCATGCTGCGCCGGTTGATCGGAGAGGACGTTCATCTCGCCTGGATGCCGGGCGCGAACCTGTGGTCCGTCCATATCGATCCGATGCAGGTCAGTCAGGTGCTGACGAATCTATGCGCCAACTCCCGGGACGCCATCGCCGGGGTGGGCAAGGTCATGATAGAGACGCAGAACGTCACGCTCGACGAGACCTGCCCGGCGACCCGTGGCGAGGTTATTCCCGGCGAGTATGTCATGCTGGCTCTGAGCGACGACGGCCGCGGCATGGACAAGGACGTTCTCGAGCACATCTTCGAGCCGTTTTTCACGACCAAGACCCTCGGCTCGGGCACCGGTCTCGGGCTCGCCACCGTGTACGGCATCGTCAAGCAGTGCGACGGCTACATCAACGTGTACAGCGAACCCGGCGAGGGAACGACGTTCAAGATCTATCTGCCCCGGTGCGAGGGAGAGGCCGTGGAGTCCCGGGGCGCCGGCGCGGCGGCGGCGCCGAAAGGCCGCGGGGAAACCGTGCTGCTGGTGGAGGACGAAGCGGCGATTCTGAACATGAGCAGGGCCATGCTCGAAGCGCTGGGTTACTCGGTTCTCGTCTCGAGGAGGCCATCCGAGGCGCTGCGTCTGGCCGGGGCGCACGAGGAAGAGATTCATCTGCTCCTGACCGACGTCGTGATGCCGGGTATGAACGGGCGGGAGCTGGCCGATCGGCTCCGCGCGGTCCGGCCCGCGATGAAATGCCTGTACATGTCGGGCTATCCGGCCGACGTCATCGCCCATCGCGGCGTTCTGGCCGAAGGCGTGGAGTTCATCCAGAAGCCGTTCTCGACGAAAGACCTGGCGGTCAAGATCAGGAAGCTCCTGGACGCCGAGGCATGAGCGGGCCGGAGCCCGCCCCGCTATTTCTCCGGAGAGGGTTCGACGTATTTCCAGTAATCGCCGAGGGAGATGTCGCCGCGGATTCTCTTCTTGATGAAGAGGAACGAGCCGCTCCCTTCGAACTCCATTCTCTCGAGAATCCACGAGCCGTTCCCGCCGCTTCCGTAGTGAAGCTTCGTGAGCATGCTCTTCGCCCCCTTGGGAAGCGGGTCGTTCGTGAACTCGATCTTCACCGGATTCCCGGTGCTCTCCTCGATCCATGCCGTGCCCTTGACCATGGCCGGTTTCCCCTTCGAGGGCTTTTCCGTCGCGGACGGGATAGGTGTACCCGAAGCGGACGCAGCTTCGACCGCCGATCGTTTCCCGCGCGCTCGTCTCCGTGACGCAGACGTCGTTCTGGATCTCGGGATCGAAGGGGCTGTCCCCCGAGGAGATGGAGTGGGAGTCTTCCTTTGAATCTTTGTCCGAATCGCTCTTCGAGTCTTTCTTGGCTTTCTTCTCGGCGTCTTTCTTTTTCTTCTGCTCCCTGGCGGCTTCCTTTTTCGAGCGCTCCTCCGCCTTCTTTCTTTCCGCGGCGGTGACGTCCTTGCCGTCCTTCGACGCCTTGACGACGTCGCTCTTTATTTTCCCCGCGCCGTCGAGCGCGAGGGAGATCTCGGCGTTCGATTCCGACTTCACGCGGCCGTCGTCATCGAGCTCCTGAATCTTCTGGAGCACCTTCCCGGGCACGAGATCCTTGTTCGCCTCGAAGATCTTCACGGCCTGCGCCCAGAGGGGCGGCTGGGCCTTCGCGGCGGCGCTGGTGCTGTCGGGAGCGGCCGCCCCGGCCGGCGCCGGAAGCGCAAGCGCGCACAGGAGGATTGCGATGCAGGAGAATCCCGCGAATCCGTTGTTTTTCAAGGGTGCCTCCGGTTACTTTTTAATGGCGAGCGGTTCGCCGCAGCACGTGATATCGCAGCAGATGTCTTCCTCGCCGCAGCAGGAGCACGTGTCCGCGTCTTCCTTGGCGTCCTTGCATTCCTTGACGACCTTGAGCTCGAGTCCGCATTCTCCGCAGACGTAGACCTCGCCTTTTTTCATCTCGTTGCAGCTGGGCATCGGAATACCTCCCTGGCTTATGGCCCGCGCGCCGATTCCATTCGAACGAGTCCGAATTCTAGCATACCGCGGGGCGGGATGCACCGGTTTTCATTTTCCTCTTGACTTTCGGTTTTCTTTCGGGTAAGCTCCGGGCATGGTCTACATGACGAAGCGCCAGAGAGAGATTCTCGAATTCATACGGTCCTTCCAGGCGGCGAAGGGGTATGCGCCCTCCCTCGAGGAGATCGCGGCGCACTTCAAGCTCTCCGCGGTGAGCACGGTGCACGAGCATCTCGCGAACATGAGCCGGAAAGGGCTCCTGCGCCGCGGCTGGAACAGGGCGCGCTCGATCGAGCCGCTCGCGGGGCGCACGGCGCGCGAGGTGCCGCTCGTCGGGGCGGTCGCGGCGGGCTCGCCGATAGAGGCGATCGAGGTGCCCGAGAACGTCGCTCTGCCCGAGGACCTCGTCGGGAGGGGGGAGACCTTCGCGCTCCGGGTGAAGGGGGAGTCGATGACGGGGGACGGGATCCTCGACGGCGATCTCATCATCGTCGAGAAGCGGCGGCGCGTCGAGAACGGCGCCTTGACCGTCGTGCTTTTGCGCGGCGGCGAGGCGACGATGAAACGCTTCTACCACGAGGGGGCCGTCGTGAGGCTCAAGCCCTCGAACCCGGCGATGAAGGACATCGTCGTGCCGGCGGCCGAGGTCGAGGTGCGCGGGGTCGTCGTCGGGCTCATGCGGAGGTACAAGCGCGGGTAAGCGCGGGACATTCACGCTCTGAGCACCGGTAGCGGGTGGCGGCGATGGGGCCCCCGCACGCAGCGCAGCGAGCTCTGCGAGCGAGAACGTGCGGGGTGCAGTCGCCGACAGGACCCGCGTATCGTCGGGGTGCAGCGCCGACAGGACCCGCGTAGGGGATCGTATGGCTCTCACGTATCGAAAGGTCGATCTGCTGCTCTCGTCCGACGCGGGGGGCGAGGTGCGGGAGGGGGACTGCCTTCTTCTCGAGATGGGACGCAGTCCCGCCGCCGGGGAGCTCGCGCTCGTGAGGCGGGGGCGCGCCGAGGCGCTTCGCCGGTGGGACGGCGAATGCGGGGTTGAGGTGCTGGGGGTGGTCATCGGGGTAAAACGGAAGCTGTGAGCTCGCGGGCCGCCGCGCGCGATTTTCGGTGCGGCCGCCGCGCGCGGCGCGATGGGGGGACCGCTGTGGAGCGGGAGATTCTTCACGTCAACACGGACGATTTCTACGCGTCTGTCCTGCGGCTGCGCGATCCCGCGCTGCGGAAGCGCGCGGTGGTCGTGGTGGGCGCATCACCGCGGGGCATGGTCTTTTCCGCCTCGTACGAGGCGCGCACGGACGGCGTGACGCGGGGAATGACCGCCTCCGCCGCGAGGCGCCTGTCGTCGCGCGCCGTGTTTCTTCCGCCCGACTGGGGGCTCTTCCGGCGCGCGTCGTCCGCCATCTTCGGAGTGCTGCGGCGGTACAGCCCGATCGTCGAGTCGGCCTCGCTCGACGAGGGGTACGTCGATTACACCGGCTGCGGCCGTCTCTTCGGGCCGGCGCTCGACGCGGGGCGGCGGATCAAGGACGAGATCGCGCGCGAGACGGGGCTCGCCGTGTCGCTCGGAGTCGCCTCGAACAAGCTCGTGAGCCACGTCGCGTCGCGCTCGGCGAAGTGCGCGAACCTCGTCGACGTGTACGCGGGCTACGAGCGGTCGTTCGTCGCGCCCGTGCCGGTCGCGCGATTTCCGCTCGTCGGCGAGAAACGTGCGCCGGCGCTCTGCGAGCTCGGCGTCGCGCGCGTCGGGGACGTGCTCCTTTTCACCGAGGAGATCTTCGCCTTCTGCTTCGGCTCGTGGGGGAAGCGCCTCTACCGGGGAGCGCTCGGCGAGGACACGGCGCCCGTGCGGACGCGCGCGGGAATCGACGAGCGGTTCACCGTGGAGGAGATACTCGAGCCGGACCGGGTCGACTACCGATTCCTCGAGGGGGTGCTCTACCGTCTCGCCGAGCGTCTCGGCGAGAAGCTCCGCGCCGAGCGATCGCTCGCGCTCGCCGTGAGCCTCGAGGTGCGCTACGCGGACGGACTCGCGGCGAAGGGAACGGGAAGGCCCGGAGCGCCGGGGGCGGGGGGCGCGGAGGCGCCCGCGGCGCCGGGGGCGTCCGTCTCGGACGATCTCTCCATCTATGAAGCCGCGCGGGAGGTCTTCGCGCGCGTCTACGCGAGGCGCGTGCGGGTGCGGAGCCTCGTTCTCTCGGCGGGGCGGATCGTGCCCGCGCCGCTCCAGATCGAGCTCTTCGCGGGTGAGCGCGAGGCCGCCGTCGAGCGGAGGGGGAAGCTCTACGCCGCGCTCGACCGCCTGCGCGCCGCGTATCCGGGGCGCGCCGCGCCGGCGTTCGGAAGGGCGCTCGCGTGAGCTTCGTACATCTTCGAGTACATTCGAACTTCTCCATGCTCGCGGGCACGCGGCCGGTCGAGGATCTCGCGCGCGCGGCCGCCGGGGCGGGGATGCCGGCCCTCGCCCTCACCGACACCGACGGGATGTACGCCGTCGTGCCGTTCGAGCGCGCGTGCGAGGAGGCGGGCATCCGGCCGATCCACGGGGTGGAGCTCACCGGCGACGTCGGGCGCGTCACGCTCCTCGCCCGGACGCGCGAGGGCTACGGCGAGCTCTGCCGTCTCGTCACGAGGCGGCGGCTCGACGCGGACTTCTCGCTCGGCGCGGCGCTCGATCGATCTTTCGGAGAATGTCTATGCGCTCGCCGACGACGGGCGGGCGCTCGCGAGGCTCCGCGGCCGGAAGAACGCGTTCGCGGCGCTCCCCACGGCGACCGGGCGCGCGTGGACGGAGAGGCGCTGGCGGCTTCGGCGCGAGGCGGCGCGCCTCGGCCTCAGGACCGTCGCCGCGGGGGACATCTATTTTCTCGATGCCCGCGAGCACTTCACGCACCGCGTTCTCACCGCGATACGGACGCGCGCGACGATCGGCACGCTGCCGCCGGGCGCCGCGGCCCCGCCCGAGGCGTTCTTCCATTCGCCGGCCGACGTCGAGCGCGTCTTTCACGACGATCCCGCCTCGATCGAGGCGGCTCTCGAGATCGCGGACGGCTGCCGATTCGACCTCGATCTCCATTCGCTCAAGCTTCCGCGTTTCGCGCTCGGGGCGGGGGTGGAGCCGTTCGCGGAGCTTCGTCGCCTCGCGCTGCGCGGGCTCAAGGAGAGAATGGGGGAGAGCGAGTGCGCCGCCGCGGAGAGCACGCTCGAGCGCGAGCTCGAAGTCGTCCGCGCGAAGGGGCTCGCCGATTACTTTCTCATCTGCCGGGACGTCGTCCGATTCGCGCGGAGCCGCGGGATGAGCTCGGTGGGGCGCGGCTCCGCCGGGAACAGCCTCATCTCGTACGCCTTGAAGATCACGCACGTGAATCCGCTCAGGCACAATCTCTTTTTCGAGCGATTTCTCAACCCCGAGCGGACGCACCTTCCCGACTTCGACATCGATTTCGGCACGGACGACCGCGAGGAGGTGCTTCAGTACATCTTCCGGCGCTACGGCGCGGAGCGCGTCGCGATGATCGGCACCTACTCGACGCTCAAGGCGCGCGCGGCGATCCGCGAGATCGCCAAGGCGCTCGGCATTCCCGAGGGGGAGGTGGATCCGTTCATCAAGCGGCTCCCGTACTTCTCGTCGGTCGACCGGCTCGAGGAGAAATGCGCGATCTCGCCGGGCGCCGGCGATATCCCCTTCGATCGGGAGCCGCTCCGCACGATTCTCAAGCTCGCCGTGCGCATCGGGGAGTTCCCGCGGCACATGGCGACGCACCCGTGCGGGCTCGTCATCTGCCCCGAGCCGATCACGAATTTCATCCCGCTCCAGCGCGGGGACAAGGGCTACGAGATCACGCAGTGGTCGATGCACGAGGTCGAGGCGGCGGGGCTCCTCAAGATCGACATTATCGGGCAGAAAGGGCTCGCCGTCATCGGGGAGGCGGCCGCGATGGCCGAGGAGAACGAGGGACGGCCGCTCCATCCCGAGAAGATCGATTACCTCGGCGACGCGGCCTCGCGCGAGGCGCTGCGCGCGGGGCGCACGGAGGGGTGCTTCTACATCGAGTCCCCCGCGATGGTCCAGCTCATCCGGCAGGCGAAGTGCGACGACTTCGAGGTGCTCACGGCGCTCTCGTCGATCATACGCCCGGGCGTGTCGAGCTACGGCGGGAAGCGCCAGTATCTGCATCGCCACCTCGGGTTCGAGCCGGTCTCGCTCATTCACCCGGCGCTCGAGCCCGTGCTCGCCGACACGTGCGGCTGCCTCATCTACCAGGAGCAGGTGATTCGCATCGCCGTCGTCGTCGCGGGGATGAGCCTCGGCGAGGCCGATGGCCTGCGCCGCTGCATGGCGTTCAAGAACGTCGACGGCGAAACGATGGCGAGCTATCGCGCGTCGTTCATGCGCGGGGCGCTCGCGCGCGGGATCGACGAAGGAACGGCGGGGGAGATATTCCGGCAGATCGCGTCGTTCGCGGGCTACGCCTTCTGCAAGGCGCACTCGGCCTCGTTCGCCCTCGAGTCGCTCGAGAGCGTCTACTGGAAGACGCACTATCCGGCCGAGTTCATGGCGGCGGTGCTCTCGAACGGCGGAGGGTACTACTCGCAGAGCGAATACCTCGAGGAGGCGCGGCGCATGGGGATCGAGATACTTCCGCCGTGCGTGAACGAGAGCGGGGTGCGGCATCGCGGTCGCGGCCGCGCGCTCCGCGTCGGGCTCATGCAGGTGAAGGGGCTCGGCGCCGAGACCGCGGACGCGATCGTCGCGGGACGGCCATACGGATCGCTCGAGGAGTTTCTCGGGAAGGCGCCGGCCTCGCGCGACGAGGTCGAGACGCTCATTCGATGCGGGGCGATGGCGAGCTTCGGGCGGACGCGGCCGGAGCTCCTCTGGGAGCTCCGCATGCTGCGGCCGGGCGCGGATGGGCCGCGCGAGGTTCGCGATGGCGGCCCCGACCCGCGCGAGCTCATTCGCCGTCTTCCCCGCATCGGCGAGTACGACCGTGCGCGCCGCATCGCCCTCGAGCTCGAGACGCTCGATCTCGCGGTGAGCGGCCATCCGCTCGAGATGTTCGGGGACGAGATCGCCGCGGCTGGCCATGGTGGGCGCTTCGTCCGCTCGATCGATCTGCCCCGGTGCGTGGGACGCGAGATCGAGATCGCCGGATGGAAGGTGACGTGGAAGTCGACGCGGACGGCGGGCACGATGGAGGAGATGATCTTCGTGACCTTCTCCGACCAATGGGGGCGTTTCGAGGCGACCTGCTTCCCCGAGGCCTACCGTCGCGCGGCGCGCTCGCTCGCGCGCGGGCCGGGGCCGTTCCTTATCCGCGGCCGCGTCGAGAGCGAGCTCGGGGTGGAGAGCCTGACGGCCGATGAGGTGCTTCACCTGGATACGCGGTCCGCGGAAGATCGGGCGCCTCGCGCCGGGATGCCGCAGCGGGGGCAGATGGTGAGTGAGGTTCCGGATCCATAGATAACTGCTGTGTTTATCGGATATCGATGCAAGCGCTTGCAGTCTATCACCGGATGGCGCCGGACAACCCTTGATTGATCCTGTTGATTTATGGTAAGATACAGACATTCCCGAGGGCCAGCAGCTTTGCTATGCAGCAAGAATTCGCAGTCCCATCTGCGATACACAGAACCGTCTATCTTGCGTTAGGCGGACAATGCGTTCTTACACGGAGGATTCATGAATATGACGGCGAGGATGTGGGTCTTGCTGGTATTGTCCCTCTTTGTGGCCGGGACGGCCTTCTCCACGGAAGAGGTGGCAATCGAGGTCGCCCAGCCGATTCTTACGGAGGAAGGGATCCGCGTCAGTGACGTGACGTTCGTAAGGTACCTCGGTTCTCGGTTGTGGGGAGATGTAGTGTGGTACACGTGCGACAAGAGCTTCGTGACCAACCAGGCTGGTGAGCCCGTGAATCGGAACGCCGCGAGTCTGGCGGGTCTGTCTGCCGCTGCGTATTCCTACCATGCGCAAGAGCAAGCTCTATTTGGCGACACTATGAGAGTGTTCATCGACCTGACCAAGATGGATATGTCGAAGCTCGGGTGCAACCCCGACACCCTGGTTGCCGCCACTTTGGAGTGCGTCTTGATCAATGCAACCAGGAGCATGACTGCGTGGGAATTCAAGACCGGAAGGGATGTCACGGCGAAACATCTCACCGTGGAGTTCCGAGGGACCGCTAATCCGACTTACTCGACGCGGACGTATTTGTTCGAGGCGTTACTGCGAGGCCTGCCTCGTCAGCACCGTTTCGAATGTGAGGGAGAATGAGCCGCCCAACTCAGTGTGCAGCTGTCGGCCGCCGCTTGGGCGCCGAGCCGAATCGAGACTGAATCCTGCGGCGGGCCGCAGTTGACACTTGCGTTAGAGAGGCCAAGGAGTCCTAGTGAGTGCAGAAGAACAACTCTTGCTCACATTTGAGAGGTTCAAAAATGCCTTGTTTGATTCCGATGCCGAAGCTCTTCAAGAGATTATCACCGAAGATTACCGAGGGTTTGATCTTCAGGGCCAGCCTCAAGATATAAAAATGGTTCTCGAAGCATATCGTCCGGGCGGCGTTAGGCTGGATAGATACGACGTCGAAGATCTTGAAATACGAATCCTGGGAGACGTGGGGATAATAACGGGCAAGGGCAGCATTCGAGGCACATATGCCGATCATGAGTTTGAGCATCGCTTGAGATTTCTTGATATGTATATCCATAGAGAAGGCGCTTGGCGGCTCTACTTGTCGCACGTGACTCCTTTAGGGGCTGCATAGCTCCGCACGTGGCGCGCCGGCCGACATGCTTTTCGCTGACGGCTCTGATCGCGCAAACTGGAGATTCGACGATGTCTTCGCAGCGGACCATCCTTCTCGTCGGCGGCACCGGACGCACCGGCCGGCGCGTCCTGAAGCGGCTTCTGGACGGCGGCGTCGGCGTCCGCGCCGTCGTGCGATCAGCCCGGAAGCTCCCGGCGGGCGCCGCGGGCGACCCCAACCTGACGGTGATCGAGGCCGATCTCCTGTCCCTCGGCGACGACGACCTCCAGCGCCAGATCCGCGGCTGCGACGCCGTCATCTCGTGCCTCGGGCACGTTACCGACCTCAAGGGCATCTTCGGGCCGCCGCGCGATCTCGTCACGCGTGCCACGACGAGGCTGTGCCGGGCGATCGAGACGCTGCGGCCCGCGAATCCGGTCAAATTCATTCTCATGAGCAGCGTCTCGGTGAATCGCCCCGGGGGCCTCGACACGCGCCGAGGGAGGCTCGAAAGGGCGGTCATGCGGATTCTCCGCGCCCTCGTCCCTCCGGCCGGAGACAACCAGCGAGCGGCGGACTTCCTCTGTTGCGAAGTCGGGATGGCCGACCCGTTCGTGCAATGGGTCGCGGTCCGCCCGGACACGCTGCGGGAAGGAGACGTTTCGGAGTATTCGCTGCACGACGGTCTTGTGAGCAGTCTCTTCGCCCCGGACAGCACCAGCATGGCGAATGTCGCGCACTTCATGTGCGAGTTGGCCACGGACTCGAAGGCGTGGGACGAATGGAAGGGAAGGCTGCCCGTAATTACCAACAAAAGGACCTGAAGATGAAACGATCACAAACAAACAGAGACACGCTTCAGGAAATACCGGGAATCGGGCCGAATCTGGCTCATCATATCAGGGAAGTCGGGTTCACCGATCCTTCGGAGCTTCGCGATCAGGATCCCGAGCGGATGTATGAGCGGCTCTGCGAGATTCACGGCAAGAGCCTGGACAGGTGCGTGCTCTACGCATTCCGGTGCGCCGTTTACTATGCGAGCCATGAAGCGCATGATCCCGAATTGCTCAAATGGTGGAATTGGAAGGACAGGACGCTCTAGTTCCGAAGCCTGAAACGATCGGGGACCGGAGGCAAGGAATATGAAGAGACTCAGCCTCAAGAGCCTGATGAAAGGCCTGGAGTACCACGGCGAGGTGCAGGGGAAACGCCAGCACTACTACGTGCTCTCCAGCGCGCGGCAGTACTTCGTCATGTCCGTTTCGCACAGCAAGAGGAGCGCGGGGAACTTCAACCTCG
This sequence comes from uncultured bacterium, assembly GCA_963747385.1. Lineage (GTDB taxonomy): Bacteria > Krumholzibacteriota > Krumholzibacteriia > Krumholzibacteriales > Krumholzibacteriaceae > SSS58A. The sequence goes on along the minus strand of CAVVEY010000020.1, from coordinate 9,232 downwards.
TCAGCAGGCAAGTCGTCGACCGGCTCTACCGGCGGCTGCGGGGGCAGCAGGGGCTCACCTCCAAGCTCGTTTACGCGCGCTCGCGGAACCGGCGCCGCGTGCCGTCGCCTCTGGCGGCTCTCAACATGCTCTATGTGCTCGTCGCCACGGACCGGGCGAACATCGACCTGCGCCATAAATCGAAAGAGATCTTCTTCAACGTGAGGTGACGTGCATGGCCATTCGCGTGGTGCGGCTGGGAAGCCCTCGGGCGCCCGACGAGGGGCTGCGCATCGGCACCGTGCGGCGCCCGCCGCGCGGCGTGCCGAAGGCCGAGTATGCGTCGCGCGATATCTACGACGTATGGCTCCCGGAGCTCGCCCCGTCGGAAGCGCTGCTCAAGCGGGCGCAGCAGGCGCACGACGAACCGTCGTGGAAGGCGTTCGTAGAGCGCTATCGCGCCGAAATGAACCGCCCCGAGGCCAAGCGCCTGCTCGCGCTCCTCGCGGCGCTCTCCCAGCAAACGAATTTTTCCGTCGGCTGCTACTGCGCGGATGAAACTCGATGCCACCGTTCGGTGTTGAAGGAATTGTTGCGGGATCACGGGGCGGATCTTGCCTGAGGAAGGCTGATGGACTGTCGTGGAGGAGCTCACGCGGGAGCGTGGAACACGGCGCAGCTCATCGGCGTCATCGCCGGTTCTTTTGGGGCGGGAGCGGCGTTGGTCAATCTGATACGTGACCATTCTGCTCAGCAGGGAAAGGGTAAGTAATGGGGAGAACGATTCTGTTACTCGGTCTTATTGTTCTGGCGTCTGCGGCCGCGGCGCCGGCCCAACAGGTAGCCGATCCGGACTTCAATCCGCCGATTCCGAAACCCGCGTACGAATCGGGGAACGGGCCGCTCGTCGCGATCGACGAGGCGCACCACAACTTCCATACAGCCGACGATCGCTACAAGCCGTTCGCCGATTTCCTGCGGCGCGACGGATACCGTATCGAAGGCTTCGCGAAGCCGTTTTCCCTCGAATCGCTGAAGGACGTGGACGTCCTCGTCATATCGAACGCGCTGAACGAACGGAACGAGGATGACTGGTCGCTTCCGACTCCGTCCGCATTCACACCGGCCGAGATCGCGGCAGTCCGCGCATGGGTCGAGCTGGGCGGTTCGCTCTTTCTGATCGCCGATCACATGCCGTTTGCCGGCGCGGCGATCGACCTCGCGCGCGCGTTCGGATTCGAGTTCAGCAACGGCTATGCGAGAGCCGGGAATCGAACGGAAGGCCGGATAGCGGACATCTTCGATTCCGCGAGCGGGCTCAAGGAAAGTCCGGTCACGCGCGGCAGGACCGACGAAGAACGAGTGACAAAAGCGGCGACCTTCACCGGCTCCGCGTTCAAGCCGCCGAAGGACGCGGCGCCGATCCTCGTATTCGGCGCGAAGGCAGTTTCGATGGAGACGAAGAAGGCGCCGGGAATCACGCCCGATGCCCCTGAAGTTCCGATCGACGGCTGGTGTCAAGGCGCGATCGTAAAGATCGGCAAAGGCCGCGCGGCCGTCTTCGGCGAGGCTGCGATGTTCAGCGCGCAGCTGGGCGGGCCGAACAGGATACCGGTGGGCATGAACTCGCCCGATGCCGGTCGGAACCATCAGCTTCTTTTGAACGTGATGCACTGGTTGAGCCGGGTGGAAGGGATGCCCGAGTAGAATCTCCACTCCGGCGATAGCGAGAGGGAGACCGTCTATGCGCGAGGTCGTTTCGGACGCGAGTCTCGTCGCCCGCTGCGGGCTCTACTGCGGCGCGTGCGGTTCGTATCTGCGCGGCAGGTGCCCCGGCTGCCGCGAAAACGTGAAGGCGAAATGGTGCAAGGTGCGCGCGTGCTGCGGCGATCGCTCGTATGCCTCGTGCGCCGATTGCGCGGATTTCGCCGATCCGCGCTCGTGCGGGGATTTCAACAATATCATGTCGAAGCTCTTCGGGCTGCTGCTGCGCTCCGACCGCGCCGCGTGCATCGAGCAAATCCGCAGGCTCGGCGTGCAGGGGCACGCGGACGAAATGGCCCGCTCGCGGCGGCAGACGATCAGGCGATGAGCGGCCGGTACGAGCGTATCTACGCGGTCATCCGCCGGATCCCGAAAGGCCGCGTCGCTACCTACGGCCAGATCGCGGATCTCGCGGGGTTTCCCGGCCACGCCCGCCAGGTCGGCTACGCGCTGTATGCGCTTCGGGAAGGTACGACGGTTCCGTGGCACCGCGTCGTCAACGCCCGGGGGCGGCTCAGCCTCGGCGCAGTCATTCCCGAAGGGGACGTCGAGCAGCGCATCAGGCTCGAGATCGAAGGCGTCGAGTTCGACGCGGACGGACGCATCGATCTCGCGCGCTTCCGATGGCGGGGCTCGAAGGGTCGCTCTCCAATCGAGAGTTCAGCTCGATGAAGATCCCCGCTTGACGGGGCGCACATCGCTCCCTATACTTCGAATTATGTCGAACTATCGAAAGAACGACGTCGCTCGTTTCGCCGTCATTTTCAAGGCGCTGTCCAACCCGCAGCGGCTGCGCATTTTCATGAAGCTCGCCGCGCGGTGTCTTCCTGAAGGGCGTTGCGAAACGAGCGTCGAGGGGCTCCGCTGCTGCGTGGGCGATCTGGGCAAGGATCTCGGGCTGGCCGCTTCGACCGTGTCCCATCACATCAAGGAGCTTCGGAATTCCGGTCTTATGCAGGTCGAGCGGCGTGGCCGGAGGATCGAGTGCCGGATCAGCGGGAACACTTTGAAGCTGTTGGCGTCATTCTTCGACTCTGCAACGGGAGGAACGAATGGAAGAAGAAAAGAATTGCGACGAACGCCGCGATGATTGCTGCGGGGACGGATCGGATCGGGCGAACGGATCTATCGCCGGTTGCGCGTGCGGTGCCGGCCCGTCGCGCCGGCCATGGCTCAGGACGCTGATCGCCGCGATCGTGATTCTCGCCGCGGTGGGAGTCGGCGCGTATTCTCTTCTCGAGAAACGGGCGGCCGATCCTTGCACGCCGGCCGCGTCCTGCGGGTCGGTGGCCGCACCGGTCGCGGGAAAGGCGGCTCCAGCGGGACGCTCATGCTGTCCGGGCGCCGCCGCCGCGGCCAAGTGCGCGGCCCAACCGGCCAAGGGAGCGGACAGCACCGCGTGCAAGCGCACCTGCGGAAGCCGCTGACGGAGGACTTATGGAGGAGTGGATTCGCCAGGCACTCTCGGCCGATCGCCTCGGCATCATAAGTCTTCCCGCGGCATTCCTGATCGGCATTCTCGGAGCGCTGAGCTCCTGCTGCACGCTTCCGGTAATCGGCGCCGTGGCCGGGTACGCCGGAACGTTGGGTGAGCGACCGGGCCGCCGCCGGCTCATGCTCATCGTTCTATTCTTTACGATCGGGATAATGCTCTCTCTTGCCGGGCTCGGTCTGGTCACCGGTCTCTTGGGGCAAGCCGCGGGCGCCTCGGCGGGCACGTACTGGCGATTGGCCGCGGGGCTCCTGCTCGTCATGTTCGGATTGGTCAATCTGCGCCTCTTGCGTTTCAGGGCGCCGGGCGGCGATCCCGACCGGCAGGTGTTCGGGAACGGCGCCGGAGGCGCGATAGTTTACGGACTGGCCGTCGGAGGGGGTACGGCCGCGTGCTCGGTCGCCTGCAATCCGCTCCTGCCCATGGCGGTCGGAGCGGCGGTGCTGAAAGGCGCTCCGGTCATGGGAGCCGCGCTGCTCGCGGCCTTCGGCCTCGGATTCAGCTTGCCCTTGGCCGCGGGCCTGATCGGCGTCGGATTCGGGCTGACGCGCCTGGGCGTCGCGTCGCGTCGCGTCGTGCCTGCCGTGCGCCTCGCCGTCGGTGTGCTCTTGATCGTCGTGGGATTCTATTTATTGGCCACGGCGTAGCGAGCAATGACGAATGACGGCAAAGCCGAGAGGCGGCTCGATGACCTTGGGATGTGTTGAGTCCCCCCGGATCGAATATCGGTGAAATGGATACGAACTGATCTGCGCGATCATTTGGCGAGTTCCGCAGGGGCGGGTCGTCACCTGCGGACAGATAGCCGATTTCGCCGGCCGCCAAAAAGCTCTTGATTTCACGCCCCGTTCCCTGCTACATATAATGGACTTTTTGCGTGTCTCAGCACTCTAAGAACGTACAAACGACAAGCCGCAGGGTGATATGAACAAGATTCTCGAGAAGGAATTCATTACGCCGTTCGTCTTCCGCATGAGGGTGGAGGCCCCCGAAATCGCGAAGAAGCGCAAGGCGGGGCAATTCATCATTCTCCGCACGTGCGACGCGGGCGAGCGCATTCCGCTCACGATCGCCGACGGGAACGCCGACGAGGGCTGGATCGAGCTCGTCGTGCAGGTCGTCGGGAAGACGACGAAGCAGCTCTCGTCGCTCGAGCCGGGCCAGGAGATCTGCGACCTCGCGGGGCCGCTCGGGAAGCCCACGCACATCGAGCTCTTCGGCACGGTCGTGATCGTCGGCGGCGGGATCGGCATCGCGCCGTCGCATCCGATCGCCCAGGCGATGAAGAAGGCGGGGAACCAGGTGATCACGATCCTCGGCGGCCGCACGAAGGACCTCGTCATCATGGAAGAGAAGATGCGCGCGACGAGCGACCGCGTCATCATCACGACCGACGACGGCTCCTACGGGATGAAGGGGCTCGTCACCGACGCGATCCAGAAGCTCGATCGACGACGGCGTCAAGATCAACCTCGTCGTCGCGATCGGCCCGCCCATCATGATGAAGTTCGTGAGCCTGCTCACGAAGAAGCACGACATTCCGACGCTCGTGAGCCTCAACACGATCATGGTGGACGGCACGGGGATGTGCGGCGCCTGCCGCGTCACGGTCGGCGACGCGACGAAGTTCGTCTGCGTCGACGGGCCGGAGTTCGACGGGCACAAGGTCGATTTCGACGAGATGCTGAAGCGCCTCAGGGCGTACGAATCGGACGAGAAGATATCCAGGGAAATGCACGAGAAGCACGACTGCCAGTACAAGTAAGGAGGCAGCGGCCCCCGGGCCGCGTGAGACGATGGAAGCGAAAAAGCTCACGACGAAAGAAAAGCTTCAGATCCCGCCGGTCAATTATGCCGCAGCAGGACGCCCACGAACGCATCCACAACGTGAACGAGGTGCCGCTCGGCTATACGGCCGAGATGGCCCAGACGGAAGCGCAGCGCTGCCTCCAGTGCAAGAACGCCCCGTGCGTCAAGGGCTGCCCGGTCGAAATCGACATTCCCGGTTTTATCGAAGCGATTCTCCAAGGCAATAACCGCGAATCGATCAACAAGATCAAGACGACCAACATTCTCCCCGCCGTCTGCGGCCGCGTTTGTCCCCAGGAGGAGCAGTGCCAGAAGACGTGCGTCGTGGGGAAGAGCAACAAGGACGTGGCGAAGGCCGTCCAGATCGGCAAGCTCGAGCGCTTCGCCGCCGATTGGGAGATGGAGCAGGGGGAGGCCGAGGTGCCGGTCATCAAGGCCTCGACCGGAAAGCGCGTGGCCGTCGTCGGCTCGGGCCCCGCGGGGCTCACCGTCGCCGCCGACACGCGCCGCGAGGGGCACGACGTGACGATATTCGAGGCGCTCCACAAGCCGGGGGGCGTCCTCATCTACGGTATTCCCGAATTCCGGCTCCCGAAGCGCATCGTCATGCGCGAGGTCAAGAATCTTCAGAATATGGGAGTCACGCTCCGCACGAACTACGTCGTCGGCAAGCTCTCCACGATCGACGAGCTCTTCGACGAGGGTTTCGACGCCGTGTTCGTCGCCACGGGCGCCGGCCTTCCGCTCTTCATGCATATCCCCGGCGAGAACCTGAACGGCGTCTACTCGGCGAACGAGTACCTCACGCGGGCGAATCTCATGCAGGCCTATTCGTTCCCGAACACCGACACGCCGATCGCGCGCGCGAAGAACGTCGCCGTCTTCGGCGGCGGGAACGTCGCGATGGATTCGGCGCGCACCGCGCTGCGCCTCGGCGCCGAAAACGTGTACCTCGTCTATCGCCGCTCGAAGAAGGAGATGCCCGCGCGAGTCGAAGAGGTGGAGCACGCCGAGGAAGAGGGCGTCCAGATGATGCTCCTCCAGAATCCCGTGGGAATCATCGGCGATCAGAACGGCTGGGTGAAGGAAATCGAGTGCCTCAAGATGGAGCTCGGCGAGCCCGACGACTCCGGCCGCCGCCGCCCGGTGGCGGTCAAGGGAAGCGAGTTCCGGATCCCGGTGGACGTCGTCATCGTCGCGATCGGCAACGCCTCGAACCCGCTCGTCCCGTCGACCACCCCCGACCTCGCGGTGAACAAGTGGGGGAACGTCGTCGCCGCGGAGGATACCCTCAAGACGAGCAAGAAGGGCGTCTTCGCGGGCGGGGACATCGTGCTCGGCGCCGCCACCGTGATTCTCGCGATGGGCCAGGGACGCAAGGCCGCGCGGGCGATCAACGAGTACCTCCAGACCGGCGTCTGGTGAGCCGCTCGATCCGATCGCTCTGACCTTCGAAGGCGATATCCTGAACATGCGCAGGGACTTCGGGCGAGAGTGGATTATTCGCTCTTGACAATATGCAAGTATGCGCATATTATCATTAACATGAAATACGAAGAAGCCAAGGCGAGGGCCGATATCATGAAGGCGCTGGCGCATCCCGTGCGCTTTCTTCTGGTGGACGCGCTGAGCCGCGGGGACCTCTGCGTGAACGAGCTCAATACATTGGTGAGGGTCGACCAATCGACCCTTTCGCGGCATCTCGCGCAGCTCAAGAAGGTCGGAATCGTGAGCGAGCGGAAGGAAGGGACGAAGGCCATTCATCATCTGGCGAGCCCTTGTATTCTCAAGGCGGTCGACTGCTCCATGCAGGTGCTGAAGATCGAGCTCGAGCGACGCAGGAAGGTGCTGAGGAGGACGCGCGGGTGAGAAGAGAGCTCAAGATCCTGCTCTGGGTGATCGCGATATTCATCGGCGCTTACTACATGCCCGCGGAGCTTCCGCGATTTCAGGGCGCGATCGTCGAGGCGTTCCGGCTCCTGCGCTGGTATGCGCGGGAGCACGTTCTGCTCTGTCTTGTGCCCGCGTTCTTCATCGCCGGCGCAATCGGTGTTTTCGTCAGTCAGAACGCCGTGATGAAGTACTTCGGGCCCAAGGCGAACAAGGCGCTTTCGTACGGCGTCGCCTCCGTCTCGGGCACGATTCTCGCGGTATGCTCGTGCACGGTGCTGCCGCTCTTCGGCAGCATATACATGCGCGGGGCGGGGTTGGGGCCGGCGATCGCCTTCCTCTATTCGGGCCCGGCAATCAACATCCTGGCCATCGTATTGACGGCGCGCGTGCTCGGCTGGCAGCTCGGTCTCGCGCGCGCGGTCGGCGCGGTCGTGTTCAGCGTCGTCATCGGGCTCCTCATGCATTTCATTTTCTTGAAGGAAGAGCGGGCCAAGGCGGCCTCGGCCGGGGAAGTGTATCTGGGCGAGGACGCCGCGAAGGCGCGGCCGCTGTGGCACGTGGGGATCTACTTCCTCGCGATGGCCGGTATCCTTATCTTCGCCAACTGGGCGAGACCCCAGCAATCCGCCGGATTCTGGTCGGCGGTGTTTGCGGTCAAATGGAAGATCACGGCCGCTTTCGCGATCCTGCTGGCGTTGAGCTTGTGGCGGTTCTTCAAAGTCAGGCTCTTCGTATCTTGCGCTCGCTGCGGTTCCGGTCGCGGCGATCGGGCTTGCGATGCCGCAGTATCCGATCGCGGCCTTTGCGGCCGGCGCGGCGGGACTCGCGGCGCTGACCTTCTTCGGAGGCGCCGAGCTGAAAGAGTGGCGGGGTCAAACGTGGGGTTTCGCGAAGCTGATTCTCCCCCTGCTCCTCGTCGGTGTCCTCGCGGCGGGCTTCTTCCTCGGAAGTCCGGCGAGCACGGATGCGGGGATCATTCCCAATAAATGGGTTCAGGCGCTCGTGGGAGATTCGCCGCGCGCTCTCCTCCAGATAATGGGAAAGCCGGACGGCCTCCATATCGGGTGGCTGGAAGCGATCTGGCCCGTGTGGACCAACTTTTTCGCGTCGATTGCCGGGGCTCTGATGTATTTCGCCACTCTGACGGAGGTGCCGATTCTGCGCGGTCTGCTGGACAGCGGCATGGGCCAGGGCCCGGCTCTGGCGCTCCTGCTCGCGGGGCCCGCGCTCTCGCTTCCGAGCATGCTCGTCATCAACTCGATTCTCGGGCCGAAGAAGACGCTCACGTACATCGCTGCTCGTCGTCGTCATGGCGACGATCACCGGCATGGTATTCGGGGCGCTGTCGGGCGGCAGATAAACCTGGCGAAGGAGAGGTCATGAGGAAGATTCAGATACTGGGCACCGGGTGCCCGAAGTGCAAGGCGCTCGCGGCCAACGCGGAAGCGGCGGTCAAGGAGCTCGGCATCGATGCCGAGATCGAGAAGGTCGAGAAGATTCAGGACATCATGAAGTTCGGCGTGATGATGACGCCCGCTCTGGTTGTGGACGGGCCGGTGAAGAGCGTGGGGAAGGTATTGTCGGCGGCCGATATCGAGACGCTGCTGAAGTAGCACCGGCATGGCAAAGGAGAGACGGATGAGGAAGAGGATCGCAATCGCGGCAGTTTTGACAATCGCGCTGATCAGCGGGATCGCGTGCTCGCAGGAGGGGAAGAAGGCGCAGGCGGGCAAGGAAAAGTCGGCGGACAAGGAGAAGCTCGCGGATAAGAAGGCCGCTGCGCCGCTCGTCACCTTCGTCGAAATCGGCTCCGTCAAGTGCATTCCCTGCAAGAAGATGCAGCCGATCATGGATGAAATCGAGAAGGAGTACGCGGGCAAGGTCAAGGTTGTTTTCCACGACGTTTGGACGGATGAAGGGAAGCCCTACGGGAAGCAATACGGCATTCGCGTAATCCCGACGCAGGTCTTCCTCGACAAGGACGGAAAAGAGTACTTCCGGCACGAGGGATACTTCCCCAAAGACGAGCTCGTCAAGGTGCTCAAGCAGAAGGGTGTCTGACGATGTTGTCGTTGTTCGATCGCCTGACCGGAGCTCTCCAGGGAACGCCTCTCATTGCCCTTGCCGCATCGATGGCCTGGGGCGTTCTGAGCATTCTCTTGAGTCCCTGCCACCTCTCGAGCATCCCGCTCATCGTGGGGTTCATCGACGGACAGGGAGTCGTCACGAAGCGGCGCGCATTCGCGCTCTCCGCGCTCTTTTCGCTCGGGATCCTCGCGACGATCGCCGCGATCG
>CAVVEY010000019.1:0-204742 GCA_963747385.1 uncultured bacterium | reverse complement strand
CGCGGAAGTGCAGCCGGTATTCAAGAACATGGAGGTCAATTACAACCCGTGGGCGATCGGGTATTCGTCGCGCGCTGATTGGGCCGCGGGGCTCGGCGTGCCGCTCGCTTCCGAGAAGAAGAACTTCGACGTCCTCTTCTGGGTCGGCTGTTCCGGATCGTTCTACTAGTGGTCCCAGAAGGTGTCGCGCTCCGTCGTCCGGCTCATGCAGATGGCCGGGGTCGATTTCGCCATACTCGGCACGGAGGAGATGTGCTGCGGAGAGACGGCGCGCCGGATGGGAAACGAGTATCTTGCCCAGGCCCAGATCCAGGCGAACATCGAGACGCTCAGAAAATACAAGTTCAACACAATCGTCACGGCGTGTCCCCACGGGCTCAACACATTCCTTGTCGAATATCCGCAGTTCGGGCTCTCAGCATGCCCGCATTGCACCACTCCGAATTCCTGCTCGGGCTCCTCTCGCGGGGAAAATTGAAGGCGCGGCGCCTCGAAACGCTGCGCGGCGCCTACCACGATTCGTGCTACCTCGGCAGGTACAACGGCGTCATGCGGGAGCCTCGAGCGCTCCTGTCTCGGTGACGAAGCGCGTCGCCGAGTTCGGGCGGCGGGGCAGATCGAGCTTCTGCTGCGGGGCGGGGAGGAAGAATGTGGATGGAGGAAACCCTCGGCTCCCGTATCAACGAAGACCGCGCGAGGGAACTGCTCGGGCTCGGCGTCGACCACGTCTTCACGGCGTGCCCGTTCTGCCTCACGATGTTCGAGGACGCTCTCAAGAACCTCGGCAGGGAGGACGTGCATGCCCTCGACGTCGCCGAGGTTCTTCTCGAGGCCTGCTCGCAGTAGGATGCCGGCGCGGATCGTATCCCCGAGCGGTCCGGCCGAAGGATGAAAAGGAGAAGCCGCGCCTTTCGGGGCGCGGCTCTTCGTGCAATTCCCTGCGGCTTCGCCTATTCGTCCTGCCAGGTGATGGCTTCAACCGGGCAGTTATCGACAGCTTCCTGGATTTCCTCTTCGCTCGCGCCTTCGGGATCGACGACCGTCGCCACATCCCCTTCCATCTGAAACACATCAGGCACGGTTTCCACGCAAAGTTCGCAGACGGGTGCAGAGATCGGGGTCGATAAACGGAATTCTTGGCATTTTTACACTCCTTTGCTGAGGAACACCCTGCTAATTAACAGCCCATAAGCCGTATGTCAAGAGTATTTTTCCCGCCGTGCCGGACGGCATCCAGCGGGAAGGTTCGGCAGGGGACGCATCCGATCCCAGCGATCAGAATCTCTTTGTAATATTTATCGATACGAGCGTCACGGAAAAATAGTACAGCGGCGAGAATGCCATTCGGGCTCGTGTGTCACGAGCACGTTGAGGGTCGTTCCGACCGGCAGCGGTAGGCTGCCCATGGCGGAAAGGCGATTCAGGGAGAAATTTGAATAGAGCTCGTTTCCATCGAGCGTGTAGTCGCGGTATCCGGGTTCGTACGAGAGGCTCAACCAGAGTCCGTCGCTCCGCATGATCTCCGCGGCAACGCATGAGATTTCCCGGTAGCGCTCCTCGGGGAAGCTCCCGCAGAGCATCAGCGCGTAGCGCGGTTCGACGTACACCGCCGAGAGCGACCGTATCGCCAATCGCGCCCGAAAGCCGGTCCCGGTAAATGCGTGTCGAAATAGGCCGTGTCGGGCCGGTCGAAACGCAGAATCTCCGATTCCCCCCTCAGCGAGAATGCCGCTCTGCCCGTGGAACCGCGGCTCAGCTCGATCTGAGAGGCAACGTTCCAGTATGCGCTCCGCGCCGTTTCGCGGTAATCCTTGCGATCGGCCGCGGACATGAAATGAAGGGAGTAGGCGGCGGCCGCGGAGAGGCGGGTTTCGATCTCGGCGAGCAATCGATCGTAGCCCAGGGCGGTCGTGTCGGGAACTTCGCGTTTTCCCGCGGTGAGACCCAGATGCAGCATCCTGTCGATATCCTCTCCGATTTCCCATGCTGCGCCGCCGTCGAAGTAGCGGTAGTCGTAGTCGAAATCGGTCTTTTCCTTATAGTCGACGAGCTCGAATCGGCCCTTGAGGCTCAGACGGGAATGCCCGCCGGTGTTCCTCCTGATTCTGAGCATCGTGTTTGTCTGCGCGTAATCGTTTCCGAACTCGTAATCGCCGCCTTCTCTGAAATGTTTCCAGTGAACGCGCTCCTGAGGTCTATCAGGGTCGATGCGGTCGGAGCGATCGATCCCTCCGCGTCGAGATACTCGTCGATGCTCTGATTGCCGAATCTGAAGGAATTGCTGAGGCCCGCTTTCGAAGCGCCGTTGCGGTAATAGAACGCGTTGCCGATGCCGAAATAGAGATCCTGAACCGATTCGAAGGTGTCGGCCTCGAGTATGGTGAAACGATCGATGAAAGAATCGTATCCGAGAGCCACCTGGTTTCTGATCTCCGCCTCGATGGGGACGGAGAGGAGGAGAAACAGGGCGGTTGAGCACGCGAGGAAGGCGATAGCCCGCGGGCGGACGAGCGCTTCGAAGGATTCATGCATCGGCATCAGCGTTTCGGCTTGAGGTTCCGCGCCGCCTCGTCGAGCAGCTTCACGGCAATATCGATCCGGCCCTGGAGATACATCTCCTTGCCCGCGGACACGAGCGCGAGCGCTTCGAGAATCAGGGCGTCGGGTGTTCCCGCTTCCTCCCGCGTCCGGATCTCCTTCAGGAGACGCGCATGATTTTCGACGAAGAGCTCCTCGTTTGCGGCGATTTCGAGCGAATCGGAAAGAGTGAAAGCCGCTCCTTCGCCGGGCGTCGACGGCGCGAGCGCGGGTTTTCCGCCCGCACACGCCGCGAGGGCGATCGCTACCGCTCCGGCGGCGCAACAGGCCATCACCGCGCGCATAGCTCGCCGATCCTCTGGTACATGTTGCGGGCGATGGCTATCTCGGCCGCCGCCGGCTCGAGTCTTCCGTTCTCCGCGCTTATCGCGCGCCAACCTCAGGTGCTCCTGCGCGCGTTCCATGAGATCCTTGGCGCCGGGTTCGGGGCAGTTGTCGGCGAGATTCTTCGTCTCGTCGCGGAGCGATTCCGCCCGTTCGATGCGCATCATGATCGTTTCTCGAGTCATCTTCGTCCGCTTCGGCGCGAATCGCGCCGCGCAGCATCTCGCGGGAGCGTTCGAGCAGATTCAAGCCCTCGGCCGCGCGGCCCGCGGCGAGCGCATCCTCCGCGCGGCGGATCATCGCCCGCGCCTGATCGATGACTTCGAGGGTCTTCGGATCGGCCGGTTGTCCGTTCTCCGATGCAATTTCCCCTGCGCGGTCGAGGAGGCGGTGCGCTTCCTCAAGCCGGTTCTGCTGATCCCCCGCCGGCTCGAGCGGCATGAGGCGAACCGAATTCCGCAGAGTTCTCTCGCTCCGCTCGATCGCCTGCTTCGCTTCGCGATACCGGCCCGCGTCGAGGAACTCCCGGGCCCGTTCAATCTGTTCTTCCGCTATTTCGATCTGGCCGCGCGCGGCTTCCTGACCCGGCGCGCCGGCGCGCTCGCGGGCCCGATCGACGAGTCTCTCGAGGAGCGCGAGCCTGCGCTCGGCCGATTCCTTGAGGGCGCGTGTGTTTCTGAAGCGCTCCTCTGCTTGGGCCGCGAGATCGCGCGCGTTGTCGGCGAGCTTGAAGGCGAGCTGGTAGCGGAGTTGCTGCGCGTTGAGGTGCGATTTGTCGAGGAGGTTCCGAGATTGTTCCATGAGCTTCAGCGCTTGCTCGTCCTGCACGCCGCTTTCGATCATCCGGTCACGGAGCCTTGCCGAGGCGTTCGCGCGTCTCCTCGGTCACCCTGCTGTTGTTCTGCTCGAATTGCCGGTCCGACCGCGCGAGGGCGAGAGCGTGCTGCGCCTCCTGGCGCGCTTGGGCAGTGAGCTTGAGGGCCATGCGGAATTCTTTCGTTCCGGTAGCTGTCCCACGCTTTCGCCTGGAGCCCCGCGGCCATGTCGAGAGAGAGGCGCGCCTTCTGGCTCCTGCTTTCCTGGATCGCGATTCTCGCGTTGTCGATGATCTCATCGGTTCTCAACAACGCTTCGTTTGCCTTGAGCGCGTCGCCCTGTGCTCTTGCGGCAGGCGCGTTCAGCACGAAAAAGATCGCCAGCAGCACAAGCAAAAAGGCCATTTTCGCTTTCATGGTATTGATATTCATATTTTCAATCAGGCTCCTTTCGCAACTTCCGATATGGCGATGTTGCAACTCATATGCCAGAATATAGTATGCTCTAACTGTTTTAAATATAAAGAGTTAAAAAAGCCACATCGATTCCTCCCACCGGATTGTTGAACCGATCGGTACACTTCGTTCGGCCGCCGGGGTGCAGCGGTTCAGCTCTCCGGGTCATTTCCCGCCTCGTCTTGAAGCCCGAAGCGTTCCAGTCTTCCATAGAGCGTGCGCCTCGTGATTCCGAGGAGCCCGGCCGCCTTGCTCTTGTTTCCCTTCGACTCCGCGAGCGCGAGCTCGATCGACATTCGCTCGATCTCGGGCAGCGATTTCTCTCCGAGGAGGGATCGCACGCGTTCGGCGGGGGAGCCCTTCCCCGGCTCGAGGCTCATGATCATGATGTGCTCGGGGGCGATCGGCCCCTTGCCGGCGAGAATAACGGCGCGTTCGAGGACGTTCTTGAGCTCGCGCACGTTGCCGGGCCACGAATATCCCTTGAGCTTCGATGCAACCGCTTCGCTCAGAGCCGGACCCGGGAAGCGCTCGCCGGAACCGTTCGCCAGGTCTTCCAGGAAATGCCCGGCGAGCGGGACGATGTCGTCCTTGCGGTCGCGGAGCGGCGGTATTCTGATCGGGAAGATGTTGAGCCGATAGTAGAGGTCCTCGCGGAAAAGCCCCGCGCGAACCAGCTCGTCGAGGTTGCGGTTCGTCGCGGCGACGATTCGCACGTTCACCTTCACGCTCTTCGCCGCGCCGAGAGGGGTGAATTCTCCGAGTTCGATCGCGCGCAGCAGCTTCGGCTGGATGCCGAGCGGCATCTCGCCGATCTCGTCCATAAAGAGCGTGCCGCCGTCGGCGAGCCTGAACTGGCCGGGCCTTTTCTGCGCGGCGCCCGTGAAAGCGCCCCGCTCATATCCGAACATCTCCGATTCGAGAAGCGTCTCGGGGACAGCGGCGCAGTTGAGCACGACGAACGGTGCGCGGGCCCGCGCGCTTTTCGAGTGGATCTCGGCGGCGACGAGCTCCTTTCCGGTGCCGCTCTCCCCCTGCACGAGAACGGCCGCGTCGGTCGGCGCGACCTTTTCGATGAGCTCCCTGATCGCGCGCACGGCGGCCGAACCGCCGACGATCCTCTCCGCGCGAACGGTTCCGGCGATCTTTTCGCGGAGGGCCGCGTTCTCCGAAACGAGATCGCGCCGCTCCTGGATGCGCCTGAGGAGGAGCACGACCTCGTCCATCTGAAAGGGCTTGATAAGGTATTCGTATGCGCCCTGCCGCATGGCCTCGATCGCCGTGCCGGCGCTCGCGTAGGCGGTCATCACGACGAAATCGGTCGTCGGGGCGATTCTCTTCGTTTGCTTCAGGAGCTCCAGCCCGTCCATTCCGCCGAGCCTGAGATCGCAGAGAACGATGTCGATCTCCCCTTTTTCGATATGCGGGAGCGCTTCCTCGGCGCTGGCGCTCGTCGAAACCTCCATGCCTTCCCGGGCGATCCGTTCGGCGAGGATCTGCGTTATCTTCGTTTCATCGTCGACGACAAGAATCTGCTCATATGCATCCCCCGCGAGTTTACGTCGCATTCGCGTTGCATCACGATCGTTACCGATTTCCTCCATCCGGCCGTCGCGGGGCGCAGGGAGCGTGATCGTCACCTCCGTGCCCGCGCCGACGGCGCTCGTTACGGCGATCCGTCCGCCGTGATCCTCGATCACCTTCTTCGTGATCGCGAGCCCGAGCCCGCTTCCGCACGTTTTCGTCGTGAAGAACGGTTCGAAGATCCGGGAGAGGTCCTTTTCCGGAATGCCGGTTCCCGTGTCCGCGACGCGGATCACGTAGTGCCGGCCGCTCGAGGCGAGCGAAACGCGCACCCGGCCGCTGCCCGCGATCGCCTGCCGCGCGTTGAGAATGATGTTGAGGAACGCCTGCTGGAGCCGTTTCTCCTCGCCGAAGAAGGGCGCCCGGTCGATCTCGAAATCGGCGGCGAGGTCCAATTCCGAACCTTCGAGCGATTCCCGGACGTTCCTCACGCTCCTTCGAGCGTCGCCGCCAGATCGAAAGAAACGAAGCCTCCCCGGTTCATCCCTGGCGAAGAGCAGGTAATCGGTGAGCGTGCCGTTCAGCCGGTCGACCTCCTCGATGACGTAGCTCTCGATTTCGGCCGAGCGTTCGGGGTAGGCGTCGCGGAGCTTTTCCGCCGCGCCCCGGATGATGAAGAGCGGATTTCGAATCTCGTGGGCCAGCCCGGCCGCCATTCTCCCCATGGTCGCGAGCGTCTCGGCGCGCATGAGGGATTCCCGCGCCTTGAGGAGGGACCCGGTCGCCCGGAACGCGAACACGGTGAAGAGCAGCGATGCCGAGAACCGACAAGCCCGTCACGACTGACGAGAATGAGTCTCAACCTGACGAGCCCCTCGAGAAACGCGGGGCTCGCCTCGACGGCGACAACCGCCCGGGCCGTTCCGGAACCGTACGGAACCGGCGCATAGCCCGCTTTGAGGTAGATCCCCCGGGAGGCTTCGAAGAGCCTCGTCGCGGCCGGGACTCCGCCGAGAGCGCTCATGATCGCCGGAAAATCCATTTCCCAATGGGGATATGCTTCGCCGGCCGGGTAGAGTCCGGGGCTGGAGGCTCGCGAGCGTCGTTCCGTCCTCGCGCACGATGAGAATGTTGGAGATGTCGTGAGAACGCGCGCAGCGCTCGAGTCTTCGCGGTGAGCGCCGTATCCGCCCACGCGGGCTCCGTCCAGGGATCGAAACCGGATCGCGGCGGGATCCTCCGGGAGATTCGCGGATACGAGTTCCGCCAGCACGGCGAGCCTTTGCCCGAACTCCTCGTCGAGGCTTCGCCGGGTCTTGTCGTAGTAATACCAGTCGGCCGATATGAAGACGGCGAGGATGGCGACGACCGCGGCGATCATCCAGCCGCTCCGCATCGGTGAAATCGATTCCCTGTGCTTCATCCGCGCTCCATCGCCCGCATGCTCATGCCCGACGGAGCATACGACCGCGCGCCGGGGCGCGCAAGAGATTTGCGCTTGTGCGCGCTCCGCGAGCTACGCGGTACAGTAGCGGTGTTCGAAGACCTCTGCGGACGCAAGGCTGATTCCGGATTTGCGGAAAGGCGGTACGATAATGCGAATCATGACAAGGTGGCGGGAATGCGCGGCCGTCGGCGCCGCGGTCCTGTGCGTCGCGCTCGGATCCGGGTGCGGAGCGGAGGGCGCGAAGAAAAAGCCGCCGGCGCGGCCGGACGAGCTCACGGTCGTTTTCTCGAGCGATCTTCTCGGCAAGGTGCGCTCCTGCGGGTGCGTCATCGAGGACATGGGAGGGCTCGGGCGCTGGGCTACCTTCACGGGGCGGGTCAGGGAATCCGTCGACAACCTCATCGTCGTCGACGCGGGAGACGCCTTCGGCGCGGAGCTCTCGTTCACGGAGAAAGAGGCCGAGCTCGCGTTCGACGCCATGAACGTCGTCGGTCTCGATGCGTTCACGCCCGGCGAGACGGAGTTCGTATTCGGGCTGCCGTTCCTGCGCGATGTCGCGAGCCGCGCGAAGTTCGCGATCGTCGCGGCGAACATCGTCGATCCGGAGACGGGGGAAGGGATATTCGGCGCACCCTACACGATCAAGACGCTCAATGGCGGGCTGCGCGTCGCGATCACCGGCGTTCTCGACGACGCGATCCGCTTTCCCGCCTACATCGACGTCTCGAAGTTCAGGGTGTCTGCCCGCGATCGAAACGGTCAAGAAGCCTCGTTCCCGAGCTCAGGACGAAGGCCGATTTCATCGATCGTGCTCAGCCATATGGGAATGGAGCGTTCCCTCGAGCTCGCGCGGCAAGTGGGCGATTTCGATCTCGTGGTCGTCGGTCACGGAAAACCGGTCGTCAAACAGCTCGAGAAGCAAGGGAAATCGATCATGCTCGCGACGGGCGGATCGGGCCAGTACATGGGGCGGATCGATCTGTCCCTGTCCGCGGCCGGCGTCATCGAGCAGGGACAGATGAAACTCCTGCCGCTCGACGACTCCATCCCGCTCAATCAGGAGGTCAAGGATCTCTTCATGCAGTACGGCGTTCCGCTCACGGACAAGGAGATGGACAAGAAAAAGTGAAAGACGTGCCTGCCGCTTCCGGGGATTGGCCTTTAACTCGCTGTTATCCTTGCAATTAATTTATCATTGACAAGCGGCGGAGAGCATATTAATTTTCTCCGGTACGTCCCGTTTCCATGGCGAGGTTTCCCGCTGGAGCGTGTAGGGCTTTTCCTCTTCCTGCAAAGGAGCGCATGTATGTCGAAGCTTTATAAATCCCTCGTGGTCGCGATCCTTCTCACCGGCGTTCTCGCGGGCTGCAAAGGCAACGTCGAGGAAACGTACGTCCTCACGAGCTTGAAGAATGCCGCTGCCGGCGACGTGGTGAGCATCGGTTTCAAGTACAGCTTCGATTCCCCCAATGTCATCGGCGCCGCGAATAACGTCGCGCTGGTTCGCGAGGGAAACCGGATCGAGTTCTTCATCGGAGACGGCCTTGAGGCGAAGTTGAAGGGCGTCGAGGGCAAGCAATTCGTCCATGGCGACCCGCAAGTATTTCAACCCGTATATTCATTTTGTCGTCGATTATCGTCATGTCCGGTTCGGATACGATCATGGTCGGCGAACCTTCCGGCGTGAAGCTGCCGCTCCTTCGTCCGGAAGCGCAGTTCGCCGCCCCCGAGGAATACGTCGTTGTCGAGCTCAACAAGATAACCTCGAGCGCCCTCACGCTCAAGGAGATCGCGGACAAGAAGTTCAAGGTTGAGAACGCGAAGATCGTCGCCGAGCAGATTCCGGGGCCGAATCGAGAGCTCGTGCTGAAGCTCAAGAACGTGGGATTCACGATCGACGAGCCGAACGACGCCATGCTCGCCGTCATGAAGGCGATCATGAACGAGAACAAGCCGTTCAACGGCGGCGTCTCGTATGGCGCGGTGCCGCGGAGCGAGCGGCGCGGACGATGCGCGAGAAGCTGAACATCGGCGGCGACGTGAAGATCGGCTACATCCTGTACGGCGGCAACGCCATCATGATCCAGATGTAAGCATCGGATCATTGTCACGGTGAAAGCGAATGTGCGGCACCCGGTGTGCCGCACATTTTTTTTGGGGGGAGGCGCCGGGCGACGGTTCCTCGGGACCGGACGCGGTTCGGGCGGTCGCGGCCGCCGTCCGGCGGACGGGCCGATTCAGCTTGACCTCGCATCCGCGCGTTGATTTAGCGTATTTGAAATCGCACGAACACGATGCTCGCACGAAAGGCGGATGAGCGTTATGGCGAAGGCGGCGGAACGGGTGGAACGGGTCATGGTAGTCGCGCGGAAGGACTGGAGGGATTCCGTCAACGGCAGATTTCTCCTCTTTCAATTCTCGGACAAGGAAGGTCCCCTGAAGGGAGTCCTCTGGCAGCCGACGGAGGAGATCGACCGGGAGATCCAGGTGAACGACGTCGTGCGGATCAAGGGGGAGATGAAGCAGTACCAGGGGGCGTTCGAATTGCACGTCGGGAGCATCGTGAAGCTCGGCGAGAAGGAGTACGACGCGGCGCAATTCGTGCCGGTCGCCGCCGAGGAAACGGGCGATCTGTTCCGTGAGATCATGACCGCCGTCTCGTCGATCGGAAACGAGCATCTGCGTGCGCTCCTCGATCGCATATTCGCCGACGAGGAGTTCAAATCGAGGTTTCTCAAGGCGCCCGCGGCGCGCGTGTGGCACCATTCGTATATCGGCGGCCTCGCGCACCACGTGCGCGACATGGCGGCGATCGCGATGCGGGCCGCGGAGGTGTATCCCGAGATCGACCGCGATCTTCTCCTGTGCGGCGTCCTCGTGCACGATCTCGGCAAGGTCCAGGAGCTCGAGGTCACGAACCGCATCGATTACTCCGACAGCGGGCGTCTCATCGGGCACATCGTGCTCGGCGTCGAGTTTCTCGACGCGCGCATGCGCGAGATCGAGGGATTTCCGGCGGAGCTCTCCCTCAAGCTGAAGCATATGGTCCTGAGCCATCACGGCTCTCTCGAGCACGGATCCCCGATCGTTCCGATGACGATCGAGGCGATACTTCTCCACTATATCGATAATCTCGACGCGCAGGCGCGGGGCGCCCTGCAGGTTCTCGACAAGGAACCCGCGCGTCCCGGCAAATGGACCGAATACGTGAAGCTCCTCGACCGGTTCATCTATCGCGGCGATGACGCGCGCGCGGAGGAGCATGCGAAGGGGACGTGACATGAACCGCTTTCCGGCATGGGTGGAGATCGATCTCGACGCGGCGAAGCACAACCTGGAGCGCGTGAGAAGCATCGTTCCGCCGGGCGTCGGCCTGCTCTTCGTCGTGAAGGCGGACGCGTACGGGCACGGAGCGGTCCGCATCTCCCGGCTCGCCGAGGAATGCGGCGTCGATATCCTCGGGGTCGCGACTCTCGACGAGGGGCGGGAGCTTCGCAAGGCGCGGCATCCGGCTTCCGATACTCATCCTGAGCCCCGTTCTCCCCCAGGAGATCGAAGGCGTTCTCGAGAACGATCTCGCCGTCACCGCTTCCTCGTACGAATTCGTCGAGAAGGCTTCCGGGATCGCTGCCCGTCTGGGGACCGTCTGCACGCTCCACGTCGAGATCGATACCGGCATGGGACGCGCCGGGATCGCGCAGGCGAGCGCTTTCGAAACGATCTCCCGGATGACGTCGCTCCCCGGCATCAAGCTCGAGGGTATCTTCACGCATTTTCCCGCGTCCGACAGCGACGCGGATTTCACGAAGGAACAGATAGACGCTTTCACCGGCATCGTCGACCGGCTCCGCGCGTCGGGAGTCGCCTTCCGGTACGTGCACAGCGCGAACAGCGCCGCGATCCTCAATTTTCCGGCGTCCCATTTCAACCTCGTCCGTCCCGGTCTCCTCGTGTACGGGCACGCGCCGTCGATCGTTCTCAAGGATTCGATCGACGTCGTCCCGGTCATGAGCTTCAAGGCGCGGCTCGTGCTCGTGCGGGACATGCCCGGGGGCTCGAGCATCAGCTACGGGAGGACGTACATCGCTCCCGGCCCCATGAAGATGGGAGTCGTTCCGGTCGGATACGGCCACGGGCTCAGCCACCGCCTGTCGAACAAAGGGCAGGTTCTGTTCCGCGGGAAACGCGTGAATATCGTCGGCCGCGTCACGATGGATATGACGATGCTCGACCTCTCCGGATTCGCCGACGCCGAGGTCGGAGAAGAGATCGTGATATTCGGCCGCCAGGGGAGCGAGGAGATCACCGCCGACGACGTCGCGCGCTGGGACGAAACGCTCAACTACGAGGTGCTCTGCCGCATCAGCAAGCGGGTCGCGCGCGTCTATGTCCGCAGCGGGCGGATCGAGAGCCTGAAAACGCTCCTCGGTGTCCGCGAGGCGCCCTGAGGGACGTCCGCGTTCGCGCATGTCAGGAGCTTCGCGAGGAGCCGTCCGGATTTCACCGCGAAATAACATGAAACGGCAAGCCGTGACCATAGTGATCGATGGCGTGGGAGTCGGAGCGCTTCCCGACGCGGCGCGCTACGGCGACGAGGGGGCGAACTCCCTCGGTTCCGCGGCGCGCGCGGCCGGAGGCATGAAGCTCGAAACCCTCGAGAGGCTCGGGCTCGGCAACATCGTTCCGATCGAGGGGGTCGGCGCCGTTCGAAGCCCCGCGGCCTCGTGGGGGCGGATGAGCGAGCGCTCGCCGGGCAAGGATTCGACGACGGGGCACTGGGAGCTCATGGGGTGTCCGCTCGACGAGCCCTTCCCGACGTACCCGAACGGGTTTCCCCGCGAAATCATCGTGCCCTTCGAGGAGACGATCGGCCGCGCCGTGCTCGGGAACAAGCCGGCGTCGGGCACCGCCATCATCGAGGAGCTGGGCGAGGAGCATATCCGCACGGGACGCCCCATCGTCTATACCTCCGCGGACAGCGTTTTCCAGATAGCGGCGCACGAGGACGTGATTCCCGTGCGCGAGCTGTACCGGATCTGCCGGACGGCGCGGAGGCTGCTCGAGCCGCCGCACCACGTCGCCCGCGTCATCGCGCGGCCGTTCGCCGGCTCGCCGGGGCGGTTCGCGCGAACGAAGAAGCGCCGGGATTTTTCGCTGCCGCCGCCGCGCCGGACCCTGCTCGACCTTCTCGCGGAGAGCGGCCGGGAGGTCGTGACCGTGGGGAAGATCCACGATCTCTTCGCCCGGCGCGGCGTCACGAAGATCGTCAAGGCGGCCGGGAACGATTCGGCGATGCGGTCCGCGGAGCGCGTTCTGAGAAACGGCACGCCCTTCTCGTTCCTCTTCGTCAATCTCATCGATTTCGACACGGAGTGGGGGCATCGACGCGACGCCGCCGGCTACGCGCGCGGCCTCGAGCGTTTCGACGCATGGCTCGGGAGATTTCTGACGCTTCTCGCGCCCGGCACCCTGTTCGCCGTCACGAGCGATCACGGGTGCGACCCGACGATGCCGGGTTCGGATCATACGCGCGAATACGTGCCGGTGCTGGCCGGGATCGCCGGGACGACGCCGCGGGAGTCCCCTCGGCACGCGCGAAACGTTCAGCGATCTCGCCGCGACGCTCGCGGAATTCTTCGGGCTCGGCGCCGGCGCGGGAGAGAGTTTTCTCGACTCGCTCGAGCGATAACGGAACGACCGTTGGAGGGAGGGTATCGGTGAACGACCTCAAGCTCAACAGGCTGATCGATCATACGCTTCTCAGGCCCGAGGCGACCGAGGCCGACGTCATGCGCCTCGCGCGCGAAGCGATCGAATACGATTTCTATTCCGCGTGCGTCAATACGCACTACGTTTCCCTCGTCGCGCGCGCCCTCGCGGGGACGAACGTGAAGGTCTGCTCGATCGCCGGTTTTCCGCTCGGCGCGGTCGACACCGCGGTCAAGGCGTTCGAAGCGGGCCGCGCCGTCGCGGCGGGAGCGCACGAGATCGACATGGTGATGAACGTCGGGGCGCTGAAGTCCGGAGACCTCGATTTCGTGCGGGCGGACGTCGCCGGCGTCGTGGCGGCGTGCGGCGACGCGCCATCGTGAAGGTGATCATCGAGGCGGCGCTTCTCACCGACGGGGAGAAGGGGACGGCGTGCCGTCTCGCGCAGAAGGCCGGAGCGCGCTTCGTCAAGACGTCGACCGGTTTCGGCCCTCCGGGCGCGAGCGTCCGGGACGTGGAGATCATGCGCGCGGCGGTCGGCCCCGGCTTCGGGGTCAAGGCCTCCGCGGGCATCCGCACCGCCGCCTTCGCGCTCGAGCTCGTCGACGCGGGAGCGACGAGGATCGGCGCGAGCGCGAGCGTGGCGATCATGGAGGAATGGAAACGGTCCCGATGACGTCGAGCGGCCTTCCGGAGCGCCGCCGCGGAGCGCCGCCTCAGTGCGGCACGACCTTGTCCCGGGACGCTTCCTTGTCGAGATCCCTGAAATCCTTGTCCTTGTCGAGAAGATCGTACGAGCTCACGCGGTGCAGGTCGCACTGGCGCGAGGGTTCGTTTCCCTCGATGAACATCTCCCGCGCGATCTTCGGACAGTAGGGCGTGCTCAGGAGCCCCGACTCCTGGCAGATGAGCTCCTCGATGATGTTGGGGGGCCTGTTGAAGGCGGGACCGCGATTGTCGGGATACGCCGCTTTCATCGTCTCTATCCAGATGGGCAGCGCGACACGGGCGCCCGTCATTCCGTTCGCCGATCGTTTTCCGCTCGTCGTAGCCGGTCCACACGCCGATCGCGATCTCCGGCGTATAGCCGACGAACCATGCGTCCGTGTACTCGTCGGTCGTGCCGGTTTTGCCCGCGACGGGGATATCGAGGCCGTACTTCCGCACCGCCCATCCCGTTCCGTTAACCTCGTCGATCACGCTCGTGAGCATATCGGTGATCATGTAGGAGACGTCCGGCTGGAGCACCTCTTCGTGGTACTCGCGGTATTCCTCGACCGTGTTCCCGTTCCGATCCTCGATGCGCAGGATCGTCATCGGCTCGGCGCGCATTCCCTCGGCGGCGAGCACGCCGTACGCGGAGGTGAGATCGAGAAGCGTCACCTCGTTCGCGCCGAGCGCGAGCGACAGCACGTTCTGCAGGCGGCTCTTGATTCCCATTCGTTTCGCGACGCCGATGACCGAGGGCGGTCCGATCGCCTGGATCAGCTTGATGGAGGGGATATTGATCGATCTCGACAGCGCCTCGCGCAGCGAGACGGCGCCGTGGAATTTCTTGTCGTAGTTGCGCGGTTTGTAGACGTCTCCGTTCGGCAGCTCGATGACGAGCGGCGTGTCGATGAGGATGTCCGACGGATTGTATCCGTTCTCGAGAGCGGCGATGTAGACGAAGGTCTTGAACGCCGAGCCGGGCTGCCGGGGCGCCTGAATGGCGCGGTTGTATTGGGTTTCGCGGAAGTTTCTCCCGCCGATCATGGCGAGGATATGCCCGTCGCGCGGATCGATGGCCACGAGGGCCGCCTGCAGGTAATCGGGATCGATCTTCTCCCCGCGTGCGACGGCGGCCTCGTAGCGGGCGCGGGTGAGCTTGAAGCGCGTAGGCCGTCTCGATCTCCGTGCATCCACCGCTCGAGGTTCGTCTCCGCCGCGCGCTGCAGCTTCGCGTCGAGGGTCGTGTAGACCGTGTACCCGTCCCGATAGATCGAACGCGCTCCGTATTTCTCTTCGAGGATCTGGCGGATGTACTCGGCGAAGTACCCCGCGAAATCCTGGTTGTCCGCGACCTTCTTCACGAGATCGAGCGAACACTCGCGCAGCGAATCCCGCTCCGCCTTCGTGATGAGGTCGAATTCCTCCATCGCGCCGAGCACGAGACTCACGCGCTTCACGGCGCGTTCCGGGTTCGTGAACGGATTGTAGCCGCCGGGATTCTTCGGCAGCCCCGCGAGCAGCGCCATCTGGTTGAGCCCGATATTCCTCACCGATTTTCCGAAGAACTTTCTCGACGCGGCTTCGATCCCGTACGTTCCTTCGCCGAAGTAGATCTGGTTGAGATACATCTCGAGTATCTCGTCCTTCGAATACGTGCGCTCGATCTTGAAGGCGAGGAGCGCTTCCCTGATCTTGCGGGTGAAGGTCTGTTCCTTCTTGTTGAGAAAGAGATCGGTCGAAATCTGCTGCGTTATCGTGCTCGCGCCCTGCGCGCGATTCCAGTGGATCAGGTCCCGCCACAGGCTCACGAAGAGCCTCTGAATGTCGATGCCGCTGTGACGATAGAAGCGGCGATCCTCGGCGGCGAGAAAGGTCTTCTGCACCATGGCCGGTATCTCTTCGATCGGGATATAGATGCGGTTCTGCTCGTAGAATTCCCTGATGACGGTTGAATCGCGCGCGAGGATGCGGGTCTTGAGCGAGGGCTCGATCATCTCGAGCCTCTCCATCGAGGGGAGGTCGCGCGAGAACCACCGTATCGCGGCGGTCCCGACGCCGAGGATGCATACGAGGGCGAGCCCCATTCCCCAGAGGAAGATCTTCTCGCCGCGCGTCAGAGGTCTGAATCCCATATGTTCGAATCGTCCTGTCCGTATCGACTGTTTTTCGTGTCCGGTCGCTCCTGCAAGAATGTACTTCCCGGGCGCGGCATTTTCCAAGCATTTTATGCGGCGCCGCGCGGGCCCGCGGGGCCGCCGCAAAAAATTAATCGGCTTTCTCGAAGAAACCGTTTGACAATATCTCCCGCATTGGATATATAGACAGGGCGCTAAGGTAAAATTCGATAGCGAATTGCAGCGCCTCCAAAATTCTTCAGAAAATCCCTGCATAGGGGTTGACAAAGAAACCCGATTGCGATATATTGGGTAGCTGGAGAAATTCCATACAGGGAATACTGTTCTTTGAAAACGAAATAGCGTGCGATGCCCTTGCCAGATGATTCGTGCTCCGATCCTTCGGGATCGGAGGTGGAATGTCAAATAGAGCATTGCTTTCACGCAATGACTCTTTGTTTTTTTACTACGGAGAGTTCGATCCTGGCTCAGAATGAACGCTGGCGGCGTGGATTAGGCATGCAAGTCGAACGAGAAAGTGGTCTTCGGATCGCTAGTACAGTGGCGAACGGGTGAGTAACGCGTGGGAAACCTGCCCTCGAGTGGGGAATAACAACTCTAACGGGTTGCTAATACCGCATAACATTGCGGGCCGCATGGTCCGCAATCAAAGGTGGCCTCTACTTGTAAGCTGTCGCTTGAGGATGGTCCCGCGTCCCATTAGCTTGTTGGTAGGGTAACGGCCTACCAAGGCGACGATGGGTAGCCGGCCTGAGAGGGTGGTCGGCCACACTGGAACTGAGACACGGTCCAGACTCCTACGGGAGGCAGCAGTCGAGAGGCTTCGGCAATGGGGGAAACCCTGACCGAGCGACGCCGCGTGGGTGATGAAGTCCTTCGGGATGTAAAACCCTGTCATACGGGATGAAAAGCTGATCGGTTAATAGCCCTTCGGTTTGACAGTACTGTAAGAGGAAGCTCCGGCTAACTCCGTGCCAGCAGCCGCGGTAATACGGGGGGAGCGAGCGTTATTCGGATTCACTGGGCGTAAAGGGTTCGTAGGCGGTCAAGTAAGTCAGGGGTGAAATCTAACGGCTCAACCGTTAAACTGCCCTCTGAAACCGCTTGACTTGAGGACATGAGAGGAAAGCGGAATTCTTGGTGTAGCGGTGAAATGCGTGGATATCAAGAGGAACACCAGTGGCGAAGGCGGCTTTCTGGCATGTTACTGACGCTGAGGAACGAAAGTCAGGGGAGCGAACGGGATTAGATACCCCGGTAGTCCTGACTGTAAACGATGGGCACTAGGTGTGGGAGGTATCGACCCCTTCCGTGCCGCAGCTAACGCATTAAGTGCCCCGCCTGGGGAGTACGGCCGCAAGGTTGAAACTCAAAGGAATTGACGGGGGCCCGCACAAGCGGTGGAGCATGTGGTTTAATTCGATGATACGCGAAGAACCTTACCGGGGTTTGACATGCAGATGACCGCCATTGAAAGATGGCTTCCCCTTCGGGGGCATCTGCACAGGTGCTGCATGGCTGTCGTCAGCTCGTGTCGTGAGATGTTGGGTTAAGTCCCGCAACGAGCGCAACCCTTATCCCAAGTTGCCATCAGGTAATGCTGGGAACTCTCGGGAGACTGCCGGTGATAAACCGGAGGAAGGCGGGGATGACGTCAAGTCCTCATGGCCCTTACATCCCGGGCTACACACGTGCTACAATGGCGAGTACAGAGGGCTGCGAAGCCGCGAGGTGGAGCGAATCCCAGAAAACTCGTCTCAGTCCGGATTGCAGTCTGCAACCCGACTGCATGAAGGCGGAATCGCTAGTAACCGCGAATCAGCAGGTCGCGGTGAATACGTTCCCGGGCCTTGTACACACCGCCCGTCAAGCGATGGAAGCCGGAGGTACCCGAAGTCGGTGTCCTAACCGCAAGGAAGGAGCCGCCTAAGGTAAAATCGGTGACTGGCGCTAAGTCGTAACAAGGTAGCCGTATCGGAAGGTGCGGCTGGATCACCTCCTTTCTTAAGGAGCGTTTCCGGGCTCGGTCAGCAATGATCGCAGCCTGGGGATCTCCAGGTCGACTGAATCGTCAGCAAGTCTCGCACGCTATTTCCGTTATATTCGGGGCCTATAGCTCAGTTGGTTAGAGCGCGCGCCTGATAAGCGCGAGGTCAGTGGTTCAACTCCACTTAGGCCCACCATTGAGTGGCTTCGAGCTAGGACTCAATTGGGGATGTAGCTCAGCTGGGAGAGCACCTGCTTTGCAAGCAGGGGGTCGCCGGTTCGAACCCGGTCATCTCCACGAATACCAGATTCTGGACGTTCCAGTTTGCTCTTTGACAACAAAAACAGGGTGAAAGAAACAGGCATCTTCGTAAGATGATTTTCTGGTTAAGCTACTAAGGGCGAATGGCGGATGCCTTGGCGCCGATAGGCGATGAAGGACGTGGCAAGCTGCGATAAGCTCCGGGGAGCTGCACACAAGCTTTGATCCGGGGATTTCCGAATGGGGCAACCCGATGCGGCAAAACTGCATCATCACGGGAATGAATACATAGTTCCCGTGAAGCTAACGGGGAGAACTGAAACATCTCAGTAACCCCAGGAAGAGAAAGAAACCTCGATTTCCTCAGTAGCGGCGAGCGAACGGGAAACAGCCTAAACCGAGCCGCATTTACAAGCATGCACGCATTGTGCGGCCGGTGTCGTGGGGCCCTATCTGACCCGTGTGCATAGAGGGTCGGAGAGTTACAAAATTGCACTCTAGCCGAATCACCTGGAAACGGTGAACCATAGACGGCGATCGTCCGGTAGGCGAAAGAGTAGCAATCTCTCTCGATAGGGTACCCGAGTACTATGGGACACGAGAAATCCCGTGGGAACTCAGGAGGACCACCTCCTAAGGCTAAATACTCATCGGCGACCGATAGTGAACTAGTACCGTGAGGGAAAGGTGAAAAGAACCCCTGGCGGGGAGTGAAATAGTACCTGAAACCATTTGCCTACAAGCAGTGGGAGGATTTCTTCGAGCCTTCGGGTTTGAAGCGATCTAACCGCGTGCCTTTTGCATAATGATCCGGCGAGTTACTCTGTGTAGCAAGGTTAAGTGGATGACACCACGGAGCCGTAGTGAAAGCGAGTCCTAAATGGGCGTTAAGTTGCGCGGAGTAGACCCGAAACCATGTGATCTATCCACGGCCAGGATGAAGCGCGTGTAACAGCGCGTGAAGGTCCGAACTGGTGAAGGATGAAAACTTCTCGGATGAGCTGTGGATAGGGGTGAAAGGCCAATCAAACTTGGAAATAGCTGGTTCTCCCCGAAATAGTTTTAGGACTAGCCTCGCACGTTGAATGACGGAGGTAGAGCACTAACTGGACTAGGGGGCCTACAAGCCTGCCAAACCCAATTAAACTCCGAATTCCGTTTATTTTAGTGCGGGAGTCAGGCAGCGGGGGATAAGCTTCGTTGCCGAGAGGGAAAGAACCCTGACCATCAGCTAAGGTCCCTAAATTTAGGCTAAGTGATTAAGGATGTGGACTTGCTCAGACAACTGGGATGTTGGCTTGGAAGCAGCCATCATTTAAAGAAAGCGTAACAGCTCACCAGTCAAGTGAATCCGCGCCGATAATTTCCGGGACTAAGCCTAATACCGAAGCTATGGATTCGATCTTCCTTCGGGAAGGTCGTCTGGTAGGGGAGCGTTCCATGATAGGTCGAAGGTATACCGTGAGGTATGCTGGACGAAATGGAAGTGAGTATGCCGGAATGAGTAGCGATAAAACAGGCGAGAAACCTGTTCACCGTAAGCCTAAGGTTTCCTGAGGAAGGCTAATCCGCTCAGGGTAAGTCGGCCCCTAAGCTGAGGCGGAAACGCGTAAGTGATTGGGAATCCGGTTAAAATTCCGGAACCACTGCAGACACGATAAAGACGCTAAGGGGGGACGCAGGAGTGAAAGGTCAGCCAGCGGATGGAAGTGCTGGTCTAAGCGTGTAGGAGGATCGTCTAGGCAAATCCGGACGGTCGTTAACTCCGAGGCGTGATGGGGAGTCCCTATGGGACACAAACTGGCCCTAATCATACTGCCGAGAAAAGCCTCTATGCGAGTGTTTGGGGTGACCGTACCGCAAACCGACACAGGTGGGCGAGGAGAGTATCCTTAGGTGCTCGAGAGAACGCTTGTTAAGGAACTAGGCAAAATGACCCCGTAACTTCGGAAAAAGGGGTGCCCTTTTCGGCCAAGTCCTTCGCGGATGTAAGCTGTTAGGGGCCGCAGAGAATCGGCCTGGGCGACTGTTTACTAAAAACACATGTCTCTGCTAAGTCGTCAAGACGACGTATAGGGACTGACACCTGCCCGGTGCTGGAAAGTTAAGGGGATGTGTCAGGCTCCTTCGGGAGCCAAAGCACTGAACTGAAGCTCCAGTAAACGGCGGCCGTAACTATAACGGTCCTAAGGTAGCGAAATTCCTTGTCGGGTAAGTTCCGACCTGCACGAATGGTGTAACGATTTAGGCGCTGTCTCAACAAGCGACTCGGTGAAATTGAATTATCGGTGAAGATGCCGGTTACCCGTATCTAGACGGAAAGACCCCGTGCACCTTTACTATAGCTTGGCATTGGGTTTTGGCTGGTCATGTGTAGGATAGGTGGGAGGCTTTGAAGCGGGAACGCTAGTTCCCGTGGAGCCAACCTTGAAATACCACCCTTGATTAGTAGAAATCCTAACCTGTACCATAAGCTGGTATAGGGACAGTGCTTAGTGGGTAGTTTGACTGGGGCGGTCGCCTCCAAAAATGTAACGGAGGCGCTCAAAGGTTCCCTCAGCGCGGTCGGCAATCGCGCGGAGAGTGTAAAGGCATAAGGGAGCTTAACTGTGAGACAGACATGTCGAGCAGATGCGAAAGCAGGACTTAGTGATCCGGCGGTTCTGCGTGGAAGGGCCGTCGCTCAACGGATAAAAGGTACGCCGGGGATAACAGGCTGATCTCCCCCAAGAGTCCACATCGACGGGGAGGTTTGGCACCTCGATGTCGGCTCATCGCATCCTGGGGCTGCAGGAGGTCCCAAGGGTTTGGCTGTTCGCCAATTAAAGCGGTACGTGAGCTGGGTTTAGAACGTCGTGAGACAGTTCGGTCCCTATCTGATACGGGCGCAGGAGATTTGAGGGAAGTCGCTCCTCGTACGAGAGGACCGGAGTGAACGAACCTCTAGTGCACCAGTTGTCACGCCAGTGGCATAGCTGGGTAGCTATGTTCGGCAGGGATAACCGCTGAAAGCATCTAAGCGGGAAGCCCCTCCCAAGATAAGATCTCCCGTAACGTAAGTTACCTAAAGGCTCCTCGGAGACTACGAGGTTGATAGGCCGGAGGTGTAAGCGCAGCAATGTGTTGAGCCGACCGGTACTAATAAGCCGTGCGGCTTAACCAGATTAATTTTACGAAGATACCTGTCAATTCACCCTGTTTTTGTGTCAATAAAATTAGGATTACGGTGGCGATAGCGGGGGGGAAACACCCGTACCCATTCCGAACACGGAAGTTAAGCCCTCATGCGCCGATGGTACTGAGCGGGCGACCGTTCGGGAGAGTAGGTCGCCGCCGGTAAATTGAAAAGAGCCGCTCGAAAGAGCGGCTCTTTTTTTTCTGGCCGACGGGTGAGGGCAGAGGATGCCGAATGCGATTACATTCCGATCTGCCCGGCCTTCATCTTCTCGATCGCACGCACCGCTTCATCGCGGCTCGAATAGATGCTGTGGGACATCTTCGCTTTCATGGCGGTGGTCCGGAGCGTCATTCGCGCGATGCTGTCCTCGCCCCATCGGACGAGCCCGAGCAGAAGATCGGTCGTGGCCTTTCGCGCTACCTCGCCGTAGTATTCGGCGACTTCGGCGTGGATGACCAGATTGTCGATATGGGCGATCATCCAGAACTTCTCGCCGATCGCGGCTATCATGCGCGAGTATTCGGCGAAGAAATCGTCGACGTCCTGCTTCGTCCGGATATCCCAATTATCCTCGACGAAGAGTATCTTCGAGGAACGATCGTATTCGAAATTCACCTTGTTGGCCATAGCAGAGCCCCCGTTTTCATCGAAGCGTCCGGCCCCCCCGGTCCGACATAGTTCGAGAAGAATACGCGCCCGCCCGATAATATCAAGGATTATTGTGCACGGCGAGGCGAGCATGGATCTTGCTTCGAACGGATCGGGGCGGGGAGTGCGGCTCCATGGGCGGACGATAAGCGTTGACACATGACCGCGGCGGGTATATCAAGGACGCGAGTTTCATCGCCGCGAATCGTCGGGTAATCCGGGAGGATGCCGCGTTGCTTCAGAAGGACGACAGCGTCAGACACACGTATATCGTCGGCCGCGATATCATGCACGATTTCGGAGCGACCTTCGACGACTGGACCCTTCTCCACTACGACGACGACTACGCGCGGAAGGTCGGATTCGAACGCACCCCGGTTCAGGGCGCCCTCATCTCGGCCATCATCGTCAAGTCGATCGTGCGCGCCTTCGGCGACTCCTGCATTCTGCGCGTGCACAACATCGCATTCCACAAACCCGTTTATCCCGGAAGCACGATAACGGTGGAGCTCCACGTTCTCGTGAACCTCAGGAACATGCTCGTCACGCTGAGGTCGAGGGTTCTGATCGGCGAGACCATTCACTACGAAGGCATGACGAAGATCAGGACATTCGAGAATATCTGATCGAGGACGAACGCCGCAGCCTGCCGGCGAGCGGAGGGGCGGACGATGAATTTCTGGGCGAGGCTCTTCTACAATTGGCGGAGAGTATGGAAGGCCCTCAAGCTGTACGGCATCATCGCCGGCCCGGGGATCATCGTGATGGTGGCGGACAACGACGCCGGCGGCATCACCACCTACGCCGCCACCGGCGCCAAGTTCGGCTACAGTCTTCTGTGGTTTCTCATTCTCCTCGGGCCCGTCGCGTTCTTCATCCAGGAAATGACCGTTCGTCTCGGCGCCGTCACGAAGCGGGGGCACGCCGAGTCGATCTTCCACGGCTTCGGGCCGTTCTGGGGATGGTTCTCTCTCGTCGATCTCATCCTCGTCGACTGGCTCACGCTCATCACGGAATTCATCGGCATGACGGCGGCCATGAGCATATTTCACGTCCCTCCCATCGCGACGGTGCTCTTCGTCATACTCATCATGGGAGCGATGATCGTTCGCGGGAACTACTGGACGTGGGAGAAGATCGCGCTCTTTTTCTGCGCGGTGAACCTCGTCTACATTCCCTGCGCCTTCATCGTGCGCCCGTCGGTCTCCAGCATCCTGTCGAACGGGCTGATCCCGCATATTCCCCCGGGAGGGTTCACGAACAGCTTCTTCTTTTTTCTCATGGCGAACATCGGGACGACGATCGCCCCCTGGATGGTGTTCTTCCAGCAGAGCGCCGTCGTGGACAAGGGGATCCAGGAAAAGGACATCCTCTGGGCGCGGATCGATACGTTCCTCGGATCGATGTTCACGGTGATCGTCGCCGCGTTCTGCGTCATCGTGACGGGCACGCTGCTTCGCGGCGTGGACATCCGGGACGCCGCCGAAGCCGCCGTCCAGCTCATGGGCATCAACAAATACCTCGGCACGCTGCTCGCCATCGGGCTTTTCGACGCGGGGCTCCTCGGCGCCATCTGCATCTCGCTCGCGAGCTCATGGGCGTTCGGCGAGGTGTTCGGCTGGGCGCACTCGCTGAACAGCAGAATTCGCGAGGCGCAGTGGTTCTACGCGTTCTATTTTTTCGCCCTGCTATCGGCGGGCGCCGTCGTCCTGATCCCCGGGGCGCCGCTCGTCCTCATCACGCTGTTCGTGCAGGTGATCGCCGTGACGCTGCTGCCCGCCTCGCTCGTGTTCCTGATCCTCATGCTCAACAACGAGGAATCGATGGGCAGATACCGGAACGGCGTTTTTCAGAACGTCGCCAATATCGCGATCGCGCTGGCGATCATCGTGCTCTCGACGATGTACGCGATCAGCACGCTGTTTCCGAACTGGCTGCGGTAGCCCGGAAGAAGGACAGGCATGGGAGAATTGTTCATCGGGGTCATCGCGCGGAGAATCGGCAGGTTCGCGGGAGCGACCGCGTCGCAGATCTCGGCGATCAACAAGAAATACGCGACTCCTCATATCAAGACCACGCCGGCGGTTCGGGCGGCGCTCCTCTTTCTCAGGCTCTACCTGCTCGCGCTCGTCGGGCTGCTCGTGTACAAGTTTATCACTCTCGTGCGATAGGACGGGAAGAACGATGAATACTGCCGCCACCACCGACACAAGCGCCGGAGAGCAGATCTATTCGCTCACGGATATCATCGGCTACCGGGTCGTGCTCCGCGGGAAACGCGTCGGCAAGCTGGTCGATCTCGTCGTGGTCGAGCATATCAAGCTGCCGGAGGTGACGAACGTCGTGATCGCGCGGCCCTTCGGCAATCCGTCCGCCGTCGTGCCGTTCGAAAAGGTCCTCTCCATCGAGCCGAAGGCGGTGACGATCGATATCGATTCCTTCGACGCCTTCGTGCGGGAGCTCCGGCCCGACGAGATACTGCTGAAGGACCACGTGCTCGACAAGAAGGTCGTGGACATCGAGGGGCGCGAGGTGGAGATCGTCTACGACATCCGGCTCGTCAAGCGGGCCGGGAAGCTGTACGTCACGGACGTCGACCTGAGCAGGTACGGTCTTCTGCGCCGCGTCGGGCTCAAGAGGCTCGCAAATTTCATCTACAACCTGGCCGACAAGATCAAGGAGCAGACGGTCTCCTGGGCGTTCATCCAGCCTCTGCCGCCGACGATGAGCCTCTTCAAGGGGGACGTGAAGCTCAACATCCTGAAGGAGAAGCTGTCCGACATGCATCCCGTCGACCTCGCGAACATCCTGGAGGAGCTGGACCGGGAGCAGCGCGTCGCGATATTCGACGGTCTCGACACCGAGCAGGCGTCCGACACGCTCGAAGAGATCGATCCCAACGTGCAGCGGGATCTCGTATTCTCTCTCCGGAAAGAGCGGGTGGCCGAGCTCATCGACGAAATGACCCCCGGCCAGGCGGCCGATATCCTCTCCGTCCTCGCGCTCGAGGACGCCACGGCGATTTTGAAAATGCTCAGCCCGGAAAACGCGAGCAAGATAGAATCGATCCTGAAGAAGCAGGAAGAGAACATCCTCAATTTCACGACGCAGGAATTCCTCAAGCTCTCTCCCGGCATGACCGCCGGCGAGGTGCAGGACGGGTTTCGCAGCCTCGCGCGGGGCAAGGACGTCATCATGTACCTCTACGTCGTCGACGGAGAGGACAAGCTTCTCGGCGTCATCGATATCAAGGAGCTGCTCATGGCCAAGGGCGCCGACCGGCTCGGCGATATCATGACGGAGACGATCATCAGCCTGAATCCGGACAATACCTTGAAGGAAGCTTCCGCGATGTTCGCCCGGTACGGTTTCCGGGCCATACCGGTAACCGGCGAGGACGACAGGATCCTCGGTGTTATCCATTACCGGGACATGATGAACCTGAATCACCGTTTCCTCGGGTGACGACGATGACCGGCTTATCCGCTCGTTTCATGAACCGCGGCGACACGGCCGCCGGCCTGCTCATCGCGGGGTTCGTTCTCTTTCTCCTGCTCTTCGGCGCGAGGTTCCACACGATCGAGATCCCCGACTCCGCCGAGAACGACGGCTATGTCGTTCAGGCGGATGAGATTCGCGCGGGGAGCATACCGCGGGATCCGTATCATCCGCTCCTGTACCAGGCGCTTTCCGCGGGAGCGGGCGCCCTTCTCGACGATTCGTTCGGCGGCGCCCGGACCGTATCGTCGCTCATGGCGGGACTCTTTCTTCTCATGACCTATCTGGTGGGGAGGGCGTACTTCGGCGCGGGGGTCGCGCTCTTTTCCGTCGCCGCGCTTGCGTTGAACCACAACGTCATCACGACGGGCATGGACGCGGCCACCGATATGTGCTTTTCGGCCCTGACGGCGGCCGTGCTCTTTTTCTCGCTGCGCGCGATCGAAAGGCGGGGCCCCGCATCCGCCGTCCTTCCGGCATTGGCCTTTTCCCTCGCGTATTTCACGCGATACAGCGCCCTGTTTCTCGTTCCGGCGATTCTGGTCGCGCTGCTCGCGCCCGCCGTGCGGGCCGGTGCGCGGGGGAGGATCGCCCGGCTCGCGGTTTTCGCCGCGGCCGCCGCGCTGTTTCTCGCGCCTCACTTCGCGCTGACGGGCAAGGTCTTCGGTTCTCCCTGGTATAACGAGAATTGGAAGAACCTCGCATTCAAGCTGCACGGCAACGGCGACTGGTCCTATTTCAGGAGAATCCCGTACGACGGGTTCGTGTCGGTAGTCGCGAGCGCCCCTCTGAAGCTCGTCGCTTCGGCGCTGCGCGAGCTCGCGAAATTCTTCTACACGACGCTGGGAGATATCGGTGGGGGAGGGCTGGCCGGTGGAATATTCGCCGCCTCCGCGCTCTGCGGCGCTTTTGCCGCCTGTTTCGCGATCGATCGGAAGAGGCTCGTCATGCTCTCGTTTCTTTTCTTCTACGTGCTTCTCGGCTGCGTCGCGTTTCTGGCGGGATCGCGTTTCATGATTCCGATTCTGCCGCTGTGCTGTCTGCTTGGAGGCAGATTCCTTCTGGAGGGACCCTTTGCGGGCTCGTTCCGGATCGGCGCATGGCGGATTCCTCGCGCCGCGCCCGTCGTCGCCGTATTTTTCGTCGCTCTTCTCCTCACGACGGTCACGCACGTGCGGCAGTACGTGCGGGCGCAGCCGCTCGGCGAGCTCGACGCGGCGCGCGCGATAGAGCGCGAGTATGGCCCTGACGTGACGGTCCTCGGGACGTTCCCCTTCATGCAGCGGTACGTGAAGTACCGGTATTTCAAGCTCGACGACGCGGGCAGCGGGGATGCGCGAGACGCCGAAGGGTATCTGCGGCGCGTGCGAGCGAGCGTCGAAGAGAGAGACGCCGACTTCGTCATTATCGGCGAGGCGAGCATGAAGGGAAGACCCGCGGAGCTTCTGGATGCGGGAGATGCCGCCCCGTTTCTCGAGCCGCTGGCGCGGGGCGACGGGGCCGTCGTGTACCGGGTCGCGAAGGGCGTCCGCTGAGCGGCGCGGCTCGCGGGATACGGGAATACGAAAAGGGCCGCTCGTGGGAGCGGCCCTTTTCTCGTTTCGGCGAGGCGAATCCCGGGCGGCGCCGAGCCGCCCGGGTGTCACCCGCGAATGCTCGCTACTTACTTTACGATCTTGAACTCCACGCGGCGGTTCGTGGCTCTGCCTTCCTTGGTCGTGTTCGACGCGACCGGCGCGCCTTCGCCGTAACCCTTCGAAACGAGGTTCCCCGGCTTGACCTGCGGGAAATTCGCCACGAGGTAGTCACGGACGGCCTTCGCGCGCGCGTCGGAGAGCTTCAGGTTGTACTGATCGGTTCCCGTCGCGTCCGTGTGGCCGCCGATCTCGATAACGAGATCAGGCACCTGCATGAGAATGGCGCCCATACGATCGAGCTCCGTCTTGGATTCGGCCTTCAGGGTCGCCTTGTCGAGATCGAACAGGATCGCCGTCGTCGTGATGAGGCCCGTATCGACGAATTTCTTCACCTCGACGGGACATCCCGTTTCGTCGACCTTGGTTCCGGCAGGAGTGTTCGGGCACTTGTCGATGCCGTCGAATACGCCGTCGTTGTCGGAATCCATC
This sequence comes from uncultured bacterium, assembly GCA_963747385.1. Lineage (GTDB taxonomy): Bacteria > Krumholzibacteriota > Krumholzibacteriia > Krumholzibacteriales > Krumholzibacteriaceae > SSS58A. The sequence goes on along the minus strand of CAVVEY010000019.1, from coordinate 177,325 downwards.
GGGCATCCCGTGGCGTCGACCGTGGCGCCCTTCGGAGTGCCGGGGCACTTGTCGATGCCGTCGAACACGCCGTCTCCGTCCGAATCGGACGGGCAGCCTCTGGCGTCGACCGTGGCGCCGCGGGGAGTGCCGGGGCACTCGTCCGTCGGATCGAACACGCCGTCGCCGTCGCTGTCCACGGGCGCGGGAGGCGGCGGGGGCGGAGCGGGCGCGCAGGAGCACTTCCACGGCCATGGCATAACGGTGAAGCAAACGATCTTGCTGTCGGTCTGATGAGTCATCGTCGTGCGGTATTTGGCCCACTGGTCCTTGTAGCCCGCGGAGGCCGGAACGGCGGCCATCGCGACGACCATGACGACGACCAGAAGAGCAACGGAGAACTGCCTCATAATCCCTCCTTCGTAAAATGCCCATTTCTCGGACTTTTTATCTACGTCCCCAATTATGGATTACCTTGTATCCCTTTCGCTTTTTATTTGCAAGAGCTTTTTTCGCACCATGCATAAATTTATCGTCCGATAAATACGCCAATTAGCGCTTCCAACCGAAATCCTTCCGACTGGCGGACAGGTCCGCGGTCATACGGCGGGTCCGTCGAGATTACTTCCTCTCGAGCACGAGGAGCTTTCCCGAAAGGAAGTCGGTGATCCAGAGTCTCCCGTCAAAGGCCGTTTTCCCGTTCGTGAGGGAATAGATCGCGTCTCCGAACTGTCCGCTCAGATAGAAGGAGACGTTGCGCGAATCGAACCGCGTGTCGCCGTAGGGATACCGTTCCGAGTGCAGCAGCGTGAACCTCTCCGTCGCCGGATCGAACCGCGCGACGAAGAGCGCGCGAGCGCTGTGCGAGGTGACGACGAGCTCGCTCCCCCAGGCGAAGAGGTTGTCGGGAAGGCCCTCGTACGGAATCGGCCAGGTCGCGCCGCCTTCCCGCACTTCCTGCAAGGTGTTGTCCGCGTGGTTGATGACGTAGACCTTGCCCCCGAGACGGCACAGCTTCAGCGGTCCGTTTCCGGCGACGATTTCCTTCGCCGCGAAATCGGCCTTGCCGATCACCGAGACGCTCTTCGATTCGAAATTGGCGACATACACGCGCTCGTCGTCGAATACGAGATCGGAAGGGCCGCTCCCGACGGCGACCCGGGAAAGATCCTTCCTCGCGGCCGGATCGATGACGTGCAGGACGCCCGGATCCCCGTCTTTCTCGGCGACTCGGGCGAGGTAGATCCATTTCTTTCCCCGATCGAAGCGGAGTATCCGCTGCGTATTCTCCCGCTCGATCGTGTCCGGCACGGAGATCCGGGCGCCTATCTCGAAAAGGCGAATCTCGTCGGCGAGCGTGCCGAGCATCTGCTCTTCCTTGCCCCAGAGGTTCTGCGTGAAATAGAGCGTGCCGGTCGTATCGAATGCCATCTGTTGGGCCTGGCGGGGTATGCGGCGGTCGTAGAAGCCGAGATCCCCGGCGGCTATTCCCAGGATTCCGTTCTTCGCGCCCCAGATATAGACGACGGGCCAGTACGATTGGTGCGGGCCGTAGGAGAGGTACACGTTCCCGGCGGGAGTGACGATCGATTCGACGGGGTAGTCGCAGGGCAGCCGGTGCAGCTCGAAGCTCCCGTCCATGCGCACCTCGGCGAACTGATCCTCGGAGTCGAACACGAAGAAGCTGTTTCGCGAGCGTACCTCGACGAGATCGACCGGCGCCCAGCCGGTGTAGATCTTCTTCGCGGCGCCCGCGACAGGATCGAGAGCCGTCACGGCGGCGCCGAAGGTGCCGTTGACCGCGCTCGCGCCCTTCGGGTAATAGAGCAGATTATCGTTCGGATTATAGGCGATCGCGAACATGTGGGGGATGATGCCGAGATCGGTGATCCGTTTCACGAGCTTCCGCTCCGCGAGATCGACGACGTCGACCTCGCCGTGCGCCCAGCTCGCGACGTAGAGGAGGCCGTTTTTCGCGTCGAGCGCGCTCGCGTCGTTTCCGTACGCGGGGAGCTTGATCTCGGTGATCTTTCCTTTCTCCTTGAAATCGACGACGTGAACGGACGGGTGGTTGTCGTACGGGATGTACACCTCGTCGCGCGCGGGGTTGCAGACGATGCCCACTCCCTCGGTGAATTGCGGGAGCGGCACGACCTCGCCCTCGCCGGTGAGGACGTCTATCTTCGCCGCTTCGATCACCCGGCGCTCGTTCGTCTCGACGACGAGGTAGAGCCGGTGCGTCGTTTCGTCGTAGCCGGCGAGATGCCACCGCCCGCCGCTCGTGAGCTTGAGCCCCCGGGAATTGACCAGTTTCCCGTTGCGTCCGTCGAAGAGGAAGAGGGTCGACGTATAGCCGTCGACGGCGACGATCCACTTGAGCTCGGAAGCGGCGACGACCTTGCGGATCGGGGGCGGGGGGGTGGCGTTGAGATTGATCAGATCTTCTTTCGTCGCGAGCCACGGCAGCGTCGTGAACTTCCCCGATGTGGCCGAATAGAATCCGAGCTCCCTGCTCTCGCGCCCGGCGAGGAACGCGTTTCCCGTTTCCTCGTCGACGGCGATCGATTCGAATTGCGCGCCGGTCGGAATCGTCCGCGAAGGCGCGCCGTCGCTCGAGGCGATCGAGAAGCAACGCGATCCGATGCAATAGGCCTCGCCGGTTTTTCTTCGGTACGTCAACGCCTCCGCCTTGAGATGTTGCAGGGCACGCCCTTGCACGGGCACGTTGATGACGGAATGGCTCCGGCAGTCGATGAACGACAGGGAAGAGCTGAGGGTGTTCGCGACGATGAGCCGGTTGCGGAACGCGTCCATTCTCACGAGGACGGGGCCCGCGCCGTTCGCCGCGAGATTCGCCTCTTTGAGAAAATCGATCGTCGTGACCGAGACTTCGGCGGCGGACAGCGCGACGGTCGAGATCAGGAGCATCGCCGCGGCGGCGGCGACGAGCGTTCTCTGTGTCATGGGACGGGTCTCCTTTCGGCGTTTTCGGGAACACTGCCCCCGGATCGGGGGCCTCATTATAGTATCGGAGCCTCTTCGGCGCGCCATAATTATCTTTACAAAATCTTCGACCGCGGCGAGAATCCGGCGACAGAATCCACCATTCAGAAGGAGGAATCGGCATGAAGTATCCGGTGTTCGTTCTCGTGCTTCTGCTTATGCTTCCCGGCACGATCGCGCTCGCGCAGGCGGCGCAGGGGATGACCGTCGAAGAGATGGTTTTCTGCACGGCGGTTCAGGATCGCGCTCCCTCGCTCCCCGATACCGCATTCGCGTCGACCGTCGAAAACGTGTGGTGCTTCGTCAGGGTGGCGGGCGCCGCCGACACGACGGCGATAACGCAGGTGTGGTATTACAACGACCGCGAGATGTCGCGCGTCGAGCTCGCGGTGAAGTCGGCGAGCTGGCGCACCTGGAGCTCGAAGAGGATCCTTCCCGAATGGCAGGGGGCCTGGCGCGTCGACGTCCTCTCGCCGGGCGGGGAAGTGCTGAGGAGCGGTTCATTCGCCGTCAAGCCGTGAAGCGGGGCGGATCGATCGCTCGTCGCTCCATTCTTGCATGGCTCTTCGCGGCCCTTGCGGGAGGTTCGTCGTCCTGCGGAGCGCCCGCGGCGACGTCCGGACGGGGCGTGTCGACGCCGGACACCCGCCGGGCGGGCGCCGACGAAGCGCGCGCATACGTCATCCACGTGAGCGTCGACGGGCTGCGCGGCGACGCGGCGGCGACGCTCGGGCCCGGCGGCGCCCCGCATCTGTATCGCCTCATGATCGAGGGCGCTTTCACCGACAACGCGCGCAACGACTTCGACTATACCGTCACCTTGCCGAATCACGCCAGCCAGCTCACGGGCCGTCCGGTTCTCGGGCCGAACGGACACGGCGTCAGCTTCAACAGCGACGACGGCCGCACGCTTCAGGCCATTCACGGCTCGTATGTCGCCGGCGTATTCGACGTCGCCCACGACCACGGCCTCGCGACCGGGATGTACGCGAGCAAGAAGAAATTCGCACTCTTCGACCGGAGCTGGAACGGAAGCGAAGGCGCCCCCGATACGACGGGTGTCGATAACGGCCGTGACAAGATCGACGTGTACGTGTACGAGGCCGGCACCGCGGCGCTTCTCGACAGCTTCGCCGCGCATATGGCCGCTTCCCCGCATCGCTACGCCTTTATCCATCTCGCCGATCCGGACGTCGTCGGCCATGAGCGCGGCTGGGAGAGCGGGGAATATCTCGATTCGGTTACGAAGGCCGACGGTCTCATCGGGCGCATTTTCGATTTGATCGACGGTGACGCCCGCTTCGCGGGCTCGACGTATCTCGTCGTGACGGCCGACCACGGGGGAACCGGGACCGACCACGAGATCGCGGCCGATCCGTTGAATTACACGGTGCCACTCTACGTGTGGGGGCCGGGCGTTCCCGCGGGGGCGGATCTCTACCGGATGAACGTCTCGACGCGCGCGAATCCGGGAAACGGAAGACCGCCGTACGCGGCCTCGCCTCAGCCGATCCGCAACGGCGAGTCCGCGAACCTCTCGCTCGATCTCCTCGGCCTCCCCGGCGTGCCGGGCTCCGTTCTCGACGCGGCTCAGGATTGCGACGCGATTCTTCCGGGGAGCGCGCGTCGCGCTTCCCGCCGTTTCCATCGTGAAGCCGCGCACGGGAGCACGCTTCGAATATCCGTCGAGCGTCGTCATCGAGGCGACGGCCGATCCGCGGGGCGGCGCCGTCGAGCGAGTCGAGTTCTTCGCCGACGGGGTGTTGCTCGGCGCGGATTCCACGAAACCCTACGCATGCGCGTGGACCGAGATTCCGTTGGGCGCGCACCGGCTCACGGCGCGCGTCGTCCGCGACGACGGAATCGCCGCGACCGCGAGCGTCGGAATCGAGATCGGATCGGCCGCGGCGGCGGGGGCGCTCACGAAATGAGTCCGACGAAAAGAATGAAATCGATAAGTCCCGCGACGCTTGAAGTGATCGGCACCTACGAGGAACTCCCGCCGGAGGCTGCCGAGCGCGCCGTCGAAGAATCGGGAGCCGCGTTCGAGCGCTGGAGGGAGTCGTCGTTCGCCGAACGGAGCGCCCTGATGACGAAAGCGGCGGCGATCCTCCGGAGCCGTTCGGAGGAGTTCGCGCGGCTCATGGCGTTCGAGATGGGGAAGCCGGTCCGCCAGGGCCGCGCGGAGATCGAGAAATGCGCCTCGGTGTGCGGATTCTACGCCGAGCGAGCGGCGGGTTTCCTCGAGCCGGAGACGATCGAGACGGAGGCGCGGAGAAGCCTCGTCGCGTACCGGCCGCTCGGCGTCGTTCTCGCCGTCATGCCGTGGAATTTTCCCTTCTGGCAGGTCTTTCGTTTCGCCGCGCCCGCGCTCATGGCGGGCAACGCGGGCGTTCTCAAGCACGCGTCGAACGTGTGCGGGTGCGCGCTCGCGATCGAGGACGTGTTTTCCGCGGCGGGATTTCCCCGGGGCGTTTTCCGCACCCTCCTCGTCGGAAGCGGCGCCGTGGAGGGCATCATCTCCCATCCCGCGGTCAGGGCGGTCACCCTCACGGGAAGCGCCGCCGCGGGGAGAGCGGTCGCCCGCGCGGCGGGGGAACATCTCAAGAAATCGGTGCTCGAGCTCGGGGGGAGCGATCCGTACGTCGTTCTCGACGACGCCGACGTGGGACAGGCCGCGGCGATCTGCGCCGAGAGCAGGCTCATCAACGCGGGGCAGAGCTGCATCGCGGCGAAGAGGTTCATCGTGGTCGAGTCGAGGGTTCGCGAATTCACCGGGCTCCTGGTGGAAGCGATGCGGAGGAGGTCGGTCGGCGACCCGCTCGATGAAGCGACCGACGTCGGGCCGCTCGCGCGGCTCGATCTGCGGGAAGAAGTTCACCGCCAGGTCATGGAGAGCGTCGAGCGGGGCGCGAGGTGCGTCCTCGGCGGGAGGATTCCGCAGGGCCGGGGCGCATACTATCCGCCGACGGTGCTCGTCGACGTCGCGAAGGGCATGAGCGCCTTCGACGACGAGATCTTCGGTCCCGTCGCGGCCGTCATCGCCGCGAAGGACGAGGACGAGGCGATCCGCGCGGCGAACGACACGAGCTTCGGTCTCGGCGCGGCTGTCTTCACCCGGGATCTCGAGCGCGGGGAACGGATCGCCGCGAACCGGATCGACGCGGGCTCGTGTTTCGTCAACGCGTTCGTGAAGTCGGATCCGCGCCTTCCGTTCGGCGGCGTCAAGGAGAGCGGGTACGGCAGGGAGCTGTCGCATTTCGGGATCAGGGAGTTCGTGAACGTGAAGACCGTCTACGTGGCCTGAGCGCTGATACGCGGGTCCTGTCGGCGATTGCACCCCGCAGGCGCTCGCTCGCAGGGCGAGCTGCGCCCCCTGCGGGGGCCCCATCGCCGCCACCCGCTAGTCGAGGTTTTCGGATTGCGCAGGAGGCGGGGGCCCCACCGGTGCCACCCGCTACAAGTGCTCAAAGGCGGGAGCGCCCACGCCAAACCCGCGAACGAGCCCATTGGAGCCTTGCGACTGGGCTCGGAGCGGGAATGTCCGCGACGTCATTTCCCCGTTCCCTCGAGGTTTCCCTCCCAGAGGTACGTGCGCGTTTCCTTGACGATCACTCCCGAAAGCACGATGAGCGAGACGAGATTCGGGATCGCCATGAGCCCGTTCGTGATATCGGCGAACGACCACACCATGCGGATCGTGGCGACCGAGCCGAGCATGACGCAGGCCACCCAGATACACCGGTACGGCTTGATCGAGCGCGCCCCGAAGAGATACTCGCTCGCCTTCTCGCCGTAGTACGACCAGCCGAGGAGCGTCGAGAAGACGAAGGTGAGGAGACCGAAGGTGAGGATGGCCGGGCCGACCACGGGGATGTCGGCGAACGCCGCTTTCGTGAGGGCCGCGCCGTGGAGCCCGTTGAGCCATTCCCCCGAATTGACGAGCACGAGCCCCGTCATTGCGCAGACGACGACCGTGTCCCAGAAGGTGCCCGTCGAGGAGACGAGCGCCTGCCGTATCGGGTTCTTCGTCTGGGCGGCCGCGGCGAGAATCGGCGCGCTGCCGAGCCCCGATTCGTTCGAGAAGAGGCCCCGGGCGATGCCGTAGCGCATCGCCTCGCGCATGCCCGCCCCGAGGAATCCCCCGACCGCGGCGTGGCCGCTCCAGGCGCTCGACCAGATGAGCCGCAGGGTCGCCGGCAATTCTACCGCGTTGATGATGAGGATCGCGGCGCAGCCCCCGACATAGACGACCGCCATCACGGGGACGAGCTTCTCGCACCAGGCGGCGATCGATTTGATGCCGCCGAGAATCACGACGGCGGTGAGAATCATGATGACGAGGCCGGTGATCCAGACCGGAACGTGGAACGTCTCGTAGACCATCGTCGAGATCGAGTTCGCCTGGACCATGTTGCCGATGCCGAGGGCGGTGACGCACATGAGCGCCGCGAAGATGACGCCGAGCCAGCGCTGCTTCATCCCGCGCTCGAGGACGTACATGGGTCCCCCCGCCATGAACCCGCTCTTCGTCGTGATGCGGTATTTCACCGAGAGGACCGCTTCGGCGTATTTCGTCGCGATACCGAAGACGCCGGTGAGCCACACCCAGAACACGGCGCCGGGTCCGCCCGCGGCGACCGCCGTCGCGACGCCGACGATGTTGCCCGTGCCGATCGTCGCGGCGAGCGCCGTCGTGAGCGCGCCGAACGGGCTCACGTCCCCTTCTCCTTCGCGAGCGCGGCTGAAGGAGAGCCGTATCGCCGTGCCGATGTATCTCTGGATGAATCGAAGCCGGATCGTGAGAAAGATGTGGGTTCCGAGGAGAAGCACGATCAGCGGAGCACCCCACAGGGCGTCGCTCCAGTTCTGAAAGAGCGTTTCGAGCGTCTGCATCTGTCCCCTTTCCCGGCGAGTGCGGGCATTGTAGCATAGAAGAGCGCCGTGTCAACCGTTCGTCCCCCGGGGCGAACGGAGCCGCCGCCGGCGACGCCGGGCGGTTCAGCATTGTCTCTTGACAGCCGGAGCGGGGCTCGTGCAATCTGGGCGTCGAAGGCTCGTATCGTCGCCCGGGAAAGGAGTGAGCGTGTCCAGCGTCTACGACGTGCTGAAGGAGCGCGGATTCGTCGAACAGGTCTCCGACGAGGAGAAGGTCCGCGCGATGCTCGAAAAGAGCGTCACCTGTTATATCGGCTTCGATCCGACATCGGACAGCTTCCACGCGGGGAGCCTCGTTCCGATCATGGCGCTCGCTCACCTGCAGCGGCACGGACACCGCGTTCTCGCGGTCGTCGGGGGAGGCACGGCGATGATCGGCGATCCGAGCGGGAAGACCGAGCTCAGGCAGCTCGTTTCGACGGAGGAGATCGACGCGAACGGCGAGGGCCTCAAACGCCAGCTCGCGCATTTCCTCGATTTTTCCGGCGGCACGGCGCTCATGATCAACAACGCCGACTGGCTCCGCCCGCTCAACTATATCGAGTTCCTGCGGGACATCGGGCGGCATTTCAGCGTCAACAAGATGCTCACCGCGGAGTCGTACCGGCTGCGGCTCGAGACGGGGCTCAATTTCATAGAGTTCAACTATATGCTGCTCCAGGCGTACGATTACCTCGAGCTCTACCGGCGCCACGGGTGCACGCTCCAGATGGGCGGAAACGATCAGTGGGGCAACATCCTGGCCGGCGCCGATCTGATCCGGCGCGTCGAGCGCGGTGAAGCGGAAGCGCTCACCTTTCCGCTCCTCACGACGGCGACGGGGGCGAAGATGGGAAAGACGGAGAAGGGCGCGGTCTGGCTCGATCCGGAGCGGACCTCCCCGTACGAATACTACCAGTACTGGATCAACGCCGACGACCGCGACGTCGGCCGGTTCCTCGCGCTCTTCACTTTCCTTCCCATGGACGAAGTGCGCAGGCTCTCGTCGCTCGCGGGGGAGGATCTCCGCGAGGCCAAGGAGGTCCTGGCCGTCGAGGCGACGAAATTGAATCACGGGGAGGACGAAGCGCTCAAGGCGCGCGAGGCGTCCCGGGCGCTCTTCTCGGGGGAGGGGGGCGTCGACGAAAGCTCCGTTCCGACGGTCGAGATCGAACGCGGCCGCTTCGAGGAAGGAGTTCCCGCCTTCGTCCTTTTCGCCGACGCGGGGCTCGCCAGAACGCGGGGAGAAGCCCGGCGGCTCATCGCGCAGGGCGGAGGATACGTCAACGGGCGCCGTCTCGACGCCGCGGAAGAGATGATCACCGCCGGCGAGCTCCGGGACGGGGCGCTGATGCTGCGCGCCGGCAAGAAGAAGCACGCCCGCATCAAGGCCAGGTAACCATGAATTGGGAAAAGAAATTCGGCGAGGAGCGCGCGCGGCTCAACGAGATCGTCCTCGCGGGCGCTCCCCTCGGGATCAAGCGGTTCTTCGCGCTCGACGATCAGGCATACGAGGCGGGCGCGCTTCCCGCGAAGACGAAGGAGCTTCTCGGCCTCGTCGCGTCGATGGTGCTGCGCTGCGACGAATGCGTCTCGTATCATCTCATCCGGTGCCGGGAGGAAGGGGTGACGCGGGAGGAGTTCCAGGAGGCGTTCGGCGTCGCTCTCGTCGTCGGCGGTTCGATCGTGATTCCGCACCTCCGCCTGGCGGCGGAACGTCTCGAGACGCTTCTCGAGGCGCGATGAGGCGGACGATTCCAAATTATCTTGTATTCGGAGCGAGCGCCGGATACACTCGGCCGGCGCGTGGTGTACGCGCACGGAGGAGCGATCGATGTTCTTTCTCTTGCTGAGCCGCATAGTCCGGAGACGCGCGATCGTCGCGTGGGCGACCCTCGCGAGTTTTCTCGCGGCGTTCGTCTTCGTTCTCCTTTCGGGGAACATGTACGAGTCGAAGGCGCTGCTCCTTCCTCCGGTCGAGGAGGGGAGCGAAGGGGTTCTCTCGGCGTGGATGACGAAGCTCAACCTTCCCTCGATCGTCGCCCCCTCGAGCGCGGGGTCGACCTCGGCCACGATTCTCGGCGATATCATCGAAAGCCGGCGCCTCGGCGAGATGATTATCGATTCGCTCTCCCTGAGGGAGCATTTCAAGACCGAGAGCCTCGACGACGCCCTTCGCGAGCTGAGCGCGCGGACGAGCACGTCGGTGACCGGAACGGGGCTTATCCATCTGAGCGTCAGGGACGAGGATCCCGAGTACGCCGTGCGAATCGCCGGCGCGTATATCGCGGGGCTCGATTCGCTCAGCCGTTTTCTCCAGTATGCGCGCGCCGAGCAGACGCTGAAGTTCATGTCGGCGCAGCTCGTGACATATCGCGATCGGATCGGCAGGGCGCGCCGCGAGATGGCCGCGTTTCAGGGCAAGCACAACATCGTCGATTTCGACGAGCAGGTGCGCGGCGCGATCGGCATCGCCGCCGATCTCAAGGTCAAGGCGGTGCTGGCCGGGATCGAACGCGATCTCATCAAAGAGTATTCGTTCTCGAACTCTCTCGAACTCAAGCGGAAGAACGCAGAGTACGAAGGCCTGATGCGGCAGCTCGGGAACATCATGAACGGAGACAGCGCCGGCGCCGTATTCATCCCCCTCGATCGCATGCCCGGTCTCGTCCAGAGCTACGCGAGAATGGAGCGCGATATCGAGGTCAACGAGCGCGTGTACGCATATCTGCTCGAGCGCTACGAGGAGGCCGGCATGGACAAGGCCCGCACGACGCCGGTCGTGCAGGTCATCGATGAGCCCAACCTTCCCGAAAAGCCTTCAGGGAGGCCCAAATGGCTCATCGTGCTCTTCGTGACCGTCGTCGGATTCGCCTGGATCGTCGCGGCGTTGCTGTGGTGGGACTGGATGCGGGAACGGGAGAAATCGAGCGACGAGATGCGCGCGTTCGCCGAGCTGCAGGCGACCGTGCGAAGCGACGTAGGGTGGCTGCGGGGGAAACTGCGGTTCTGACCCTCTTTCATTTCCGGCAGGCATATATATGGAATATCCCTTGCAACGGCCGGGGCTGTAGTCTCTTCGACGCCCGGCCGGCTCATTTTGCGAAGGAAACAGGCGCCAACGATGACTCGCGCGATGCGAAGCAGAATGCTCGTCGCACTATCGCTCGGCGCCGCCATAGCGGCGACCGGGTTCGGGAGCTGTTCGTATTTCGGGTATCGAAGCGACGGGGGAGAGCCCTTTCTGCTTTACAGCCTCGCTCTCGTCGACGCGCATCTCAAGGTCGTCCACGTGCGCGGCGCGGTCTTCGGGATCACTTCCGATGCGGCGCCGTTCAGGGCGTTCGCGGGACCGAAGGGCAAGATGCTCGATCCGATCGGGTTCAGGGCGGCGGATCGGCAGGGGAGACCCCTCGCCGTGCGCGCCGGCGAAGGGCGCTGGCTCGTCGAGAACAAGGGACGAGATTTCACGATCGATTACGACGTCGTTCTCACGATCGAGGACCGGTACTCGGCCGATGTCCGCGACATGATGACGTGCATCGGCGACAATCGATCCCGGATACTCGGGCGGGACGTGTTCCTCGTCCCCGAGCTGAACGTCGCCGACGGCGTCCTCGTCGACGTCGCCATGCTCCCCGGCTGGAGCCTCTCCGCCTCGTCGCCGCACGTTCGAAACAGGATCATCGTGTCCGACTGCGCCGAGTTGCCGTTCACCCTCGCGGTTTCCGGCGAGTACCGGAGCCTCGAACGGACCGTCGCCGGGACCGAAATCTCGCTCGCCATCGCCGCATCGTGGTCGTTCGCGGACGAGGAGTTCTTCGACGTCGTGTGCAGGATCGTCGCCGAGGAAATATCTCTTCTCGGCGCGTCCCCCCGCCCGCGGTACCTCTTTGTGTGCGACGAGAATCCCGTCATGGGAGGCGAACGCTTCGATTACTACGGAATTCACTACGGCGGGAGCATGATTCTGCTCCTCGACCGGCGGCTCGATCGGAGCGAGCTCATGGACACGCCGATGGCGATCGTCGCGCACGAGTTCTTCCACAACTGGAACGGCGAGGCGCTCGGGCCGACCGGCACGGGGTTTCTCTGGTTCACCGAAGGAGTGACGAACTACTACGCGTATCGGGTGCTGCGCGACGCGCGGGTGATAACGGACGGACAATACGGGCTTCACCGCCGGGCGATCGGCGAGCGGTATCGAGAGAATCCCTACGCGGCGCGGGTGTCGATCGGGGATGCGGCGAACAGCGACATGCGCGACAAGGATATGGTCAATCTCCTGTATGACGGCGGGTTTCTCGCGGCGGAAGCGCTCGATGCCCGGCTCCGCGCCGAATCGGGAGGGAAGGTCGCGCTCATCGACGTCCTCAAACATATGTGCGCCAACGCCGGCGGGAGCGTCGTCGCGGACGAATCCTCGTTCCTTCGTTCCGCGATCGCCCTCGGGGGCGGGGATCTGTCGGCCTGCCTGAACGATCTCGTCCATGTACCCTGTCCGGAGCGCCTCGCGCCGGACGCCTCTCCGCTTGAATAAACCCCCCGCTTGTTTTACATTCCAGATGCGTTTGGATCGATGGTGGCCGATTTCGAAGCTGAGGTTTACGCATGGGTATGAATATCGGGTTCGGCTCGCGCGCGGGGGCGATCGGGGTGCTGGCCCTCGCCGTCATCGCGGTGCTTTCGCCGCCGCCGCGCGCGCATCCGGCCGCCGCCGCGCGGAATACGTGGATGCGGTCCGGGCAGCGGCATTCGCTTCCTTCTCTCGAGAGAAAACGGACACGCGCCCTCCCGGGAAGATTCTCGGTTCTCTGTTCGGCGAAAGAGGTGCGCGCGCTCGCCGTGATGAACGACACCCTCTGGATCGGAACGGAGGGGGGGCTTTTCGCCTGCCGGACAAAGGACGACGCGATCGTCCCGGTGAGCGGTCCCGCGTCGGTCTCGGTGAGAGCGATCGCGGTCGACGACCGCGGCGCGCTCTGGGTCGGAGGCGATCACGGGATAAGCGTGCGCTCGAACGGCGCGTGGAAATGGTACCCGAAGGAATCGCTTCCGCTCTTCGCCCGTGTCAGATGCATGATCCCGGGCGAAACGAGGCTCTGGATCGGCGGCTACGGGAACGGCTGCGGATACGTCGTCGATAACGCCATCACCGTTTTGAGCGCGCAGGATTCCCTGCTCGACGAGCGGGTTCTGTCGATCGCGGAAGAGAACGCGAGCACCGTCTTCTTCGGGACGGCGAGCGGTCTCGTGTGCGCCGACTCTCTCGGGTGGCGATCGCTCCGCTACGGCAGCCGCCTGCCGATCGGCTCCGTCCGGGACGCGCTTTTCGACGAGGAAGGGAATCTGTTTCTGGCGATAGCCGGGCAGGGAGTCGCGATATACAGCTTCGGCAGGGTGCGATCGTTCGGCACCGCCGGGGGCCCGCCGGGCGCGGAGGTGAACGCGCTCAGCCTCGATTCGACCGGGCGCGTCTGGGCGGCCGGCGCTTCGGGGATATCGGTTTTCGACGGGTCGGAATGGACGGTGAACGCCAGGAGCGCTCAGGCGTCGAAGAAGCGTCGTTTCCTTTCGATCCGCCACGACGTCGAAGGCGTCTGCTACGCGGGGACGGACGACGGGAGGGTGCTCGTCATTTTCGGGAACGACGTGAAGGAGCTCGCCGTTCCGCAGGCCTTTCCCGAAAGCCGCGTTTCGCGCATCCGTCTCTGCGGCGGCGCGGTATGGCTCGCCGCGGGTTCGGACGTCTACGCCGCCAGGGACGCTTTCGTGAAAATGGCCGCGCCCCCCGCGTCGTACGCGGGGGAGATGACCGATATCTGCGCGGCCGCGAACGGGGAATTGTGGGGCACGACCCGGTTCGGCATTCTCCATTATACGGGCCGCGCCTGGGAGGTGTTCGACAGGCGGAACGGTCTCGCGACGGAGTATTTCACCCGCGTCGCCATGGACCCCTCGGGAACCGTCTGGTTCGCGACGTTCGACGGGGGAATCGCGGCCTATGCCGCGGGCAAATGGAGCGTTCTCGGAAGGGAGAGCAATCTGCCCGCGGGCGCCGTCGAGGATCTCGCCCTCGATCCGGCGGGGAACCCGTGGATCGTGACGGGGGCGGGGGAGGTCGCGCATCGGGTCCAGGGAGTCTGGGCGAGGATGGAGCTCCCGCGCGGCTCGAGCAGCCCCGCCGATACGACGCGGGCGGTCGATACGCTCCGCCAACTGGATCCCGGGATACGTTTCATGAGCGATGCCGCGCCCGGGGCGGGCTCCGACTCGCCGGCGAACGAATACTGTCTTGGATTCGACAAGGGGGGCGGCTGTCTCGTCGGCTCGAGCGCCGGCGTGTACCGTCTCGGAGCGACGGGATGGCGATTCCTCGAGCTGCCGAGGACGCTGAGAAGCGCACGGGCGACCGCCGTGCTCGGCGACGCGAGGGGCGATGTATTTCTCGGCACGGCGGGCGGAGGGATCCTCGTCTGGAAAAACGGCGAATGGTCGAGGCTCGGCGCCTCGAACGGGCTGTCGGACGATTACATCCGTTCCCTGTGCGAGGATCGGAACGGGACGATCTGGATAGGGACCCAGTACGGGGGCGTTACGAAGTACGTCCCGCCGGCCGGGCAATGACCGGTCCGGGCTTTATGCTTGACTGAACGTATGCAAGCCGCTATACTTCTCCGTAGAAGGAGTCCTATCGAAAAATCGCTACTGTTTTCTCGTCGATGGTGATTTGGTCGGTGTTCCGGAGTCGAGCCATGGGAAAACGGTCAGCGACTTTTTTTGCCCTCCCACAAAAAAGACGTTGACCATTTTCGGGAGTATGGTATCTAATGGTGCCTTCCTTCGGAGGGACTAGCGTGGAACTTGCTGCAGGGGTTGTGGTTATATCCATCCTTGGCGTGGTGATTTATGCATACGCCGGTTACCCCCTCGTGCTCTCCGTTCTCGATCTCTTTCGCGGCCGGCGAACCCTGCGCGACGAATCGTACAATCCCAGCGTGATACTCATAGTCTCCGCCCATAACGAAGAGCGTATTATCCGCGAGAAGATCGAAAACAGCCTCGCGCTCGATTATCCGAAAGACAAGCTCAAGATCGTGGTCGCGAGCGACGGCTCCGTCGACGGGACCAATGAAATCGTGAGGGAATACGAGAATCACGGCGTCGTACTCAAGGCCTTCGAACGCAGGGAGGGCAAGAGCGCCATGCTCAACCGGGCGGTTCTCGGGCTCGAGGCGGATATCCTCGTGTTTTCCGACGCAAACGCCTTTTATCGCGAAGACGCGATCCGGATGCTCGTCCGGAACCTGGCGGACGATGATATCGGCTGCGTCGTGGGCAAGCTCGTGTACCTGAGCAATCATTCGTACGTGGGCAAAGGGGAGAGCCTCTACTGGCGCTACGAATCTTTCCTCAACGGGCTCGAGAGCAGGATCAAATCGGTCCTCGTCGGCACGGGAACGATATTCGCCGTTCGCCGAGAGCTCTTCTTCCCTCTCGCCAAGGATGTCGCGAACGATTTTCAGCTCCCCGCGGAGGTCGCCTCGCGCGGGTACGGCGTCGTCTACGAGGGAAACGCGATCGCGTACGAGAAATCGACCTTCTACTTCCGGGAGGAGTTCGCGCGGAAGCGTAGAATCATCGTGAGGGGCCTTACCGGCTTCAGGGCCCTCAGGGGGAACTTCGGCGGCGCTTTCCGCATTTATCAGTTCATCTCGCGGAAGCTCCTCCGGTGGTGCGTGGGGCCCCTCATGCCCGTGCTGTACGGGGCGAATATCCTGCTCCTGTCGAATCCGTTCTTCCGCGCGCTGTTCGTGCTTCAGAACGCGTTCTATGTTCTCGCCATCGTCGGCGCTCTGCTGAGGCGCGGCGGCGTGCAGTCGAGGTTTCTCTTCGTGCCCTTCTACTTCGTGATGGTCAATGCGGCCTCCCTCGCCGCCATCGTGACCTACATCGGGGGGAATCGCCTCTCCTCGTGGGAGAAGGCGGAGACCACGCGCGATACGGGCGAGGGCGCCGGTCGCGCTCCGAGGCTCCGCGTCATCGAAGGGAAAAAAGGACTCTCGTATGCGGGGAAGCACAAGGTCGTCGAGAAGCTCGAACGTATCACCTGATCATCCCCATTCATGGATCGTTACCGCATCCTTTTTTTCACGAGCTCCCTTCGGACCGGCGGAGCGGAGCGCCACCTGCTCAATCTGTGCCGGTATCTTCGCTCCGCGGGCCACGAGGTCGCGGTCTGCGCCCTGTCGCCGGTCGAAGAGGGGCTCGAGCGCTTCTTCATCGACGAGGAGATTCGGATCTTCCGGCTTCCGCTGAGATCGCTCCGGTCCTTGCCGGCGCCGAGGACCGTCGCGGGAATCCGGAGGATCGCGGGCGCCTTCAAGCCCGATATCATTCATGCGCACCTGTTCCATGCCGAGGTCGCCGCGGCGTTCGCGTCGATCGTGGCGCCGGCGCCGCTCGTCGCCACGCGGCACAGCGCCGGGCTCGAATTCCGCGGCTGGCGAGCCTTCGCGGCGCGCGTCATCTCGCCGCGTTTCGCCGCATGCATCGCCGTGAGCAAGGGGGCCGCGGAGGAGGCGATCAGGACGGGCTTTGCCCCGGCGAAGGTCGCTCTGATACCGAACGCCGTCGATCCCGGGCGGTTTCGACCGCTCGCGGGAGCGGATCGGGAAAAAGGCAGAGAGGCCCTCGCCGCGGAGCTCTATCCCGAAGCCGTGAAGCGTCCGTTCGTTCTCATCGGGTCCGCCGGAGGTCTGAAGCCGGTCAAGAACTATCCGCTCATGCTGCGGGCAGCCTCGAGGCTGGCGTCGGAGAGGACGGCCCGCCCCGGAGCCCCGGAGCTTCGATTCGTGATCTTCGGCGACGGGGAGGAGCGTTCCGCGTACGAGCGTCTCGCGCGGGACCTCGCGATCGATCGGATCTTCTCGCTCCCCGGCGGAAGGGACAATCTGGAATCGCTCTATCCCCTGCTCGATATATTCCTGCTTCCCTCGTGGAACGAGGGCCTTCCGATGGCGCTGCTCGAAGCGATGTCTTCGGGCGTCGCGTGCGTCGCGAGCGACGTGGGAGACGTGGGAGAGGCGATCGAGGGCGCGGGCGTCGCCGCGCCCCGCGGCGACGAGAACGCACTCGTCGAGATACTGCGACGGCTTGTCGCGCACGAAGACGAAATCAAAGAGCTCGGCCGCACGGCGCGCGTGCGCGTGCTCGAAAGATACAACGTGGACCTCTGGGGGGAGCGGATCCTTTCCGTGTACCGGTCGGCTTTCCGGCGGCGATTCCCAAATAAATGAAACTTCGAGGCTCTCCCGGCATATAACCCGACGAGAGCAGTTATGACGGCAAGCGGTATGTCAAGGAGGTGAGGGGGCGCATCATGTGTCCCGCGAGATGAAGAGAACGATAATTTTCGGCGTCATGGTTCTGGCCGCGGTCTTCGCATTCGTGTCCGGCCTCGCCGCCGCGTCCGCGCGCGCCCAGGATGCGCCGGGCGTCATGAGCGTTACCATGAGGAGCGGAGAAACGGAGAAGGGGAAGGACTGCTGCACCTATCTGGGCATCTTCATGGAGGAGCTCACGGCCGGTATGAAGGAAAAGGCCGGCTATCCCCGCACAACGGGGGTCGTGATAGCGAATGTCTCGCCGGGCGGTCCCGCCGAGAAGGCCGGCATCGAGGGAGGCGATATCTGCTATCTCTTCGACGGCGTCAAGGTGGAGGATTCCGCGCATCTCGCAAAGCTCGTGAAAGCGCGGAAAGAGGGAGAGAAGGTCGCGATCGTGATCTACCGGGAGGGGAAGGAAAAGAAGCTCTTCGTGAAGCTCGAGCATCGCGACCTCCTTCCGTCGGTCAAGGATGAGCTCGGATCCTATTCGGTCGAGGATCTGAGCAAGATAATGGTCGACGCCTCGAAGTCGGCCGGCAAGTTCTATATGCAATCCGCCACGAGAGGGCACCTCGGAATGGCTCTCGTGGATCTCAACGAGGATCTCGCTCCGTATTTCAGCGTCAGAAAGGGAGAGGGCGTTCTCGTTTTCAGCGTCGAGGCCGAGAGCCCCGCGGCCAAGGCGGGGATCAAGGGCGGAGACGTGATCGCGAGCGTGAACGGCGTCGCGGTCGCGACCGCCGGCGATATTTCCGGCGAGCTCGCCGAAATCGAGAAGGGAGACATGGTCTCGCTCGACGTCCTGCGCAAGGGAGTCAGGAAGAGCTACGAGCTCGAAGCCGACGCGGGTTCGGGGATGAGCCGGATATTCGTCGCGCCGTTCGAGCAGAGCGGGATCAAGATCAAGAAGGTCCCCGCTCCTCCCGCCTGGGTGGAGTCGGAGAAGAGCACGCAAGAGGCGCGCAAGCTCAAAGAGGAGATGAAGGCGCTGCAAGAGCGCCTCAAGGATCTCGAGGAACGCCTCGGCAACGTCGAAAAAAAGGAATGATCTTTCGGCACGATCGCACGGGTTTCGCGCCGGCGCCCGGTCGGCCGGCGCGGCCCGTCGCTTCAGCCCGCGGGGGCGGCGTTCGCGCCGCCCTTTTTCATGCGCGCCGCCCGGTTCGAGCCCTCGGCGAGCCGGTTCGCCCCGCGCGCGGGATGCGCATGCTAAATCCTTTGACACCTATGGAAAAGTGTTCTATGTTAGTTGTTTAAATCCCCCCGGGGGGCCGATTCGCGCAGCCCGGCCGGGAGATAGGTACGTTCGCAAGGAGGGTCAGCGATGGCGGATAACCAGCAGAATATGCAGGCTCCGGGTGCTGCCGATCCGGCGGCGCAGGAACCGAAAGGCGGCTTTCTCTCGTCGATCGTCGACATCTTCGCCGATCCGTTCAAGGTGTTCGCCCGCATCGACGCGGGGCTCACGTGGTGGAAGCCCTTCGTGCTCGTTACCGCCGTGACGATGATCCTGAGCTACCTCACGCTTCCGTTGCAGCAGAAGCTGATCGAGCTCAACCCGAGGGGTCTGAGCGAGGAGGCGCTGCAGAAAACGGTCGAGGGGTACGGCAAGTTCGCGCCGTTGGGGCTCATCATGGTGCCGATCGGCCTGATCATATTCTATCTCATCGCCGCGGGCATCGTGCACCTCGTCATCAATATCCTGAGCTCGCGCTCGAACTACAAGAAGACCCTGAGCCTCATCTCGTTCTGCGGCATCATCACCATTATCGAGCAGATCATCAGCACGGCCGTTCTCAAGATGCGCGGGATCGAGAGCATAGAATCGGCCGCCGATCTCAAGTTCAGCTTGAGCCTCGCTCCGCTCCTGGGCGAAGGGAAAGGACTGCTCAGCGCAGCGCTTCAGAGCCTCAGTATTTTCAGTATATGGTACTACGTCGTGCTCATCCTCGGCATCGCGGCGATCTTCAAAGTCTCGCGGAAGGCGGCGATTATTCCCGTGCTGCCGATCTGGATCTTCGGCATCATCATGATCTGGATCGGAGGCAAGTTCGGCGGGGGCATGGGCTGAGAGGTTTCAGAGGAGGTTGTTTTGAAGAAGTACGGAATGGACAAACTGCGGAACGTGATTCTCGTCGGCCATCAGGCCTCGGGCAAGACGACCCTCGCCGAGTCGATCCTCTTCAACTCCGGAGTGAACAGCAGGGCCGGCAGGGTTGAAGACGGAAACACGACGATGGATTCCTCGCCCGAGGAGATTTCGAAGGTCATTTCGATCGACGCCGGCGTCGCGTTCTGCGAGATCGCGAAGACGAAGGTCAACATCCTCGATACGCCCGGCTACGAGGACTTCGTCGGCCAGGTGCACTCCTGCCTCCCGGTCGTCGAGGGGGGCGTCATCGTCATGAGCGCCGAAGCGGGCGTCGAGGCAGGAACGATCAAGACGTGGAGCTACCTCGACCGGTATCGTATTCCCCGCGTCGTCTGCGTCAATAAAATGGACAAGGAGCACGCCGATTTCGACAAGTGCCTCGACGAGGCGCAGAGCCAGCTCGGCGCGAAGGTCGCCCCGTTTCAGATTCCGATAGGCCAGGGCGAATCGTTCAAGGGCGTCGTCGACGTGCTGAAGGGGAAGGCCTACGTATATTCGGGCGACGGCAAGTTCGCCGAGTCGGACGTTCCCGCCGATCTCAAGGGCAAGGTCGACGAGGCGCTGCAGAGGCTCGTCGATTTCGCGGCGGAGGCGGACGATTCCCTGCTCGAGAAGTTTCTCGGAGGCGAGAAGCTCTCCGACGAGGAGCTGCGCAAGGGGCTCGCCGCCGGGTGCATCGCCGGAACGCTCGTTCCGCTCTTCGTCGCCTCGGCGGCCAGGAACGTCGGCGTCCACCAGCTCATGGAATCGATCGTCACGATGCTTCCGTCGCCGGCCTGGCGGTCGGAGATCGACGCGAAGGATCCCGGTTCGCTCGCGGCGGCGAAGGTGAAGACGGGTCCCGGCGCCCCGGTATCGGTGTTCGTATTCAAGTTCGCGTCCGAGAAGAACGTCGGCGATCTCTCCTACTTCCGGGTTTTCGGAGGCGAGGTCGCCGTCGGGAAGGATCTCCACAACGCGAACATCGACGCGGCCGAGCGCATGGGGCAGCTCTTCTTCACCGAGGGCAGGAACAGGGTCGACGCCGAATCGGTCGAGGCGGGAGATATCGGGGCCGCGGTGAAGCTCAAGGCGACGCGCCTGGGACACACGCTCTGCGACCGGGCGCATCCGGTCGTTTTCCCCGACGTCACCTATCCCGAGCCGACGCTCACGACCGCGATCACCGCCAGGATCAAGGGGGAAGAAGACAAGGTGGCCACCGGGCTCGCCAAGCTCAAGGAGGAGGATCCGACCTTCAAGCTCGAGCTCGATCCCGAGCTCAGGCAGATGCTCCTTTCGGGTCAGGGTGAGCTTCATCTCGACGTGATTCTCGCGCGGCTCAAGAGGAAGTCGAGCGTCGAGGTCGAGATGACGGTGCCGAAGATACCGTACCGGGAGACGATCACCGCGAAGGCCGAGGCCCAGGGCAAGTACAAGAAGCAGAGCGGCGGCCGCGGGCAATACGGCGATTGCTGGCTCAGGCTCGAACCGCTCGCGCGGAGCGGCGGTTTCGAGTTCGTCGACGAGGTCGTCGGCGGCACCGTTCCCGGAAAGTATATCCCCGCGGTCGAGAAGGGCGTGCGGGAAGCGATGAAGGAAGGCGTTCTCGCCGGCTACACCGTGATGGACGTCAGGGTCGCGATCTACTACGGCTCCTACCACGCGGTCGACTCCTCCGACAACGCGTTCAAGGTCGCGGGCTCCCTCGGCTTCAAGGCCGCCGTGCTCAAGGCCAAGCCGGTCATACTCGAGCCCATCATGAACGTCGAGGTCTACGTGCCGGGCGATTTCATGGGGGACGTCATGGGCGATCTCTCGTCGCGCCGCGGCAAGATACAGGGGATGGAGCAGGAGGGAACCGGGCAGAAGATCAAGGCGCAGGTTCCCCTCGCGGAGCTCCACCGGTACTCGACGTCGCTCCGTTCGATGACCCAGGGGCGGGGAGTGCATCATCAGGAATTTTCGCATTACGAAGAAGTGCCTCACGAGGTCGCGCAGAAGCTCATCGCGGCCGCCGAGGCGGCGAAGACGGAGGCCAATTAACATTCCTGTTCAAGGAGGCGTTTCGTGTCGGGGCATTCGAAATGGGCTACCATAAAAAGGAAAAAGGCTAAGGTCGACGCCCAGCGGGGCAAGATGTTCACGAAGCTCATCAGGGAAATATTGACCTCCGCCCGGGAGGGGGGCGGCGATATCGAGAACAACGCGCGCCTCAGGACGGCGGTGCAGAGCGCCCGCGAAGCCAACATGCCCTACGAGAACATCGAGCGCGCGATCAAGCGCGGCACAGGCGAGCTGGACGGCGTGAGCTACGAAACGGCCATGTTCGAGGGCTACGCGCCGGGCGGAATCGCGATTCTCGTCCAGACGCTCACCGACAATCGCAACCGCACGAGCTCGGAGATCCGCCACCTCTTCACGCGGCACGGCGGGCACATGACCGAGCCGAACTCCGTTTCGTACATGTTCGAGAAGAAGGGAGTGATCGTCGTCGAGGGCACGCAGGCGAGCGAGGATAAGGTGTTCGAGATCGCGCTCGAGAACGGCGCCGACGACGTGCGCGCCGAAGGAGGCTCGTTCGAAATCGTATGCCCCCCCGACGCGTTCGAGACGCTCCGCGCGAAGCTGCAGGAGGCCAAGATCGCCTACCAGATGGCGGAGCTGTCGCTCTATCCGAAGACCGCGGTCAAGGTCGACCGCGACGCGGCGGTGAAGGTCCTCAAGCTCGTGACCTCCCTCGAGGATCTCGACGACGTCCAGAACGTGGCCGGCAATTTCGATATCTCGGACGAGATACTGAAGGCTATCGATGGGGAGCTCGGTTGATCGGGGAGCCCCGCGAGGTGACCGCGTGTCCCTGATCATCGGCATCGATCCGGGAAGCCGCATAACCGGTTACGGGCTCGTGGAGCTGCGCGGGCGCGATATCGCGTTCGTCGGATCGGGCGTCATCAGGGCGGGCGACAAGAAACCGATCGAGGAACGCCTGCTCGCGATCAAACGGGCGCTCGACGAAGTGATGCAGCGCTACCATCCGTCGGCGCTCGCCGTGGAAGAAATCTTCATGGCAAAGAATCCCAAAAGCACCCTGACGCTCGGACAGGCCCGGGGCATCGCGCTCCTCGTCGCGGCGGAAGCGGGCATCCCGGTCTTCGAATACTCGTCGCGCGAGGTCAAGAGCTGCGTCACGGGCGCGGGAGGGGCGCACAAGAGCCAGGTCGCCGCGATGGTGGGGCGGCTCATGCGGCTCGATCACGATCCGGAGACGGAGGACGAAACGGACGCTCTCGCCGTCGCGTTTTGCCACGCCGCGCGGGCCGGGGACGCCGGGAGGTCCGCGACATGATCTCCTCGATCGAGGGAATCCTGCGCGCCAGGGACGGGAACCGGATCGTCGTCGAGATCGGCGGCGTCGGCTTCGAGGTGTCGGTGCCGCTCCGCGTCGCCGAATCCCTCGGGGACGAGGGAGAGCGGGTGCGTCTCCACACGTACCTCCACGTCCGCGAGGATACGCTCGCGCTCTACGGTTTTCCCGACGAAAACGAACGGCACCTTTTCCGGATGCTCATCGGCGTGAGCGGCGTGGGGCCGAAGCTCGCGCTCACCGTCCTCGCGCTCACGGGCGCCGGCGAGCTCGCCCGCATCATCCACGAGGAGAAGGCGGCGTCGCTCGTATCCATTCCGGGAATCGGGAAGAAGACCGCGGAGAGGATCGTTCTCGAGCTCAAGGACAAGATCGAGCTCGAGCGCTATCTCCCCGCGATCGCCGCCGCGCAGGCGGGCATGCCGCGCGAGCTCTTCGAGGAGGCGGTCACGGCCCTCGAGTCGATCGGTCTCTCGCGGGCGAACGCGATCAAGGCGCTCGAACGGATCGACGTGTCGGCGCTCGGGACCTCGTACCGCGTCGAGGATCTCGTGCGCGTGGCGCTGAAAGCGATATAGACGATGGAACGAAAAGGAATCGATAAAGCGCCGGCGGGCTTCATCACCGATCCGAAGGTGTCGCCGGACGAGATCCAGTCCGAGTCGAGACTCAGGCCGAAGACGCTCGACGAGTTCGTCGGCCAGTCGAAGCTGAAGGAGAATCTCACCGTCTTCATCGAGGCGGCCAAGCAGCGCTGCGAGCCTCTCGACCACGTGCTCCTTTACGGCCCGCCCGGTCTCGGGAAGACCACGCTCGCCCATATCATCGCGCACGAGCTCGGCGTCGCGATCCGGACCACCTCGGGCCCCGTGTTCCAGAACGCGGCCGAGCTGCTCGGCATTCTCACGCAGATCGAGAAGCGCGACGTCGTGTTCATCGACGAGATACACCGCCTGAGCCGGGTCGTGGAGGAGCACCTCTACCCCGCGATGGAGGAGTTCCGGTGCGAGCTCATCGTCGACAAGGGGCCGCACGCGCGGCACTATTCGATCACGATCGAGCCGTTCACCCTCGTCGGCGCGACGACGCGCGCGGGGATGATCACGCCGCCCATGCGGAGCCGTTTCGGCGTCGTCGCCCGCCTCGACTTCTACCGGGCCGAGGATCTCGTTCGCATCGTCAAGCGCTCCGCGGAGCTCCTCGACATCGAGATCGACGACGAGGGGACGATCGAGATCGGCAAGCGTTCCCGGGGAACGCCGCGCATCGCCAACCGGCTCCTGCGCCGCGTCCGCGACTTCGCCCAGATCAAGGGGAAGGGGAGAATCGACCGCGAGATCGCCGATTACGCGCTCGGGATGCTCGAGGTCGACGAAAAGGGGCTGAACGAGATGGACCGGCGGCTGCTCGCGGCGATCATCGAAAAGTTCTCCGGAGGGCCGGTCGGCATCAGCTCTCTTTCGGTCGCCGTGTCCGAGGAGGCGGAAACGATCGAGGACATCTACGAACCGTTCCTTATTCAGGAAGGTCTGATCCAGCGCACATCGCGCGGGAGGATGGCGACGGACGCGGGCTATCGCCATCTGAAGATCAAGAAGACGGGCGGCGGCAAGCAGCCGGATCTGCTCTAGAGGCTCACGCGAAAACCGGTCGACCATGAAACTCAGCGATTTCGATTACGAGCTTCCCCGGGAGCTCGTCGCGCAACATCCTCCGAAGGCGCGCGACGAGAGCCGGCTCATCGTTCTCGACCGTTCGGGCGAGGATATCAGGGAGACGCTTTTCTCGAATTTCCCGCGCTTTCTCCAGGAGGGAGACATCCTCGCCGTCAACGAAACGCGCGTCATACCGGCGCGGATCATGTGCAGGAGAAAGAGCGGGGGGCTCGTCGAGGTCTTTCTCGTGAGACGTCTCGCCGACCGGCGATGGATCGCGATGCTGCGGCCCGCGAGCAAGCTCCGCGAGGGAGAGGCCGTGCTCGTCGGGGAGGGGGATCTCGAGATCGCGATCGGCTCGATCGCAGGCGAGGGGGAATGGCACGTGAGACTTCCCGCCTCGATCGAGGAAAACCGCTTTCTCGAGGAATACGGGCACGTGCCGCTGCCGCCCTACATCAAGCGCGAGGACGACGAGAGCGACCGCGAGCGCTACCAGACGGTGTACGCCCGCCGCGACGGCTCGGTCGCCGCTCCCACCGCGGGGCTCCATTTTACCGAAGAGGTTCTGTTCGACGTCAAGCGCCGGGGCGTGACGGTCGTGCCGGTCACGCTGCACGTCGGTCCCGGGACGTTTCGCCCGCTCGCGAACGAGACGGTCGAGGAGAACCGGCTCGAGCCGGAGTTCGCGCTCATCCGGAAGGACAACTGGGACGAGATCAGGGACGCCCGCCGAACGGGAAGAAGGCTCGTCGCGGTCGGCACGACGACGACGCGCGTTCTCGAGACGCTCGCCCGCGGGCCGTTCGCGAACCAGGAGGAGCGCGTCATCGACGGCGAGACCTATCTCGCGGGAACGACCGATCTCTTCATCTATCCGGGGTACCGGTTCAGGATCGTGGACGCGCTTCTCACGAACCTCCATCTGCCAAAATCGAGCCTGCTTCTCCTCGTCGCCGCGTTCACGGACAAGGAGACGGTGCTCAAGACGTATCGCTGGGCGGTCGGGAGGAAGTTCAGGTTCTACAGCTACGGGGACGTGATGTTCATCCGGTAGCGGGTGTCGCCAATGCCGTTCGGTTTTACGCTGCGAAACGTCGATCCTTCGGGAGCGCGGTGCGGTCTCGTCGAGACCGATCACGGTCCCGTCGAGACTCCCGCGTTCATGCCGGTCGGCACGCAGGGCACGGTCAAGACCCTCTCGGCGCGGGATCTCGAGGAGATCGGCGCCTCCATGATCCTTTCGAACACGTACCATCTCTACCTGCGGCCCGGCGAGAAGCTGATCGAGGAGGCGGGAGGCATACACCGGTTCATGGGCTGGAAGGGTCCCGTGCTCACCGACAGCGGCGGCTACCAGGCGCTGAGCCTCGCCGATCTCAGCACAATCGCCGACGAAGGCGTGGAATTCAAGTCGCACCTCGACGGTTCCGTCCATTTCCTCACTCCCGAACGGGTCGTCGACATACAGCTCTCCATCGGGTCCGACGTCATGATGGTCCTCGACGACTGCGCGGAGTATCCCTGCGATCGCGAGCGCGCGGAAAAGGCGGTCGAGCGCACGACGCTCTGGGCGACGCGGAGTCTCGCCGCGCGCGGGGCGCGCGTGACGCGCGCGGGGTACGAGCGAGTGCTCTTCGGCATCGTCCAGGGATCTCTCTATCCGGATCTCAGGGAGCGTTCGGCGCGCTCGCTCGTCTCGCTCGATTTCCCCGGCTACGCGATCGGGGGGCTCTCCGTCGGCGAATCGAAGGCGGAGACCTTCGACACGGTCGAGCGCACCGCGAGCCTGCTCCCCGCGGACAAGCCGCGCTACCTCATGGGGGTCGGCCATCCCGGGGACATCGTCGAGGCGGTCGCGCGGGGGATCGATCTCTTCGACTGCGTCGTGCCGACGCGCAACGCGAGGAACGGGAGCGTGTTCACCTCGCGGGGAAAGCTCGTCGTCAGAAACGCGGCGTACGCCAGGGACGGCGCTCCGCTCGATCCCGATTGCGGCTGCGAGGTGTGCCGGACGTACAGCCGCTCGTATCTCCGGCACCTCTTCAACGCGGGGGAGATGCTCGGGCCGCGGCTCGCGACCTATCACAGCCTCTATTTTTACTTGCATCTCGTCTCGGAAATGAGGCAAGTTATACGGGAAGGAAGATTTTCGCAGTGGAGAGAGGGCTTTTACCGAGCCTACAATCCGGTCGGCAGTGTGCCTGAAAAGTCCGTTTAAAGGAGGAACGATGCATAGTCTATTCTTCGCGTTCAGCAACAATCCGTCGGGAGGCGCTCAGGGCGGCCCTTCTCTCCTCGTGAGCTTCGTGCCGATTCTTCTGATCTTCGTCATTTTCTATCTTCTCCTCATTCTGCCGCAGCAGAAGAAGCAGAAGCAGCATCAGAACATGCTCAACTCGATGCGCAAGGGGGACCGCATCGTGACGACCGGCGGCATGTACGGCACGATCGCCGACGTGAAGGATAATATGATCGTTCTCAAGATTTCGGAAGAAGTGAAGATCGAGCTCGTCAAGAGCGCCGTCGCCGCCGTAATCGACAAGAAGGCGGAATAGGGGAGCGAGCTCGGGCGGTTTTTCCCGCGAGAGGTGACGCATGGCGGAATCGTTCGGCATACGGAAGTACGGGGATCGGGTGCTGCGCGGGAAGGGAAAGAACGTCGAGGAGTTCGGTCCCGAGCTCAAGCCGCTTTTCGAGCACATGGAGAGGACGATGATCGCCGCGAAGGGCGTCGGTCTCGCCGCCCCGCAGGTCGGGATCCCGAAGCAGATCGCGATCATGAATCCCGAGCCGGAAGACGACGCGAAGCTCATCAAGATGATCAACCCCCGGATCGTCGCCGTTTCGGACGAAAAGGTGAAGATCGAAGAGGGCTGCCTGAGCGTTCCCGGGGTCAGGGGGGAGGTCGAGCGCCCCGAGCGCGTCACCGTCGTCTATCAGGACGAGAGCGGGAAGGAGCATACGCTCGAGGCGGAAGGGCTTCTCGCGAGGATCGTGCAGCATGAGCTCGACCATCTGAACGGCGTGCTGTTCATCGACCGGCTTTCGTTCGCGAAACGTTCGCTCATCAAGGCAAAGCTCAAGACCCTTGCCGGCGACGGCAAGGAGAAATAGCGATGGAGCGTCTGGTATTTTTCGGATCCCCCGCCTTCGCTCTGCCGTCCCTCGAGGCGCTCGCCGCGAGCGAATTCAAGCCGGTGCTCGTCGTTACGCAGCCCGACAGGCCCGCGGGCCGTGGCAAGAGGATCGTTCCCACGCCGGTCCGCGAGCTCGCCGAGAAGAAAGGGATTCCGGTAAAGATAATCGGAAATTTTCGGGAGGCGGGCGCGCTGGACGATCTCCGCTCCGCCGCTCCCGATTTCTTCGTCGTAGTCTCGTTCGGGAGGATTCTGCCGAAAGAGGCCCTCGGCGTCGCGAAGAAGGGGAACATCAACCTTCACGCCTCGCTGCTGCCCCGGTACCGGGGCGCGAGCCCCGTCGTCGGCGCGATCGTGAACGGCGATTCCCGCACGGGCGTGACGACCATGGAGATGGCCGAGGCGCTCGATTCCGGTCCGATCTATCTGCAGACGGTCGTCGAGATCGATCCGATTGAGAACGCGGGGCGGCTCTCGGAGCGGCTCGCGGCCGCGGGCGCTCCGCTCCTCGTCGAGACGCTGCGGCGCATCGCGCGCGAAGGGCTGCGTCCGACGCCGCAGAGCGAAGAGGGAGTCGTCAAATCGCCTCTTCTGCGCAAGGAAGACGGGCTCATTCCGTGGGAGAAGGACGCCCTCGCCGTGCACAATCATATTCGGGGCATGAATCCGTGGCCGGGGAGTTTCTGCTGGTACCGCGGCGCATATTTGAAGGTCCGCGAGGCGGAAGTCCGGGACCTCGTTTCCGGGGGAGCGCCGCCGGGCGCCATCCTCGAGGCGAAGGGAGACACGATCCTCGTCGCGTGCGGAACAGGCGCGGTGCGGCTTCTCACGCTCCAGGCCGAGGGGAAGCGCGCGCTCGCCGCGTCCGAGTTTCTCCGCGGGTTCGCGCTCGAAAGGGGGGAGGTCCTTGGCGGGCGGTTTGATCGATAGACTCAGGAAACGCCAGTATCCGGCGATCGTGCTCTATCTCTTCCTGGGCGCGGCGGCCTTCGTCGTCGGCGTCATCCTGTTCGATCTCGTCATCATGCCGAGAATCGTCGGCCGGGGCAACGCCGCGGTCGCCCCCGCGATCGAGGGAATGAGCCTGAAGCAGGCGCAGGAGGTCTGCCGCAAGGAGCGTCTCGAGATCGCCGTCGCGGGCTATCGCAGCTCCGACGAGATCCCGGAAGGATACGTCATCTCTCAGGATCCGCGGCAGGGGCAGGGCCTCAAGCGCGGAAGAACGATCAAGGTCGCCGTGAGCTCGGGACGCAGGATGGAGATCGTGCCCTCGTTCTCGGGGAAGACGCTTCGCGAGGCGGAGGTTCTCGTCGAGAGCTCGGGGCTCGCGAAAGGACGCACCGTGCGGATATTCGCTCCGGGCGAGGGGCAGCCTTCCGTTCTCGCGACGAGCCCTTCGACGGGCACGAAGGTCCTGCGCGGCTCGCCGGTCGACATCCTCGTCGCGATACACGGGGAGCCGAAGGCGTACCTCATGCCCGATCTCGTCGGCAGGGATTTCCCGTTCGTGAAGGACAAGCTCGATCGGCTCGGGTTCAACGTCGTGCACGCCGCGTCGAGGAAGCGCGGCGACGGGAAATTCCCGAACGCGATTCTCTCGCAGTCTCCGCCCCCGGGCGCGAAGATCAAGGAAGGAGACACCATTGAGCTCGTCGTTTCAGCGCTTGAATGACGAGGGGCGGGTGGCCGTCGCGCCGTCTCTCCTCTCGGCGGATTTTTCGTGCCTCGAGCGCGAGATACGCCTCGTCGAGGACGCCGGCGCGGACTTCCTCCATCTCGACGTGATGGACGGCAATTTCGTTCCCAATATCACCTTCGGCCCCATGGTCGTCCAGGCGATCGCGAAGATCGCGCGCGTTCCGCTCATCACGCACCTCATGATCCTGAATCCGGCTGCCTATGTGGAACAATTCGTCAAGGCGGGAAGCGCGGCCGTGAGCTTTCACTGGGAAGCGTGCCGGACGGGGCATGCCGACATCATCGGGAAGATCCGTTCGCTCGGCTGCGCCGCGGGGCTCGCGATAAATCCCGATACGCCGCTCTCGAAGATCGAGCATCTGCTGCCCGATCTCGACCTGCTCCTCGTCATGACCGTTTTCCCGGGCTTCGGCGGGCAGGAGCTCATCGCGGGGGCGATCGCGAAGATCGGGGAAGCGAAACGTTTCAGGGAAAAGGCCGGCTGCCGCTTCGTTATCGAGGTGGACGGCGGAATCAAGCCGGACAACGCCTGGCGGGTGCGGGACGAGGGAGCGCAGATTATCGTCGCCGGCACGGCTGTCTTCACGTGCTCCGACTATGCCGGGGCGATTCGAGCGATCCGCGGTTCGTGATAAGGGCCTGATTTTTCTTGCAATTCATCGAAATATTATGTTAGTTTACTATTTTTCCGGGCAGGGGATGGGTTTCTTTGTTTCAGGATCTGAGCGACAAATTCGCCCGAATTTTCAAGGATCTGCGCGGGCAGGGGAAGGTCCGGGAGGGGCACATCGCCGAGGCCATGCGCGAGGTGCGCAGAGCCCTGCTCGAGGCAGACGTTAACTATAAGGTAGTCAAGGAGTTCGTTGGGCGAGTGGGCGAGCGCGCCGTCGGCCAGAAGGTGCTCGACAGTCTCACCCCCGACCAGCAGATCATAAAAATAGTCCATGAGGAGCTCGTCACGCTCCTCGGGACGAAGCCGGTGGGCTTCAACCTTTCCGGATCCCCCGCCTCCGTCATGATCGTGGGGCTTCAGGGATCGGGGAAGACGAGCTTCGCGGCGAAGCTCGCGGTTTTCGCGCGCAAGAAGGGGCGCCGGCCGCTTCTCGTCGCCGCGGACATATACCGGCCCGCCGCGGTCGAGCAGCTGAGGGTGCTCGCGCGGCAGATCAACGTTCCGATCCACGCTCCGGGGACCGACGTCCCGGTCGCGGAGATAGCGGAGAGCGCGCTGCGGATCGCGAGGAAGGACCTCTGCGATACGGTCATCGTCGATACCGCGGGGCGGCTCCATATCGACAGGGAAATGATGGCGGAGCTCGGATCCGTCAGGGATGTTCTGGCACCGGAAGAGACGCTTCTCGTCCTCGACAGCATGACCGGCCAGGAGGCCGTGCGTGTCGCCGAGGAGTTCGCGCGGGAGGTCGATATCACCGGCGTGGTCCTCACGAAGCTCGACGGGGACACGCGCGGCGGGGCGGCCTTGTCGGTCGCGAGCGTCACCGGCAAGCCGATAAAGTTCGCCTGCGTCGGCGAGAAGGTGGATGACCTGGAGGCCTTCTACCCCGACCGCATGGCGAGCAGGATCCTGGGCATGGGGGACGTTCTGTCCCTCATCGAAAAGGCCCAGGAGACGATCGACGCGAAGACGGCCCAGGAGCTCGAGCGCAAGCTCCGGAGGGAATCGTTTACCCTCGAAGATTTCCTCGGGGAGCTGCAGCGCCTGAGAAAAATGGGCCCGCTCGATCAGGTCCTCGGGATGATACCCGGGGTGAAGATCCGCGGAGTCGCGGGAGGGGACGCCGGAGAGAAGGAGCTCGGAAAGATCGAGGCGATCATTCGCTCGATGACTCCCGAAGAACGGCGCGATCCCCACATCATCGACGGATCGCGGCGGCGCCGCATCGCCGCAGGCAGCGGAACGCTCGTGCAGGACGTGAACCGTCTCCTGAACCAGTTTCAGGAAATGCGGAAGATGATGAAGCGTTTCACAAAAATGGCGGGAAAGATGCCGTTCAATCTCCCGCCGTCGTAACGAACGGGTTTGACACGGAGGTACACGTTGTCGGTAAAGCTCAGAATGAGGCGAATGGGTACGAAGAAGCGGCCCTTCTGGCGGATCGTGGCCATCGATTCGCGCAGCTCGCGCGACGGAAGGTTCATCGAGATTCTCGGCTACTACAATCCGATGGTCGAGCCCCCGGAGCTCAAGGTGGACGACGACAGGGTCTATTACTGGCTCGATCAGGGCGCCCTTCCCTCCGAAAAGGTGGGCATTCTCCTGAAGAAGCTCGGGCTCACGGAGCGGTGGCGTCTCATGCGCACGGGGGCCACGATCCAGGAGGTCGACACGAAGATCGCCGAGCGCAGGCTGAAACAGCCGAAGGCC
This sequence comes from uncultured bacterium, assembly GCA_963747385.1. GTDB lineage: Bacteria > Krumholzibacteriota > Krumholzibacteriia > Krumholzibacteriales > Krumholzibacteriaceae > SSS58A. The sequence continues at coordinate 145,660 of CAVVEY010000019.1, read as the reverse complement.
GTCGAGGGGAAGGAAAAGAAGCAGCGGCCGGGAAAGAAGAAAGCCGCAAAGGCCGCGGCGGCGGCGAAGGCCGCCGAGACGGCGCCCGAGCCGGCGGCCCCGAAAGAAGGGTAACGGGCTATGAGCACCGCGAAGATCAAGACCATGGTCCGGAAGATTTCCGAGATGCTCGTCGACAAGCCCGACAAGATCGTCATCGAGGAAGAGAAGCGGGACGAGACGTACATCATCGTCCTCCTGGTCGCCAAGGACGACGTCGGGAAGATCATCGGGCGGAACGGCCAGACGGCCAAGGCGTTGCGCGCGCTCGTCAACGCGGCGGCGACGCGCCTCGGGCAGAAAGTGCTTCTCGAGATTCGCGAATGAGGGATTGAGCGGAATGGCCGATACGGCGATTCTCGGCAAAATCGTGAAAGCGGTGGGCCTCAAGGGAGAGGTGAAGCTTCTTCCGGCACCCGACTTCTGGCCCGACGCGCTCAAGGCAGAGGCGATCGACGTCCTGGACGACGAGATGGTGGTGCGAACGGTGCACGTCGCGCGTTCGCGGCCCAAGGGTGAGACCTTCATCCTCAAGCTCGACGGGATCGATACGATCGAAGCGGCCGAACCGCTCATCGGCTCGCGCCTGGGGATTTCGCTGGATGCGCTCGGCGGCTCGTCGCTGCCCGAAGAGCTGCTTCCGTGTCAGCTCATCGGTCTCGACGTCGTTCTCAAGGACGGAACGCCTTTCGGCGTCGTCGTCGAGATGCTCCTCGGCCCGGCCCAGGACTGTCTTATCGTCGAGCGCGAAGGCGAGCGATATCTCGTGCCGCACGTCCCCGAAATCGTCCGCAGGGTTTCGGTGGAAGAGGGAATCGTCGAGATAGACCCCCCCGAGGGGCTTTTCGACCTGAGATGGTAGGGTGAGCCGGTATGGAAATTTATTTTCTCACGATCTTTCCGGATATGTTCCGGGAACCGCTCGCCTCGGGAATGACCGGCATCGCGGAGAAGAACGGGACCGCGAGCTACCACGTGATAAACCTGCGCGATTTCGCGGAGGATCGCTACGGCAGCGTGGACGATTACCCGTACGGAGGCGGACCGGGGATGATCCTCATGGCGCCGCCGATCCTCAGAGCGGTCGAATCGGTCCGGTCCCCCGACGAGGGATCCGACGCTCCGGTGATCCTTCTGTCGCCGTGCGGGAAGGTCTTCGATCAGGAAAAGGCGAACGAGCTCGCGACGAAGAAGAAGCTCGTGTTCATCTGCGGACGGTACAAGGGAGTGGACGAACGGGTTCGGGATCTCGCCGTCACGGAGAGCATTTCGATCGGCGATTACATATTGAGCGGCGGCGAGCTCGCCGCGCTCGTCGTCGCCGATTCGGTCGTCCGTCGTCTCCCCGGAGTCCTCGGGGACGAGCGATCGGGGGAGTCCGATTCTTTCACGGCCGAGCGGGAATTCTGTCTCGACTCGGCGTATTACACGAGGCCTCCCGAGTTCAGGGGGCTCGCGGTGCCCGAGGTGCTTCTTTCGGGAAACCATGCGCGAATAGATCAGTGGAGGGCGGATTCGGCGCGCGAACGCTCGCGGCGGTTCAGGCCCGATCTCATGTTCAGGACGGACAAGCAAGGAACGAATTAAAGGAGGGCCCATGGATATCCTCGATCAGATCGCCGCGAAGCGAATGAAGGAAGAGACGAGCGAATTCGCGGTCGGCGACACGGTGCGCGTCGATATCAGAGTCGTCGAAGGAGACCGGGAGCGCGTGCAGGCGTTCCAGGGAACGGTCATGCAGCGCCGAGGCTCGGGCCTCAGCGAGACTTTCACCGTGCGCAAGGTCAGCTCGGGCGTCGGCGTGGAACGCATATTCCCGCTTCATTCGCCGAACGTCTCGGCCATTCGCGTCCTGCGCAAGGGGAAGGTGCGCAGAGCGAAGCTCTTCTATCTGAGAGAGCTCAAGGGCAAGGCGGCCCGCATCGCCGAGAGGATGGACAAAGCCGAGGAATAATGACTGGTCGCCGGATCGCATTCGAAGATCTGGTCAGGTTCGACGGCGAGATACGGCTCTCGTCCCCCGGTCTCATCGCCGGGGTTGACGAGGCGGGGAGGGGGGCGCTCGCGGGCCCCGTCGTCGCGGCCGCGGTCATCTGCGAGCCCTGCGACGCCCTCTGCGGCGTGCGGGATTCGAAGCTGGTGGGAGAAAACGAGCGCGAGCGGCTCTACGGGCGCATTCTCGAGCGCTGCCTCGCCCACGGCGTCGGGATCGTGGAAGCCGGCGAGATCGACCGCATCAATATCCTCAGAGCCACCCTCAAGGCGATGAAGATCGCCGTCGAGTCCCTCGGCGCGACGCCCGATTTCGTGCTCGTCGACGGGAACAGGCTGCCCGATCTGCTCGTTCCCGCGGTCGCCGTCACGGGCGGGGACGGGAAGAGCTTTTCGATCGCCGCGGCCTCGATCGTCGCGAAGGTCACGAGGGACCGCATCATGCGCGAAGGCGCAGGCGTCTTTCGGGGGTATGGTCTGCGGGAGAACAAGGGGTACGGGACGGCGCAGCATATCGAAGCGATCGGGAGGCTGGGCCGGTCGGAGTTTCACAGAAAGAGTTTCAGGGCCGGCGCATGAGCGTCCGCGCATGCGCGGTGATTCAGGGGAGGGGTGGCGGCAGTGGAGGAACGGAACGCATTTCCCGGGAAGCTCGGCGAGAATATCGCGGCGCTTTATTTGCAGCTCGGCGGCTGCACGATCCTTGAAAGGAACTACCGGTTCGAGCACGTCGAGATCGATCTCATCGTGCGGGACGGCCCCTGCGTCGCTTTCGTCGAGGTCAAGACCCGCCGCAGCGCCGCCTTCGGGGACGCGCTCGACGCGGTGAGAGGCGACAAGCTGAGAAACGTGCGCCGCGCCGCCCGGAAGTACCTGCTCGGCGCGCCGGCGGAAGCGCGCGCGAGCGAATACCGGTTCGATCTCGTGGCGCTCGATTGCGATTGGCGCGAGGGCACCATGACGCTCAGGCATATCAGGGGAATCGCTTAGAAAATGGCTTGATTTATGGAAAATAGCACTCTATTTTAGTGGGGTATGAGTAACCCGAGGTCGTCCAAGGAGGAGTTTGCGGCAATGGTAACCAGATATTCGATTCTGGCTCTATTCATCGTATCCGTCTTCGCCGGTTGCAACGTCGTCAACAAGGTCGTCAAGGACGTTCCGATCCAGGATATGGACAAGCTCGAAGAGACATACGTCGGCCGGGAAGGATGGACGAGGGCCCTGCTCATCGACCTCGGTCCCGAAGGGGTCATCGACCGCGATACGAAGGTCAAGCTGATCTTCCTCGATATGCATTGGACGGGGTCCGTCACAGTCAAGGGCCCGAACAAGCGCAACATCACGCACGGGCTCAATCTCGAACGCCCGCTCACGATGGCATCGGTCGAGGAGAAGCTCAACAAGCTCTTCTTCTTCACGGAACCGGAATACCGGTACCGCATGAATCTCCGCAAATTCGGGAAGAAAACGGCGAAGGCGATATTCGAACGCCAGCTCTTCAAGGGCATGAAGCGCGAGGCGGCGCTCGATTCGTGGGGCTATCCCGACGAGATGAAGAGCGTCGAGCTGTCGGGAAGCAATCAGGAGCAGTGGATCTACAAGGACGTGCGACAGAAGACCAAGAAGCGCTACGTTTATATCGTCGAAGGGCAAGTGGAAACCTGGGAAGAGTAATCCCGGGCCCGCCGTACCTCCCGGAAGAATCGCCTGCCGTGCGCCTCGCCGCAGTCCCCCGGGCATAAAAAAGTCCCCGCCGGAGAGTGGGGAGCCATCCTGGGACGCATCTCTTTATTAAGAGTTGAGCCCGCGGTTATTATTTTTTTCCAAGATCGCTCGTCTCACTGTTCCGGCAGGGACCACTTGCTTCTGTTTCAAGTATAGTCCGGTTTCTCATCTCTGTCAATGAGGGCGCGTCACATTGCTTTGGGCGAGGTAGAGGCCGAAGAGAACGACGGCGGCCCCGAAAATGAAGAATCCGGTAATCGTTTCATGGAAGAAGAGGCTTCCGAAGAGCGCCGCGAAAGGAGGATTGAGGTAGACGAACGAGGCCACCGAGGTCGCGGGCATGGACTTGAGCGCCTCGAACCATATCCAGAATCCCACGAGCGTGCAGAGAACGGTCAGATGGGCGAGAGCGATCCAGTGCATCGGGGAGAATGAGGCGAGGGCGTGGAAGAAAGGTCTTCCCGCCGCGGGGAGGAAGGGCAGCGTCCCGATGATGATCGTCAGATACGTCACGGTTACGGCCGAGGTCTTCCCGAGAAGATTCTTCCCGACGATCGTGTAGATCGTCCAGCAGAGGGGGGCCAGCGCGGTGATGAGGACGTATCGGAGCTCGGCGTGGGAGATCCCGATGACGCGGCCGAGCCCCACCTTCCCCCAGCGCACGACGACGTAGAGCCCCGCGAAGGCGATGAGAATGCCGAGCACCCGCCTGAAAGGCACGCGCTCCCTGAGAAAGATAACGGCCCCGAGCAGCGTGAAGAGCGGGGCGAGGGTCGTCAGCAGCGCCGCCGCTCCCGGCTTGATCTCGCTCTGCCCGATATACAGAAAGAAATTGTAGCCGGCCACCCCCGTGAGTCCCATCACGACGAGCCTGGCCGGCGCCTTTTTCAGTATCCACGCGCTTTCCTTCCTCAGGCGGGGAACGGCGAGCAGGTAGACGAGACAGAACACGGCCGCGGGGAGGAACCGGGCGAGAACCAGCTCCATCGGGCTCAGGATCTCGCGCAGGTATTTGATCGCGGTGAACGCGTTCGACCAGATCACGAAGAGGAGCACGAGGGAGAGCCTCATCACGAGGCCCGAGGCGAGGCCCGGATCGCGTCCGTGCGGCGGTCGAGAGGTCACTATCGTCAGCCTTTCGAATCGATGCGAAACGACAAGGAGCGCCTTGAAACGACGAGGCCGTTTATGGTATAATCAAACAGTGAAGGGCGGCAAGTAAAACATCGTGTGCTGCGCACCAGTCGAAAGGATGTGAGGATGATGGCCAAACGCATCATTCTGATCATGGCGCTCGCGGCCCTTCTCGGCGCTACCGCGACCGAAGCGGTGACCCCCGGCAAGGGGAAAAAGGGCCGCAATTACTTCCGGCAATCCTACTACGTCGCCAACCTCCAGAACGACAAGCTCGCCGTGTACGAGGAATACGGCTACCCGACGCATCGTCTCCGCGAATATGCGTACGGCGAAAGAACGGAAAGCTGGACCTATTACGCGGATGGGGTGGAGTTCGTATTCGACAAGGACTCGAATCTGATCAAGACGAATACCTTCAGCCCCGAAAACCGGCGGGAACGATTCGAAAGGTTCCCCGGGTATTGATTTCGCGCTCGAATTCGTGAAGGGGACCGGCCATCTCGGTCTGGGGTGCAAGGGACGCATGTCTTTCGTGCGTCCCTTTTCCCTGCTATCGCGCGCCGGCACGCCGGCGCGGCCACAAGAAAATAGTTGAAATATCGAGCGATAGTTGATATATTCGCGGCGTTCATTTCCTGTTTTCTTGCGCCGGGAATAGCTCTTAATTGTTTGTATCGTAATAGAATGAACAGAAGAGGTGGTTGATGACCAGCGCGAAATCGAAAGGGAGGGCGAAGGTCGCCCCGACAAAAGTTCACGAATCCCTCGCCCGGCATATGCTCGTGGACGGGTTCCCCTTCGTGCTCGACATGGACAAGAGCCATGGCTCGTTCATGGTCGACAAGGCCTCGGGCAAGGAGTATCTCGATTTCTTCACCTTCTTCGCCTCGAACGCCCTGGGGCACAACCATCCCGGTCTCCACGAGAACGATTTTCACAAGAGGATCGGCGAGATGGCGATCACGAAGCCCTCGAACTCCGATCTCTACACGGTCGAGATGGCCGAGTTCGTCGAGACCTTCGCGAACGTCGCCGTGCCGGAGACCCTGCCCAATCTCTTCTTCATCGACGGAGGCGCGCTGGCCGTCGAGAACGCCCTGAAGGCGGCCTTCGACTGGAAGGTGCGGAAAAACTTCGCGAAGGGCTACAAGGAGGAGCGGGGGCGCCAGGTCATCCACTTCCGCGAGGCGTTCCACGGGCGCACCGGCTACACCATGTCCCTCACCAACACCGATCCGACGAAGGTGAACTACTATCCGAAGTTCAGCTGGCCGCGCATCGAGAATCCGAAGGTCGTCTTCCCTCTCGAGAAGCACCTGAACGAGGTCGTCGCGGCGGAGAAGCGCGCGATCGCCGCGATCGAGAAGGCTATCGCCGACAACAAGGACGACATCGCGGCGATGATCATCGAGCCGATCCAGGGAGAGGGCGGGGACAACCATTTCCGCCCCGAGTTCTTCAGGGAGCTGCGCAGGATCGCCGATCAGAGCGAGCTGATCCTCATATTCGACGAGGTGCAGACGGGCGCCGGCATGACGGGCAAGATGTGGTGCTTCGAGCACTTCGGCATGGAGCCCGATATCGTCGCGTTCGGCAAGAAGACGCAGGTGTGCGGCATCATGGCGAGCAATCGCCTCAACGAGGTCGAAAGCGTATTCAAGGTGCCGAGCCGCATCAACTCGACGTGGGGCGGGAACCTCGTCGACATGTACCGCGCGAAAAGGATCTTCGAGGTCATCGAGGAGGAGAACCTGGTCGAGAACGCCGCGAAGATGGGCGAGGTGCTCATCGCCCGGCTGCGGGATCTCGAGAAGCGCCATCCGGATCTCATCTCGAACGCCCGCGGGAGAGGTCTCTTCTGCGCGTTCGATCTCGTCGACACGGCGTGCCGGGACGCGCTCGTCACCTCGTGCGTGGATCACGGGCTTCTCATTCTCAAGTGCGGCGTAAAGACGATCCGCTTCCGTCCGCCGCTCAACGTGCAGAAGGCCGAGATCGAGAAAGCGGTCGACATTCTGGCGGACGTGATCAAGGGATACAAGGGCAAGAGCTGTTCCGGGGATACGTCGAGAACGGTGCACACGGAATAGGGGAGTCTACTTCTTTTCCTTGCTTTCCGCGGGCTTTTTTGAATCGAGCGCTTTCGAGGAGGCGGCCGGGGCCGTCTCCTCTTTTTCTTTCTGTGCTGAAGTCCTTGCTGCGGTGCTCGGTCCGGTAGAAGCCGCTGCCCTTGAGGATGTGCCCCACCGCCTGGATCACCCGGTACACGCTTCCCCGGCACTTCGGGCAGCGCTTTTTCGGGGGGGCGGTGATCCGCTGCACGAAGTCGAACTCGTATCCGCATTTTTCGCATGAATAGCGATAGGTGACCATGAGGAGAAACCTATGCGAGCGCGCGGGAAAAATCAAGCGAAAGGTGCCTGATCGGGGCGAATATCGCCTTGTATCGGCGCGCCGCGCCCCCTACAATGAGAGATACGAACGAAGCGGCGCCGGCTTCGATCCGACGCCGTCAAACCGAGGAGGCATCGGTGAAAAGGAATGTCATCTGCATCGTTGCGGCCGCAGCCCTCGCCGCGATTCTGACCGGCGAGGCTTTTTCGCAGGCCCCGGCCCCGACGGCGGTCGTCCGCACGAAGCTCACGAAGGAAATCTCGCAGAAGGCGCTCGTCGAGAGGGGCATCGATATTCTCCACGTCTACCGGGACGGGCGGGCGGATCTCGCCGTGAACGGAGAGCAGCTCGCCTGGATCGAATCGCAGGGCGCGCTCGCCGCCGTTCTCGAAAGAGGCAATCTCGCGGCCCCCGCGGCCCTCGACGAGAATCTCGGGCAATATCATACCTACGCGGAGATGGAGGCGGAGCTCGACGCTCTGGCCCTCGCCTATCCCTCCCGCGCGCGCATCGATACCCTGGGCGTGTCGGTCGAGGGCCGGCCGATCCGCGCCATCAAGATATCGGACAACGCCGCGGTCGACGAGGACGAGCCCGAGGTCCTCATCATGGGCTGCCATCACGCCCGGGAGATCATGTCGGTCGAGGTGCCGCTTCTTTTCGCGCGGTACCTCCTCGAGCATTACGGGACCGACTCGCGCGTCACGCAGCTGGTCGACACCCGCGAGATCTGGATCGCCCCGATGATCAACGTCGACGGCCACGTGTACGTCGAGCAGAACCACGCCGGCTCCTCCTCCTACTGGTGGCGGAAGAACCGCACGCTCAACGCCGGCGGCACCTACGGCGTCGATCTCAACAGGAACTACGGCTATCGATGGGGATACGACGACATCGGCAGCTCGCCGACTCCTTCCTCGGCGGTCTACCGCGGAACGGGCCCCTTCAGCGAGCCCGAGACGCAGGTAGTGAGGGATTTCTGCGCCGCGCGGGAGATCGCGATGAGCCTTTCGTATCACTCCTACGGGGAGCTCATCCTCTATCCGTGGGGATATGCCGCGACCAATACCATGGAGCAGGAGCTCTTCGCCGCGCTCGGGGATTCGCTTCGCCAGGGTAACGGATATACCGCGGGCAACGCCGCGTCGGGAGCCATCTACATCACGAACGGCGACAGCGACGACTGGCTCTACGGCGAAACGCAGATCAAGGGACCGATATACGCCTTCACGGTCGAGCTCAACACGTACGAGGAAGGGGGATTCGCCCCTCCGGAGGAACCTCATTCAGCCGACGTTCGATACGATGCTCGAATTGAACCTGCGCTTCGTCGAGCTCGCCGGAGATCCTGCGGGCGCTCTCGGCCCCCGGGCTCCCGCGATGAACGCCGTCACGACGCTCAATCCTCCGAGCTACGAGATCAGCTGGTCCGGCCCCGGCGCGCAGGATCCGAATCCGGCGGTGTCCTGGGAGCTCGTCGAGATCAAGAATCTGGCCGGTGTCATCGATTCCGTCGAGGCGGGAGACACGCTCTGGGAAACGGACGGTTTCGCCCTGTCGAGCGCGCGCTCGTACGTCGGCTCATCCAGCTTCTATTCGGGGCGGGGGGACAATCTCCGTCGCACCGTGACCATGAAGAACGTCTATCCCATGTGGTTCACGCCGACCCTCGCGTGCCGGCTCTGGTACGACATCGAGCTGGACTGGGATTATGCGTACCTCGAGGGCAGCGTCGACGAGGGGGCCACATGGACCACGATCCCCGGCAACCGGACGACCGATTCGAATCCGTACGGAAGCAACCGCGGAAACGGAATCACCGGCGCCTCGTCGGGGGCTGGGTGTCCGCGACGTTCGACCTGAGGAGTCTCATGGTGAGCGAGACGGGCAGCGTGCGTCTGAGATTTCTCTACTCGACCGACGCGTCGGTGAACAACGAGGGGCTGTACGTCGACTTCGTGAATCCGGTCATCCGCGTCGAGCGGAGCGCGGTGATCGCTTCGAACCTCGCGGCGACCTGGTATCACCGCTGGCCGGACGAGACCGGGAGCTTCATCTATTACGCGAGGGCCTTCGACGCCGAGGGGCACGCGAGCAGGATGAGCGATCTCGCCGTCCGGCAGGTCGACGATCTCTCGGGCGTAGTACCTCCCGCATACGCTTCGAATCTCGAGCAGAACTATCCCAATCCCTTCAATCCGGCGACGACGCTGTGGTTCACCGTCGGCGCGAGCGAGGCGCCTGGAACCGGGACGGCGATGACGAGCCTGAGGCTCTATGACGCGGCGGGACGAACGGTCGCGGTGCTCGGCGAGAAGCGGCTCGCCGCCGGCCGGTACTCGGCCGTGTGGGACGGCCGCGGCACCGGAGGACGGCCCGCGGCAAGCGGCATATACTTTGCACGGTTGCAGCTCGGCACGAAGGTCTTCGTTCAGAAAATGGTGCTTCTGAAGTAGTCGATTCATGCATCGCCTCGCGAAGCGCCGCGCTCAGCGCGCGGACTCGTTTGCGCGGACGATCGGAAGACGGGGGCAGCGTGAGAAGCTGGAAAACGGTCATCGGCGTCGTGGTGAGCGCCCTCTTCCTCTATCTCGCCTTTCGTTCCGTGCGTCTCCAAGATCTCGCGCGGGCGTTCGAAGAGGCCGACTATCGTTTTATCGCTCCGGCGATACTGCTCATGCTCGCGGGCCTGGCCCTGCGGGCGGTCCGGTGGAGATACCTTCTTCTCCCGGTCAAGAGTATCGGGATCCCGAGCCTCTACTACGCGATCGGGATCGGTTCGATGGTCAACGTGGTCTTTCCGGCGAGGCTCGGAGAGCTCGTCCGGGCGCATGCGATCGGGAAGAAGGAAGAGATCAGCCGGAGCGCCGCCTTCGCGACGATTATTCTCGACAGGGTCTTCGACGGCTTCGCGCTCCTCTCGTTTCTCGGGATCGTGGCGGTGTTCGGCCCGGAGTATTTTCAGGGATGGCTCGCGAACGCAGGTATAGTCGCGATCGCGGGGTACTGCCTCGCCCTTGTCGTGCTCGTGCTCCTCAAGACGCACACCCATCTCGCCGTTCGCTGGGCGGAGGCCATTCTGCGGCCGTTCCCGCACGCCGTGCGAACGAAGCTCCTTGCCATCCTGCTCGCTTTTATCGAGGGGCTCGGCATATTCCGAAGCGCGAAAAACATGGTAGCCTCGATCGTCCTGTCTCCGATCATCTGGCTGCCGAGCGTGGCGATGAACTCTCTCCTCCTGGCGTCGGCCGGGATTCACCTCCCGCTGCTCGTCTCGGTCCTCCTTCTCGTCGCGCTCTGCGTCGGCATCGCCCTTCCCTCGGCGCCCGGTTTCATCGGGAACGTGCAGTTCGTGTGTGTCGCGGTGCTGGGGCTCTTCGGCGTGCCCGCCGAGCAGGCGCTGATGTTCTCCCTCATCTACAACGCGTGCATGTTCTTCGGCATTCTGATCAATGGACTTGTGTGCGTGTTCGCTGAAGGCTTGTCATTTTCGGAGATTGGAAGTATCATCCGTCTGAAAAAGTAAGCGGAGCGCCAGGCGCCGGAATTCGGAATGGCCGCTCCCCGCGCCGGGAATTCACGAAGGAAAGGAGCACAGGATGGACAAGCTCATGAGCGCCGCGAAGCGCGCGATCGTTCAATCGCTGAAGGTGAAGAAGGGGGAGAAGCTCCTCCTCGTCACCGACCGCCAGAAAATGAAGATAGCCGAGGCGCTCGCGTACTGGGCGAACGAATCCGGCGCCGAGGTCACGACGTATCTCATGACGGAAACGGTCCGTCCGATCGACCGCTCCGACCGCGATCTTCAAAGAGATGATGGCGATGGCGGACCTCACCATGTACATGCTCGACGCGCGCGTCGCGGAGAAGCCGTTCCGCGGGTACATGGTCGCGAACGGCGCCAAGCGGGGCCGCATCTGCATGATGCCGGGGATCACCGTCGACATGATGGAGCGCCTCGTCAACATCGACTTCGCGGACATGGACCGTCTCACGAAGAAGATGATCCGCACGCTGCAGGACTGCCCCGACGTGCGCGTGACGAACAGTCTCGGCACCGACCTCACCTTCAGCGTCAAGGGCCGGAAGTGGGAGAACGACAACGGCGATATCGGCACGAGGGGCAAGCACGGGAACCTGCCCGCCGGGGAATGCTACACGTGCCCCGTCGAGGCGACCTTCACCGGCCGCGTCGTCTTCAGCCTGATCGACGACAAGATCGGCAGGGGCGAGATGATCTTCAAGAAGGGGAAGATGGTGTCGTTCAAGGGGAAGGGCATCGCCGAGATCATGAAGGGCATCGGGAGCGATCCGACGGGACGCGTCGTCGGGGAGTTCGGCGTCGGGACCAACCGCGGCGCGAAGATCTGCAAGAACATGCTCGAGGCGGAGAAGGCCTTCGGCACGGTGCATTTCGCCATCGGCGACAGCTACGGGCTGGGCGACCAACAAGAGCAAGTTCCACTTCGACGCGCTCGTCGCGAAGGCGACGCTCGTCGCGGGGAAGAAGACGATTCTCAAGAACGGCGCGTTTCTTCTGAAGTGACGTCGTTTCAGGGACGCGGGTGAGGCGCCATGAGCTCGCGGGCGCCTCACCGCTCCTTTCGGAGGGGGTACATCGAGCCGGCCATGGAACGCACGGCGAAAGCGGCGCCGCACGTCATCAGCGTCATCGTTCCCGTGTACAACGAGACCGGCACGATGCGCGAGCTCCTCGCGCGCCTGCGCGAGGCCCCGTTCCGCAAGGAGATCATCGTCGTCGACGACTGCTCGACCGACGGCACGGGGGGAATTCTCGACGGGGAGCGCGACATCGTCCTCGTGCGGCACGATCGAAACCGGGGCAAGGGCGCGGCGATACGGACCGGAATCGCGCGGGTGTCGGGGGACATCGTCATCATCCAGGACGCCGACCTCGAATACGATCCGAACGAGATTCCGAAAGTGGTTGCCCCCATCGTCGAGGGAGCCGCGGACATCTCCTACGGGAGCCGCTTCAAGCGCGGGCTTCCGAAGGACATGGCCCTGCCGAACAAGATCGCGAACCTGATCCTCGCCTGGACCGTTCGGATTCTCTACCGGTATCCCCTCAGCGACGAGGCGACGTGCTACAAGGCGTTCCGCGCCTCCGTGCTGAAATCGATGACGCTCAGGTGCGAGAGGTTCGAATTCTGCCCCGAGGTCACCGCGAAGGCGCTCCGCGCCGGGCGCCGGATCGTCGAGATCGAGCTCATCAACTATCGTCCGCGAACGCTGAAAAAGGGAAAGAAGATCCGCTGGACGGACGGGGTCGAGGCGGTGTTCACGCTGGTCCGGTACCGGTTCGGTTCCTGACTCCGCCCGCGATGACGTTCCGCGTCGCGGCGATCAAGCCGAAGAAGAGCCACACAAAATACATATAGATGTTGTTTCGCAGGTAGTCGATCTTGATCTGATCGATGATGAAGATAACGAGCGAGACGTGGAGCACCTTCATGAGGGCCTCGGGGAACGGGCTGCGCACGAGAGAGCTGCTGTAAGCCGCCAACGAGGCCCTGAAAAGCCTCACGAGAAGGAAGACGAAAGCGGTGAGCCCGAAGAGTCCGGTAATGTTGAAGTAGAACAGGTAGGCGTTGTGAGGCCAGAGCCCCACATCGATACCCTTCGAGAAGTCCCAGCCCGGTCCATGGCCGATAAACGGATGCTCGAAGCCCCGGGTGACGGCGCCTCCCCAGGCGATCACCCGGTTCTCCGGCACAATCCCCTTTTCAAACGTCGTCGTGAGCATCCTGCCGAAAAGAGAGCCCGATACGGTGTACTGCGCGACGAGCGTGTCGATCACGAACACGAGCCCGACGAGCGCTCCGCCGATCATGACCAGCCGCACGAAGTTGAGATCGCGACGGCTCGTGTAGGCCAGATAGACCATGCCGATCGCGAGGCTCATGAAAGCCCCGCGGGTTATCGTCGTGAAAAGCATCGCGATGTCGGCGATGAGAAGGAAGACGAAGAGAGTTCGCGTGAGGAGCCTGCGGGCGCGAGCGGCCAGGAGGAGGAGAATGGGGGCGTTCATCGCGAAGAATTCGGCGTTCAGCTCGTAATCCTTGAACGGCCCTCCCATCCGGATCCCCTTCATGACGAGCTGCGCCTTGTGCTCCGTGTAGAGCCATCCCGGGATGAGCTTGCGCCCGGGAAACAATAGTTCGAGGATCGTGAAGAGCATGACGAGGGCGGCCGTTATCATCGAGATCCTGACGGCCGTGCGGAGCTTTCGCTCGTCGTTCACGAGGTTGATAATCAGGTAGAAAAGGAGGATCGACGCGAAGAAGTTGATTGTATGAACAAGGCCGAATCGGATGGTTTCCGGGCTCCCCTGGAAATTGTAGTAGGATATGACGTACGACAGCACCATGAGGGCGACGGGAAGGTTGAACCGCTTGTCGAAGCGCAGCGTGGCCGTGTGCGCCGAAACCCTGATGAGGTAGATGATGAAAACGATGACCACGAAGATGAACGTCGAGTTGCCGGCCGAGATGGCGAATGGAAAGGGATAGATGATGAGAATGAGCCAGAGCGCGCTCAGCGTCGAAAAGTTCCAGATGAGATAGGCGAGGATGAATCCGCCGATCGCCTCGAGCGTGCGCTTCGCGGGGTGGGCGATCTGGGTGCCGATAAGGGCGCCCACCGCGACGACGAACGCGACGATTCCGAGCTTCGAGAGAGACAGCTTCAGCCTCATACGAGATAGATCTCCCGCTGCGGATGGGAGAGGAATTCGCCCCCGTTCGAACGAACGACGACGATCTCTTCCATCGTCGCGACGCCATAGCCGGGAATGACGATGCGCGGCTCGATGGTGTAGACCTGGCCTTCCTCGATCTTGAGATGCGGAAGGTTGCCGTATCGTTCCCATTCGGGGCAGAGAAGGCCGGCCCCGTCGTGGGCATGGCGGCCGACCTGATGGCCGAGGGCGTGGGGGAACTCCGGGTATCCCCTGTCCGTAATGTATGTGCGGGCGAGCGTGTCGATCGCCACTCCTTCCATGCCGGGCCTGATCTTCTCCGCGGCGAGCGCGATGGAATCACGGATCGTCTCGAAGGCCTTGAGCACTTCGGCCGGAGCCTTCTTCTCGCCCGTCTTGAGGAAATACCACGTGCGCTGGAGGTCGGAGACGTATTGCTCGACCTTGACGCCGAAATCGATGTTGAGGACGTGCCCCTTCTCGATCGCGCGGTCGGTCGGGCCCGCGTGCGCGCCGGCCGACTCGGGGCCCGTGAACACGGAGGGGCAGAGCTCGCGCTCCCAGGCTGTTTCGACGCCGCGGCGGTCCACCTCTTTCAGTATGATAGGCGGCGACGTCCTTTTCGGTGAGCCCCGGCTTCATGATCCCGGACACCTTCGCGAATATCTCCTCGGTGAGCTCGACCGCGGCGCGGATACGCCGGACCTCCTCGGAGCTCTTCCGGCCGCGAAGCTTGGAGACGATATTCTCGGAGCTCGACGAGCCGGTTCGCGAAGGGCGTCCCTTCGAGGTACCTCACGAGGCTGAGGTACAGGCCGTGGCTCAGGCCGTCGGCGAGGCATGTGTTTTCCGAATAGTTGACGGCGATCGAGCGGGGGGAGAATCGGGCGAGCTGCTCGAGGAGCGGCTCCTTGATCGATTTCGTATAGCCGATGACCTCGTATCCGCCGGTTTCGCGTATTCTCGTCTCGTCGAGGCTCCCGACGATCGCCACGGCCCTTCCCTCGGCGGGGATCATGAACGCCGAATGCCACGTGCAGTTCGCGCCGAGAATGAGATCGAGCGAGGGATCGCCCGTGACCTCGCTTTCCCGCACGAAGGTGAGCCAGAGATCGATTCCCTCTTCCTCGAGAATTCCGTGTGCCTGTTCGATCTTCTCCTTGATCATCGCATTCGATCCTTTCCTTTCGGGACGGGAGTCGAAAATATCGCAAATCGCATGCCATGACAATACTATTCGGGAGTGAGCGCATCGAGGAGCGGTTCCCCGGGCTCATTCCGGATATTGCATTGTGTGTTGAAAATACGTATACTGTCGCAACGAAATGGACAGGAAACTCATTCAGAAGATTCGAAAGAACGTGTCGGGGAAGGTCCTTCCGGGAGAACCCCTGGCGCGTCATACGACGTATCATGTCGGCGGCAAAGCCGAGCTTCTCGTAATCCCGCGGGATGCCGACGATGCCGCCCGCGTGTACTCCTTCGTGAAGGGCGAGGGCGTTCCGCTCGTCGTTATCGGCGCGGGCTCGAACGTCATTGCGCCTGACGAGGGAATCGACGGAGTCGTGCTGAGAACGGCGGCCGCGTCGGCACGGATATTGTATCTCGGCGGCGGCAGGGTAAGGGCCGATGCCGGCGTGCCGCTTCTCGATCTCGTGCGGGCGGCGTCGGCTCGCGGGCTCTCCGGTCTCGAGCCGCTCGCGGGCATTCCGGGAACGGTCGGCGGGGCGGTCGTCATGAACGCGGGCACGCGCGACACCGAGACGGCGGAGTTTTTGAGCCGCGTCGAGGTGCTGACCTCGACGGGGCGGAGGCGGACGTTTGCGGCGGCGGAATGCTCGTTCGGGTATCGCCGGAGCATCTTTCTCGGAACGGACTGGTTTATTCTCGGCGCCGAATTCAGGCTCGGACGCGGCAACGCCGCCGCGAGCGTCAGGATGGTGGATTCGTTCCTCAAGGACCGTGAGGGCAAGTATCCGCTCGATCTTCCGAGCGCCGGAAGCGTGTTCAGGAGACCGCGCGGAGATTATGCCGGACGCCTCATCGAGGAGGCCGGCTGCAAGGGGATGCGCGTCGGAGACGCGGAGGTGAGCGGACTCCACGCAAATTTCATCGTGAACCGCGGCCATGCGAAGGCGCGCGACATCATGGCGCTCGTCTCCGCGATTCGAGCCAGAGTCTTCGAGAAGAGCGGCGTCTATCTCGAGCTCGAGCAGATTCCTCTTTCGTAACGGCGCGGCAACCAGGGGACTACCAAGGAGGGCGAGGCACGCCATGCGGAGCATCATCGATTCATATCCTCTCTCCCCGTTGCAGGAAGGGATGCTCTTCAATGCCCTCTACGCGCCGCATTCGGGCGTCGATATTACACAGATCATATGCCGTATGCATCATCCGCTCGACATCCGGGCGTTCGAGCGCGCATGGAGCGCGGTCGTCGCGCGGCACGCGATCCTGAGAACCGCGTTTCGATGGGAAGGGCTCGACGAACCGATTCAGGATGTGTACGACGAAGTGGATCTCGAGTTCGTCGTCCATGATGTGGCGGGGCTCCCCCCGGCCGAACAGAGCGCCCGTCTCGAAGCGCATCTCGGCGCCGATCGATCACCGGGGTTTCGACATATCGAAGGCTCCCCTCATCCGGATCGCGGTGTTTCTCGTCTCCCCCACCGAGAATATTCTCGTGTGGCCTCTTCACCACCTTCTCCTCGACGCCTTTTCCTGCGCGATGATTCTCAAGGAAGCCTTTGCGATATACGATGCGTCGCTCGGAGGACCGAGCGTGACGTTCGAGACACCGCCTCCCTACCGTGCGTACATCGAATGGTTGCAGAAACAGGACGCCGGAGCATCCGAGATATTCTGGCGGGATCTCCTCAAGGGTTTCACGACTCCCGTTTCCCTCTCGGTTGCGCACGAGCCGCAGAAGCTTTCGAAGGGCAAGCAGAGCTACGGAAAGAGGAAGATTGTTCTCCCCGACGCGATCAAGGGATCGCTCAAACCGTTCGCGAAGCAAAACGGCTTTACGCTCTACACGTGCTTCCAGGCGGCGTGGTCGATCATCCTGAGCAGGTACGGCAGCACGAAGGACGTCGTTTTCGCGTCGGTCAGGGGATGTCGCGGGGTGCCGATCGATAACGCCGGATCGATCATCGGCATATTCATCAATACGCTTCCCGTTCGCGCTTCGATCGACGACAAGAAACCGCTTGTATCCTTTCTCAAGGACCTCAGAGCCCAGCACATCGCGACGCGCGCCTACGAGCACAGTGCCCTCGCCAAGATACAGCGATGGAGCGAGATTCCTTCCGGGATGCCGCTTTTCGAGAGCCTTATGAACTACGAGAGCCGTCCATGGGACGCGCTCCTTTCCTCATTCGGCGGCGATTTCGCCAAACGCGAATGGGATGTGCGGCACCAGACCAATATACCGATCGGGCTCGATATCTACGAGGAGCCCGAGACGCGCATTATCGTCGATTACGACCGCAGTCTCTTCGACGACGCCGCCATGGAAGCGATGCTCGGCCATTACCGGACGCTTCTTGAGGGAATTTGCCTCCAATCCCTATCGCGCTGTCGGACGTACCTGCCGATGCTCACCGAGAAGGAACGAAAGACAATCCTCGTCGACTGGAACGAAACCGCGGCCGATTACCCGCGCGGACGACGATCCATGCGCTGTTCGAAGAACGTGTCGCCGCGGAAACGCCCGACGCGCCCGCCGTCGTGCTCGCGACATGACGCAGCTCACGTACCGCGATCTCAACGAACGTGCGAACAAGCTCGCCCATCGTCTCAAAAAGCGGGGCGTTGCCCCGGCACGCCCGTCGCCGTCTGCATGGATCGCACCCTCGAACTGATCGTCGCGCTCATGGGAATCGCTCAAAGCCGGGCGCTGCATACGTGCCGTTGGATCCCTCGTATCCGCAGGAACGCTTCGCGTTCATGCTCGAGGATACGAATGCGCCGGTGCTCCTTGCCGAAGAGAAGGTTGTCGACGGCCTTCCCGCGCACCGGCCCTCACGATCCGCCTCGATGCGGATTGGGAGGCGATCGCGAGCGAGCCCGCGAATAATCCCGTACAGCGGCGCCGGAGCCGATGATCTCGCGTATGTCATCTACACGTCGGGCTCGACGGGCCAACCGAAAGGGGTATGCTGCCGACATAGCAGGAGTCCTCAACCTTCTCACCGATTTCAAGCGGCGCGTTCCGATCACCGCCGGCGATCGTTGCGGTCTGTGGACGAGCGTGAGCTTCGATGTTTCGGTCTACGAGATATTCTCGGCGCTTCCCGCTGGAGGTGCCCTGCATATCGCCTCCGACGCCATTCGTTTCGACAGCGGCACCTATATCGAATGGCTGAGCGATAACCGCATTTCGAGCGCCTACGTGCCGCCGCTCATGCTCGACGATCTCCTCGCGTGGATCGAGCAGAATCCCGGACGACTCGCGCTGAAGAGGCTCCTCGTCGGTGTCGAACCGATCAATGAGAAGCTTCTCGCCGCGATCATGGAACGAGTGCCGGGGCTCTCCATCGTAAACGGATACGGTCCGACCGAGACGACGATATGCTCGACCCTCTTCGACGTTCGTCCCGAAGCGGCGCGCGACCGGATCACGCCGATCGGCAGACCGGTCCAGAATTCGAGGATATATATGCTCGATCCTTCTCGTCGTCCCGTTCCTCTCGGCGTTCGCGGGGAAATCCATATCGGCGGCGATGGGCTCGCACACGGATACTTCAATCGTCCCGAGCTCACTGCGGAGCGTTTCATCCCCGATCCGTTCAGCGGCGATCCGGGTGAGCGGCTCTACAAGACGGGGGATACCGCCCGTTTCCTCGCCGACGGCAACATCGAGTTCGTCGGCCGCGTCGATCACCAGGTGAAGGTGCGGGGATTCCGCGTCGAGCCCGGCGAGATCGAAGTCGCCCTCAGGCAGACACCTGTGCGGTCAAGGACGCGGTCGTGATCGCGAAGGGAGATCGGACGGGCGTGAAACGGCTCGTCGCGTACCTCGTCCCGGGCGGGGTCAGCCGCCGGTTCGGCGTCCGAGCTTCGCGCTTTCCTCAAGGGAGACGCTTCCCGATCACATGGTGCCGACGGCGTTCGTAACGATGGAATCATTCCCGCTCACGCCGAACGGCAAGCTCGACGCGCGGGATCGCTTCCCGAGCCCGGAGATCTCGCGCGCCGACATCCAGGGCAGCCTATGTCGCGCCGCGCAACGAGATCGAGCATCAGCTCGTCGCTGATCTGGGAGAAGGTCATCGGCATCAAGCCGATCGGCGTGACCGACAGTTTCTTCGACCTCGGCGGGCATTCCCTGCTCGCCGTGCGCCTCTTTGCGGAGATAACGCGTGTGTTCGGAACGGACCTGCCTCTCGCCGCGATCTTCCAGCATCCCACGATCGAGCAGATCGCCGCGCATGATCCGAGGCCGAGGGACTTCGCTCAGGCAGGCGGATTCGCTTGTCGCGATCCAGAGTGCGGGATCCAAACCCCCTCTGTTTTTCGTGCACGCCTACGGCGGGGGCGTATTCTTCTATCGAGAGCTCGCCGACAGCCTCGGAACGGATCAACCGTTTTACGGGCTTCAGGCGGCAGGGCTTGACGGCAAGCGGCGTCCCCATGCGCGGGTAGTGGACATGGCCGCCCATTATATCGGCGAGATCAAGAAGGTTCAGCCAAAGGGTCCGTATTATATCGGCGGTCGGTGCCTCGGCGCATACGTCGCGTTCGAAATGGCCAATCAGCTCCACGCGCAGGGTGAGCGGATCGCCCTTCTCTCGATTCTCGATAGTTACTGGGCGCCGCAGGCGGATCTCCCTGTCCGTCAGCGAAGCATGCACCCACTTGAGGAACCTTATGAAGGGAAGCCTCAGGGAGAGGTTTGCATACTTTTGGAGGCACGTGGGCTATCGAACGACCAAAACTAAGAATATCGCTGACAAAGGTCGTGAGCGACATTTGTTTCCGTATGGGGCGTCCGGTTCCTTCATTCATGAAGGAGTTCTATGTCAACGTATTCCTTACAACGATCAACACGAGGGCCGAGAAGAAATATCGCCCCTCGATATACCCCGGCAAAATCACCTTTTTCCAGGCGACCGCCGAGGTTGAGCGCGATCCGGGCAGGTTCTGGGGCAATTTGACTTCGGCAGGGATCGAAGTCCATATGGTTCCGGCCACTCACATGGATATCCTCGTCGAATCCCAACGTGCAGAGTGCTCGCCGAGAAGCTCGATGCCGCACTCGAAAAGGCCCGAAGGGAATCCTGATAGCGTGGTAGCGCAATGAGCCAGCAATCGGCACGGCTCTCCTTCGCGCGGGAACCGTTCGGGCTCCTCGAAGAAGAGGCCCACGTGTGGGCCGTTTCACTCGACATCGATGAGAATCGACTTCGAAACCTCGACGGAGTTCTGTCCCCCGACGAAAGAGAGCGGGCGGCACGGTTCGTCGTTTCTCTCCATGGAAAACGTTTCGTCGCGGCGCGGGGCATTCTGCGGACGATTCTCTCGCGCTACGCGGGCGCGGCGCCGGCGGAGATCAGGTTCTCGTACGGTCCTCACGGGAAGCCGTTTCTTTCGCCGGAGGCCGGCCGGGGCGAAATCCATTTCAACGTGTCCCATGCGGCCGATCGCGCGCTCATCGCCGTGGCGAAAGGACGCGAAATCGGCGTCGATATCGAGTCGATCGGCGAGCGCCCGTTCGACATGGGGATCGTTCGCCGGTTCTTCTCGCCGCGCGAGGGGGCCGTGCTTCTCTCCGCGCCCGAAGCTGCGCGCGCCTCGCTGTTTGCCGCCATATGGACGCGCAAGGAAGCGTGCATCAAGGCGAGCGGCCTGGGGCTCTCGTTTCCGCTCGCTTCGTTCGACGTCTCGGGGAACGCGCGAGAACCTCTGGCCATCGCGACCGGCGTGGATGCCGCCGAGGGCGAGCGTTTATGGACTCTCGTCGACGTCGAGACCGTTCCCCGCTTCGCCGCGGCCTGCGCGGTGGAGGGCGTCGGCTTGAAGGTTGTTCGTCGGGAATTCCGTTTCTAGCGCCCTTGCGGCGGAGCGGTCCTCTCGCCGATCCGGGCTTTCGCGGCGCTCAATCTTCTCCCCAGCTTATCCACGAGAAGCTCCACGTCGTCAATCTTGAGCCGCCGTATCGCGATGTAGTAGACGACGAAATACAGGGTCGAGAACGACACCGCCCGGATGACGGGGTTGAGGTTGACCCATCTGCCCGCGACGAGAGCGGGCAGCGCAAGCACCGCGCAGCAGAGGATGATGAAGATCCTCTTCCACAGAAACAGTTCCCGCAAGGGGATGCGGTAGAAATGGAGGATTCTGCTTCCCAGGTACACGGCGATGGCGCATTCGGCGAGAACGAACGAAAGCGCCGGCGCCGTAAAACCCACCGGCCGGTAGAGAAGGAGGATGAACCCGATATTGATCGAGAGATCCAGGACGCCTCCGAAGATGAAATACTTGTTCTGATTGATCGTTCGGAGCGGCGTACCCATTTCGAAGCATCGGATGACCATCAACATGAGGTAGATTCTGAAGAGCGGTACGACCGCGAGATAGTCAGCGGTGAAGAGCGTTTCGACGAAAACGCGCGCGTAGCAGAAGAACACGGCGAAGACGGGAAACACCATAAAGCAGAAAACGACGTTCGCCCGCCGCCACAGCTGGAGTCTCTCCGCGTCCCCGATCTGCGCCATTTCCGGGAAGAGCACGTCCATGACGCTCGACCGCACGATATTGATGATCGGAATCTGCTTCCCGCCGATCGTGTAGAGCGCGAGACGCTCCACCCCCATCTTGATCGAGATGACGAGATTCGCGAGCTGGGTGTTGATGAGGGCAAGCACGCCGGCCGAACCGAGGGGGATAATGAATCTGAGCTGCTCCCTGAGCAGCGCGCGATCGAGGCGCCTCGTCAGCACGCCGCGGAGCATCGCGAAAACGAAAAGGCATTTGACGAATTCCACGACGATCAGCGTTCGAATGACGGTCATGACGTCGCGGCTGACGTAGGCGGAGATAATGAGGGCGGCGGTCCGCACGACAACTCGCCCCGAGGAGTAGTAAAGGACGTAATCGGTTCGCTTCTTCCCGAGCCAATAGTTCTCGAAGAATTCGAAATTGAGGAAGAAGAAGATGTACGCGATGAGGGGAAGGATGAAATCGTAGCTGGTTCGCGCGAAAATAAGGCCCTTGAAGATGTAGACGGCGATCAATCCGATAAAGCTCGTGATGAAAATAAGGAGCGCGGTGTGGGTGACGCTCTGCCTCTCGCGATCGGGGTACTTCGGGATGAAGTATATCAAATTCGTGTTGATCGTGAATTCGATGATGCCCGCGATCAATGCCGCATAGAGCATGAATTCGCCGTACTGTCCGACCTCAATTTTGTTGAAGATCCGCACGAGAAAGACGGGGGAGAGGAACATGACGCCGTAGTTCATGATCCTGCAGAAGATGAGAACGGTCGCCCGTTTTGTGAGAGATGTCACGTCGTTACCTCACCCGTAGCGCGGCCGCCGCGGCGCCGCGGTAGAAATCGTCGTCGGTCAGGATGTCCTCGAGAACGTAGTTCGGATACTGCGGCCGATCCGCCATCTTGAGGAACATGGTATAGGCGCCGGGGGAGACGTCGCGCGGAATCTCGACGAGCACGCGATCGTGCATCTCGCGGAGCGGCGGCCAGGTATCCGGCGGGACGATCCCCCCGAACGGCTGGAAATCGATCCGGAAACGATAGCGGCGCCCGTTGGCTTTTTCGACGATCTTCCGGTACGGCTTGCTCCATGCCCGACGGTACAGGGCGTTCTTCGGGAAATCGGTTTCGAACCGGAGGTACGCGACGTAGCTCGACAGGGGGCGCCGTTCCGTCGCGACCCACGTGATATCGATACCGACGGTGTCGCCCGGCGCCGCCTCGGTCCTGTCCGGCGACGCCTCCTTGATTCGGATCCCCGCGATGCCCGATGAGATGAGAAGGTTCGCCGCTTCGGCGTCGAGAGAATCGCCGGCACCGGCAGGGTATGTCGCCTCCCGTTCGATCTCCGTGCATGTGGGACAGACCACGAGCTTCGCCAGAGTGATGCCGTCTCGTTCGTAGACTATTCTGAAGGGGCTCGTCGGCGCGTCGATCCTGTCGGACAACGCGAGAGCTCCGGCTCGATCGGGTTTCCAGTACATTGTCTGAACGTGCGCCGGGATTCGTCCGTTAATGAGGAGATACCCTGCGCCGTATTTTTCGAGGATCGTCCGTATCTCGGCCATCGAAATGTCCGTGCTGAAGAGCCTTCTGCAATCGCCGATCCGCCTCGCGGCGGTCGAGTCGTTCGGAGTGGAGTGCTGATCGAAGGGACAGATCGCGAAGTCGTCGGTGAAAGCCGGTATGCCGAAGCTCGTGATCGGGTCCGACGCGATGACGATTCCGCGGGGACATTCACGATTGAGGAACGAAAAGAGATCGTTCAGGTTCCGGAAGCTCTTCGGCCTGCAGGCGGTTCGCTATCGCTTCGCCATAGGCAAAGCCCGATGCGGTCTTCACGATTGGAGGGGCGAGAAGGATGGCCGCGGCGGCGATTCCGACAACCGCTGGAATGCGTCCGAGCCCGGGGTTTCTTCCCCGCAGCTTCTTCCAGAGCTCCCCGAGGAGATACGCGCACACGATCATCGAAGGCACCGCGAACTCGAACCGCAGAAGCAGGTATGACATCTTCTCGAGCAGGAAGGGATACCAGAACGGAATGAAGAGCAGGAGGTAGATGGCGATGATCCCGTGCAAGAGGAGCTTCAGGTTTCTCTCGAGACGGGCGCTCTTCCACAAAATGAAGACCGAGACGAGCGCGAGCGCTCCGAGCGGCCCCGCCGCTTCGAAGAATACGATCGGATTCATGACATAGAGATGCTTCGTAAAAAAGAGCGCCCCCTGCACATGCGTATGAATCGGGTTGTTCGGCGCGTAATCTCTCATGTAGCGAAGGAGAAGATAGGGCAGGCTCGGGAGGATCGCCGCCGCGAAAAGGAACGGGATCCTTCGCGTCAAAAGGCCGCGGCGCTCGTCCTTTGCCGCCGTAACGAGGCTCGAGAGCGAGAACACCGCGATAACGAACGCCGCCGCCGCGAGATGCGCGATGTGCGTTCCCGTGGCGGCGAGGAGCGACGAGCGCGAGAAGCGCGAGGGCGCCGGGACGGGGCGAGGCGAGACAGCCCGGCATGAATGCGAACGCGAGGATATAGAACGACTTTCCGAAGGAGTATCCGGACGCGTTATAGACGAGCTGATAGCCGGCGAGGCCGCCCTGGTAATAGAGCACGAAGAGCACGGCGGCAACGAGACCGATTGCCGCGCTGCCGAAAAGCACGAGCCCCGCGCAGTAGAGCGAGACGACGAGGAAGATCGATCCGATGAGGGAAATCAGGGGCCAGATCGCCGCGACGTCCGGCGAGCCGGTGAGCGAATTGATCGCGCCCCACAGTGCGTGGATCATGCCCTTTCTGATGTCTCTCGTGAGACCGCCGCTCTCCGCGTAGTAGAAGCGCTCGGGGAAGACCTGGTGCGTGGTCGATATCGTTCGTATGTAGGCGATGTGGTCGGGAGAATCGGAGGTATACGCGAGGGGATCCCCGGATTTGAAGATCAGCGCGCCGACGACCACGACGAGCGCGGCGAGAAGGATCGGCGCGGCCAAAGCCCCGCGCGTTCGCCCCGGCGCCGCCCCGGTTTCAGCCGGTTCGCGCGAAGGGAGCTTCCAAAGCGAGAGGACGCAGACGATCGCGGGGACGACGATTCTCACGAGCCGGATATCGCCGTCCGCGAGAGCGATGAAGAAGAGTATGACGAAGGCCAGCGCCGTCCCGAATACGAATGCGGAGGCCGCGCGAAGGACGCCCCTGGTCCATGGCACGATCCGCCGGGAGAGCAGCCAGCCGGGAACCATGACGAGATACAGGAAGAAGAGGATGAAGAGAAGACGATGGAACGGCACGAGCGCCGGGAGAAAGCTCAGGATGACGAACAAGGCCGTCGCGACCAGGACCGCGGCACGCTCGATATTCATGTAGCGACGTCCTTTCCGATTCGAATAGATCGAAGCCGCGCCCATTGTGCGATATTCCGGCTCGACGCATCAAGCATAATAACCGCGCGTCGAAACGTGCGTCTTCGCGAGCGCAAATGGATTGACACCCTTCTCCAACCTCGGGTACACCTCTCACCATGACAGCGAAGAGCTTCATCGCTTCCTTCGTGTACGCCTTCGACCGGCTCATGCCCCGCCCGCGCGTCGGGGGGCGCGAGTCGAGCGAGGCCTATTCTCTCTGGGAATATCGCGTCGGGAAAAGCATTCTCGAATCGTACGCCGACCGGCTCGGCGATTTGAGCGGGAAGCGCGTGCTCGACATCGGATGCGGCCTCGGCGGGAAGACGGTCGCCTACGCCGAGGCGAAGGCCCGCGTCACGGGCGTCGATCTCTCCGCGGAGAACATCGCGAAATGCTCCGTCTTCGCCCGCGCGCGCGGGGTAGAGGCGGCGTTCGCCGCGGGGGACGCGGAGCGCCTTCCCTTCGCCGGCGGGAGCTTCGACGCCGTTATCGCCAACGATTCGCTCGAGCATTTCGCGAATCCAGAGGGGGCGCTCGGCGAGCTCGCGCGCGTGCTCGCGCCGGGCGGATCGATCTTCCTCTTCTTCACGCCGTGGGGTTCTCCCCTTGGATCCCACCTGTACGATTACATCCGCACTCCCTGGTGCCATCTCATCTTTCCGGAGTGGCTTCTCCGCGAGCTTCTCGAACGCGAGCTCGCCCGTCGCGGGGAGGCGGATCCGCGTGCCGGGGCCGGCCGGCTCATGGAGGAATATCACCGGGAGCTCAATAAAATTACGGTTCGCCGCTATCACCGCATTCTCGAGGGCGCGGCGAACCTCGATATCGCCTTCGAGGATCTGAAGCCGCCCAAGTACTCCTGGCTGGCTCCGCTCGCGCGCGTTCCGCTCGCGGGAGAGCTTTTTACGGGAACGGTCGTGGGAATTCTCAAGAAAAGACAATCGTGAAAAGAGGCGGGCATTCCAGGCCCGATTCCAGGCCCGACATGACTTGACTGGGCCATCCCGTTCGTATATAATCTACGGTTGATAAAATAGTTAGACGCATTCCGCGGGCTCCGCCTCGAACCGGGGGATGGTGGAACTGATTTGAATATCGGCGTGACGGGGAGCGACGGCTTTATTGGCGGGCATGTCATGGTCAAGCTCGCCTCGGACGACGCATTCGGGGTGCGGGAGTTCAAGGGCGACATCACCGAGCCCGAAGCTTCCGTTGATTTTGTCCGGGATCTCGACGTGATCGTGCACCTTGCCGGCGCAAACCGCGCCTCGGATCACGATATCCTGAAAGTCAATACGCTCGGCACGCTCAACCTGCTTCACGCGATCCGATCCGCGAACCGAAGCGTCCGGTTGGTCCTCATATCTTCTTTCCAGGTTTACAAGCAGTGGGGCAATCAGGACTCCATCGATGAGTCGGTCCCGCCGAATCCTTTGTCCATATACGGTATATCCAAGAAGTTCGCGGAAGAGCTGTGCTACAGATTCTCCGTCGACAACGGTATGGAAGTCGTGATTCTCAGACTCTCCAACGTGTTCGGACCGGGATGCAAACCCGATTACAACTCCGTCGTTGCGACGTTCATCGATCGGGCCATTTTGAGCCGCCCGATAGTAATCAACGGGGACGGGTCCTCGCGGAGAGATTATATATTCATTTCGGATGTCGTGAATTCGATCCTCGGAGCGGCGGCGATCGGCCTCGGCGGCGCATATGCGGTTTACAATATCTGCTCCGGAAGAATGAATTCTTTGAACGACGTCGTTTCCATCATCAACGGTTCCGTCGAGAAGCCCGTGAAGGCGGAATATGAAATCGGGCCGAAAGAGGAGATCGCCTTCGATGCGTGCAGCAACGCGAAGGCGATACGCGACGGCGTGCTGAAGCCGCCCCTGACCGATTTCAGAGCGGCGATCGAGCTCACCCTGGCGGAAGAGAAGAGGCGGCGCGCGGCGGCATCACCATGAAGATCTCACTCATCCATCCACCGCAGCTCAACGTGCTCGATAACAGGCAGGATCCTCCTCTTGGGCTGATGTATATCGCATCCGTGCTCGAAAAGCACGGGGTCGAAACGTCCATCGTCGATCTCGCCGGCATTCCGGAGCCCTGTTGGGGGGAGCATCTCGAAGAGGCCGACGCATACGGCATCACCTGCTACACGGCCACGTTGTCGTATTCGGCGAGAATAAGCGATCTGATCAAGTCCCGGTATCCCCGCAGCCGGATCGTCGTCGGCGGCGCACATCCCAGCGCGCTGCCGGAGCAGACGATGGCTCACGGGAATTTCGATTTTATCGTAAAGGGAGAGGGAGAGACCGGGATACTCGAGGTGCTGGACAGGATCAAGGCGGGCAGCACGGAGAGAATAGTCAACAGCCGCCCGGTGATGGATCTCGATGCCATACCATTTCCCGCGAGACACCGTGTCGACATGTACGGCTACAGCCGCTCGGTATTGAACAGGAAAGCGACCAATATGATCACCGGCCGCGGCTGTCCGTATATGTGCTCCTTCTGCTACAAGGGAATCTACGGCGATAATTTCAGATTGAGATCCGCGCAGAACGTCATACGCGAGGCGGAAGAGATCGTCGACACCTACGATATCAGGGCTATCCATTTTCTCGACGATATATTCACCATCAATCGGCGGAGATTGCGCGCGATCCTCGATGCGTTCCGGAGCATGGATATTCATTTCAGATGCAATAGCCGCGTCGGCCTGTATTCCATCGGGGATTTCGAGATGCTCTATCGCGGCGGCTGCAGGGAAATCGCGTTCGGCATAGAATCGGGCTCCCAGAGCATATTGGACCGGATGAACAAACAGAATACGGTGCAGCGCAACAAGCTCGCGATCGCGAACGCCAAAAGGGCGGGCATCGTCACAAAGGCGTACTTCGTCGTCGGCCTGCCGGGGGAAACCCCGGAGACGATTCTCGAGACGAAACGCTTCATCGAAGAGACACGGCCCGACAAGGTCAGTATTTACACATTCGTGCCGTATCCCGGCACTCCGATCTGGAGCGATCCGGAGTCGTACGGAATAACGATAACGGATTCCGACTTCGATAATTACTACATCATCGATACGAATGGATTCGGCGGCGTCACCTATGAGCTGAGCACGATGTCGAGGAGCGCGTTTGTAAAGCTCCGCAACGAACTCGTACACTTCGCAAAGGATTTTTATGAAAGTAATAAAGCTTGATGTCAAGAAGGATGCGAGGGGATCGCTGGTCGAGGTATTCAAGCCCGAATACATCGGCGAAGCCGAAATGAAAGGGCAGTTCTTTGTCTCGACCGCGAATCCCGGTTTGATCAAGGGACAGCATTATCATACGAGAAAGACCGAGTGGTTCTGCGTCATCAGGGGATCCGGCGAACTGCACCTGGAGAATATGCGGACGGGAGAGAAACACACGGTCGTCATGGGAGAGAGCAACATGGTAACCGTCGAGATCTCTCCTCATTTCTACCACTATCTGGAAAACGTGGGAACGGGCGAGCTGATACTCCTGGTATACACGTCCGAACCGTTCAATCCCGAAGACTCCGATACGTTTTCGAAGGAGCGATGCCCGGGAGAGTGACGCTTTATTTATTGAAGCGGTAGATCGTGCCTGCCGCGCCCTGATACAGCTTCTCGAACAGTTCCGGAGACGAATCGAACTTCGCGGCTATTTCCGGGCTTCTCTCCCTGTCGATGTCCCAGACCACCACGAACAGATCGAATCCGCGGCCGCGGAGATACTCGACGTCCTCTTTTCGCGTCGGCTCCGCCGAAAACACGTTGTGATAGATCTCCTTGTACCGCGCGGTCGTGCTGTCGTCATACCCGAACGTTTCCGTCGCCGCCTGAACCGAATAGAAATCCCTTCTCCCGGCGTACGTCGGCATGATGCTGTAGACTTTATTTTCAATCATGACGGCGTCCCTGCCGGTGTTCTCCCGTACCCATTCGACGAGCTCCCGGTCGGCCTGATTCAGAACGTACTCGTGCTCCTGGTCCTTGGTTAGAGGGCCGTCCATCAGGAATCCTCTCACTGTGAGCGCCGTCGGAACGACGAACAGGATGAAGATCCACGCCGACAGCAGAAACAGCCTCATTCCGCTTGACCGGCGAAGGCTATCGATCAATTCCCACGCGATCAAAGGAAGCAGCAAGAGGAACAGAAAGAAGACCAGCTTGATCTCCGCCGTTCCTCCCGCATCGAAGAAAATGGCCACGACGAACAGCGCCGCGATCCACGCCGAGAGCATCCGCCATCTTTCGTCGTTCGTCGTGACGAGCTTTCTGATCGCCCGCACGGAAAATGGAAACAGCGCGATGAGAGGCGCCATGATGGAAAAGACATTCGTCTTTCCGAAATGCGTGAACTGCCGCACGGCGCTTCCTTCTCCGGTGCTGCCGAGCGATCGCACATAAGGCAGGACAAGGAGCGCCGACACGATCGCCACCCCGGGGAGGACGAGCGTGGCGAACACGGGGGGAGCCTTCCTGTTTCTCAGGGAAAGCGCGGCGAGCAACAGTCCCGAGCCGACGGCCATCAGTATCAGCGCCGTACCGGTCAATATCTGAAAGAGGAAATTACCGACGAAAAGCAGAACCAGGAATGGTATGTACCTCGCCCTCCGCGCTTTTTCAAGGGCGGAACCGATGACGGAAATAGTGCACAGAAGAAACAGGCTTATCGAATAGGTGTAGGTCGTCAGGGTATAGAACTTGTCGAGCACACTCGTCGGCTGTGTCCCTTTCGGCGTCAAGGTGTAGATCACTTGATGAGAATTGAAGTGAACCTCGCCGAGGATTCTCTTCCACTCCTCGGCGCCCGTTACGTCGCCGAACGGAAGCCGCAGAAGTACGACGGGCCACAAGATCCACGATGCTGCGCCGAGCCCGGCGATCGCGAATACAGGCGTACAAATCAACTTCGCGCGGTCATCGGTAAAGACGCGCGTGAATCGAGCGACGAGGTACGGGAACGAGAACGCGTTGACCAACATGAACGAGAACAGAATCCAGAAAATCGACAGGCCCGTCAGTTCCTTCCAGCCGGACAGAAAGAAATGATACATCCAGTAATATTTGATCGGTATATCGGGCAGGCGAGGATCCATCGGCGGTATGCCTCGCGCCATAATCTCGTTTATCACCGACACGTGATAATACGAATCGGATCGAACGAATAAATGAGGGTTGGCGAGAAATGAAGCAAGCATGAGCATGCAGAACATGACCGCCACGAGATAGATCTCCCTGGGGATTTCTTCGCCCCGGCCGAATGCATACCCTTTCCGCCCGAGTGCCAGAACGATGAAGAGAAGCAGAAACAGCAGGACGGAATACTTGAGCGAAAGAAGAATAGAACCGGTTATCGCGAAGAGCGCCAGCATCGCGAACGACATCGCGATCGGCGACAGGAGGAGAGGCTGGAATACGTGATCCTCCCGGGAGCCTTCGCGGAGATTGAACGCCATCATCAAGGTGAGCCCGGGCAGATAGAATACGAGCGGCACCCCCAGTATGACCCGCATGAAAACGGGAAGCTCGACTATCAGGGCCAACGAGCAGACGAGGAATACAACCAGCAGCGTCACGGTCATCGCATTCATTCTCGTCGATTCAGGAGATCGCATCATGGTTTTCTCCGGGATTTCAACCCAATCGCAGCTTCGCCTTCCAGATCTTCGGACCGTACTTCAGCATACAGCCGAACACGTCGATCGCATATTTCGCGATATTTGAATTGAAGGCAAGATCGCTCCACACGGTCTGTATCGGAATCTCGCGCATCCTCAAGTTCTGGAGCTTCGCCATGGCGATGATCTCGATGCCGAATACGACCTTGTTCGAGCCCTCGTTGTATTTCAGGATCGCCACCGCGCTCCGCTTCCAGCCGCGGAACGCGCTCCCGTACGAATGAAGACGCATGGCGAACGCGATATTCAAACACGTGCAGGCGGCGATATCCCCCAGGATCTTCCATAACGGCCTGCGTCCGGCGTCGAAGAAGTTGCTGCGGCCCAGCAATCTCGATCCAAGGACGACGCTCGCGTCCGTCGTTTCGAAAGCCTCCTTGAAAAGTCCCAGCTCCTCGACGCGCATCTGGCCGTCGCCGTGCATGATGACCATGACGTCGTCGTCGGCGTCGGAATGCTTCAGGAATTCGTCGTACAACCTTTTCTCGGTGCCGCCGATTCCCCTGTTCGTTTCGTTCCTCGCGTATTTCACCCGCGGATGGGAAGCGACGACGGCGGCGGTGCCGTCGGTGCTCGCGTCGTCCACCACGATTATTTCGTCGGCGAGACCGCTTGCGGACACATCGGCGAGCACCCGGCCGATGTTCTTCTCCTCATTGTACGCCATGATGCAGACGAAGAGTTTGCCGATCATCTTCACTCCCGGAACGTTTCATTCGACGGTGAATGGATTGTCGCGCACCAGGGGCGCCCACAGTCGATCGATCGGACGGATTATGCAGGAAATATGCCTTCCTTGACAAGAATTTCCACGAGCTGCTTCTTCGTGTATTTCTCGGCGTCCTCCGAGCAGTATTCGAAGAATTCTCCGTCGACGCGCTTCCGATCCCGGTAGTTGTCCCATACGCCCGGCAGCTGGATGTTCGGCAGAATGACGTAGGAATCCCCGTTGTCTATCGTGCGGAACCGTTCCTCCTCGGAGATGAGAACCTCGTGAATCTTCTCTCCCGGCCGTATGCCGATGTCCTTGATTTCGATCTTTTTCCCTTCACCCAATTTTTCGATCATGAGGTCGGCCAGCGTCTTTATCTTGATGGCGGGGATCTTGGGCACGTAGATCTCTCCGCCCACGCACTGGTTGATCGCCAGAAACACGAGCTGGATGGCGTCGGAAAGGGGCAGGATGAATCTGGTCATGTTCCCGTCGGTGATCGTGACGGGGCCTCCCGCTTCGATCTGCTCCTTATACAGGGGAATGACCGATCCCCGGGAACCGATCACGTTGCCGTACCGCGCGCAGGCGAATACCGTTTTCTTGGAGCCTTTCCACATGTTCGCCGTGATGAACAGCCGCTCCTGGAGCGCCTTCGTCATGCCCATCGTATTGACCGGCTTCACCGCCTTGTCGGTGCTGATCGCAATGACCTTGTCGACCTCTTCCTCGATGGCCGCGGCGATGATGTTCTGCGGACCGATGATATTCGTGAGCACCGCTTCGTGCACATGATACTCGCAGCTCGGAACCTGTTTCAGCGCGGCGGCGTGGAAAATCAGATCGATGTCGCGCACCGCCTTGCGCACCGCATTCGCGTCCCGCACATCGCCTATGACGAGGGTGACGTTGACCTGATTCTCGAATTCCCTGCGCATATCGTCCTGTTTTTTCTCGTCTCGGCTGAATACGCGGATTTCCGCCGGATGGAAAGCGATGAGCTCCTTGGTGATGAAGTGGCCGAACGAGCCGGTGCCCCCGGTAACGAGAATCCGCTTGCCCTGGAAGATGCTATTGGTCACAGAACCCTCCATTTCGGTACTGCACAATTTGTGATAAATCATCACGTTACCCGTTCATTCTACCATATCGGTTCCGCCGTGTCTATACTCCAGAAGAGCGGAGGAATCGTCCATTCTCCCTCGCCCGCTCTTCCGCCACGCGCCTCGGGCCGCTCGCGCAGAAGCCGGGCGTCCTGCGGCCGAAATGGAGCGGTCCCTCTGCGCGGACCGGTGAGCGTGCCGGGGGATCGTCCGGGGCAGCCATTCGCCTTGACGCCCTCTCGGGATGTATGATATTTCTTGGTGCGCGTTTCTTTCGACGTTACATTGAGGATATGAAATTGAAATCAAGATACTGGATCGTCGCCGTGTTTCTCGCGTTCGCGCTGTCGTGCAGCTCGGATCCCGAGGGACCGGTGTCCCAAAAATTCGTCGACGACGGCACCTACGGGGTCAAGGGGGGAGACATTCACCGGGTGGTCGTTCCGGTGAGCGCGGTCACGGTCTCCGTCCCGGAGGGAGTCGGAACGGGGCGGCTTCTGATCCTCGGCAGGCTGCAGGGGATCGAGTACCGCGCCGTGCTCATCAAGTTCGATTTTACGCTCGACGCCGATGACGCCGGCAAGACCGTCTCGTCGGCCCGGCTCCACCTCCCCATACAGGTGTCGACGCCTGAGGATTTCGTGCTTCCAGCGACCTTCCACGAGCTTCTCTCGAGCTTCGAAGACTCGTCGAGCATCACCGCGGTGCCGCCGTACGACCCGGATCCGATCCCCGATTCCCTCGGCGTGACGGTCGATACGCTCGGCATCGAAAGAACGGAGTTCGGTATCGATACCGCCGTGGTCAACGGGTGGCTCTCGGGGACGCGGGAGCACAACGGGATCGCGATCGTCTGGGCGGCGGTCCCCGACACGACGACCTCGCTCGAGATAAAGTCGCGCGAGTACGGCAGCGATCCTCCCGCCGTGCGCGTGACGTTCACCGACGGCACGTCCGCCACATTCCCCTCGAACGCAGACTATTCGGTCGCGGTATTCGAGGAGCCGGGGCTCAACTGCGTCGGAGGCCTCGCCCGGCGCGTCTCGTTCGGCTTCGACCCGGCCGGCATCCCCGAACGCGCGATGGTGAACGCCGCCTTCCTCGTGCTCAAGGTGCGGGGAGACAAGGGATTCGGCGGAGCGACCGGCGAGCAGCTCGTGATCGGCTATACTTCCATTTTCAGCTACTATCTCTACGCGCCCGATTCGGCCGATACTCTCTCGTCGGATTTCCGCAAGGGCACGGGCGTCGACCAGAACTCGCTCGACCCGACGGTCTCGAAAACGCTCAAGCTGCCTCTCAGGGGCTACATGGGCGATCTCCTCAGGGGAGCCCGCGAGAACACGGGGCTGGTGCTGCAGTCGAATCTGGAATCGAGCCGCATCCAGAGGGTCTCCTTCGTATCGCCGGGAGGCGCTGACGCCCCGTACCTGGAGATATTCTATTCGCTTCCCGCCGATTTCGGAGGCGCGCGATGAGAAATAGAACTCTTGCCGCCGCGCTCGCGACGGCGCTGGTTCTCGCTTCCGGGGCGCTCGATCCGGCGCTCGCCCAATCGGTCTTCGGCATCAATTATCTCGGCGAGCACGCTTTCACCGGGAGCGCGCGCTACCGGAGCCTCGGGCTTTCCTCGTACGCCGTGATCGATTCCGCCGGCGCCGTCTCGGCGAATCCGGCCTCGATGGCCGACCTTACCCGGCTGACGTTTTCCCTCGTCGAGATCCTGAGCGTCTCGAACGTCCGGAGCGGGAGCGAAGCCGCGTACGAGAGCCGGTTCCAGCTTCCGTCCGTCATGTTCGGCGTGCCGCTGCGGAAGGGTCTCGTCCTCGGATTCGGCTATCGAACGGAGTTCGCGGGGAAGGGAGATTTTTCCTTCGCATATCCGATCGAGAGCTCGGCGACGGCATACGAGGTGTACCGCCATCGAAGCGGTCTCTTCAACGTGCCTCTTACCCTCGCCTGGAGGCCCGTATCGTGGGCGCGCGTCGCGGGCGCCTATCATGTCGAGCGCGGCTCCATCGAGGATTCCTACGGGGTGGAGTACAAGAAAGACTATTACTCGTCGGTCGAATCGAAACGCGTGAGGAGCTTCTCCGGAAGCTCCTGGTCCGGATCCGCGCTCCTGAACGTCCATCCCCGGCTCTCCCTCGGTCTCGGATGGAAAAGCGGCGTCGCGTACGAGGGGGACGAGACGTTCGCGTACAGCCGGGCCGAATTCGACTCGATCGCGGCATGGCGATTCGAGCTCCCCTCCTCGTGGGAGGCGGGCGCCGCGTTCGGAATTACGGAGCGCTATTGGCTGAGCGCCCATTTCTGGACCCGGAGCGCCCCGGAAACTCGGGGCTACGAGCAGCTCGCCGGCTCGATAGGGGACGAGAGTCTCGTGGCGTTCGGCGTCGAGAAACGCCCCGGCCGGGAGGGGAGCTTCTTCACGAGAATTCCCCTGCGGCTCGGGTTCTACGAAAATCGCTGGCATCTCGAGTATCCCGCCGGGAATCCCGTGAAATCGCGCTTCGTCACGTTCGGGTCCGGCTTCGATCTTCCCGGAGGTCCGGGAAAAATGGACCTCTCCTTCGAGATCGGGCAGATCGGGTCGATCGGCGCGAACGGCGTGGACGAGCGGGTGTTCAGAATGGCGGTCGGCCTGAGCGCCTCGGAGACCTGGTCGAGGCGCAAAACGACACGCTGACGAACGGTCCGCGGAGGTCCCGGATCATGATTCGTCCGCTCCATATTTGCTTCCTTGCGATCTTCCTCTCGGTGTCGGCTCCGCCCGGTCCCCTTTTCGCGTCTCCGTCGGAACAGGATTCGCTCGGCCGGGTGCTCGAGGGGCTCGCGCCCGGCCCTCGCATCGCGTACCTGACGTATCTCCTCGGAACGCGAAAGGACGATCCCGAAATCTACTTCCATCTCGGCGTCGCATTCCATGAGGGAGAGAGACCGGATTCGGCGCTGTACTATTACGCGAAGGCCGCCGCGCTCTCCCCGCGTCTTTCGAAGGCGTACGTGAACATGGGGGTGCTCTTCGACGGGCAGAACAGGCGCGACGAGGCGCTTCGGATGTTCGAGAAGGCGGCCGAGGCGAATCCGGACGATATCCTCGCGCACGCCCACGCCGCGTATGCGCTCTTCGACGCGGGCGAGTACGAGGCAGCCGATGCGCATCTCTCGAAGGCCTTTGCGATCGATTCGCTCGATCCCCAGCCGCATTCCTACCTCGCCATCTTCTTCTGGGAGAGCGGCATGTTCAGGGAATCGCTCGTCGAGTGGGAAAAGGTCGTCTCATGCGCTCCGGGAAGCGATCTCGCCGGCAAGGCGAGAGAGTATATCGCGATCCTTCAGCAGGCTCTCCTGGCGCCCCCGGGGGAGAGCGTCCCGCCGCCCCGGCCGTGAGGCGAACTCGCGTCTTGACAGGGGGGAGCCCGTTGCCCTAATTATGAGGGGGTGGGAGGTGGCATGAACCTCGACTATGTGGATCGTCGACTCAGAAAGGGAGAAATAGTGAAGAGAGCAATCGTTCTTTTTTCGGTTGTCGCGTTCCTCGCGATCTACGGCTGCGCGTCGGGCGGGAACAAGGACGCCGCGACCGGCAACGAATCCGGGAAAATGACGTCCAAGGATGAAGCCGGCTTCGAGCGGAATATCACGCCCGCCAAGATCCATTACCAGACGGCCCAGCAATTCCTCTCGGCCAGCAACTACGACGAAGCGATACGCGAGCTCAAGATGGCGACGGCGCAGGAGCCGGGCTTTCTCGACGCCTGGGCCGAGCTCGGAAGAACGTATATGAAGATCAAAAGCTTCCAGAACAGCATCGACGCATATCACAAGGCGCTCGTGCTTTCTCCCGGCAACTCGGTGTTTGTCGGCGCGCTGGGCCGCGCCTATCTCCAGGTCGATAACATGGATAAGGCCGAGGAATTCTATGCGAAGCTCGTCGCGAAGGATTCGCTGAGCTACGACGGACATGTGTCCCTCGGTTTCATCTATCTGAAGAAGAACGATGCGGACAGGGCGATCTATCATTACGAAATGGCCGTCGCCGCGCAACCGGACGACGCCACGTCGCTCGGGACCCTCGCCTCGCTTTACGAGAAGAAGGGGAACGACGACAAGAGAATAGAATACCTGAAGCGGGCGAGCGAGGTCGCGCCCGATAACTACAGATTCAGGGTGCAGCTCGGCTCGGCGTACATGAAGAAGAAGGATTTCGCGAACGCCCTTCCCGTTTTCGAGGCGCTCTCCAAGCAGTTCCCGGACGAGGCGGCGTACCATCAGAATCTCGGGCTCATTCTCTCCCAGATGCCCGATCGCAGGGCGCAAGCCCCCGTCGAGCTCGAGAGAACGCTCGAGCTCAAGGGGAGCGATCCGTACATCAGCGGCATTCTCGCCCTCGTATTCAACGATATGGGCCAGTACCAGAAGGCGATCGCATCGGCGAAGCGCGGCCTGGAGGGCAACTCCGGCCAGTCGGCGGCGCTCCTCTATTACCAGTATGGCGCCGCGCTCTCGAAGCTCGAGAGCTTCGACGAAGCGATCGCGATGTTCGAAAGAGTCGTCGCGACGAAGGATCCCCAGTGGGTCGATTCGGCGAAGAAGCAGATCGACAGGCAGGTGAGACTCAAGAAGATTGCGGAGCAAAAAAAGCAACAGCAATAGACTGAGCGATTCCGACGCAGCCGCAGGCGCGCGTGCAGCCGGTTCACACGGAGCCTCCCCAGCGATGGGGAGGCTTTGCTTTTAACGGACAGGAGGTGCCGCTATGGTTCGCGCAATCGACGTCTCTTCCACGGCCGTCCGCCGGGCTTTCCTGTGCGGGGCGGTCTTTGTTCCCGTCCTTCTCTTCTCCACGCTCGCGCCCGCATCGGCCCGTTCCCAGGCCGATACGGCGGCGACCGCCGCGGTCGAAGGGGAGAAAGCCGTGGTGGAGGTTCTTCCCCGCATGGTGATCACGACGGAAAAATACGGGGATATCGTCGTCGAGCTCTATCCCGAGGTGGCTCCGAAGGCCGTCGAACGAATCACGAGCCTCGTGCGGTCGGGCTTCTACAACGGTCTCTGGTTCCACAGGGTCGAGTCGTACGTCATCCAGACGGGCGCGGTCGAGAGCGAGCTCCCCAGAATCGAGGGGGAGATGTTCAGCCAGAAGCTCACGCACGAGGAGGGCATGGTCGGGATGGCGAGGCTCCCCGACGACTACGACAGCGCGAAAACGCAATTCTACATATGCAAGCAGCACCTTCCTCTCATGAACAGCGAGTACACGCTCTTCGGGAAGGTGATTCAAGGCTACGATATCGTGAAAAAGATCAAGAAGGGAGACAAGATCGAGACGATCGCGATTGTTCCCTAGGCGCGGGGCGCGCGGTTTTGCCTCGCAAACAGCGGCGCCGTGATATATAGTACGTGTGCCATGACAGCCGATAATAATCGTGAACGACGGGTCTATTTCGATCATAACGCGACGACCTACCTGCGGCAGGAAGTCGTCGACGTCATGCTGCCGTATTTTCGGGAGCGCTTCGGCAACGCCTCGAGCGTTCATTTCTTCGGCCAGGAGAATCGGGACGCGATCGACGGCGCCCGCGCGCGCGTCGCTTCGCTCATCGGCGCCGAGCCCGAGGAAGTGATCTTCACTTCCGGGGGCACCGAATCGGATAACCTCGCGATTCGCGGCGCCCTGCGGGCAAGGCGGAGAATCTCCCCGGCGAACCATATCGTCACGTCGCACATCGAGCACCCCGCGGTCCTCAATACATGCAGGGATCTCGAGGAGGAAGGCTGCCGCGTTTCGTACGTTCCGTGCGACGAAAAGGGCGTCGTGCGGCTCGATCTCCTCGAAGAGGCCCTGAGCGCCGACACGGCGGTCGTGAGCGTCATGCTCGCGAACAACGAGACGGGCGTTATCCAGCCGATCGAAGAGATTTCGAAGCTTGCCCGCGCGCGCGGCGCGGCGTTCCACGTGGACGCGGTGCAGGGCGCGGGGAAGATACCGATCGACGTCGACGATCTCGGCGTCGATCTCCTGTCCATCTCGGCGCACAAATTCTACGGCCCGAAGGGCATCGGCGCCCTCTACGTGAGGCGCGGCACGCCGCTCGAACCGGTCTATACCGGAGGCAGCCACGAATGCGGCTTGCGTCCGGGCACCGAGAACATCCCCGGCATCGTCGGTTTCGGCGAGGCGGCGCGCATCTCGAAAGAAGATCTTCCCCGCGAGATGAAACGCATCGGCGGCCTTCGCGACCGGCTCGAGCGCGGAGCCGTCGCGCGGGTCGAAGGCATCGCGGTGGCGGGCGCTTCAGCCCCGCGCGTTCCGAATACGAGCAGCATGATCGTCGCGCGCGTCGAGGGGGAAGCGATCACGCTGAGGCTCAGCATGCTCGGCTTCGCGATCTCGAGCGGGAGCGCCTGTTCGAGCGGCGCGAACGAGCCGAGCTACATACTCACCGCCATGGGTTACGATCCCGGTGCGGCGCAGGGCGGGATTCGCATCAGCCTCGGCATCGTCAACACGGACGAAGAGGTCGACGCGTTCCTCGAAGCGTTTCCCCAGGTGGTCGCCCGGCTGCGGGAGCTCTCTCCACTCAAATGAAAACGGAACACGTCGTCGTGGGAATGAGCGGCGGTGTCGACAGCGCCGCCACCGCATGGATGCTCCACGAGCAGGGATACCGCGTGTTCGGCGTGACCCTTCGCTTCTACTGCTACGCCAGGTCCGCCGCGTCGCCGCGCCCCTGCTGCAGCGACGCGCTCCTCAGGCGCGCGAGAACGCTCTGCGCGAAGTTGGGGATCCACCATCACGTCATCGACGTCGAGAGAGAGTTCGACGAAACGGTCGTGCGCGATTTTATCGACGGCTACCGCGCGGGCCGAACGCCGAATCCGTGCGTCCTGTGCAACGAGAAGGTGAAGTTCCCCGCCCTCGTCAAGGCGGCGGACCGGATCGGATGCGAGCGGATCGCGACGGGCCACTATGCGAGGCTCGTGCCCGGCGGCCGCGGCGCCCCGCTCCTCGCCGCGGCGTTCGACGCGAAGAAGGACCAGTCCTATTTCCTGTACCGCGTGCCGGTGAAGATACTCCGCCGCGCGATGTTTCCGCTCGGCGAGACGCTCAAGGAATCGGTGAAGGCCGCTTCGGCCCGCTTCGGGCCCGGCGACGAGAAACAGCGGGAAAGCCAGGACGTCTGCTTCTTGCCCGACGGGGATATGCGGCGTTTCCTCGGCGAGCGCATCGGTTTCGCTCCCGGGGAGATCGTCGACGGCGGCGGGCGGGTCCTGGGGCGTCACGACGGCGCGCATCTCTACACGATCGGCCAGCGGAAGGGTCTGGGTGTCGCGGGGGGGATTCCCCTGTACGTCTCGGCAATCGACACGCGCGCGCACCGCGTCGTGCTCGGACGCAAGGATGAGATCTTCAGCGCGGGCGCACTGTGCGGAAACCTGCGGCTGAGGAGCCGCGATCTTTCGGGCGGCCTCGCGGCGAAGATCAGATACGGCCGCGCTCCCGCGGACGTGGCGCGCGCCGTTCGGCGCGGGCCGCTCCTCGAGGTGATTTTCCGCGAGCCGCAGTGGGCGGTCACTCCGGGGCAATCGCTCGTTCTCTACCGCGGCGGCGTCGTCGTCGGCGGGGGGATCATCGAAGAAGTGACGTGATGGCGAAGCGCATCGGTACGGCTGTCGTCCTTCTTCTCGCCGCGATCGCGTTCGCGGCCGCGCCGTCGCCCGGCCGCGGGCGAGAGACGTTCCCGTCGGGGGAGCGTCCCCGTCGGATACCAGGTTCTCAAGGCGGAGAGCGGCTCTTTCATCATATTCTATCCGCCCCGTCACGAGAAGCTCGCCCGCGAGACCGCCCGTCTTCTCGAGGAATCGTCGGGGGAGATCGCGCGCGCTCTCGGGCTCGAATCGATCGCCGCCATCAAGGTCGTCGTCGCGTCCGACATGAAGGCATACGAGCTGCTGCACGGGGGCGCGATCCCCGAATGGGGAATCGCGTTCGCCGACGTCGAAAACCAGGTCCTCGGCATCAACGTCGACCTCGTCGAGCGCGAGCCGCGCAATTTCCCCGTCGTCGTCCGCCACGAGCTCTCGCACCTCCTCCTCGCCCAGCGGGTCGGCGGCGCGAGCGTGCCGACCTGGTTCATGGAAGGGCTCGCCATGATGCAGGCGGGGGAATGGGGCCTTTCCGACGAATGGACGTTCATGACGACGGCGGGGAGAAGAGACATTCCCTATCTCGATGAGCTCAGGGGCCCCTTCCCGCGTTCCGCCGGCAGGGCGGCGCTCTCCTACGGCATGAGCTACTTCGCGGTCCGGAAGCTTCTCGGCGACCGGCCGGGAGCTCTCGCGACGCTCACCGCGTTCATTCGCGATTCGGGCGATTTCGAGAGCGGCTTCGAATCGACGTTCGGCCAGACCGCGTACGATTTCGCGGGGAAGCTCTACGTCGAGATCGACCGGCGATACAAGACGGCCGGGACGATCCTGAACGCCGCGCCGTACTGGGCCGGCGCCTCTTTCCTCTTCGTCGCGGTCTATCTGGTGAAGCGCGCGCGGAGCCGACGGAAGCTCGAGCGCTGGGAAGAAGAGGAGGCGAGGGAGAGGCGCTTCTGGTATTGACGGCGGCGCGCCCGGGACGTATACTGCACCGAGGCCTTCGCTTTCGGGAAGGGCTGTTTTTTTCTGGAGGGCTAGTCCTAACTGGTAAGGCAGCGGACTTGAAATCCGCCGGGCGATGAGCCCATGGGGGTTCGAATCCCTCGCCCTCCGCCAAAATAGATATTATTGAATGACAGGCGGAGAGGTGGCCGAGAGGCCGAAGGCAATCGCCTGCTAAGCGATTGTAGGCTAAACCCCTACCGCGGGTTCGAATCCCGCCCTCTCCGCCATAATACAAGGAGGAGCC
Source organism: uncultured bacterium (assembly GCA_963747385.1). Lineage (GTDB taxonomy): Bacteria > Krumholzibacteriota > Krumholzibacteriia > Krumholzibacteriales > Krumholzibacteriaceae > SSS58A. Next base: position 104,109 of record CAVVEY010000019.1, on the reverse strand, counting down.
GTGGCACACACATTCGTGCTGAAAAGGTTTCCGCTCTGGCCGGTCATAAAGATGGCCTTCGTCGTCTTCATCATCATCGGCATCGTGATCGGGGTCTTCTACGCGATGATGCTCTCGATGTGGGGGGCTCTCATGAGCTCCTTCGCCGACGCCGGCTTCGGAGAGCAGTTCGGCATGCTGCGCGGTCTCGGGTTCGTGCTCATTCCCGTCGTCGCGATTCTGTACGCCGTCTTCGGCACAATTGTCGTTGCGATATGGACCGTCGTTTATAATCTTATAGCCGCGGTCGTCGGCGGCATCGAGCTCGTGCTGGAAGAGGGCGATTCGCGATCCGCCGCGATGCGGCAGCCGCGCGGCGCGGGCGAAGGCGCGCACGTTCCGCCGGACAAGACGATCACTGGATTCTGATGGCTCGGTTGCGCCCATAGCTCAACTGGATAGAGCGTCTGGCTACGGACCAGAAGGTTGGGGGTTCGAATCCTCCTGGGCGCGATTTTCTTCCTTGCCCTGCAATCACCAAAGGCTAATTTTTGCGAGATAACAAAAAGGGCTTGACCCTGCCCGCGCAATCGATTAGGCTGTTAACCGGGGTGGAAAAGAGGATCGGGCGACGGGTTAGTTAATTCGGAACTCCTTGGGCCATAGAAGGTTGCACTCACCACGAAGGGATCGCGTATGATAGAGATCAGAACCCACGGCCGAGGCGGTCAGGGGGCAGTGATCGCTTCCGAGATTCTCGCTGAGGCATTCTTCCGCGAAAAGAAATTCGTGCAGGCGTTTCCCGCCTTCGGCGTCGAGCGGAGAGGCGCTCCCGTCGTTTCCTTCACGCGAGTTTCCGAGGGCGAGATCCGCGAGCGCTGCGAGATCTACGAGCCCGATCATCTCATCGTCCTCGACCCCGTGCTTCTCGATACGGTCAACGTCACGGCCGGCCTCAAGGAAGGGGGCTGGATCGTCATCAATACGAACCGCGATCTTCAGTCGAGCGAGATGCTCGAGAAGTTCCGCGTCGCGACGATCGACGCGAACAAGATCGCGCTCAAGTACGGTCTCGGCTCGCGGTCGGCGCCGATCGTCAACACGGCGATCGTCGGCGCGTTCGCGGGCGCGACGAAGCTCCTGGGGCTCGAGGCGGTGCTGGATGCGGTCGAGGAGTTCGTTCCGACGCGCAAGGAGAACAACCGAAAGGCGGCCGAGGAGGCATTTCACGGCGTCACCTTTCTTTCGGAGTGACGCGTATCAATCGATAGAATCCGGTCGAGCGAGCTTCCGTACCACGTAAAGGCTGGAGGATACATGGGAGAGAAAATCACCTTCAAGAGCTTCCGGGAGATGCCGATCTGCGCCATGTCGGTGGCCGACATGACGTACAACATGACGGGCTCCTGGCGCAACGTTCGGCCGTATTACGATTACAAGATCTCTCCGTGCCGTCTCGGGTGTCCCACGGCGGAGAATATCCAGCGGTACATCTATCTCGTGACCGAGAACGACTACGAGAAGGCGTGGCGGACGATCCTCGAATCGAACCCGATGCCCTCGGTGACGGGGCGCGTCTGTTTCCATCCCTGCATGGAGAAGTGCACGAGGAAGGATTTCGATCAGGCGATCAACATCCCCGCGATCGAGCGCTCGATCGGGGACGCGGGGCTCGACAATCCGAAATGGATGGAGAAGAAGCGCGCGACGAAGAAGGAGAAGATCGCGGTGGTCGGCGGCGGACCGGCGGGCCTTTCGTGCGCGTTCTACCTCGCGCGCCAGGGATATCCGGTCACGATCTTCGAGAGCGAAAACGCCCTCGGCGGCACGCTCCGCTGGGGAATTCCGGAGTACCGCCTGCCGAACGACCTGCTCGACCGCGTCATCGGCTCGATTCTCGAATCGGGTCCCATCACGGTGAAGACGCGCACGCCCCTCGGCGGCGCGGTCACCATCGAGAGTCTCGAGAAGGAATACGCGGCCGTCTTCATCGGCACCGGTCTCGCCCGCAGCCGCCCGATGGGCGTCGCGGGTGAGGACGGGCCCGGCGTCCAGCGCGGGCTCGAATTTCTTCGAAAGGTGAACGGCGGCGAGAAGGCCGCCCCCGGGAAGCGTGTGGTCGTCGTGGGAGGCGGGAACACGGCGATGGACGTCGCGCGGTGCGCGCGGCGCTCGGGGAGCGAGGTCACCGTCGTGTACCGCCGCACGATGAACGAGATGCCGGCGATTCCCGACGAGATAGAGGAGGCCGAGAAGGAAGGCGTGTTCTTCCATTTCCTCGCCGCGCCGAAGAGCATAACGCGGAGCGGCTCGGGGCCGCTGAGCGTCGTCTTTCAGCAGATGAAGCTCGGCGAACCGGACGAATCGGGCCGCAGGCGCCCCGTCGCGGACGGGGACAAGACGTTTACGATGGAGATCGATACGCTCTTCACCGCGATCGGCGAGGAGGGGGACGCCACCCCCTTCGAGAAGGCCGTCGAGGTGAGCGGCGGACTCATTCAAATACAAAACGAATCCGGGGAGACGCGCGACAAGAAGATCTTCGCGGGAGGAGACGTCGTGACGGGCGCGGCGAGCGTGGTCGAGGCGATCGCGGCGGGGCGCAAGGCCGCCGAGCGCATCGGCCGGATGCTTTCGAATGAGCCCGAGCCGGCCGTCGAGGAGCCGCGCACGATCAGCATCGAGAACATCAACACCGCCTATTTCACGAAGGGGAAGCGCGTGAACGTGCCGCGGATCCCGGTCGAAGAGGCGGTGGCGGGCTACCGCGAGATATTCACGGGATACGAAGGCGATCTGCTGCGCCGCGAGGCGGATCGCTGCTTCTCGTGCGGCGTTTGCAATTACTGCGACAACTGCTGGGTATTCTGCCCCGACGTCGCGGTCAAGCGCCTCGCCGATGAATACGAATTCGATTACGACTTCTGCAAGGGTTGCCTCGTCTGCGTGACCGAATGCCCGCGCAGCGCCATTTCGACGCGGGAGGAGGGAAGATGAAGAAGGTTATCATGGGTAACCACGCCGTGAGCTACGGCGTGCGCGCCAGCGACGTCAAGGTAATCTCCGCGTACCCGATAACTCCGCAGACGCAGATCGTGGAGCTTCTCTCCGAGATGTGCGCCAAGGGGGAGCTCGACGCGAAGTTCATCGCGGTCGAGTCCGAGCACAGCGCGCTCACCGCGTGCGTCGGCGCTTCCGTGGCCGGCGTGCGCACCTTCACGGCGACCTCGTCGCAGGGGCTTCTCCTCATGCACGAGATTATCCACTGGGCGGTCGGGGCCCGGCTTCCGATCGTGCTGGTGAACGTCAACCGCGCGGTCGGCCCGCCGTGGAGCATCTGGACCGACCAGAACGACTCACTCTCGCAGCGCGACACCGGCTGGCTCCAGATCTACTGCGAGAGCAACCAGGAGACGCAGGACACGATCGTGCAGGCGTTCAAGATCGCCGAGACGGTGATGCTTCCCGTCATGGTCGTTCTCGACGCGTTCTTTCTCTCGCACACCTTCGAGATCGTCGACATCCTCGAGCCCGAGCAGGTGCGGCCCTTCCTGCCTCCCTATGAGCCGAAGTTCAGGATCGACGTCGACGCCCCGCACGCCTTCGGCAATCTCGCGAGCCCGGGGGAATACTTCGAGCTTCGCTACATGATCGAGCAGGCGATGGTGGAATCGCGGTCCGTCGTGCGCGACGTCGACAAGGAGTTCGAGAAGCATTTCGGCCGCGGCTACGGCGTCGTCAAGCCGTACCGCTGCGAGGACGCCGACTACGTCCTCGTCACTTCGGGCACCGTCGCCTCGACCGCGCGCGCCGTCATCGACCAGATGCGCGACGAGGGGATCAAGATCGGCGCCCTCAAGATCAGGGTCTTCAGGCCGTTTCCCTTCCAGGAAGTGTACGACGTGCTCTCGAAGGCGAAGAAGGTCGGCGTCATCGACCGGAACATCTCGTTCGGGCACCACGGAATCTTTTTCCAGGAAGTGAAGAGCGCCCTCTACGGGCGGACGAACGTTCCTATCGCCGGCTATATCGCCGGCCTCGGCGGGCGCGACATAACGCCGAAGGTCATACGCGAGATCGCCGACAAGCTGATCAACGACGCAAAACCCGAACCCGGCATCAACTGGATAGGGGTAAAGATATGAAAGCGACGCCTCAGATCCCGACAAGCGAGCTCATGACCTCCGGTCACCTGGCCTGCCAGGGATGCGGCGCCACGCAGGCGATGCGTTTCGCGCTGAAAGCGCTCGGGCCCAAAACCGCGGTCGTCATTCCGGCGTGCTGCTGGGCCGTGATCGACGGGCCGTTTCCCCACTCCTCGCTCAAGGTTCCCGTTTTCCATACGGCGTTCGAGGCGGCGGCCTCGACGGCCACGGGGGTCAAGGCGGGTCTCGAGATGCGGGGGGATACGGAGACGGTCGTCATGGCGTGGGCGGGGGACGGGGGGACGTTCGACATCGGCATCCAGGCCCTTTCCGGCGCCGCCGAACGCAACGAGGACATCATCTACTGCTGCTACGACAACGAGGCCTACATGAACACGGGCATCCAGCGGAGCTCGTCGACGCCGCTCGGCGCGTGGACGACGACGACCCCCGGGGATCACTGGAAAAAGCGCCCCAAGAAGAAAATGATCGACATCATGGCGGCGCACTCGATCCCGTACATCGCGACCGCCTCGGTCGCCTACCCGCAGGATCTCATGGCGAAGCTCAGGAAGGCGCGCGAGATCAAGGGAACGCGTTTCATCCACATCTTCGCTCCCTGCCCGACCGGATGGAAGCTCGCTCCCGAGCTTTCCGTCGCGATGGCGCGGCAGGCCGTGACCTCGAAGGTCTTTCCGCTCATCGAGATCGTCGACCACGGGAAGACCTGGACGGTGTGGAAGGACTTCGAGCCGACTCCCCTCAAGGATTACGTCATGGCCCAGGGGCGGTTCCGGCACCTGAGCGAGGATGAGATTCGCGGGATCGAGGAGGAGACGGAGAGAAGCTGGCAGTATCTCCTTTCGAGGGAGCGCCCCTCTCAGGCCGTTCCGGGGCTCGACGCTGATTGAAACGCGCCCTCCGTCATACGACGATTCTTCCTCATGATTGAACGGAGTGCGCGCCGGTTCCTTGTCCTGCCTCGTTGGTCGGTATAACTTCTTTAACTACAGTCAGATGCCGCCCTCTCTGTATTTCCATTCTGCGACGATTACGTGCAATTTGACACGCCGGCGACTCCCTTCTCTCGGGGCCGCACAGCCCCAATCAATTGAAAAACAAAGCCGTTGAAGAAAGTCCTGCAAGTGGTACGTCTTTCGCGTCCAGAGATTGTGGAATAAAAGCGCTGCGAAGCTCCCATGGCTTGAGCAGGGAAGAGGAACGATGAAAAAGGGATTCACGCTTGTCGAATTGATGGTCGCGGTGACGATAATCGGCCTCGTTCTCGCGGTCGGAACGCCGCCGGTGATGAGGTACATGCGTCACTTCCAGTCCAAGGACACCGCCCAGCTCGTCGCGAGCATATTGCGGCAGGCCCGAGGCAGGGCCATCCACGAGAGAAACAACTATATCGCCTATTTCAGTCTCACCGCTTCGACGATAACGATTCTGGACGATGACGGAGGGGGCGGAGGCAATCCCGCCGACGCCGGCTTCGTTCCGACCAATCGGGGAAACAACAGGGCCGACAACGGCGAGAGGGTCTATGGGCCCTACGAGCTGCCCGCGGGACAGGTGTTCGGGCTGATCGGCGGATCGCTCGGGCTGGACGGCACGTACGTTACGAGCCCCGTCACGTTTTCGGGGACCCCTCCGCGCGTGATTTTCTACCCGAACGGCAGCACGAACGAGGAAGGTTTGATCTTCGTCATGTCGAACGCGGATTTCCGGGCGCAGAAGAAGGGCTCGGAGCAGATGCTCGCCGTGCGGCGCTCGACCGGAACGGTCATTCTCGCGCGGCCGTCTTACAACTGATATCGAAATTCGAGCGGAGGTCGTTATGCGGATGAAGAGGCTTTTTGGAAGCGATGCGGGGATGTCCCTCGTGGAGATTCTCGTCGCCATGACCATCTTCGCCGTGGGAGTCCTGAGCCTCACGCGCGTCATGTTCCAGGCGATGCATTCCAATACGCGGTCGAAGCACGTCGTCGTCGCCACCAATCTGGCCAATCAGCGGATGGAGCAGATTCTGAGCAGCATGCGCTACGACGCCATCACGGCGGCTTCGTTTCCCACCGAGGACTACGGCACCATCGAAGGCGGAAAGCCCGATTACTCCTTTTTCCGGAGGGCGGTGGCGATCGCCGACTCCGTGGACGCTCTCGGCACGAGCGTCATGAAGGAAGTGACCGTCCGTGTAGAATGGCGAGACAACGGCACGGCCCGGAACGCACAGATACGTTCGAGCATCAGCAGGTTCAAGGATATCAAGCTTTAATGCGGAGTGATGGATCATGAACAACCGGTCGAACAGTAACCGCGGATTTTCGTTGCTCGAGATGATGATCGCGCTCACCGTCAGCGCGCTCCTCATCATGATTTCCTACAACGTGCTCACCTCGCAGAAAAAGGCGGGGGAAGCGCAGAACCAGATCGTGAGCGCGCAGCAGAACGCGAGCGTTTCGCTCGAAACGCTCACGAGGGATCTGCGTCTCGCGGGAACGAACATCGACGATTTCGACAACCAGCCGATATTCGTCGACGCCGCTCCGTATCAGGTGATATTCAACGCGGACGCTTCGAGCGGTCCCTTCGGCGTTCCCTCGATGAGCGTGAGCCAGTCCGTTCCTCTCAGCAGCGGCGCGTTCTACTCGCCGGGCGACTATCCGGGCGAGAACATCGGGACCCGCGACCGGTACAACAACGGCGCCGAGACGATCCGCTACACCTTCGACCGCGACGCGAACGGGATCGTGAACTCGTCCGATCGCTACACGGAGACGCAGAATCCGTCCGATTACGCGCTCATGCGCGAGGAAAACGGCGCGCGTATCGACATGATCGCGTACGGCCTTCGCGGGAGAGAGAACTATCCGGACGGCCAGCTGCCCGAGCCGCTGTTCAAGTATTACGGCGATTTCCTCAGCAACGGCACGATCCGGCTCTGGGGAGACGCGAACAGCGACGGCTCCTTGAGCCAGGCGGAGATCGCGGCGTTGACCCGCGTTCCCCAGAACCTGCTGAGCAAGATCATCGAGGTGGCGGTGGGCATCGAGGCCGAATCCCCCAACATGGAAGCGAGCTACGTCGGCCCGCACAGCACGAGCGGCACCGAACGGAAATACCGGTCCATCGTGATGACGAGCAAGATCCGGCCGAGGAACGTGGGAACGGGGAGCGTCAATCTGCACGCCTGCGGCGATCCTCCCGATTCGCCGACCGGCCTGAGCGGCGTCGATACGCCGCGTGACGCGGGCGAGAGCATCACGCTCACGTTCTCGAAATCGGCCGACGAAACGGCCGGAGAGAAGGACATCGACAATTACACCGTGTACCGCCGGGAGGAAGGCCAGATCGAGTGGACCTGCATCAACTCGGTCACCCCGACCGCCGCCGCCACGTACACGATCAACGACGATAGCCATACGCCGGGCGGAGGGCCCGTGATCGACACGCCCTACTATTACATGGCGACCGCCTGGGATTGCAGGCCCCAGGAATCGAATCCGTCGAACATGGTCGGCCCGCTGCGCGCTCTGCCGAACGGTCCCCAGCCGCCGGTCATCGAGAGCGCCTTCGACACGCCCTGCGACGCGATCAACGAGATTTCGGTCGTCGTCCGCAAGTCGCCGGACGATCTGTCCTCCGGCGGCACCGTCCAGAAGTACAACGTATACCGCGGATCGACGAAAGGCGGAGGCATTCTCTCGAAGGCGTACATCGGCAAGATCACGGCGGACGGCTCCAACTATTACACCTTTCGCGACAATTCCACGAACAACGTCGCGCTGACTCCTCCGACCCCGGGGAGCTACTACTATTACGTCGCCCGGGCCGTTTCGACCGACAGCATACCGTCGATCGATTCGAACGAGTACGGCGCGGTCTATTTTTCGGGAAGCATATCCGCGTGCCAGATCACGCAGGTCGTGGATTTCCCCGACGACGAGGGCACGGCCCTGACCGTGACGTGGAAGAGATCCCCCTCCGAGACCTGTTTCCCGAATCCGGTCGTCGAGTATGAAGTGAAGAGAAAGTCGACAAGCGATCTGAATTTCGCGACGGTGAGGACCGTGCCGGCGACCGATTCGCCGACCTACTCGATCGTCGACGACGGTCTGTCGCGAGGCCTCAGCTATACGTACTGCGTCTGGACGCACACCATCGACGCCTCGGTTCCCTCGAACGAAGAAACCGGCATACCGCTGAGGAACACGCTGATCGATCCTCCGGAAAACCTCCAGGCGAACGACATTCTCTGCGACGCGACGGGCGCGGTGAGCGTCACGTGGGAACGATCGCCGCAGGACGTCACGGGGGGCGGCGTCTCGCATTATACCGTCTACCGGATGGGAGAATTGCTCGATCCTTCCGCCGTGGCAGAGGTCGAGGCCGGCAAAAAGGAAACGTATGCCTTCGTGGACGGGCCCGCGTCGAATCCCTCTTCGCCGCCGGTCATCGGAGAATTCTATTACTACTTCGCGACGGCGGGCGACCGGGCGAACAGCCGGGAATCGGCGCCTTCGAACCAGGGCTACACGATGTCGGACGGCGAGCCGGGCGCGCCGCGGATCACCGGCGTGGAGGACACTCCGTTGGACGCGGGGAGAAGCATCACCGTGACGTTCGACCGTTCCGCGGACGACGGCCACTGCACGAGCAACGTTATCATCTACAGGATCTATCGCGAGACGAGCGCGCAGGGCGGATTCGGCACGTTCGTGGGTACGAAGTCGGCGACCGGCGCCTTGAGCTACGTCTTCTACGACGACCGGACCTTCAGCAGCGACCCGCCCCTGGACGGCGTCGGCTACTACTACGTGGTGCGGGCGAGCGACGGCACGAAGGAGTCGGTCAACTCCAACATCGCGGGCCCCGTGTATTCGATTTCGCAGAACCCGAGCTCGTACATCGTCTTCGAGGACGATTTCGAGACGAACAAGAGCTGGGTCAGCGCAAGGGTCCGAACCGAGAACGACTGGCAGAGGGGGCTGCCGTACGTCAAATCGCAGACCTACGGCAACAGCGATCCGGGCGCCGCGCACGGCGGCACGAACGTGTACGGCAACGATCTCGGGGCGGGGACCTCGAACGGGCGCTATGTGAACAACGTGGAGAACACGCTCAGGACGCCGGTGCTCGACTGCTGGGGACACTCGAACGTGGTGATCCAGTTCTACCGGTGGCTCAACGTCGAGGGCCCGGCATACGATCAGGCATATGTGGAAGTGAGCAATAACGGCACCGCCGGACCGTGGAACGTGGTCTGGCAGAACCCGTCCGCGATCACGGACAACGCCTGGGTCTTCGTGCAGCTCGACATATCTCAATGGGCCGATCAGGATGACAACGTCGTGGTCCGTTTCAGACTGAAGTCCGACGGGCAGCGGCCCTACGCAGGCTGGAATATCGACGATTTCGTCGTCAGGGAGAGACCGGTCACCCCGTAGCCGGGGACAGAAAGGTGAAGCGAGATGAATCACGCACGCATGAGACAATCGAACGAGAACGGGACGGCGCTCGTCATCGTCATTCTGATCCTCATGGCCTTGACGGCGATCGTCATGGGGGTGAGCTCGATCTCGGTCAACGAGACCCAGATCGCCACCAACGAGATGCTCGACAAGCGGGCCTTCTATCTCGCCGAGGCGGGAGCGGAGAAGAGCATAAACTACCTGTCGCAGCTCGCGATCCCTTTTCGCGGCACAGGCACCATGCTGAACGGGCCGTTTCTGCTTTACGACAACGTATCGCTCTACAACGAGGGAACGGTAACCACGTACCTCGATCCGCTCGACTCCAATACGGGCAATCCCACCCGGTTCGTCGCGGTGACGGTGCGGGCCACCCTTAACGGGAGCGGAATGACGAAGTGCCTCCAGGTTAAAGTGGGTCAGCAGAATTTCGCCAGATACGCGTATTTCTCGGACATGGAGAAGGACGCGGGAGGATCGACGATCTGGTTCGTCACGAAGGACGAGTTCTTCGGGCCCCTGCACACGAACGACCAGATGCACATCTACGGAAGCCCGAAATTCCACGAAGAGGCCTCGAGCAACGCGGCGACGATCGATTACTACAACGGCGGGCCGCCGAGCGACAACCCGCAATTCCTCGGCGGGCTCACGCTCAACGCGTCGCGCATACCGCTTCCGACGAACACGTCGATGATTCTCAACAAGGCCAACGAGTCGGGGGGCCTCAAGCTCACCGGGAATCCCGTCTATATCAAGTTCCTCGTGGACGCCGGCGGCAACCGGTCGCTCTCGGTATCGATCAACGGCGGCGCCTACAACACGATGGCGTATCCCTCGAACGGCGTCATCTACGTGCAGGGCACCGCGCAGGTGGAAGGGAAGATCAAGGGACAGGTGACCGTCGGGTCCAACGGGGACATCAGGATCATGGATAATCTCGTTTACAACACCGATCCGAGGACCGATCCGACCTCGAGCGATCTCCTCGGTCTCGTCTCCGACTTGAACGTCATCATGTGGAACTCGACCGCCAATCTCGACACGGCGGACGAGACGGTCATGGCGGCCATCATGGCGCTCAACACCTCATGGACGGTCCAGAACTACAACTCGGGTTCCCCGAGAGGCAAGCTCATCGTCTATGGGGGCATCATCCAGAAGAAGAGAGGCGCGGTCGGCACGTTCAACAGCTCGACCGGGGCGATCGTGACCGGATACGAGAAGGCCTACTCGTACGACTCCCGGCTGATGGACAACCCGCCGCCGGCCTTCCCGACGACGGGCCAGGTCGAGAAGGTCGCCTGGACCGAGGTCGACCCCTCGACCGATATCTCGCTCAACGTCTGGTAGGCCGCCGGAGACTGTCCGGGGCCGCCGGATTCGACACGGGACTCCCCGATCGCGCGGGCCTTCGATCCTGCGATCGGGGAGTCCCCCTATCCCTTTCAATATTGACAACGCGGGGGTCGCATGATTATATCTTCTCATGCCCCCAATGGTTATGCGGGTATCCGCGGGCGTATATCAAGGAATGGCGATATGAAGAAACTCATGGTCTTTTCGGCGGTTATGCTCGTCCTTCTCGCGGGCTGCAAGCCTCCGCATCCCTCGACGATCAAGAGCGATCCGACGTTCGACCCGAACGCCGTAAGCGGGATTCTCATCGCTCCCTTCATCAGTTCCGTCATCGAGGGAGAGGATCCCCAGCAGCAGGCCGAGCGCATCATGAACAGGACTCTCGCCGAGCTCCTGAGCGAGCGCGGTGACTATAAGTTCGTGTCGTCAGAGCAGTTCCAGGGAGCCGTCATGCGGGGGAAGCTCGGGGAGAGCTACGCCGCCTTCAAGAATCTATGGGCGACGAAGCACGAGGTCGACAAGGAGTTCCTGCGGGAGCTCAAGCTCTCGCTGAATATCGAGTTGGTCCTCGTTCCCCTGGTGTACCTCTGGCACAAGGACGAGGCCGATTATCGCGAGGAAGCCACTTCCTCCGTTACGCAGGTGGGCGCGACGCTCACGCTCATCGATATGAGCTCGGGCAAGATAGTCTGGGAATCGAGCGACGAGAATTACAGAGAAGCGGTGCGGAGCGAGGCCCGGAGCGTCGTTTCGACCTATGGCGTCGACCGGCGGGTCGGCGGCGTCACGGGAACGGGACGCGACCAGTATGGCGCGCCTCCTTTCGACGACGTCGCGATGCTCGTGCTCCAATCGATCGTGGGCGCTCTTCCGCCCCGCGCCGCGACGCGGTAATGGACGACGATCGGTGGATGGGGGAGGCGCTCGCGGAGGCCTCGAAGGCCTTCCGGAAGAGCGAGGTTCCCATCGGCGCCGTCGTCGTGAGGGACGATAGGGTCGTCGCCCGGGGATACAACAGGGTCGAGGCGAGAGGGCGCGCAACGGCGCACGCCGAGATAGTCGCGATCGACGCCGCGTCCCGGGTTCTCGGCGATTGGCGCCTCGACGGCTGCACCGTGTACGTCACCGTCGAACCGTGCCATATGTGCATGGGGGCCTTCTATCTTTCCCGCGTGGGCCGCGTCGTATTCGGCGCGAAGCAGCCGCGGAGCGGCGCCTGCGGATCGATCGACAACTTTCACGAGGCGGGGCTTTTCAACCACCGCATCGAAGTTGCCGGAGGGGTGCGGGAAGCGGAATGCCTTTCGCTTCTGCAGAAATTCTTCGAGGGTGTGCGCTCGGGATAGCGATAGACGGAGAGATGCGAGAGCTGGCTTAATCGGCACGATTGGAAATCGTGTGAGGGAGAAATACCCTCCGAGGGTTCGAATCCCTCTCTCTCCGCCATTTTATACGAGAGCCGCCGCGCAGCGGCCGGTCGAGTACGATCGATGTGCGGAGAGATGCCAGAGCGGTTGAATGGGACGGTCTCGAAAACCGTTGAGCAGGTGACTGCTCCGAGGGTTCGAATCCCTCTCTCTCCGCCATGAAATGCCTTGCCGGACGGCATACGAAACGGTAATAATAGTAGTCCAGGGTGGGGATGTAGCTCAGCTGGGAGAGCACCTCGTTCGCAACGAGGGGGTCGTCGGTTCGAACCCGATCATCTCCACCAATTTATTTTTTTGGGGATCGTGCTAGACGGGGAGGTAGCGGTGCCCTGTACCCGCAAACCGCTCTAGCGGGGTCGAATTCCTGGCCGAGGGAGCGTGGTTCTCGAGCGATCGACGACGGAACGTGGTGTTGATGGTCAGGTCCCGCGCAATGGGAACCTGCCAAACCCGTCAGGACCGGAAGGTAGCAGCGGTACGCAGCCACTCTCATGTGCCGCGGATTTCCCTGGCAGGAGCTAACCCCGTTGTAAGAGCCGAGGGCGCCTTACAAAGCCGGGTGCACGATCTCCTACGGAACCGCAACTGAAGGCGCTGGACCATGTCCTATCTCGTTCTCGCGCGAAAGTGGAGACCGCAGACCTTCTCGGAAGTCGTCGGCCAGGAGCACATCACCGAAACGCTCAAGAAGGCCGTCGAGAAGGAGAGGGTCGCCCACGCGTACCTCTTCTCGGGCCCGCGGGGATGCGGCAAGACGACGACGGCGCGCCTCCTCGCCAAGATCATCAACTGCGAAAAGCCCAACGGAGCCGAGCCGTGCAACGCGTGTTCGTCCTGCGAGGCGATCACCGCGGGACGCCACCTCGACGTCATCGAGATCGACGGCGCTTCAAACCGCGGCATCGACGAGATCCGCGACCTGCGGGAGAAGATAAGCTACGCGCCGTCGCAGGGGCGCTCCAAGATATACATCATCGACGAAGTCCACATGCTGACGCCGCAGGCGTTCAACGCGCTCCTCAAGACGCTCGAGGAGCCTCCCGTCCACGTCTATCTCATCTTCGCGACCACCGAGCCGCACAAGGTTCCCACGACGATTCTCTCGCGCTGCCAGCGATTCAATTTCAAGAGGCTCGAGCTGAAGGAGATCTCCTCGCAGCTCGAGAAGATCTGCGCCCTCGAGAAGATCGCGTTCGAGGGGGAGGCGCTCACGCTGATTTCCCGGCGCGCCGAGGGGAGCATGCGCGACGGGGAGAGCCTTCTCGATCAGTGCCTCGCCGCGAGCGAGGGCTCGGTCGATCTGGCTCTCGTGCGCCGGGTGCTCGGCCTCGTCGATTCGCAGCTCGTCATCGATCTTCTCAGGGCTATCGGGGAGCGCGACCGGAAGGGTACGCTCGCGATCGTCGATCGGGCGGTCGACTCGGGTCTCGATCTCGAGGAGTTCTTCCTCGCGTACGTCGAGGGGCTTCGAAATCTCCTCGTCCTGAGCGTCGAGGGGAACGAGGCCGCGGATTTCCTGGATCTCTCGCAGGGAGAGATCGCCGAATTCTCGGGGCTTGGAAAGGCGTTCAGGACGGAGGATCTGCTCTACCTGTTCCGCGCCGCCGCGAGGGTCTATCGCGATCTCAAGGCCTCGGGCCAGCCGCGCTATCTGCTCGAAGCCGCTTTCATGGAAGCGGCCTCGTGGGAATCGGCCGTCGAGATCTCGGAGCTTATCCGGCGCCTCGACTCATCGGGGGGACCGGCCGTTCCCGGCGGACCCGCGCGGGAGCGAAAGGCCGATCCTGGACCGCCGGCCCGGCCGCAGCGTCTCGAGCCTGCGGCGCCCGCGACGCAGGCGGCGGAGGCTCGTCGCCCGGCGCCCGCGGAGCAGCCGCGCGCGGCGATCGTCGAAAAGGACGCCGCCCCGGCGTCCTCAGGCGCCTTCGCGCGTCTCGATCCCTCGGCGGCGCCGGTCGTGCGCACGGCCGAGGAGGACAAGGTCCTTCGCGAGCTGGGCGGGAAAGAGGCCTGGGAGCGCTTTCTCTCGCAGATACGGGAGACCAAGCTCACCCTCGGCATCTGGCTCATGTCCGCCCGGGTCGAGAGATTCTCGGAAAACATTCTCAGCCTGTCTTTCAGCCCCCAGAACCGTTTCGCCCGGGAGATGGTGCATGAGGAGAAAAACAGGCGTTTCATCGAATTTCACGCCGAGAAATTCTTCGGCAGGAAGGTCGTCATTCAGGCGTCGGAGCATTTCGAATCGGTCGCGGAGGGGCAGAAGAGCGCCGCCGAGGGGCCCGACGCGCGGGCGCCGAAGACACAGGCGCCGAGGACCCCGAAGGCCCGGGCGGCCGATCCGGCGCTCGACGCGATCGCGGGGGACGCCCCCGTCATCAAGCGCCTGATCGAGGAATTCGACGGGGAACTTTTCAAGGAAAAGGGCTAGAACTGGAGGCATCGGGGAATGAAGGACATGGGAAAGCTTCTCAAGCAGGCGCAGCAGATGCAGGAACGACTGGCTGAAATGCAGGCACGCCTTGCCGAGAAAACGGTCGAAGCCTCTTCCGGCGGAGGCATGGTAAAGGCGGTCATGAACGGCAAGCATGAGGTCGTTTCGCTGAAAATCGACCCCGAAGTCGTAAATCCCGCGGATGTGGAGATGCTCGAGGACCTCGTCGTCGCCGCCCTCAGCGAAGCGCGCACCCGCGTAGACGATATGATACGCAACGAGATGAGCTCGCTCACCGGGGGCCTCCCCATTCCCGGGCTTTTCTGATCCCCCGGCGGCCAGGCGTCTTTTTCCCCAAACCGGTAGCTTTTTTATCTGTGTCCAGTTACAGGCAAGGTTTTTGCTAAAAAGGAGATGCGGGAATGATTTACGGCCTACCGCTCCTTCAGGCGCTGATCGATCATTTCAAGAAGCTGCCGGGAGTGGGCGAAAAAACGGCGCGAAGACTGGCTTTTGCGGTGCTCGATATGGACGCCGGGGAGGTGCAGCAGTTTGCCGAAACGCTCTTGCAGGTTAAGCAGAAAATCGGATATTGCACGAAATGCGGAAATCTCGCGGAAACCGAGCTCTGCGGCATCTGCACGGACGAACGCCGCACCGGCGCCATCCTATGCGTCGTTGAACGGGCGGCCGACCTTTTTATTCTCGAAGGCTCCGGCCAATATCGGGGCCGCTATCACGTATTGCACGGGGTCCTTTCACCCCTTGATGGCGTGGGACCGGAAGATCTGAATCTGGAGCGTCTCGTGAGCCGGGTGCAGGAGGAAGGTATTCAGGAGGTAATCGTCGCGACGAACCCGAGCATCGAGGGGGATACGACGTCGCTCTATATTGCGAATATTCTGAGGAAGTACGGTGTCAAGGTGACGCGGCCCGCGAGGGGCCTTCCGATCGGGAGCACCCTCGAGTTCGCGGACCGGGGAACGATCACCAAGGCCCTTGAAGGGCGCGAGCAGATCTGACAGAGGTCTTAAAAAAAGCGAGTGCTCACATGGTCAGAACAAACTTCAAGGTATTCGAAGAGGATTACTGGGCGATCAACACGATCCTCCAGGAGCTCCTCAAGAACTCGAACTCCTCGAGCGTGCTCCTCCTCGATAAGACGGGGCAGCTCATCTCGAGCCTCGGGGACCCGCCGCAGTTCGACCTGCACAGCTTCGCCTCGCTCTGCGCGGCCGATTTCGAGGCGAACGCGCAGCTCGCCGTTCTCATCGGCGAGAAGGATTTCTCCACGCTCTATCATCAGGGATCGAACGAGAGCATGTATCTGGCCCGCGTCGAGAGCAACATCATCCTCGTGATACTCTTCGACAAGCGGACGACGCTCGGCCTCGTGCGCCTGCGCGCGAAGAAGGCGCTCGACAACCTCTCGACGGTGATCCGCCGCCTCTACGGGAAGCTCGAGTACGAGAACGAGGAGAACACCGAGTTCAACGAGGAGTTCGTGCAGCAGGCCGAAGTGGAAATAGACAGTCTGTTCACCGATTAACGGAGGCTTCCGTTGTCTCTGATCAACTATTCGTCCCGCGAGATCAACGTCAAGATCGTCTACTACGGTCCCGGACTGTGCGGGAAAACGACGAACATCCAATACATCTACGACAAGGTGACGCCCGAGACGAAGGGCAAGCTCATCACGCTCGCGACCGAGATGGACCGCACGCTGTTCTTCGACTTTCTGCCGCTCGAGCTCGGCAAGGTGAAGGGCTTCAGGACGCGCTTCCATCTCTATACGGTGCCCGGCCAGATCTACTACGACGCGAGCCGGAAGCTCATCCTCCGCGGCGTGGACGGGATCATCTTCGTGGCGGATTCGCAGCGGAGCCGCTACGACGCGAACATCGAGAGCCTCTACAACCTGCACGAGAACCTCGGCGAATACCAGATCAAGCTCGAGGACGTCCCCTACGCGATCCAGTACAACAAGCGCGATCTTCCCGACGTCATCGCCGTCAAGGACCTCGAGGAAGAGCTCAACCCGAAGCACTTCCCGTCGTTCGAGGCCGTCGCGGTGAAGGGCACGGGGGTCTTCGACACGCTCAAGGCGATCGCCAAGTCGGTGCTGAGGAACCTCTCCTAGAATCGTGACTCACTGCAATTAACGGTACAGGCGCTGACACTCTCGCTCCGAACTCAGTCGCAGAGCCTCCAATGAGTTCGTCGCGAGAGTGTCAGCGCCTTATGCGTCGCCCGCTATTCGGGGTGTCCCGGCGACTTGTCTTGTGGTACAATGCAGTACAAATCAGATAAAGATGAATAGGAGAGAATGAGGATCTGGCGGAGCTTATCCGCAAAGGTATCTGGGCGTTGCCGGTTGATTGGATAGGGGTGTTGCCGTCATGAAGATTGGATTCATAGTCGTCGTCCTGTCGATCTTGGTCTCCTGCGCTTCTGCGGGTTCGATTCGGGGACAGATCTCCGAGCAAGAGAGCGTCTCTCGTGCCGACTCCTCGTATGGCGATCTCAGTCAGAAGGAGGATTGCATCCTCAACTACGAGCGAGCCTGTAGCGAAAGAAACATCGATCGATATGCAGAGCTGTTCAATGCCCATTGCGAATTCATATCAATGATGGGCAAGCCGGATTTCGATGCCGATATCTTCTCGGGTCAAATGCTCAGGAAAGCCGATCTTCAAAGCGACCTTGAGTCGACAAAGCGCTTTTTTGCAGCGGTGGGCGGACTTCGCTTCGAGATCGAGGCGGGGACGTGGATGCGCCTTGACTCGCTGAGCGGCGATCCGTGTCCCGATTGCTGGAAGACGACCCGAGCGTATTCGCTTTCAGCCACTTTTGGGGAGGGTGGAGAGTCCAACGTCATGAAGGCTCAGGGGCACATGGAATTCATCATCAGTCCGGTTGATGGGAAATGGAAGATCCTAAGGATCATCGACCAGCCGATGGATAAAGAAGGGGACAAGTAAATCTCGCCCGCGTCGATTTTGCTGCAACGTACGCCGGGAACCATGGGTGCCACCCGCTAACGGTGTACGCGCGTCCATTTTGCTTGCCCCGTGGGGCGCAGGCGGCGTATCCTCGTCGGCGTGAAGCGATTCATCATCACGACGTTCGCCTCGTTTTTCTACACGGGGTATTTCCCGTTCGCGCCGGCGACGTTCGCGAGCCTCGTGTGGCTCGCCGTTTATCTCTTCGTGCCGGGCGGCGGGTGGCTCGTGCATCCGATCGTCGTCGCGTGCACCGTTCCCATCGCGATCTATTTCGCCCATGAGGCCGAGAAGTACTGGGGCACGGACGCCTCGCACATCGTTATCGACGAGTTCGTCGGGATGCAGGTGACGCTTATCGCCATCGAGCCCTCGCTCCTCATGGGGGGCATCGGATTCGTGCTCTTCAGGATATTCGACATTGTGAAGCCGTTTCCCGCGGGGCGCGCGCAGCGGCTCCATGGCGGGTTCGGCGTGGTGACCGACGACGTCGCGGCGGGCGCCTACGGGCGGCTCGTTCTTCTCGCGGTCGCATACATAATTCACCGTTCTTCGGCGCTCTAGCCGGGTTAGACATTGCGTGGTGCAAAGTTGAATATTCCAGGGAATGTATGAGGCGAAACTCTTTGTTGGTCTCATTTGCGTTTTCTTCATTGCTGGCCGTCGAAGCTCTGGCCCAAGTTCCTGCCTTGCCGGCGGGTTTTCAAACGAAGTGGATTGTGGACGAACCGGAAGAGATTGCCGGTTATCTCATATTCGATCCCGCGACCGTTGGGGAGAGAATTCCCTCATTTCTGCGATTCATTACGATAAAGGAGCTTGCCGCCGATCAGATACCATGGGCAAAGGAACACTTGACCGAATTCCCTGCGCACGCGGATTGGGGCATCTCGTTCATTGAAATCGTCCGAATGAAGACATTCGAGATAGACGGACGTTCTCCGGAATGGCCCGAGCACGGAGCCGCGGGATTATGGTTTGCTCGCGTGGCGCCCTCGGATCCGAAAGACGAGCTCGGTCCGGGAAAGCCGTTTCTGGCTCTGGACTTCTGGATGCCCGATAGCGCGTACGTCGATTACATGCGCGGCAAAGGGCACTACGCCAGCTATGGAGATGTGCGTCTCTACAAGAATTCGGACGGGGCGTGGATTGGTTTCATCGAGGCGGATGGATTGAGCGCGGCCTGCGAGTGCACGCTCAATCGCGACTTTACAGGATCCGGATCGACCGGCATGCAGGCAATCTTCCCGCCTGCACGGTCCGGGGTGACGAGTGTTGTTCGAATCGCGTTCACCGGACATCGGGAGCAGTCATGCGCGGAAGAGGCATGCTGGAAATTCAGAGGTGTGCATCCCCTTGTCGACGGAGTTCTATTGGGGCCTTCGAGCTTTCAGTCCGGGTACGATCTGATAGGGGGAGCTTACCGCTGCGACAGGGACAAAAGCCATTGCAAATAGGGCCATATAACTCAGCACGCAGCTGACGGCCGCCGCCGCAGCTGATGTCGACGATGAACAGACGTATCGAGATCATAACGATCGGCGACGAGGTTCTCAGGGGGGAGACCCAGGAGAACAACGGCGTCTGGCTTTCGCGCGCCCTCATTTACTCGGGCCTCGAGCCGTGGAAGATCACCGTGCTCCCTGACGACATGGACATTCTCGTCGAGGAATTCAGAGAAGCCGCGGGGCGGAGCGAGACGATCGTCGTCACGGGCGGGCTCGGGCCCACGGTGGACGATCTCACGAAAGAGGCGCTCATCCAGGCGCTCGGCGTCGGGACCGAGATCAGGGCGGGCGTCGTCGAAGGAATCGCCGCGTGGTTCAAGGAGCGCGGGAGAGAGATGCCGGCCGGGTACCGGGATCAGGCGCGGGTGCCCGTCGGGGCGGGGATCGTAGAAAATCCCGTGGGGCTCGCGATCGGGCTTCGAGTGCAGGGGGGCACGGGCGCTGGTGGCGGCCCCGGCGCGGGAGAATTCTTCCTCCTTCCCGGCGTGCCCGCAGAGATGCAGGCGATGTTCTCGGCGTCCGTGCTTCCCGCGCTCGGAGCGCCGGGGATCGACGCGGCTATCAGGCTGCGCACCTTCGGGCTCATGGAAACGCAGGTGGAGGACGCGCTCCGCAAGGCGCTTCCCGAGGACGTTCTCAAGACGGTCTCGATAATATCCTCGCCGCGCGGCGTCGATTTCTATATTCCGCGCGAGCCGGACGGGGCCGCGCACGCCGAGAAGGCCGCGCGCGAGCTCGGGAGCCGCATCTTCGCCGAGGGGAACGCCCGGATCGAGGACGTGGTCGTGGGGCTCCTCGTCGCGCGTCGCGTGACGGTAGCGACGGCCGAGTCGGTGACGGGCGGGCTCATCGCCTCGACGCTCGTCTCCGTGCCGGGGTCGAGCGACACATTCCGCGAGGGATTCGTGACATACGGGAACGAGGCGAAGATGTCGCGGCTCGGCGTGGCCCGCGCGACGCTCGAGGCGCACGGCGCCGTGAGCGAGGAGGTGTGCCGCGAGATGGCCGAAGGGGCGCGCGCCGCAGCAGGCACCGATTACGCCCTCTCGACGACCGGCATCGCGGGACCGACGGGCGCCGTGCAGGGAAAGCAGGTCGGGCTCTGTTTCGTCGCTTTGGCCGGGCCCGGGGGCACGGCCGTCAGGAAGTTTCAGTTTCCGGGAGACCGGGAGATGGTGCGCCTCCGCACGGCGTGCTTCGCGATCGACATGCTCCGCCTCGCGCTCATGGGCGAGACGAAAGGGAGGATGCGATGAGACTCTTCTTCGCGGTGAAGATATCGGATGCCATCAAGACGGACGTCGCGGCGGCCATTCAGGCGTTTCCGCTCCGCAACCCGCCGTGGCGGTGGATCCCGACCGGCAACATGCATCTCACGCTCAAGTTCATCGGCGAGGTGGACGAGAGGATCCTTCCCGATCTCAAGGACGTCGCCGCGGACGTCGCGAAGCAGCTGAAGCCCTTCCGAGTCGCGTACGGCGCATTCGGGGGATTCCCCAATCTCTCGAACCCGCGAGTCATCTTCTTCGAGGCCAAGGAAGGAAAGCGCCACCTCTCTGAAATCGCGCATCTCATCGAGAAGGGCGTGGAGCCGCTCGGCATCGAGCGCGAGAGGCGTCCCTTCGCCGCGCACCTCACCCTCGCGCGCATCAAGGAGCCGCTCCCCCGCGGCATGGTGGAGCGCCTCGCCACGGTGCCCCCGCTTCCCGCGACGGCGTTCCAGGAGGTCGATCGCTTCGTCCTCATGCAAAGCCACCTCGCCCGGGAGGGTGCGACGTATGAGGAAATGGGGAGCTTTGGGCTGGGGGCGGAGGGCTAGGGCAGGGAGGAGGATAATGTTGCATCTAATTTCAGTCATCGCCTTCCCCGCCTTCCTCCTGAGCCTTCTGACGCTTGGGCTCAGAGGAGACCTGTTCTCCTCGGCGCCGGGCGTCATTGCGTGCCAGGTGGTCGGCTTCGCCGTCATGCTCTGGTCGCGGCTGGCGTTTCCAAGCGGCACCTTCAGCTTCGGGGCCAAGCCCGTCGCTTCGACGATAGTCCAGGCGGGACCGTACAGATTGATTCGCCATCCGATATACGCCGGTGCGCTCCTGATTCTGTGGGGGAGTGTCGCCGGGCACGCGTCCGCCGCTAACGCCGGGATCGGTCTCGTCGCGTCGCTTCTGACGATCGGGAAGATTGTTCGGGAAGAAAGGCTGCTGCGCTCCACGCTCCCCGGCTATGTCCAATACGCGCGTTCCACGAAGGCGGTCATACCGTTCGTGCTATAATGCGCATGCTTTCTCAGGCGCCGGCTCCGGCGGCGTTCATCGGCCTGCGTTTCATGGAGGTGATTCCTTGTTCTACATAGTCGAGAGCGAAAAATCGTTCGCCCAGGCGTCGAAGGACCTCGAATCGGCGATCGTGATTCATGGCTTCGGGGTGATGCATGTCCACGACCTGGGCGCCACGCTCCGCGGCAAGGGCATTGCCTTCGTCGAGGAGTGCAAGGTCTTCGAGGTCTGCAATCCGGTGCAGGCCGCAAAGGTCCTGGCCGCCGATATGCGTCTCAACATGGCGCTCCCGTGCCGCATCTCGGTGTTCACGGAGAAGGGTGTAACGAAGATCGGCGCCATCAGGCCGGTGAATATGCTCGCCGCGCTCTCTCAGGATATGGCGCTGATTCAGGTCGCCAACGAGGTTCAGGACAAGATCATCCATATGGTCAACGACGCGAAATAGTTCCTTCGCGTGACGACCCTGATGCGAGGAGCTTTATGCAATTCATTATCATCGGATTGATCGCGGGTATTTTCTCGGGGCTATTTGGAATCGGCGGCGGCATCATCATCGTGCCCGCTCTGATTCTCATCGCGCATATGAAACCGCATATGGCCACGGGAACGTCGCTCGGCGCGCTTCTCCTGCCCGTCGGTGTACTTGGGGCATGGCAATACTACCGCCACGGATCGGTGAATATTCACGCCGCGCTCTGGATAGCGCTCGGGCTCGCGCTGGGCGCTCTGCTGGGGGCGTATCTCGCCCTGAAGCTGCCCGCGCGCGAGCTCCAGCGGTTGTTTGCGCTCTTCATGCTGGTCGCGTCGATTCGCACGTGGATGACGGCATGAACCGGGGGATGCGCCTGTTATGAAGATGTCGGACATTCCTTTCGCCACCACCGACTGGTCGTCGGTCGAGCGAACCGAGCACAAGGGGGAGACGGGCGTCGCGTACTGGCGCACCCGGGAATTCGGCGGCATCCGAGTCCGCATGGTCGAGTACTCGCCGGGCTACAAGGCCGATCACTGGTGCGAGAAGGGACACATTCTCCTCTGCCTCGAAGGGGAGCTGCACGTAGAGCTCAGGGACGGTCGAACGTTCGTCCTCAAACCGGGTATGAGCTATCAGGTCGCCGACGGCGCGGAGCCGCATCGCTCGCACACCGCGGTCGGCGCGAAGCTCTTCATCGTGGACTGATGAGCTGTTCGCTGCGTTGAAATACGGTTGACGGGGGCTTTCTCCTTGGGCTATACTTGGTATAGCCATGGAGGTGGGCGTATGGTCACGAAGATTCAGAAATGGGGCAACAGTCAGGGACTTCGCCTCGGGAAGCAGGTGCTCGATGATGCACGCATCGCCGTCGGAGACTCGGTCGATGTGGCCGCGCGCGACGGCGTAATCGTCATCGCTCCCGTGAAGCGCATACGGGGCAAGCAGAGTCTGCAGGATCTGGTGTCGAGGATTCCC
Organism: uncultured bacterium; assembly: GCA_963747385.1. GTDB lineage: Bacteria > Krumholzibacteriota > Krumholzibacteriia > Krumholzibacteriales > Krumholzibacteriaceae > SSS58A. The sequence goes on along the minus strand of CAVVEY010000019.1, from coordinate 81,055 downwards.
AAAGACTATAAGACGCGTGAGATCGATTGGGGGAAACCGAGGGGCAGGGAGGTGTGGTAGATGAAATCGTACGTTCCGGCGAAAGGCGACCTTATCGCCGTCACCTTCGATCCGCAGTCCGGGCATGAGCAGAAAGGCCGCCGGCCTGCGCTTGTAGTGAGCAATGCGTTGTTCAACGAGCACACGGGGCTCGCCATCGTCTGTCCTTTGACCCAGACGGACAGGCGTTTTCCCTTTCACGTGGCGGTGGCGGACGATCCGGATGTGACGGGATTCGTCATGGTCGAGCAGGTCAAGTCGATCGATTATCGCGCACGCAAGGCCAAGCGCATCGGAAAGGCTTCCGATGGCGTTCTTGAAGAGGTGCTCTCCATACTCGATGCCTGCATCTATTAGAGGCGCAACTTCACCGCGCGCATTCGGCAAAGGCGGGCATGCTGCTCGTGGCATATTTAAACACCGGGAGGCAAGATAGGTGAGAAGGTGCCTTATAATGCTCGTGCTCTTGTCCGTTGCCGGATTCGCGGGTGCGCATGCTGAGAACGCGCCACAGGAAAATCGGCTCGGAGTCTACATCAACGCCGGCTTGTTTCACAAATCAAGCGATTGGTGGTATGAGCATGTGAACAAGTATGGCGTCTTTGAAACGACCCCCTTCTTTGGTATCGGGCTTAAGTATGATGTCGGGAGCATATACTCATCGCCGGTTGGAATAGCTGTCGAAATCAATGAGATTCAGCTCCGAATCACGGAGGAAGGAGACCCCGAGGATCTCTGGGGAACAGCCGAGGCACATGGATATGTGATTCCGGTGGTGCTATGGGGCTACGTATCCTCACCCGGGAGATTTGGGCCCTTCATCAGGGTCGGTTGCGGAGCGCTCAGGACGCAAGTGACCGAAACGTTCAGTGTGGAAGGCTTGACCGACAATGTGTATGAATCATGGTCGTTCTGCTACGATTACGGAGGCGGCCTGCGGTATTCGGTATCCGAGCGCTTCGATCTCATGGCATACATCGAAGGACCTAACGCGACGGAAAATCCCACTGCCCTCAATGAGCGTGGAAAGGTGCTGATCTGGACTAGCCGCACTTACATTCAGTACGGTTTGCGGCTCGTGTACTGGTTCTAGCAGCGAATGCCATGTCAGCCATAAGAAAGGATCCGTGATTTCACATGAGCGAAACGCCATTCATCGGCCCCGGAGATAAGCCCGTCCCTTATGAGACCGCGCTCCTCCTCGTCGATATCCAGAACGACTACTTCCCCGGCGGAAAGAACGCTCTCGAGGGAAGCGTGGAGGCGGCTCGGCGCGCGGAAGAGCTCCTCGCCCTGTGCCGGCGGATGGAGCTTCCGATCGTTCATATTCAGCACGTCTCGACGCGTCCCGGCGCGACATACTTCCTGCCGGATACGGACGGCGTGCGGATCCACGAGAGCGTGGCGCCGATCTCCGGCGAGCTCGTTCTGCAGAAGCATTATCCAAACGCCTTCCGCGACAAGCAGCTCCTCGTCCAGCTCGGGCTCTTGCACGTCGCCCGCCTCGTCATATGCGGGATGATGACGCACATGTGCGTCGATGCCACCGTGCGCGCCGCGTGCGATTACGGGTTCGAGTGCGTCGTCGCCGGGGACGCCTGCGCGGCGAAAGCCCTCGTCCACGAGGGCCGCACCGTCGCCGCTCCCGACGTGCACGCGGCGTTTCTCGCCGCTCTCGACGGTACGTATGCGAAGGTGCTCGGCACGGACGAGGTTCTCGCCCTGCTGAGCTCGCCAAGAGCGTGACGCCGGCGCGTCCGCCCAATAATTATTTTAAATAAGATCGCCGCTTGGGTGTATGTTCCGTAATGAACCCTTTTCCGAAAGGAGCTGCCATGTCTTTCAGAGCCATTATGACCCGCGCCGCCGCGGCGCTCTTCGTCCTTGCCGTCCTGAGTCCGGGGGCATTCGCCACGAACGGCATGAACCTCGAAGGCTACGGGCCGATGTCGGTCGGCATGGGCGGAACGTCGTTCGCCTTCTGGAACGGCACCGCCGCCGTCATGAACAACCCGGCCACCCTCGGCCTCCTGACGAACGGGATGCACCTCGACCTCGCGCTCGGAAGCCTCGGCCCCGACGTCGAGGCGATCGTCACGACGCCCGGCGGCGCGATGGGAGCCATCTCCTCGAGCACCGCGTTCTACATGCCGGCCCTCGGCTTCGTGATGAAGAAAGACGCCTTCGCCTTCGGGCTCGCCGTGTTCAGCCAGGGGGGCATGGGCACCGAGTACGGCAGCGGCTCATGGATGGCCGATCCGAGTCAGGGGACGAACACCGCGCTCGAGAAAGGTCTCGTCAATCGCTCCGAGGTCGGCGTCGGCCGCGTCATGGTGCCCGTCACCTACGACGTGAACGAGAAGCTCACCCTCGGGCTCACGGGGGATTTCGTATGGGCCGGGATGGATCTTCAGATGGCGATGAGCGAGCCGCAGTTCCAGAATCTCGCAAACCCCATGGCGCAGACGATCGGCACCGCCTCGGGCACGCTCGTGACCGCGTTCGGCTCGCTCTACGAGCCCTTCGGCGGCATGGGGATCAGCAAGCTCTATCACGCATATTTCGATTTTTCCAACGCGAGCGCCTTCACCGGCGAGGCGAGGGGCTACGGTGTCGCCGGCAAGATCGGCGCGCTCTACGAGGTGAACGAGCGGCTCTCGCTCGGCGCCACGTATCACACGAAGACGAGCCTCGGCGATCTCGAGACCGAAAACGCGACCCTCTCGATGGGCGTCAACGTCGATCCGGGCGTCTTCGTCGGCACGCCGACCGGGACGTACCAGGATATGAATATCCCCGTGACCGGCACGATCGCGGTCAGGGACTTCGAGTGGCCGGCGATGCTGGGCGCGGGAGTCGCGTACAAGCCGGTCGAGCGCGTGCTCCTCGCCCTCGACTTCAAGTACGTGTACTGGTCGAGCGTCATGAAGGATTTCAGAATGGTCTTCACCGCAGACGAGAGCGCGGATAACGGCGCCTTCGCCGGGCTCGTGCTGGACGCGACCCTCTTCCAGAAGTGGGAGAATCAGGCGGTCGTCGCCGTCGGCGGCGCGGTCGAGGCGACGGACAAGCTCACCGTGCGCGCCGGCTACAACTACGGCAAGAATCCTGTCCCCGATAAGTATTTGAACGCGCTCTTCCCGGCGATCGTCGAGAGCCACGCGACCTTCGGCGCGGGCTACAGGATCACCGACGCCGTGTCGGGGGACGCCTCGTTCGCCTACGCCTTCACGAAGAACGCCACGAACCCCGGCAACGGCTCGACGATTCCCCAGGTGGAATCCGAACACGGCCAGCTCAACTGGATGGTAATGCTGGGATACCAGTTCTAGCCCCGCCTGTGGGGCGCCCTCGGAGGGGGGCGCCCCTTCCCCTGAATTTCATTGAAATAAGTGTATTGAGGTGCTATAAAAAGGCACTGGCGCCGCGCGCGCGGGGGCACGGGAGGTGGTGTGTTCGTTGGCCGGCGCAGGCGCATAAATCGGCGACGTCACGTGAGGCGGGGAGGATGATGTGGGAGGACGAGCAATGAAAGAGACGAAAGAAATGAAAGAACCGAAAGAAGCGAAGAAAACAGCGAAGCCGGCCGAGGGGGCAACGAACAAGGAAAAGGCGATCGAGCTCGCCATGGGGCAGATCGAGAAGCAGTTCGGCAAGGGCGCCATCATGCGCCTCGGGGCGGACGGCGCGATCGTTCCGGTCGAGGCCATCCCGACGGGGAGCATGAGCCTCGACGTCGCGCTCGGCATCGGCGGCGTGCCGCGCGGCCGCATTATCGAGATATACGGGCCGGAGGGTTCCGGAAAGACGACCCTGACACTGTCGATCGTCGCGCAGGCGCAGAAGCTCGGGGGCGTCGCCGCGTTCATCGACGCGGAGCACGCGCTCGATCTGGGCTACGCCCGCAAGATCGGCGTCGACGTCGACAACATCCTCATCTCGCAGCCCGATACGGGGGAGCAGGCGCTCGATATCGCCGAGGTCCTCATCCGCTCGAGCGCGATCGACATCGTCGTGGTCGATTCGGTCGCCGCGCTCGTTCCTGCCGCGGAGATCGAAGGGGAGATGGGGGATTCGCACGTCGGGCTCCAGGCGCGCCTCATGTCGCAGGCGCTCCGCAAGCTCGCCGGCGCCGTGTCGAAATCGAAGACGTGTCTGATTTTCACGAACCAGATCCGCATGAAGATCGGGGTCCTCTACGGGAATCCCGAGACGACGACCGGCGGGAACGCGCTCAAGTTCTACGCGACGATCCGCCTCGACATCAGGAGAACCGGCCAGATCACGGACGGCGACGCGGTGATCGGGAACCAGACGCGCGTCAAGGTCGTGAAGAACAAGGTGGCGCCGCCCTTCCGCCAGGCCGAGTTCGAGATTCTGTTCGGCGAGGGGATCAGCTTCGAGGGAGATCTCGTCGAGCTCGGCGTCTCGTCGAACATCGTCACGAAGACGGGGAGCTGGTACTCGTTCGGCGAAGAGCGGATCGGACAGGGCAAGGACAACGCGCGGATGTTCCTCAAGGAGAACAAGGACATTCGCAAGAAGATAGAGCAGAGCGTGCGCGCCCACTACGGACTGCCGATGCCGTCGGCGGGAACGAAGCCGGAAAGTGGGAAATGATCCGAAGGACGCGGGCGGCGTTCATGGCGCCAATGGCGCCGGCGGCGCCGACGTCGTCGAGAGCGTGCGTCGCCGCCGGGGCAAGCTCTACACCGTAACGACGACGAACGGGTCGAGCTTTCTCGTGCTGAAGGACCCCTCGACCGCGCAGTTTCTCAAGGCCGGGGCCGAGCTCGACGGCGAGGCGCTCGAGACGCTCGTCGGCCCGGCCGCGCGGACGGCGGGACTCGCGCTCGCGTACCGGCTCCTCGCCATGCGCGATCGTACGGAGCACGAGATTCGCGCCGCTCTCGGCGCAGAAGGAATACGGACGCCGGAGGTTGTCGCGGAAATCGTCGAGACCCTCCGGCGTCAGGGTTATCTCGACGACCGGCGCCTCGCGGCCGGTTTTATGCGGTTCGCGGCCAGGCACAGGCCGGGCGGGCCGCACCTCGCGCGGAGGAAGCTCCGCAAGGCGGGCGTGAGCGAGGAGATTATCGAAGAGGAGATCCGCGAGGCCCTGCCGCCCGAGCGCGAGCGGGAGCTCGCCGAGGCGCTCGCCCGCAAGAAGCTCAGGGGCGCGACCGACAGAATCAAGGCGGTGCGGCGGGTGCACGGGTTTCTCGCGCGCCGCGGCTTCAGCGAGAGCGTCGTGAGCGCGATTTGCTCGAAAATCCTGAAAGGTACGTTTCCGGGAGAAGATGATGGCGAATAGTCAATGGCCGGCGCATAGAATACGGCGCGAGTTCATCGAGTTCTTCGTCGCGCGCGGGCACACCGAGGTCCCGAGCGCGCCGCTCGTCCCCAAGGGCGATCCCACGCTTCTGTTCACCTCCGCGGGCATGGTGCAGTTCAAGGAGCTCTACCAGCACCCGGTGAATCTCCCCTACACGAGGGCGGCCAGCGTGCAGAAGTGCCTGCGGGCGGGCGATCTCGAGAGCGTCGGGCAAAACGCTCCGCCATCACACGTTCTTCGAGATGCTCGGGAACTTCAGCTTCGGCGATTACTTCAAGCGCGAGGCGATCGAGTGGGCGTGGGAGTTCGTCATCCAGCGCCTGAAGCTCTCGCCCGAGAAGCTCTCCGTGAGCGTCTTCGAGGACGACGACGAGGCGTACGCGATCTGGAATAAGGAAATCGGAATCCCCGCCTCGAAGATCGTGCGGCTCGGACGGAAGGACAACTTCTGGGGCCCCGTCGGGAAGACCGGCATCTGCGGGCCCTGCTCCGAGATCTATTACGACAGCGGCCCCGAGAGGGGCTGCGGCAAGCCCGCGTGCGCGACCGGCTGCGACTGCGACCGGTACCTCGAGTTCTGGAATCTCGTCTTCCCGCAATTCTTCTTCGACGAGAAGGGCGTGTATCAGCTTCTCGAGAAGCCCGGCATCGATACGGGGCTCGGCCTCGAGCGGCTCGCGATGATCCTCCAGGGAGTCGAGGATAATTTTCACACCGATCTCTTTCACCCCGTCGTCGAGGAGCTCCTCGATATGGTTCCCGAGGGTATACCGATCACGTTCGAGGACCGCATGGGAATCAATATGGTCGCGGACCACGCGCGCGCTCTCACCTTCACGATTTCCGAGGGGATCTACCCGTCGAACGAGGGCCGCGGCTATCTTCTCCGGCGCCTCCTTCGCCGCGCGCTCACGAGATTCTATTCGTACGGCATCGTCGAGCCGTTTCTCTACCGGCTCGTCGACGTCGTCGTCGCGACGATGAAAGAAGATTATCCGGAGCTCGTGGATCGGCGCGCGGACGTCGCGGCGATCGTGCGCGGCGAGGAGGAGAGCTTCTTCAGGACGCTCGCGGACGGCAAAGCGCGTTTCATCTCGATCGCGCGGGACGCGAAGGAATCGGGCGCCTCGGTGCTCGACGGCGAGAAGGCGTTTCTCCTCCACGACACCTACGGCTTCCCGCTCGATCTCACGAAGACGCTCGCGGCCGCCGAGGGTCTCGCGGTGGACGAACAGGGCTTCGAGGCGGCCATGGCGGAGCAGCGCCAGCGCGCGCAGGAGGGGAGCTCCTTCGCGGGAGAGGGCCAGAGCATCGTTTCGATGAACGAGATCTCGCAGGGGAATAGCTCCGAGTTCACCGGATACGAGAGCCTCGGCGGCGAGGCGATCATCCGGAGCTGGCGGCAGATCGAGCGCGCCTCGCGGGAGGATCTCGAATGGAGCGACCCCGGGGGATTCGCCCTCGAGCTCATCCTGGACGAAACCCCGTTCTATGCGACATCCGGAGGGCAGGTCGCCGACGACGGCTATATCGAGCTCGCCGGCAATCGGCTCGCGATCAGGGACGTATTCAAGCGCGGGGGCGAGATCGTGCACCTCGTCGAATCCCCCTGGCGCGAGGAGGACGCGAGACACAAGCTTATTTCCGAGCAGCGCGTGCGCGTGCAGGTGGACGACGAGCGGAGGCTCGCGATCGCGCGGAATCACACGGCGACGCATCTCCTTCACGCGGCGCTCCGCGAGATCGTCGGGCGCCACGTCGCGCAGGCGGGATCCCTCGTCGACGGAGAGCGCCTGAGATTCGATTTCAATCATTTCCAGGCCGTGCCGCGAGACGCTCTCAGGAAGATCGAGGAGCGGGTGAACGGGTGGGTGCGCGATTGCATGGAAGTGCGAACGGCGTCGATGGGCTATCAGGAAGCGGTCGACAAGGGCGTCACAGCCCTCTTCGGCGAGAAATACGGCGCCGAGGTCCGCGTCGTGCGGATCGACGACGTGTCGGCCGAGCTCTGCGGCGGGACCCATCTCTTCAATACGGGCCAGATCGGACTGTTCCTCGTCTCGTCGGAGAGCGGGGTCGCGGCCGGCGTGCGCAGGATCGAGGCCGTGACCGGCGCGGGCGCGCTTGCCGGCGTACACGCGCTCGCCGATCAGACCGACGAGATCGCCGAGATGCTCAGGGGCTCGCGCGGCGAGGCGGTCGGACGCGTCAGATCGCTCCTCGCGGAGATGGACTCGGCCCGCAAGGATCTCAAGCGCGCGGAGAGCGGGGAGGCGGCGCAGGAGCTCGATCGCATCGTCAAGAGCGGGGTTCGCGTCGAGGGGATTCTCGTCGCCTCCGGGCGGCTCGCCGTGAACGATATCGGAGCCCTTCGGAACCAGGCGGATGTCTTTCGGGGAAAGGTGAAGGACGGGATCGCCGTGTTCTCGGCGGAGCTCAACGAGAAGATGCAGTTCATCGTCGCGGTGAGCGACGATCTTCTCGAGGCCCGGGGCGTGGGCGCGGATGCGCTCGTGAAGGAGCTCGGGCCGATAGCCGGGGGAGGCGGGGGCGGCAAGAAGCACCTCGCCCAGCTCGGCACGAAAGATCTCGCGAGCGAGAGCAAGGTGTTCGAGGCTCTCCCCGGTATTGTTAAAAAGATGGTTTCGCGCTAGACTGGCAGTGGGACAATTAACCGGCGGTGTAACGGTATGAAATTATGTGCAGCGTCCGTTCTGATCGCTTTCTTCCTGACCGCGACGTTGTCGTGTCTCGCGGCCGCGCCCGCCTCGGCGCAGAGCGTCGATTCGAAACGCAAGTCGCGCAGCGCCGTCGAGAGAAATTCGGACGAGACCGAGGAGTCGGCGAAAGAGGCTCAGAAGAAACTTTTCAAGATGTCCTCGGAGATCCCGGTGCTCGAGAAAGCGGTCGATCCGGACAGCTACGTTCTCGGGCCCTATGACCGGCTCGCCATGACCATCATGGGGATGGAGCCGCGCACGTACGTTCTCGGCGTTCTCCCCGAGGGGGACGTTATCGTTCCCGGGATCGGTCCGATCCGCGCGGACGGTCTCACGCTCACCGAATTCCGGCGGGCGCTGGCGGCCGAGGTCGACAAATATTTCCGCAATATCGAGCTTTACTGCTATCTCGAGACGCCCGCTCTTTTCAGGGTCTTCGTCACGGGCGAGGTCGAGAACCCCGGCGTCGTCGCCGTTTCGGGCGTCGAGCGGGTCGTCGACGCGATCGAGAAGGCGGGGAGCGTCAAGAAAGGCGGTTCGCTGCGCGCTATCACGCTCGGTCGCGGCGGCGCCTCCATCCGGGTCGATCTTTTCCGCTTTCTCGATCAGGGCGACCTGAAGGACAACCCGTTTCTGCGGAGCGGCGATCGCATCCACGTGCCGCCCGCCGAATGGCACGCCGCCATAGCCGGCCGCGTGCACAAACCGAGCGGCTACGAGATCATCGAAGGCGAGACGATCGCCGATCTCGTCGCGCTCGCCGGCGGGTTCGCGGCGGAGGCGATCGAGGACAGCGTTCTTTTGAAGCGGGTTTCGAGCCTCGGCGAGGTCACGATGACGAACGTGGCAAGAGCGCATCTCGACCGGCCGCTCAGGGACGGCGACGAAATCGGTGTCTACGACGGATTGAAGGACCGCCGCTACGTGACGGTATCGGGCGCGACGATGCGAACGGGGCAGTTCGAGCTCGCGCGGGGAGAGGGGGTCTCGAACCTCATCGTTCGCGCCGGCGGATTCAAGCCGTTGGCCGACCTCACCGCCGCGTACCTCGCGAGAAAGGGCAGCTCGGTCGTGAAGCTCGACCTCAAGGAGTATCTGTCCCCCGAGCCGGCGAAGGACCTTCCGCTCGAGAACGGCGACGAGCTCACGATACCCGTATATCGCGACGAAGGTCACCGTCGGCGGCGAGGTGAACCAGCCGGGAGAGTTCCCGTACAGCGGCGATCTCAGCGTCGTGCAATACATCGGGCTGGCGGGGGGCGCCACGAGGGACGGGAGCGTGGATCGCGTCACCATCTATTCGCCGGACGGGCGCTCGCGCAGCGCAAAGCGGGACACGCGCGTCTACGGCGGGGACGTCATCGTGGTGAAGAGATCGGGGTACAAGCTGTTCGCCGATTTCTTCCGCGGCACGATACAGCTCAGCACCTTCGTCATATCGCTCATCATTCTTTCCAACCAATAGGGGCCGTATGGGGAAGACCGAAACGCACCTGAAGCAGATCCGCTCCGAGCTCGGCGCCCTCGCGCGGCTCGTCGAGGCGTTTCCAGACGTCGAGGCGGTCAAGCTCGTCCGGATGGCCGAGACGATAGCGGCCGCGCTCGTCGAGGGCCGGACCGTCTTCACGTGCGGCAACGGCGGCTCCGCCGCGGACGCCCAGCACATCGCGGGGGAGATCGTCGGGCGATTCCGGCACAAGAAACGCGGATACGGCGCCCACGCGCTCACGACGAACAGCACCGTCGTGACCTCGCTCGCCAACGATTTCTCCTTCGAGGAGATATTTTCCCGCCAGCTCGAGAGCATGGCCCGCCGGGGAGACGTCCTTCTCGCGCTCTCGACGAGCGGCGGTTCGCCCAACGTGATCCGGGCGGTCGAGACCGCCCGCGCGCTCGGGGCGCACGCCTTCGCCTTTTCGGGGAAGGGGGGCGGGCGTCTCGCCGAAAGCGCCGAGCTCGCCGTCGTCGTTCCGCATGACGATTTCGCGCGCATCCAGGAGCTCCACATAGCGCTCGGTCACATTCTGTGCGGGCTCGTCGAAGAGATAATCCTGCCTTCCGCTCCGAAGCCGTAGAATCGAGCAAGGGGCCGGCATTGAAACACATTCTGTTCATCTGCGAGAACGAAGCGAGAAATCAGAGCACGAAGCATCGGGTGCTCGACGTGATCGCGTATCTGAAAATCGCCGATTACCGCCTCTACTGCGGCAGGAGCGTGAGCATCGGCAGAAGCAAGGTGATGCTGCTGCGTATCCTCGATTATGTCGGGATCGTCAGGGATATCGGGACGGCGGATCTGCTGTTCATTCAGAGAACCAGCAACGTGTGCATTTATCTGATGTGCCTGTACGCGAAGCGCAGGGGAACGAAGATCGTTTTCGACGTGGACGACGCGATCTTCGAGAAACGCGTGTGGATCGTGAAAGAATCCGCTGTACGCGTGTTTCGATCGGATAGCGAGAATGTCGGATTATATTTTCGCGGGGAGCCATTATATCCTGGAATACGCGAAGCACCTGAACGGGAACGCGCTTCTCGTGCCGACCGCGGTCAATACGGAGATATTTCACGCGCGCGCGGAGGCCGGCGGCGCCGCGGCGACGAAGAACGAATTTGTAATCGGATGGCTCGGAGCCGGCGATATACACCTGCGGAGCCTGATGCTGATCAAGGAGCCGCTGCGGGCGCTTTCGAGCAAATATGGCGTCGTATTCAGGATGGTCAGCTCGCTCGGTTCGCAAAGAATCAGAAAAGCGTTTCGGGACGTCGCCGGCCTCAGGATCGATTATGGACAGGACGATTGGATCGCTCTCGAGGCGATACCCGAAGCGATGAAGGGATTCGACGTCAGCGTCATGCCCCTGATCGACAGCCCGTACACGAGGGGGAAGTGCGCGCTCAAGGCCCTTGAGTCAATGGCGATGAGGATCCCCGTGGTCGCGAGCGGCGTCGGCGAGAACACCTATGTCATCAAACACGGGGAGAACGGATATCTCGCGAACACCGCGGAAGAATGGATCGGATGCATCGAAGAGCTCATTGTCGATGAAGCGAAGCGCCGCCGAATAGCGACGAACGGTTATGCGGCCGTAGAGCGCGACTACACGATTCCGGTGGTGGCGAGGAAGATCGAAGAAATTCTGGGCGCGGAAGGATAGCGGGAGCCCCATGGCGAAGATAAGCGTGCTTCACGTGCTTTCGACGGACCGCTTCAGCGGCGCCGAAAAGGTCGCCGGGCAGATTTGCAGGAACCTGAACAGGGATTCGTTCGACGTCCGCGTTCTCTGCAACGGCGGGGAGCTTCTGCGGAGATACCGGAACGAGGGGCTCGACGCCTTCGACGTGAACGCGAACAGGTACTATCCGTGGAACGTGGCGGCGTTCGCCGCGATCGTGCGAACGTGCGACGTGGATATAGTCCACGCGCACGGGACGAGGGCCTCCATCTTCGCGCTCGTATGCCGCCCGTTCGCCCGGCGCCGCTATGCGATCGTCTCGCACGTGCACGGATGCAGGCGCTGGCAGAAGAACAAGGGGCTCCTGAGCGCGATCGATCGATTTCTCGCGCCGCGGTACGACATGAACATCGTGTGCGGAAGGGGAGTGTACGACAGCTTCATGAAAGCGGGCAAACGCCCGGATGCGACGAAGGTGACGATCGTTTCCAACGCGCTGGAAATGGAGTGCGCCGCATCGGGGCGGGACGATGAAATGGAGTGCGCCGGGGGGGCGGTCGATGAGCCCGCCGCGCGCGAGCGCGACGCAGCCGGCGATTTCGTGTATGGATTCGTAGGCAGGTTCTCGAAGCCGAAAGGGCTCGTTCCGTTTCTTTCGAAGCTGATCGAGAACAAGGACGTGCTGGACGGCGCCCGGCTCGTCCTCGTCGGCGACGGGGCGGACATGAAGACGCTCCGGAGAATGGCGGCCGACAGCGGCCTGACCGGGCGGATCGTATTCGCGGGCAATCGGGAAGACGTGTCCGCGTACCTGCGCGGTTTCGATTTGCTCGTGCTCCCCTCGATCAGCGAGGGACTCCCCATGGTTGTACTCGAGGCGATGTCGGCGGCGAAGCCCGTTCTCGCGTTCGACGTCGGATCGGTTTCCGAGGCGGTGCGGGACGGCGTCAGCGGCTGCCTGGTGGAGGCGGGAGACTACGAAGCGTTCATCCGGCGGATGCGGATGTTGAAGAACGGCGGGGAAGATCTCGGCAAGCTGGGGAAGAACGGCAGGGCGCTGCTCGAGAGCGAGTTCGGTATCGCGAAGTATATGGGGAAAATCGAAGCGCTCTACAGGAGCCTCGCCCGGAACGAAACCCTGGAGGGTCAGCCACGATGAAGATGAAGATACTTCAGCTCTGCGCCGTCGATTTCACGGCATACCATCTTCTGAGGCCGCTCGGGGCGGGGCTGCGCGAGGCCGGCTACGACGTCACGTTCTGCTGCTCGCCCGGCGAGGGGCTCGATCTGCTTCGCGACGAGGGCTTCGGCGCCAGGGCGATTCGCATCTCGAGGAACTACAACGTCGCGCATCACGGGCGCTCGATGGCGTCGCTCGTCCGCTTCATGCGCGGCGAGAGATTCGATATCGTTCACGCGCACACGCCCGTGGCGGGGCTCGTGGGGAGAGGAGCGGCGAGAATCGCCGGCGTGCGGAGGATCGTTTACACGGCGCACGGATTCTATTTTCATGACGGGATGAGCCCGGCGACGCACGCCTTCTTCGCGGGCCTCGAGCGGTCGGCGGCGAAAATCACCGACGTCATCTTCGTGCAAAGCGAGGAGGATCGGGAGGAAGCGATAAGGCTCGGGATCGCTCCGGAAGAGAAGCTCGTCCATATCGGGAACGGAGTCGATCCGACGAGATTCGGGAAGACGCTCCACGAGCGCGAGGCGGCGAGGTTCAGGGAGGAACACGAGCTCGGCGGCGGTCCCGTCGTCGGCTTCGTCGGGAGAACGGTCCGCGAAAAGGGAGCGATCGAGTTCGTGCGCGCAGCGGCGATCGTGCGCGCCGCCGTTCCAGGCGCGAAATTCGTCATGGTCGGCGAACCGCTCCGGAGCGACCGCGACCGCTGCTGGGACGAGATCGTGCGCCTGCGCGACGAGCTCGGCCTCGTGAAGGATCTCGTGCTCGCGGGCTATCGGAAAGACGTTCCCTCGATTCTCGCGTCGTTCGACCTGTTCGTGCTCCCGAGCTACCGCGAGGGGATGCCGCGCGCCCTTCTCGAGGCGATGGCGACGGGGCTCCCCGTCGTCGCCACGGCGATACGCGGATGCAGGGAGGAGGTCGTGGACGCTCGGACGGGTATCCTCGTTCCGCCGCGGAATCACCGGGCGCTCGCCGGAGCGATGGGGGAGATTCTTTCGTCGCGGGATCTCATGGCCCGCATGGGCGCGGAGGGGCGCTCGCGCGTGCTCGAGAGATTCGACGAGCGGAAGATCGTCGCGCTCCAGATCGGGCATATCGGGCGCCTTGCGCGGAACAAGCTCGTGAAATAGCTTGTTATCGGCCGTTTCTTCGGTTATCATCCGCCGGTCAAGCGATACGGCGGCGTTGCATCGAAAGCTCGAAAGCTATGGCGGAACTCCTCTTCTTCATTGAAGCATTCTGTATCTCGTACCTTCTGACCGGTGCGATTCTTCGCTTCTCCCTCGAGCGCCGGCTCTTCGATATTCCCAACGACCGAAGCTCGCACGTGATTCCCAAGCCGCGCCTCGGCGGCGTCGCGATCACGATATCGTTCTACGTCACCTTCGCGACCATGCTGATCCTCGGTTTCAAGCCGTTCGCGTCCTCGACGATTCTCGCGGGAGCGCTCGGGGGAGGCGTCGTGATAGCGGCGGCGGGGCTTCTCGACGACCTTCGCGGCCTCGATTCGAGGATCAAGCTCCTCGTGCAGTTCGCCGCGGCGGGCGTCGCGGTCGCATCCGGCGTCGTTCTCAGGGAATTCGGCGTTCCCCTCATCGGATCCGTCGAGCTCGGGCCGCTCGCCGTGCCCGCCACGATTCTCTGGATCGTCGCGCTCATCAACTTCTACAACTTCATCGACGGCATCGACGGCCTCGCGGCGGGGATCGGGCTCATCGCGTCGGCGTTCTTCTACTACATTTCGGGAATGGCGGGAGCCGCGGGCCTCCGGAGCGTCTACGTGGTGCTCGCCGGCTCCTCGTTCGGGTTCCTGCGTTTCAATTTTCCTCCGGCGCGCATCTTCATGGGGGACATGGGGAGCACCTTCATGGGGTACGTGTTCGCCATCCTGTCGGTCGTCGGGCAGGGTATGGGTATCCCGGCCTTCATAACGGTGCTGCTGCTCGCCGGCGTCCTCGGCGACGCGGCGCTCACGCTCCTGCGACGCGCTCTCAGAAGGGAAAAGCTCTTTTCCCCGCACCGGACGCACTACTATCAGCGCCTCACGAGCCTCGGCCTCTCCCACAAACAGGTCACGCTCCTCGAGTACCTGATCGCCGCGCTTCTCGGCGTGAGCGCCATTCTCGCGTTCCACAAGTCATGGATGTTCGTCGGCTTTCTTTCGGTGATCTGGACCGGATTTTTCATGTGGGCGCTCGCGAAGATACGGAGCATGGAGAAGGGGGAGAGCCTCCTCTGGAAGGGGCGCACGCTCGGCGTCGCGTTCGGCGATCTTGCGTTCATCGCGCTGAGCTACGTTCTGAGCTACTACCTGAGGCTCAATTTCAGGCTTCCGCATGGAGCCGAGACGAACTCCATGCTCATCAGCCTCCCGATCGTCGTCGTGATCCGCACGGCCGTTTTCTACTCGTACGGGGTCTATCGCAGCATCTGGCGGTATACGACCTTCGACGATCTCGTCCGTATCGCGAAGGCCGTATCGGTCGGCTCGGCGATCATGGTCGTTTCGTTCACGCTCCTGTTCCGCTTCAAGTCGTTTCCGCGATCCGTATTCATCATCGATTGGTTCATCCTCATCGTCTTCATGACCGGCTCCCGCATCGCGGCCCGATGGTTCCATGAGCTTCCCTCGCGCGAGGAGATAACCGGCAAGCGCGTCATCATCGCGGGAACGGGCCCCCTGGCCGAGATCATCTCCCTGCACGTGAAGAAATCGGGAACGATGCGGGCGATCGGCTACCTCGACGACCGCGCCCAGATGGCGCATCGCGTGATCCACGGGCTGGAGGTTCTCGGCCCCATCGCGGATGTCGAAGAGATCGCGAAGAAACACGGGGCCGAAGAGATTATCGCGGTGAACATGGATGCGGGGCGCATCCCGCATGAGACGCGTGCGCGCCTCGCCGAGGCGGGGATCCGCGTTCGGGCGATATCCGATCCGTCGGAGATCCCGTTGGAGCTCGAAGAGCGGAGCGGGGAGCCGATGTGCGTGGAGGGGAGCGTTCTCGTCGCCGGCAGCGGCCCGATCGCGGAGCAGGCGAGCGTTCTATTTTCCCGGGCATCGAGTCTCGCCGTCGTTTCGGGCGAGAGCGGGACGCTCGAAGGGGCGCAGCGGCACGCGGGAACGGGAGGACCGCGGCCGGCGTGCTTCCTCGGCATCGAGAACGATCGCCCCGCGCTTCGGCGCGTGCTCGCGCTTCAGAAGCCGGAGTTCGTCTTCGCGGATTTCGCGTTTCGCGAGGTCGCCGTCGCGAACGCCGACGAGGCGTATCTGAGAACGGTCATACTCCCGCTGGAAAAGCTCGCCGTGGAGGTCGTGCGGTTTCCGGAAATGAAGCTCGTCGTGATCGAGCGCGGCGTGAAGTCCGTCCCGGGAGACGCCGTCCGGGCCGCCGAGCTTCTCGTTCTCGATATATTCCGCCGGGATGTCTCGCGCCTCTTCGTCGTGAGGCTCGATCGGGAGCCCGGGGCGGGGCGGTGGCCGGGAATCATGACGAGCGTCCTGAACGGAGAGGGCGGGGTGTTCCGGGTCGTTCCCGCCGATGACGGGGTCGGCGAACCCGTGGCGGCGAGATGCGCGCTCGCGGACTCGATCCCGGCGAGCGCCCACCTGAGGCTCGAGCTCACGAGGCTTCTCGATGACGGCGACGCCGCCTCCGCGATGCCTATCCTGAGTGAAATGGCTCGCATCTCCCCGGTGAAAGAACATGTGTAGCGCGCCGCGTTCCGCTCCGGCGATTCCCGTTCCCCTCGCGCTGGAAGCGGCCCTCGGTGTTTTTATTTTCGCTTCGAGCTTCTCCATCGCGCTCACGCAGACGGCTCTCGGGCTCGCGTTCGTTCTCTGGCTCGGTTTCGCCCTGAGGCGGAAGGCGCCTCTGCCCCGGCGCACGATGCTCGACGTTCCGCTGCTCCTCTTCGTCGCCGTTTCCTTCGCCGCCGCGCTTCTGTCGGACAGGCGCCTCGCGAGCTTCGCGAGCCTGAAGAATTTCGCGCTCATGCCGGTTATCTACACGATCGGTTCGCTTCTCGCGACGAGGCGGATGGCGCTGAGGCAATTCTCGGCGCTCCTCGTTTCGGGGGCGGGAGTGTCGGCCTACGGCATCGCGATCTACCTGCTGGGAAGGGGTTCAGGGACGCTCGGGCGAACCCCCGGCCCTTTTTCGAACGCGATGACGTTCGGCGGGATTCTCCTTATCCTGTGCTCCCTGTATCTCGCCCTCGCAGTGGGCGCCGGCGTCGCGAGCAGGCTTCGCCGGGCGGCCGCGGTCGCCGCGGTCGTTTCCTTCGCCGCCCTGTTCTTCAGCTTCACCCGGAGCTCGTGGGTCGGCGCGGTCGTCTCGGTCGTCGTCATACTCGCGTTCCTGCGGAAGCGATGGCTCGTGCCATTCGCCGCGGCGCTCGTCGCCTTCGTGCTGCTTCTTCCCGCCCCGTATCGCGCGCGCGTGGAGAGCATCTGGAATCCGAAACACATGACGAACGTTCACCGGCTTCAGCTCCTTCAGGGAGGCGTGGAGATCATCAAGGATCACCCGGTCATCGGAGTCGGCACGATGGATCTCGCCGACGTATACAGGCAGCATATGCCGCCCGGCGCGGTTCAGGTATTCGGGCATATGCACAATATTTTCCTCCAGATCGCGGTTCAGACGGGATTCGCGGGGCTCGCCGCGTTTTGCTGGCTGCTCTTCTCGTTCTTCCGGCTCATGGCCCGGAATCTGAGGCTCGATCTCCCGCCGCCGGAGAGGGCGTGGGTCGCGGGCTCCGTCGGCGCTCTCGCCGGATTCATCGTGAACGGTCTCTTCGAATGGAACTTCGGCGACGCCGAGGTGGTGACCCTGCTCTATATCGTCATCGGCGCGAATCTCGCTTTTCAGCGCTTGTTTCGGCCGGCGGCGGCCGCGGCCGCCGCGCGGAAAAGCGCATTTGCATCCGAGCCGCATATCGGCTAATATACGCCCATGAAGAAACTCTGGTACCTCGTCGTCTCGATGCGGCCCCGGCAGTGGACGAAGAATCTCGTCCTCTTCGCCGGGATCGTTTTTTCCATGCACCTTTTCGACCTGTCGCTTCTCGAGAGGAGTCTCTTCGGCTTCATCGTTTTCTGTCTCCTGTCGGGCGCGGTCTATATCGTCAACGACGTCAGCGACCGCAGGAGAGACATGGAGCACCCGGCGAAGAAGAAACGGCCGATCGCCGCGGGACTCCTGAGCCCGGCGGAAGCGCTCCCCTTCGCGGTCGTCCTCATCGCGGCCCTTCTCGCCTTTTCCTGGGTCCTCGGGCGGGAGTTCTTCGCCGTCTGCGCCGCTTTCACGGCGCTCAATTTCGCCTACTCGTTCTTCCTCAGGGGCGTCGTGATCCTCGACGTGTTCTCGATATCGTTCAACTTCCTGCTTCGGGCCGTGGGCGGCGTCGCCGTGCTGAAGGCGAGCGTTCCGGACATCGAGATCAGCCCGTGGCTTCTCATCTGCACGCTCTTTCTCTCGCTCTTTCTCGCCTTCTGCAAGCGGCGGAACGAGATCGTGTTTCTCGAGGAAGACCAGGAGCACCGCACGGCACTCAGGGATTACTCCGTGCTTCTTCTCGATCAGCTCGTCGGGCTCTCGGCGACGACCGCGCTCGTTTCCTATTCGATCTATACCGTGTGGCCGAGCACGGTGGAGAAATTCGGCACGAGCAACCTCGTGTACACGATCCCCTTTGTGGTGTTCGGCATAATGCGGTATCTTTACATCGTCTACCGGAAGAACGAGGGGGGGGATCCGTCGGGGATTCTCCTCACGGAGAAATCGATCCTGGCGGCGGTGTTCCTCTGGGCCGTGACGGTCGTCTGGATCCTGTGGCGATTCTGAACGGGGTGTTCTGCGATATGGCATCGAAAGTGGCGGTCATCCGGACGAAGCCGGCCGCGGTCCTCGACGATATCGGTCGGGCGATGGACCTCGCCGACGCGCCGCGGCATCTCACCGCCGAGCGCGAGCTCCTGCTCAAGCTCAACCTTTCGTGGACGAAATATTTTCCCGCCTGCTCGAGCCAGCCGTGGCAGCTCGAGGGGGTCGCGAGGTATTTGCTCGGCCACGGGTACCGGAGCGACCGGATACTGCCCATCGAGAACAAGACGGTGGTGACGAACCCGCGCAAGGGAGTCGTCAACAATCTATGGCTCCCCGTCCTCGAAAAATACGGTCTCGGGTTCACGCCGCTCCCCGAGGTCGAATGGAAGGTGCACCGGTTCCGCGAGCCGCTTCTCAAGCTCCACGAGATATTCCCCGAGGGAATCGAGATCCCCGCGATGTTCGAGGGAAAGGACATTCTCCATCTTCCGACGGTCAAGACGCACGGCCATTCGATCACGACGGGCGCCGTCAAGAACGCGTTCGGCGGCCTTCTCAAGGAGGTCCGCCATTTCGCGCACAAGCACATTCACGAGGTGCTCGTCGATCTCCTGATCATGCAGCGCGAGCTCCATCCCAACGTCTTCGCCGTCATGGACGGGACGGTATGCGGCAACGGCGCCGGGCCGCGCACGATGGATCCGGTCGTCGGCGATATCGTGCTTGCGAGCGCCGATTCGGTCGCGATCGACGCGGTCGCGGCCAGGATCATGGGCTTCGATCCGATGTCGATCCCGTATCTCCGCATGGCGACCGAGCGCGGCCTCGGAGAGGCGAGGATCGAAAAAATCGAGATCGCGGGAGAGGATATAAGCGCGCTCGATCTTCATTTCAAAACGAAGCGGAGTTTCGTCATCTGGGGCGATCAGATGCTCCGCCGTGGGCCGCTCCGTTTTCTCGAGAAAGCGGCTCTCCATTCCCCTCTCGCGTTCTGGGCGCCGATGGCGTCGAACATCTATCACGACGTTTTCTGGTATCCGACGATCGGACGCCGGAAGATCGGGAAGTTCAACCGGACGGAGTGGGGGAAACTGTGGCGGGAGTACCGGGGACGCTCGTGACGTCGCGTTGCGGATTCGTCTTCCAACCCGCTTGAGGGTATGATAAGAGCTCTTGCCGCGGCCAAGATCAACCTCTATCTCGACGTCCTCCGCCGTCGGGAAGACGGCTACCACGATATCGAAACCCTCTACCAACCCGTGTCCCTCTGGGACGAACTCACCTTCGAGAAAACGCCGGCCGGGATCGAGCTCGAAGGGGACGATCCGTCGATTCCGTGGAACGAGGACAATCTCTGCCACCGGGCGGCGCGGCTCGTCCTCGAGAGCTCCGGGACGACGGGAGGGGTGCGGATCGGCGTCGCCAAGGGGATTCCGTCGGGAGCCGGCCTCGGGGGGGGAGCTCCGACGCGGCGGCCACGCTGCTCGCCGTAAACGAGCTCTATCGATGCGGTTTTTCGAATGAAGAGCTGCGGAAGCTCTCCCTGGCCCTCGGGAGCGACGTGCCGTTCTTCATCTTCGGCAAGCCCGCCGTCGGCCGTGGCCGGGGGGAGCTGCTCGAAGGGGTGCCGGGGTTGTCCGCAGGCTGGATTCTGATCGTAAAACCGGACGTAACTGTTTCTACGAGGTGGGCTTATCAGAATTTTAATTTCGTATTGACAAAGGGTTCCCGCGGGGCTAAACTTACCGCGTTACTTGAAGGAATACAGAGGTTTCCGGCCGTCAGGCTCGAAACTCGAAATAGTTTTGAAGCGGGCATCGTGGAGCATTTTCCCAGCGTCTCGGGGATTCTCTCGGCTCTCGGAAAGGAGAAGCCGATTCTGAGTTCCTTGAGCGGGAGCGGCTCCGCCTGTTTTGCGGTTTTTGAGGTGGAAAGCAGAGCAAGGGAGGTAAGCGAGCGTTTCAAGGGCGAAGGGTTTTTCACTCGACTCGTTCAGCCTGTGGTTCAGGCCGTCCGGATATCTGAAACGGAGCGGTCGAGGTAATCGTCTAGGGGGGGAACATGGAAATCACCGAGATACGGATTTCACTCAGGACGGACAACAAGCTCAAAGCGTTTGCGAGCATCACCCTCGATAATCGTTTCGTGATCCGGGGACTCAAGATTATCGAAGGGGCGAAGGGCGTTTTTGTGGCGATGCCGAGCCGCAAGCGGCCCGACGGGACTTTTCAGGATATCGCCCATCCGATAAACAACGAGACCCGCTCGTGGATGGAGCAGAAGGTCATCGACGCCTATAATCTGGAAAGGGAGAAGCTGGGTTCCGAGGCGGGTGTCGAGATCGCGCAGGATTAGCCGGGGAACGTACGGGTTCCATATATCGGCTGGGGCGTCGTCAAGCGGCAAGACACGGGACTTTGGATCCTGGATCGGAGGTTCGAATCCTCCCGCCCCAACCACAATGGTTGCTGGAAGGGTGGCCTCGTCGGTCACCTTACTTTTATGGAGGGAAGCGGCATGTACTATGAGCTCAAGCTGATCGCGGGTACCGCGAATCCCGAGCTCGGAAAGAAGATCTCCGAATATCTCGGTGTTCCCCTCTGCGAGGTCGAAATCGGACATTTCTCCGACGGAGAGCTCAAGGTTCGCATCGAGGATAATATACGCGGAAGGGATATCTTCATCATTCAATCGACCTTTGCGCCGGCGGACAACCTGCTGGAGCTGCTCCTCATCGTCGACGCGTGTCGCCGCGCATCGGCGCACCGGACGACCGCGGTCATTCCCTATTACGGCTACGCGCGGCAGGATCGCAAGGATCAGCCCCGTGTCCCCATCTCCGCGAAGCTCGTCGCGAATCTCATCACCACCTCGGGCGCGGATCGCGTCCTCGCCCTCGAGCTTCATGCGGCGCAGATTCAGGGATTTTTCGACATACAGGTCGATAATCTTTTTGCGGCGCCGGTGCTCTTTGAATATATTCGGGGGATGAAAATGCGGAACATCACGGTTGTCTCGCCCGACGTCGGCGGCATCAAGATGGGCCGGGCCTTCGCGAAGCGCATCGGCGCCAACCTCGCGATCGTCGACAAGCGGCGGACCACCGCGGACAATTCAGAGGTCATGAATATCATCGGCGAGGTCGCGGGGAGCGACATTATCATCCTCGATGATATCATCAGTACGGCCGGGACGATCACCCAGGCCGCCGAGGTATTGAAGGCGGCGGGCGCGCGAAAGATCATCGCCGCCGCCACGCACCCCGTCTTTTCCGGGAAGGCGTTCGCAAAGATCGAGCAGTCGCCGATCGAGGAAGTCATCGTGACGAACTCGATCCCCCTCAAGGACGGCGTGCCGTGCAGCAAGATCAAGGTTCTCGACGTATCGCCTCTCCTCGGCGAGGCGATACGGCGGATCCATACGGGAGAATCGATCAGCAATCTCTTTGTGTAACTCTGGAGGAAATCATGGAGAAGCCGAAACTGAATTCGCATCTGCGCGTGGGAGCCGGCAAGGAAGGCGCCAAGCGTCTCCGCGCTTCCGGGGAGATCCCCGCGATCCTGTACGGACACAAGCGCGAGCCCGTGTCCCTCGCCGTTTCCCAGAAGGACATCTGGCACATCCTGCACACGGCGACGAGCGAGCACATGATCCTGAGCCTCGACGTCGAGGGCTCGAACGAGGGATCGATTCTGACGCTCGTGCGGGACATCCAGCATCATCCGGTGTCGGGTGACGTCCTCCACATCGACCTCCAGCGGATTTCGATCGACGAGAAGCTCCATATCGGCGTGCCCATCGATCTCGTCGGCGCGGCGAAGGGCGTCAAGGACGAGGGCGGCGTTCTCGATCACGGCATCCGGGAAATAACCCTCAACGTGAAGCCGATGGAGATACCCGAAAAGGTTTCGATAGATATCTCGCACCTCGAGATCGGCAATTCGATTCACGTCTCCGATCTCATCGCGCTCTATCCCGATCTCGAGATCATCGACGATCCGAACGTGACGCTCGCGCACGTTTCCCCGCCGAAGAAGCTCGAGGCCCTCATTCCGGAGGCCGGCGCTCCCGCAGCGGCCGCCGTGGCCGCGGAGACGGAGGAAGGCGAGGGAGAGGAATCGGCGGAAGGCGGAGAGGGAGCGGAAGAGGGAAAGGGAAAGGACAAGGGCAAGGAAAAGGGCAAGGACAAGGAAGAGAAAAAAGAGAAGAAAGGGAAATAGCACTTCTTTATGTCGGAGGTCGCGATCGTCTGCGGGCTCGGCAATCCCGAGCCGCGTTACCGCTCGAACCGGCATAATCTCGGATTCATGGCGCTCGATACCCTATCGGAGCGCCATTTTTTATCGTGGCGGCGCGCGGCGGGACCCGCTCAGGTCGCGCTCTGGCGCGTCGCCGGCCGCGCGGTCACCCTCATCAAACCCCTCACCTGGATGAACGATTCGGGCGCGGCGCTCGCGAAGCACGGGGGCGCGGCGAAGAACGGTCTCCTCGTCGTGTGCGACGATCTGAACCTTCCTCTCGGCTCGCTCAGGCTCCGCCCGCGCGGGGGAAGCGGGGGGCACAAGGGGCTCGATTCCGTCATCGAGCAGCTCGGCACCGCGGATTTTTCGAGACTTCGTCTCGGAATCGGCTCCGCCGCACCGGGCGTCGATTGGGTGGATTTCGTACTGTCCGATTTCCTCCCGGAAGAGCGCGAGGTCGTGGACGGCATGCTCGAGACGGCGGCGGACGCGATCGAGACGGCCGTTCGCCAGAGTATCGACGCCGCGATGCGGCGGGTCAACGCCACGGGGGGAGCGGCCGAGTAGGGGCGCTGACCCGTGCGCCGGGCCGCGAGCCGGGGCGCAGGCTCCCCTTGACCGTTCGACCTCTCCATGTTATATTACCACCCACTTACGGCGCTTCCGTCAGCAGCCGTATTTAATCCCTGCCTTCACGGCGGGCATTCCGTCCAGTGAAGGCCATTTCAAGTCCGAAGGGAGGAACTCATCTATGCGGGCGTACGAGTGTATCTACATTCTGAACCCGTCCCTCGACGAGCAAGCGGTCAAGGAAAAAGCGGTGAAGTACAGCGAGATCGTCACCTCTCGTCAGGGTCAGGTCACGAGCGTCGATCAGTGGGGCAAGCGCAGGCTCGCCTACCCGATCAACAAGGTCTTCGAGGGATATTACAGCTTCATGCGCTTCACGGGAGACGGCGAGATCCTGAAGGAGCTCGGCCGGGTGTTTCGTTTCGACGACATGGTGGTGCGCCATCTCATCTGCGTCGAAGAGCGTCCGAAGCCGGTCGAAGCGGCGAAATCTCCCGCCGAGGGGAAGTGAGGAATCATGGCAATGAACGACAAGAGGAACGACAGGAAGAACGACAAGCGGAAGAAAAAAGAAAAGCGGATGCTGCCGACGAAGCCGTGCAGATTCTGCATGGACGATCTCCCGATCGACTACAAGGATCAGTCATTCCTGAGCCGATTCATCACCGAGCGCGGGAAGATGACGCCTCGGCGCATCACGGGAACCTGTGCCTGGCATCAGCGGGTGCTCGCGCGGGCGATCAAGCGGGCGCGCTCGATCGCGCTGCTGCCTTACGTGAGAGAGTATTTTCGCTAAAGGGAGAGTCATATGCAAGTGATCCTCAAGCAGAAGATCCAGGGTCTCGGGGACCGCGGGGACGTCGTCAAGGTCAAGGAAGGGTACGCGAGGAACTTCCTGTTCCCGAAAGGCCTCGCGCTCATCTCGACCCCGAGCCAGAGGCGGGTGCTCGACGAAGAGAGCCGCCTCCACGTCGTTCGGGACGTGAAGCTCAAGCAGAGCGTTCAGGCCCTCGCCGAGAAGATGAAGGGGCTCTCCTGCACGATCGTCGTGCAGGCGGGCGAGGAGGACAAGCTCTACGGCTCGGTCGCGGGGCACGACATCGCGAAGGCGATATCGGATCAGGGATTCGCGATCGACCACAAGCAGATCGTGCTGGAGGAACCGATCAAGAAGCTCGGCGTCTATTCCGTATCCGTCAGGCTTCATCGCGAAGTCGAGGTTCCGGTCAAGATCTGGGTCGTGAAGGAGTAGGAGCCGTCGTTTCCCGAACGGGAGGGCCGATATCAACATCCCGGCGCACATTTTCAGGGAATACGATATCAGGGGCGTCGTCGGCGCCGATCTGACGGAGGAGCGCGTGCGGCGGCTCGGCCTCGCCGTGGCCGCCACCTTCGCGCGCGAGAACATCAGGGAGGCCGTGGTCGGCAGGGACGTTCGCCAGAGCAGCGATTCTTTCTTCGAGGCGCTCTCCGAGGGCCTGACGAGGGGTGGCGTTTCGGTCATCGACATCGGGGTCGTTCCGACCCCGGTATTCTATTTCGCCGCGCGGAAGTGGGGCATCCCGGGGGGCGTCATGATCACGGCGAGCCACAATCCGAGCGAATTCAACGGCTTCAAGGTGCTGCGCGGCGAGGGGACGATCTACGGCGCCGATATCCTCGAGCTCAGGGACGTGAGTCTCGGCGATCTTCCGGAGCCGGGAGGCGGCCGCGTCGCCGTCAGGACCGCGGACGCCGAGTACGTCGACTACGTGGCGAAAAACGTCACGCTCGCCGGGGCGGTCTCATTCGCCGCGGACGGCGGGAACGGCACCGCGGGGCTCGTCACGCCCGCCCTCTTCGCGAAGCTCGGCGTGAAGCCGCTCGAGCTTTTCATGGAGCCCGACGGGACTTTTCCCAACCATCATCCCGATCCGACCGTTCCCGAAAATCTCGCCGCGCTGAAGGCCGCCGTTCTCGCGAACAAGCTCGAGCTCGGCGTTTCGTTCGACGGCGACAGCGACCGGATCGGCGTTATCGACGACCGCGGGGAAATACTCTGGGGAGACCGCCTGCTCGCGCTTTTCGCGCGCGACGTGCTGCGGAAGCATCCCGGCGCGACGATCATATTCGAGGTCAAATGCTCCGAGAGCCTCATCGAGGACATCGCGAAGCACGGCGGAAAACCGCTCATGTGGAAGGCGGGACATTCGCTCATCAAGCAGAAGATGCGCGAAACGGGAGCGCTGCTCGCGGGCGAGATGAGCGGGCACATATTTTTCGCGGACCGCTACTTCGGCTATGACGACGCGCTCTACGCCGCGTGCCGGCTCCTCGAGATCGTCTCGCGGGAGTCCGAGCCGCTGAGCTCGCTCCTGGGAGATCTCGCGCGGTACGAAACGACCCCCGAGATACGTCTCGAGTGCGAAGACGAGCGCAAGTTCGACGTCGTCCGCGCGGTGCGCGATCACTTCAGGAAGACTCACGAGGTGATCGACGTCGACGGCGCGCGCGTGAAATTCGAAGGCGGCTGGGGCCTCGTCCGAGCGTCGAATACGCAGCCGGCTCTCGTGCTCCGGTTCGAGGCTTCGACGAAGGAGCTCCTCGAGGCGATCAAGAAAGAGGTCGCGCTCGTTCTCGGCCGCTCCATCGACGTTTCCAAACTCATGGATGCGTGATCCCCATGTACGGAGTCATTCTTGCCGGCGGGAAGGGCACGAGGTTCTGGCCATACAGCCGCGCGGAAAAGCCGAAGCAGTTCCTCGACATCACGGGGGAGGGAAGCATGCTCTCCCTCACGTGGAAACGCCTCTCGGAGTTCATCCCTCCCGAGCGCATGATCGTTCTCACGATCGAGTCTCTCGTCCCGCTCGTTCGAAAGGAGCTTCCCCGGCTCCGCGCGGACCATATCTTCGTCGAACCCGTCGGGCGCAACACGGCGCCGTCGATCGCGGTCGCCGCGGCCCTCGTGCGGCGCTTCGGCGGCGACGAGCCGTTCCTGACCTGTCCGGCCGATCACGCGATCGCGAACGAGCGCGGATTCAGGCGGATCGCGCGCGCCGGCGCGGCGATCGCCGCGAAGAACGACGTGCTCGTCACGTTCGGCGTCGTACCGTCGTTCCCGGCCACGGGGTACGGGTACATCGAGGCCGGGCGCGAATTCGACGCACGGGGCGGGGTCCCGGCATTTCGCGCGAAGAAATTCCATGAAAAGCCCGACGCAAAGCGGGCGGCCGCGTATCTCAAGGCGCGGCGGTATTACTGGAACAGCGGCATATTCCTCTGGCGGCCTTCGGTCTTTCTCGCGGCGTGGTCCAGCTATATCCCGGAGGGCGCGGCCCGGCTCGCGGCGATCGAGCTCGCGCTCGGAACGAAGAGCTTCCGGCGAGTCGTCGCGCGGGAGTATCCCCGGATGCCGTCGATATCCGTCGACTACGGGATTCTCGAAAAGGCGCCGAACGTGGTCGTGGTTCCCGCCGATATCGGCTGGAGCGACGTCGGATCGTGGGATTCCCTTTTCGATCTGCTTCGCGCCGACGGGAGCGGGAACGCGGGAGCGGGACGCATGGAGATCCTCGATTCCCGGAACAATCTTCTGTTCAATCCCGGAGGCCTGACGGCTGTCGTGGGCGTCGACGATATCATCGTCGCCGTCGAGGGCAAAACGGTCCTCGTGTGCAAGCGGGGCGAAAGCCAGCGCGTCCGCGAGATCGTCGCCCGCGCGGGGAAGAAACGGCGGCCGGGGCCTCGATAACGAATTTGTTTTGGTGAGCGGCTGGAAAAAGGAGGTACGAATGTTTGCGAAGAGAGCTCTCATGTTCATGCTGATCGCGGGCTGTGTCGTCTCGACGGTTTCGTCCTGCTCGCGCGGGAAGAAGGACGGCGCCCTCAAGGTGAAATCAGGGCTCGCCGCGAGAGTCGGCGATATCAAGATCACCGAGGAATTCATGCTCCGCACGTTCGAGGAGCTGCCCGACGCGCAGAGGAAGCAGTTCAAGGGGCCCGACGCCCAGGCGAAATTCGTCGACCGGCTCATCGAGCAGCATCTCTTCTACCTTGCGGCGCTCGACGCGAAGATGGATAAGAGCGAGGAGATGCAGGAACGGCTCAGATGGGTCACGATGAACATCCTCGTCGCCGAGTATTTCGGGAAAGAGGTATCGGACAAGATCAAGATCGAGCCGAAAGAGATCGAAGAGTATTATGCGGCCCACTCGAAGGAATTCGTCCAGGCGCCCGTGATGCGCGCCCAGTATCTCTTTACGGCCGACAGCCTCAAGGCCGTGAGCTGGAAAAAACGCCTCGCGCAGGGAGAGCTCTTGACGAAGATCGCCGCCAAAGAGTCGGAGGACAAGGACGACCGCGGCGGCCGGCGGCGACGTCGGCTACTTCAATCCGGGCGGCTACATCAAGGGCGTCGGCGACGCGGAGGGGTTCGGCAAGGCGGCCGGGAAGCTCGAAGTGGGCGTCACGAGCGGGATCGTGCGTCTCGCCGACGGTTTCGCCATCATAAAGGTCACCGAGAAGAATCCGGAAAAGACGCAGACCCTGGACGAATCCCGGCGTTCGATCGAGGCCAAGCTGCAGGCGCGGAAAACGGAAGAGGCCTACGCGGCGGCGATCGAGAAGCTCAAGGTGAAGTACACGGCGGAAAACTATATCAAGGAGCGGCTCGATAAGACGAAGCGGACGGCCGAAGAGCTCTGGGAGATGGCCCAGATCGAGCCCGATCCGCGGAGCCGCATCCAGTACTATCGCGATATCGTGAATTTCTACCCGACCCACAAGAACGCCGCGGAGGCGCTCTTCATGATCGGGTTCACCTATGCGGAGGAGCTCAAGGACTTCGTTCAGGCGCGCCGGACCTTCGACGAGCTCAAGCAGAAATATCCCGAGAGCCCGATGCTGGAGTCGGCGAAGTGGATGAACGAGAACATGGAAACGAATCATCCGAAGCTCGATACGTTCGAGGGCGTGCAGAAGCGCGTGGAAGAGGACAAGGCGCGCGCAGCGGAAGGGACCAGATAGGAAGCGGCGATGGAGCTCGTTGAGGTGTCCGTACGCGGGATCGCGCTCGATCAGGAGCGCCGCCATCCGGTCGTTCTCCTCAAGGCGGAGGACGAGGACGATATTCTCCCGATCTGGATCGGCGCCGCCGAAGCGACGGCGATCTTCACGGCGGTCGCGGGCAAGACGTTCGAACGGCCCATGACGCACGATCTCCTCGCGATCGTCGTGGACGTGCTCGAGGCGAAGGTCGAGCGGATCGAAATCACGGGACTCCATGCCGAAACCTACTTCGCGCGCATCGTGCTGAAACGCGCGGAGGACGTTTTCTACGTCGACGCGCGGCCGAGCGATTCGATCGCCCTTGCGCTGCGGGCCGGGGCGCCGCTCCTCATCGACCGGGAACTGTTCAACGCTCATAAGCGGAGCATCGAGCTCGGTTCGGACGAGGACGACGTGCGCAAACGACTCAAGGAGCTCGATCCGGGGAGTTTCGGGGATCTCGACGCATAGGAGGATCCGGTGATAGAGCCCTTCCAGGGAAAGCAGCCGACGATCGGCGCCGACGTGTTTATCGCGGCCACGGCGCAGGTGATCGGCGACGTGGGAATCGACGACTGCGCCAGCGTCTGGCACGGGGCGGTCGTTCGCGGGGACGTCTGGCGGATTCGCATCGGCGCGTACACGAATATCCAGGATCTCTGCGTCTGCCACGTGACGACGGGCGGTCCGGATCTCGTGATCGGAGCGAGGGTCACCGTGGGCCATCGGGCTATTCTGCACTCGTGCACGATCGGGGACGGATGTCTCATCGGCATGGGCGCCGTGATCCTCGACGGGGTGAAGATCGGGAGCGGCAGCATCGTGGCCGCGGGGAGCGTTCTTCTCCGGGGACTCGATGTTCCGCCCTGTTCGCTCGTGGCCGGTGTTCCGGGCGTGGTGAAGAAGACGATCGATCGCGCCGCCTCCGAGAAACTCGCCCGGAACGCGGAGGAATACCACGCGCTGGCGCTCGCGTATCTCGGGAAGCAGCGATTCGTTCCTTCGGAGAGGCGAACATGAAACGAATGCCGAAATGCCGCCTGATTCTCGCCGCGGTCCTTCTGCTCGCGGCGGGGACACGGCCCGCGGGCTCCCAGGAAGGAGCCGGAGACCGGGCGAAAACGGCGGAGGCCGCGCGGCGCCGCCGGATCGGCGTTCTCTGCCCGATCGAGGGGCGCTTCGCCACGCTCGGAGAGTCGTTTCTCCGCGGCGCGTCGGTCGCGCTCAAGGAAGCGCGGCTCAAGGGCGTCGCAAACATCGATCTCGTCGTCGGGGACACGCGCGGCAATCCCCTCGAGTGTCGCTCCGTCGCCGAACGGCTCATCGCCGAGGAGGGCGTCGACGCTCTTCTCGGCGAGGTGCTCAGCTCTTCCACGATCGCGGCGGCCCAGGTCGCCGAGCTTTCGAAGACGGTGCTTCTGTCTCCCGTCGCGACAGAGGAGGGGATAGCCGACGTCGGAGGATGGGTTTTTCAGACGACCACCTCCTCGGAGGTCGAAATCACCGCGCTCGCCAGGATGGCCTGCGGCGCGATCGGGCTCCGGCGAGTCGCGTTCCTGTCTTCCGACGACCTTGCGTCGCGCCGCGTCGCGCGTCTTTTCGGGGACGAGGTGGAACGGCTCGGCGGCGAGCTCGTGATCGCCGAATTCTATCCCGAGGGAAGCACCGATTTCGCCGAGTCGATCGGACGCGTTCGCGCGGCCGATCCCGAGGCGCTCTTCATCGCGTCCGGCACGGAGGATCTCATCCTCATTCTTCCGCAGCTCTCCTTTCACGAATTGGGCTCGCAGCTTCTCGGGACGAGCGCGTGGAATTCGAGGCGCCTCATCAGGATGGTGGGGAGGGATCTCGAGGGCGCGCTTTTCCCCGTCGATATCGATCAGCGCGGCGGCGAACGTCTCTTCGAGAACGCGTGCGCCCTCGTGAACGAACCCCCGGGGGAGGTCAATCAGGTGGTCATCGGCGGCTACCGTGGAACGAAGCTTCTCCTCGAAGCGCTCGCGAAAAGCAAATCGGGAGGCGAGCCCCTGAGGGAAGAGATGTCCCGTCTTCTCGAGAAGAGACGGCACCCGTTCCTCGATCTCGTCGCCGGCGACGGCATCCTGTTCTACACCGTGAGAAACGAACGGGCCGTGGAATACGGCGTTCTCAAGACGGAACGCTAGCGGCGCAGCCGAAACTTGACGAGAAAGCTCACCCAGAAGGAAATCGGTTTTCCCCCTTCACTGACCGGCTTGAAGAGAAACTGCTTCACCGCGGCGAGCGACGAGGTTTCGAAGCTCATCGCGCCGAAGGATGAACGCACGTACGCCTCGTCCACGCTGCCGTCGCTCGCGATATATGCCTCGACGAGAACGTACCCCTCTTCGGCCTCCCGGAGGGCGTCGTCCGGGTATTCGGGCTGGACCATCCTGAGGATGACGTAATCTTCGCGATACGGAGCCGCCGCGCGGGAAGCGTACGTGCGAAAGGAGTATTCCCCCGGCATCGAAAGGGATATCTGCTGCTCGCGCCTCCGTTCGGCGGGTCTCGGCGCCGGCTCGGTCCCCTTCGCGCGTTTCGGTTTGTCTTCGTCCTCGATCAGAATATTCTGGAGTACCATCACGCGCCTCTCGCGCGAGGCGACCTTCGCCGGCACACTGCGATTATCGAAGATCGATATCTCCGGTTCGAACTTCGCCGGGCCCTGGTAGCCGAGCGAGATGAGGTCCTTCAGGGCGTCGACGCGCTCGAAGGTCGCGAGAGCGAAAAAATGGATGAGAATCACGGCGGGGAGGATGATCATGAGCCTTGCGCGCATCCGGCGATCGTGCTCGTTGATTTTCCCCATGCTGCGCGCCCTCTCTCCCTTGCCTACAATATTGCGCGGCGCTTGTAACGCTGTCAAGCGCAGGGTGGGGATGCCGCGTGGGGTCCCGGCCGCCCGATCAGGGTATCCTGACGACGAGCGTCGATTCATTCGGGAGAATCGTCCTCGTGAAAAGCGCCGATCGCCCGTCGAGCAGGCGCACCGTCAGAAGATGGATCCCCGGAGCGACGAGGCCGAAGGTCGCCGAGCCGTTTCCGTCGGTCGTGCGGGCGGAAAGCCGATCGACGTCGACGATCGCTCCGGCCGCCGGTTTCCCCCGGGAGACCACGTTCACCGTAAAAGCGTCGGCGACGATTCCTTCGTAGCCGAAATATCCCGCGATCGCGACGAATATCCTCTCCGCTTCGAAGCGAAGCCACGGTTCGCCGCTCATCGCGGCTTCGCGACCCGCGTCTTCGATCGGTCCGCAGTAGATCTCGCATGCCGCGCACGCCGTCTGCTGGAGAAATACGTCCGCCCATTCCCCGACCGCGCACCGGCCGTCCGGCGCGAGGGGGCCGAGGGTGGAGGCGAGTCGATCGGCGATGGATCGTCCGCGCGCGCTTCCCGGGAAGAACAGCACGCATCGAGGCGCTTCGATCTGCGAGGGCGGCTGGTCGTGCCGTATGCCGACGGCGAGCTCCGCGTCGGCGCGGTTGACGGCGTAGACGCGCTCCTGCGCGGAGATCGTCTCGTCCCCGTTTCGCGTGAGCGCGACCGAGGCCCCCGCCCGCTCGAGGAGATTCCGCAGAAGCCGGGCGACCTCGAGATTCACCGACGCGCCGCGCAGCGAGCCCGCGCCTCGACCTCCCGGATCGGAGCCTCCCCCGGCCGGATCGATCGCGATCCGTTTCCCGGCGAGGGCGCCCCCGAAGAGAGGGCCGAGGCGGACGGTCGTGACGCCCGGAGAAGGGCGCGCGGCGAGACTGTCGAGAAGGGCCGGAGCGTAGCCGGGCGCGCTCACGAGGAGCGTTTCGGGACGGTTCGACGCGGGGATGAGAAGTCTTCCCGCCTCGTCTCCGAGCACGCTCGCGGAGATGCTGCCGCCGGCGACGGGGCGCGGGATCGCCCTTCCCGTCAGCGCGTCGATCACGACGAACGCAGCGGAGGTTCGTTGCTCGAACGCCGGCAATCTGATGTCGGCGGTCAGGCTGTCCGCCGAGACGGAGAACGGCTCGCGGGCGAGGGCGAGCGGCGTTTCGAAGACGAACGTTCCGTTTCTGGAGGCGCCTGAAAAGGTCTCGCCATTTTTCGGGAATCGGGCGACGACGGGGGTGCCGTCCGCGACGCTCAGGCCGAGCTCGTCGAGCACTCTCACGGAGATCGACGCGATTCCGCCGGGCTTCTCGTCCGGAGGGAGGGGAATGACGTGCCGCGGGGGACGCTTGAGAAGGATCGCGGCGGCCGGGCTCCACGCGGTCGCTCCATGCAAGCTTCGGATGGACGCCTGGAGACGGTGCGTCCCGTTCGGAAGGTCGGGGGGCATCGGATAGCGGATGACCGACGTCGCCGTCTCGAACGTCGGAATGACCTCGCGATCGCCGATGCGGATGCGCGCGGAGGCGGGATCGAGCGGCACGCCCGCCGCTTCTTGCGCCGAGAACGAGATCTCCCCGGGAGCCGCGAGCGTATCCCGCGCCGGAGAGAGCCGCGCGATCGAAGGGACCCCTCGCGAGAAATATTCGACGAGCCCGAGGAAATACGCCTCGGCTTCGAGCTTCTGTTTTTCCGAGAGCTTGAGGCGCTCCTCGACGGCGGGGTGCGAGAGATAGCTCGCCTCGCCGAGGATCGCGGCCCGGGCCGTCGAGTGCCTGAGCACGAAGTAATTCCCCGGCTTGACCTCGGAGATCTCGATCCCCAGGTTGCGCGCGAGGTGTATCTGGACGTCCCCGGCGAGCTCGAGAGAAGAGCCAGGATCGCCCGGGCGATAGTATACCTCGATCCTGTTGACGTCCCGTTTTACGGGGAAATTCGAGTTGTGATGAATCGAAATGAATACGTCCGGATCGAGCTCGTTCGCCTTCGCGACGCGGGCCGCGAGGTCGTCCCCCGCTTCGCCCGAGCCGGGAGGAAGATTGTCCCGGTCCGCCGTGCGCGTGAGATGGGCGCGGGCCCCCGCGTCCGCGCAGAGCCCCCAGAGATAGAGCGCGACGCCGAGATTCGCGTCCGCCTCGCGCAGGCTGTCGACGCCGAGCGCGCCGTCGAACGCGCCCCCGTGCCCCGGATCGATCACGATCGTTCTGCCGGCGAGAACGCGCGCGTCGAGCGATTCGGACTTTTCCTTGAGGCTCGCGTAGAGGTCGTCTCGGCCGGCCCTCTGCGCGGCGCATCCCGCGAGCACGAGGCCGCCGAACGAAAGGAGTATGACGAGGCGCAGCGATCGATTCATCGAGAGCTCCTTTATTTCCTGGTTTCGCAATAAGCATTCATTATCAGAAGCGCCCCCCTTCATCAAGAAGCAATTTCGCGGCGGGGAGGGCCCCGCGGCCATGCGCGAAAAATGCGCCCATGGAGCCCATATATTGTGAAAATAGTTGACGATATCCCCTACATATGGTAGAAATCGACGCATTCAGCTTGAACTATAAGGTTAAAGGAAATGGATATTCAATCGTCCCTGAAGAAATTACCGTCGGTCGAGAAGGTTCTCGAGGACGCCCGGATCGCTCCGCGAATAAACCTTGTTTCGAGGAAGGGCGTGACGCGCATCGTGCGGGAAGCGATCGAGCGCCGCCGGGTCATGCTGCTCGAAGGATCGAAGGCCGGCTTCTCCGGCAGCGATATCGCGGCGGCGATCGCGGACGAAGTCGTCTCGGATCTCGACGCCCTCTCGACCTCCGGGACGCGCCGGGTCATCAACGCGACGGGGGTCGTCCTCCACACGAACCTCGGCCGCGCGGTTCTCGGGGAGAGCGTGCGCTCGGCGATCGACGCCGCGGCGCGGGGCTACGTCGACCTCGAAATCGATCTCGCGAGCGGGAAGAGAACGGAGCGCGGGCTCCGGGTCGCACGGCTGCTCTCGCTCCTCACCGGAGCCGAGGACGCGTTCGTCGTGAACAACAACGCCGCGGCGGTGATGCTCGCGGTGCAGACGATCGCGGGCTCCGGCGCCGTCGCCGTGTCGCGCGGGGAACTCGTCGAGATCGGCGGGAGCTTCAGGCTCCCCGAAATACTCGCGCTGGCGGCCGGGCGCGTGATCGAGGTCGGCACGACCAACCGGACGCATCGGAAGGATTACGAAAAGGCCGTGCGGGACGGAGCCACGCTGCTTCTCAAAGTCCACACGAGCAACTACCGCATCGTCGGATACACGAACGAAGTGTCGCTGGGCGAGCTCGCCGAGGTCGGCCGGGCCGCGGGAGTCCCCGTCATGTACGATCAGGGAAGCGGGGTTCTCTACCCGCTGCGGGACAGGGGGATCGAGGGGGAGGAAAGCCTCGAAACGACGCTCGAGAGCGGCGTGGATATCATGAGCTTCAGCACCGACAAGGTGCTCGGCGGCCCTCAGGGAGGCGCGCTCGTCGGGAGAGCCCCGCTCATCGCGAGCATGAAGGAGAATCATCTCTCGAGGGCGCTCCGGCCCGATAAGCTGGCGCTGGCGGGTCTCGAGCAGGCGCTGCGCGATTACTGGAACGGCGGCTTCGAGAGGATATCGTCGCTTCGCATGATCATGGAACCGGTGGAGCGCCTGCGGGAGCGGGCCGAGGGGCTCGCCGGGCGCATCGCGGCGCGGGGCGCGCGCGACCTCGACGTGAAGATCGCCGAATCGGAGTCTTCGATTGGCGGCGGCAGTTTTCCCATAAATCCCTTGCGGACGGTCGTCGTGCAGATTACCCTTCCTGCGGGCCGCGCGGAGCGGCTCGCCGCGCTCCTGCGCAGGGGGAGCCCCTCCGTGCTGGTCCGCGTCAGGGACGATTTCGTAATGATCGATCCTCGAACGATTCTCGACGATGAAGAGGACGAGGTTGTCGCCATACTCGTCGACGGGCTTGAAAGAGTTCTCGAGAGGGAGTGATCGGAATGACCGGTGAAGATCGCGGATATGCGAAAGACGGATCGTGCGGAGCGCCGGGGGGGGGGCACTACGATATTCCTCGACGAGGAGCGCATCCGGGCCTTCATGGCGGCGGGAGATCCCTCCTCCGCGAGCGAGCTCGAACATTTCAACGACGCGGGCGCCCAGCTCGAAAAGCGGATCAAGGAGCGCAGCGGCGCCGTGATACTCGCCCTTTCCGTCGGCGAGAAGGCAATATCGCGCGATTTTGCGGTGCTGCAGATCGCGCACATCATCGCGAAGCACGGCAGGACCGTTCTCATCATCGACGGCGATTTTCTGCACTCCGGCATGAGCGGTCTCGTCGAGAACGTCGAGGAGCACGGCTTCCTCGATCTCCTGCTCTACGGGAGCTCGCTCAAGACGGTCGCGCGGACGGTCGGGATCGAAGGCGTGAGCGTCGCCGGGCCC
Organism: uncultured bacterium; assembly: GCA_963747385.1. GTDB lineage: Bacteria > Krumholzibacteriota > Krumholzibacteriia > Krumholzibacteriales > Krumholzibacteriaceae > SSS58A. The sequence continues at coordinate 45,613 of CAVVEY010000019.1, read as the reverse complement.
GGCTCGTTCCCCGTTTCGCGGACGATTCCCTTCGCCATGAAGGAATTCGAGAAGATCGTCGAGTTCCTCCGCACGAAGCACGACGTCGTCATTTACTGCTCGACGCTGTACACGGAGGACGCGAAGATCAATCCTCTCGTCAAGCTCGTCGACGGCATACTCCTCTGCTGCCGTATCGACGACATGAGCGAGGGGGAGCTGCAGAAGAATATCAAGGCTCTCGCCGAGGAGAAGGTTCCCCCTGTCGAGCTCGTCTGTTTCTGCGGGAAGCGCGCTCCGGCGCCCGCTCCGGCCGCGAAGAGGGTTCTCGAACCGGTCGGCGCCGAGCCGGCGATCGCGGCTCCGAAAGAAGCGCCCGCCGGCGCGGGCGGACCGCTCGCGATTCCCCTGCTCCAGAAAACCGAGGACCTCGAGCCGCTCGACGATATCGAGCCGGAAAAGAAACCGCGTTTCAGCCTGCTCCGCGTCGTGAGCGTCTCCGCGGCGATTCTCATTCTCGCCTTCGTCGTGTGGTGGGCCGTGCTCAACCGGACGGTCGGCGAGAGGGAGCCCCTCGGCACGACGCCGGGGGAGGTCGCGCGGGCCGCGGGCGACGGCGCGCGTTTGCAGGTGATGGATTCGACGGCGGCCCCCGCCGAAAGCGCCGCCGCGGCGGCGCCCGGCGGCGCGCAGGCGATCCCGCCCTCCGGCACGACGGAAACGGCGGCGCCGCGCATGGAGCCGAAGGCCTCCGGTACGGAGACGACGGAGATCGTTCCGGGACAGGGCGTCTACACGATCCACGTCGCCTCGTTCAGGGAAATGCCCCGCGCCGAGGTCGAGAAAGCGTACCTCGAGAAAAACGGGTTTCCGGCGCGGATCGTCGAGGTCGATATCAAGGGCGAGAAGTGGCTCCGCGTTCTCGTCGGCGAATTCACCACGGAGAACGAGGCGTCGAAGACGAGACTCGACCTCCTGGGACTCAATAAAGTCGGGTATGCGCGGGTCGTGACCATCGCCGCCGCGACCCGTTGAACGGGAGACGTTCGAATGTCGTCGGGAGGATACAACCGGTGAGCCTTTCGAAACTCGAGATGGTGGGCTTTAAATCCTTCATGGCCCCGATTAACCTTGAATTCAAGCCGGGGATCACGGCGATCATGGGCCCCAACGGCTGCGGCAAGACGAATATCGTCGACGCGGTTCGCTGGGTCCTCGGGGAGCAGAGCGCCCGCCAGCTCCGCAGCTCGAAGATGGAGAACGTCATTTTCAACGGCACCCAGCAGCACAAGCCGATGGGGTACGCCTCCGTGAATCTCACGATCAACAACGAGCGCGGTCAGTTTCCGCTCGAGTACGCCGAGATCACGATCACGCGGAAGGTGTACCGTTCCGGCGTGAGCGAGTACTTCATCAACAAGATGCCGTGCCGGCTCAAGGATATACGCGACCTTTTCGCCGATACGGGCACGGGGAGCCATTCGTACTCGGTCATCGAGCAGGAGATGATCGATTGGGTTCTGAACGACCTTCACGGCGAGCGCCGCCTCATGTTCGAGGAAGCGGCGGGCATCGTCAAATATCGCATGCGCCGGGAAGAGGCGCAGCGGAAGCTCGACCTCACCGACGCCGATCTTCTGCGTCTCGAGGACATACTCGAGGAGCTCCGCGCGCAGGTGCGCTCGCTCAAGTACCAGATGGCCAAGGCGCGCCGCTACGAGATCGTCAGGGACAGGATCAGGAGCTGGGAGGTCGTGAATATCCGCTCGCAGCTGTCGGATATCGCCGGCGGGAGGCGCGAGGCCGAAGCGGAGCTCACCGAATGCCTGACCCGTTCCCGGAGCGAGGATACCTCGCTCGCCGAGCTCGAGCGGAAGGTCGAAGAGGCGCGCGCCTCGCACCTCGAGCTTGAGCGGAAGCGGACGGAGCTCCAGAACAGCCGCTACGACATCCGCCGGAGGATTCAATCCTCCGAGGAAAAGGTGATCCAGTTCACCGAGCGCGAGAGCCAGGCGCGTATCCGCGTCGAGCGAGCGTCGCGCGAAATCACCGAGGCGGAGGGCCGTCTCGCGCATATCGCGGAGCGAGCCGCCGAAGTGGCGGGCCTCAGCGCGTCGACGGGCGCGAAGATCGGATCGGAAGAGGAAGCGCTGGCCGCGCTCGCGGAGGATTTCCGCGCTCTCGTGGAACGGATCCAGGATCTCAGCGCGAAGCTGATCGAGATGAAGCAGACGCAGCTCGATTTTATCCAGGACCAGGTCAGGGCGAAGAGCGCGCTCGAGCATTTCGAAGGGATGCTCTCGGAGCTCGACGGGCGTTCGGCCGAAACGCGCGAGCGCATATCCGGGGCCGAACGGGAAGGCCAGGGTATCGCCGCCGAGAAAGAGGTCAGAGCGGCCGCGTGTCGGGAGCTCGAGGAGCGGGGCGCCGCCCTCGACCGCGAGCGGGCGGGCCTCGTCGACTCGATGCAGGAGCAGGAAAAAGGGATATTCGAGCGCGAGCGGCTGCTCGCCGAGAAGCGAGCGGAGCTTTCCCACCTGAAAAGCAAGCATGATCTCCTGCGCAAGATGAAAGAGAATTTCGAGGGGTTTCCGGGCGGGGCCCGGGAGGTCCTCACGAGCGGCGACAGCCGCGTGCGGGGTCCGCTCGTCGAGTTCCTCAAGGTCGAGGACCGCTACCGCCCGGCGTGCGAGGCGGTGCTGGCGGGGGTGCTCGACGGTGTCGTGGTCGACCGGTTCGCGAGCGCGCTCGACCTCGTTCGCGAGATCGCGGAAAAGAAGCCGGGACGCGTGCGTATTTTCGCGGAAGATGCGCGTCCGACGGAGCAGGGCGCCGGGGCCGGGGACGTTCCCGGCTGCCTCGGCGCGCTCGCTTCGTTCGTCGCGGTCGACGATTCGCGGAGGGGGCTCGTCGAGAATCTGCTCCGCGGCGCGTACGTTTTCGAGGATGCGCTCGCGGCGGTCGATTTCGTTTCCTCCGAGAGGGGGAAGGGCGCCACGGCCGTGACGCTCTCCGGTACGACGTTTTCCGCCTCGGCGGGAATCTATTTCGCGGGGAGCGGCACCGAGGAGTTCTCGCTGCTCGGACGCACGAACGATCTCGAACGGATCGGAGAAACGATACCGGAGCTCGATCGCGAGGTCGCCGGCCTGACGGTCGCCTGCGAGGACGAACGCTCGTCGCGCGAGAATCTTCAGGCGCGGGTGCGCGAGCTCGAAGGGGAGATTCAGCGGGTCCGGGAGGAGCTCTCGATGCGGAAGGAAGAGCTCCAGAGCTGCGAGCAGGATCACGCGATGCGCAGGGAGAAGGTTTCTCTTCTCATGAGGACGCTCGACGAGATAGAGACGTCGCGATCCGATATCCTCGCCAAGCTCGAAGAGATGAAGCTCTCGCTCCGGATGCAGGAGGAGAGCGGCGAGGCGAGGCTCTCGGCCGATATCGAGACGGAGCTCGCCTCGTTCCAGCGGCGCAAGGAGGACATCGAGGCATTGCTCACCGAGAAGAAGATCGCGCTCGCGTCCCTCAAGGGGGCGCTCGACAAGGACCGGGAGGAGCTGAAGGGGCTCGCCGAAATGGAAAGCCAGTTCCGCGGCGTCGCCGGAGAGCGGCGGCGCGAGATTGCCGAATCGGACGCCGAGCTCTCGGGGCTCGCCGCCGCGATCGAGGCGGAGCGCTCGGTCGTTCGCATCCTGCTCGAAGAGGAGCGTTCCTATGAGCGGGGAATCGACGAGCTCGCCGGCAATCTCGAGGAGCGGCGCGTCGAGGCCGAAAAGGCGGAGAAGGAGCTCAAGGCGCGCGCGGCCGAGCGCGAACGGATATTCGAACGGCTGAACGAGATCAAGATCGCGCTCTCGACGTTCGAGACGCAGATGCGGAACCTCGTCGACAAGGCGAAGGAGATGCACGCCGCCGATCTCGCCTGCTACCTCGACGGCAAAGAGCTTCCCCTGACCGACGAGGAGGCGGCCGTCACGAAGGAGATGCTGGACCGGGAGAAGAAGAAGCTCGAATCGATCGGCCCCGTGAACCTCGCCGCCGTCGAGGAGTTCAACGAGAAGAAGACGCGCCTCGACTTCCTCGAGTCGCAGAAGGCCGATCTCATCCAGGCGAAAACGGAGCTCGACGAGGCGATCAAGAAGATCAACGTGAGGGCCAGAAGCCAGTTCCTCGAAACGTACGAGATCGTTCGGAAGAATTTCCAGGAGACCTTCCAGATCCTCTTCGAGGGGGGAGAAGCCGATCTCGCGTTGGGCGAGGCGTCCGATCCTCTCGAGGCGGACATCGTCATAACGGCGCGGCCCAAGGGAAAACGCCTGCAGGATATCGCGCTCCTGTCGGGCGGCGAGAGGGCGCTCACGGCGCTCGCGCTTCTCTTCGCCCTCTACAAGGCGAAGCCGAGCCCCTTCTGCATCTTCGACGAGGTGGACGCCCCTCTCGACGACGCCAACATCCAGCGCCTTCTCAGGATGCTCCAGGTGTTCAAGAAGGACACCCAGTTCATCATCATCACGCACAACAAGCGCACGATGGAGGTCGCTGAGACGCTCTACGGCATCACGATGGAGGAGCGCGGCGTATCGCGCGTCGTATCGGTCGACTTCGACGGGATCGAGAAGGTTCTCCGGAACCGCGCCGCCTCCGAGCGGGTTCTCGTGCCGTCGGAGGTCTCCTCGAACTGACGGGGATTTCGCATGCAAAAGCTGTTTCAGGGTCTCAGGAGGACGAAGGAACGCCTCTTCGGCTCCATCCAGGGGATATTCTCCGGGGGAGCCCTCGGCGCGGACGCCCTCGAGGAGCTCGAAGGGGTTCTCCTCTCGGCCGACCTCGGGCCGGAGGCGACGGAACGAATCGTCGAGCGGCTCCGCGCGCAGGCGGGCGCGGCCGCCGGGCCGGGCGACTATCGCCGCATCATGGCCGACGAGCTTCTCTCGATCATCAGGGAAACGCCTGTTCCGGAGCCCCCGAAAGGGCGCCCTCGCGTCATTGTGGTCGTCGGCGTAAATGGCGTCGGGAAAACGAGTACCATCGGAAAGCTCGCGTATATTCTGAAGAACGAGGGACACTCGGTCGTCCTCGCGGCGTGCGACACCTTTCGCGCGGCGGCGGTCGAGCAGCTCGAGGTCTGGGCGGAGCGTGCGGGAGTGCCGATCGTCAGGCAGCGAAGCGGGGCGGACCCGGCCGCCGTCGCGTTCGACGCGGTGCAATCCGCGAAGGCGAAGAACGCCGATATCGTGATCGTCGATACCGCGGGGCGGCTCCACACGAAGGTCAATCTCATGGACGAGCTGAAGAAGATAGTCAACGTTCTCTCGACGCGGATCGAGGGTGTGGGCACTCGAGAGCTGGCTCGTTCTCGACGCCAATACGGGGCAGAACAGCCTCAGGCAGGCCGAGGCGTTCACCGCGGCGCTCCCTGTATCGGGGCTCGTCCTCACGAAGCTCGACAGCACGGCGAAGGGGGGCGCCGTCGTCACGATCCAGCGAAACCTCCGCATACCCGTCATCTACGTCGGCGTCGGCGAGGGGCTGGAGGACATCGAGCGGTTCGATCCCGAGCTCTTCGTCTCGGCCATGCTCGGCGAGTAGCGGTTCTTGCAGCGGTATTTGTCCCCTTGACATAACCGGCGGCGCTGATTAAAATTGGATTACATTACAAAGGCCCCTGTCGGGGCCTCGAACCTTCGGGGCGGGGTGCAAATCCCCACCGGCGGTGAAAGCCCGCGAATGAGCTCCACGCTCACCGATCCGGCGCAATTCCGGAGCCGACAGTGACAGTCTGGATGGGAGAAGGTTTTCCGCCTTTTCGCGCGCGGCGTCTCGCGGGTGCGCGATCTCCCCGGTATTGGAACCCCGAAGCAGCGGTTTTCTCTCGAAGGAGAAAGCTATGGATCTCGAGGAGAAGTACATTCGCCGCGCGCTCGAGCTTGCCGGAAACGCCATGGGGGAGACCTTTCCGAACCCGCTCGTCGGCGCCGTCGTCGTCGCGGGGGGCGGAATCGTCGGCGAGGGATATCACCGGGGTCCGGGACGCCCGCACGCGGAGATCGAGGCGATCCGGGACGCCGGTGAGCGCGCCCGTGGCGCGGCGCTCTATCTCAATCTCGAGCCCTGCTGCCACTACGGGCGAACGCCTCCCTGCACGGACGGCATCGTGGACGCCGGGATATCGCGCGTCGTTTTCAGCATGTACGATCCCGACATCCGCGTGCGCGGCAAAGGCGCCGCCGCACTCAGGGCGCGGGGCGTCGAGGTCAAAGGGGGGGTGTGCGCGGGAGAAGCGCTCGAGCTCAATCTCCCGTACGTTCACCGGAACCTCACGGGCAAGCCGTTCGTCATGCTCAAGCTCGCCTCGACCCTCGACGGCAGGCTCACCTGGGGGGCCGAGCGGGGATATTTGTCGGGAGAGAGCGAGCAGCGCTACATACATCGCCTGCGGGCCTGGACCGAGGCGATCGCGATCGGCATCGGCACGGTCGTCGATCGACCACCCGAAGCTCGACCGGCGGCTCTACCGCGAAGGATATCCGCCCGCCGGTGCGGATGATCTTCGATTCGGCGCTCCGCTTCCCCGAGGATTACCCGTGGCTCTCCCGCAAGGAGCGCGTCATCGTCTACTGTCTGACGAACGTCGATCCGATCCGGCGAAGGGAGCTCGAAACGGCCGGCGCCGAGGTCGTGCCGCTGCCGCGCGGGCCGCACGGGGTCGATCTGCGCTTCTGGATCGAGGACGTTTCGGCGAAGGGGATCACGTCGGTGATCGTCGAGGGGGGAGGCGAGGTCGCGACCGCGTTTCTCCTCGAGGGGCTCATCGAGCGCCTCGTTCTCTGCTATGCGCCGCTCGTGTCGGGGCAGAGCGGCGTCGCCTGGTACCAGGACGGCCGCGGGCCGCACTGGCTCGCGCGCGGGGAGCTCGTGCTCAGGAGCAGCACGGCCATGGATGACGACATGGTGCTCGTGTACGATTCGCGCAAGCTCGGGGAGTATCTCCCGGCGGTGACGGAGGAGGATACCATTGTTCACTGGGCTCGTTGAGGCGATCGGCACGGTGCGCGCCGCGCGGAAGAGCCCGGACGGGGCCCGCCTCGCGATCGAAACGCCGCTCGAGGGGCTCGCCGTCGGAGAGAGCGTCTCGGTGGACGGCGTCTGCCAGACGGTCGCAGCCGTGGACGGAGCGCGCTTCTCGTGCGACGTTCTGCGCGAGACGCTCCGCGTCTCCACGTTCGGGCGGCTCCGGCCCGGCGCCCGGGTGAATCTCGAGCGCGCGCTCGCCGCCGGCGCTCGTCTCGGAGGCCACATCGTGAACGGCCACGTCGACGGGACCGGAACGGTCACGGAGATCGTGAAGAAGCCGCTCGGGATCGAGATCGCGCTCGCTCCGGAGCTCCTGAAATACCTCGTGCCGAAGGGATCGGTCGCCGTGAACGGGGTGAGCCTCACGGTGGGGCCGTCGGTGAGGAACGGGCGCTTCGCCGTATTCGTCATTCCCCACACGTGGGATCGTACGAACCTCAAATATCTGAAGACGGGAAGCACCGTGAACGTCGAGATCGACGTCGTCGCGAAGTACGTGGAGACATATCTCGCACACGTGAAGAAGGGAGGCGGGCGCCGGTGAGCGTATTCAGCAGCATCGAAGACGCGCTCGAAGATATAAAACGGGGGAGGATGCTCATCGTCGTCGACGACGAGGATCGCGAGAACGAGGGGGACATCATCATGGCCGCGGAGTTCGTGACCCCCGAGAGCATCAACTTCATCGCGCGGCACGCCCGCGGGCTCATCTGCGCCGCGCTCGACGAGGAGCGCGCCGAGGCGCTTCACCTCGGCCTCATGGTCCAGGAGAACACCGCGAAGATGGGCACGCCGTTCACGGTCTCCGTCGACGCGGTCCGCGGGACCACGACGGGCATCAGCGCCTACGATCGTTCCGTCACGATTCGCGCGCTCATCGATCCCGGAACGCGCCCGCAGGACCTCGCCCGGCCGGGGCACATCTTTCCGCTCAGGGCGGCGCGTGGAGGGGTGCTCCGCCGCGCGGGGCATACGGAAGCGGCCGTCGATCTCATGCGGCTCGCGGGGCTCGAGAGCGCCGGGGTGCTGTGCGAGATCATGGCGGAGGACGGCTCGATGGCGCGCATACCCGAGCTCGTCGATATCGCGAAGAAGCACGACCTCAGGATCATCACGATCTGCGATCTCATCGAGTACCGCCGCCGCATGGAGAAGCTCGTGCGCCGCGTCGCCGAGGCGAGCCTTCCGACCCGGTTCGGCGAGTTCAAGCTCGTCGCGTTCGAGGGGACGATCGACGGATCGGCGAGCGTCGCCCTCGTGATGGGCGAGCTCGCGGAGGAGGAGGCGACGCTCGTGCGCGTGCATTCCCAGTGCGTCACGGGGGACGTTTTCGGTTCGCTCCGCTGCGACTGCGGCGATCAGCTCTCGACGGCGCTCGAAACGATCGCGAAAGCGGGCGCCGGCGTCTTTCTCTACATCCAGCAGGAGGGCCGCGGGATCGGCCTCGTCAACAAGGTCCGCGCGTACGCGCTCCAGGACTCGGGCAGGGATACGGTCGAGGCGAACGTCGAGCTGGGATTCCCCGCCGATCTCCGCGATTACGGCATCGGCGCGCAGATCCTGGTGGACCTCGGGCTCCGCAAGATCCGGCTTCTGACGAACAACCCGCGCAAGATCATCGGGCTCCGCGCGTACGGGCTCGAGATCGTCGAACGGGTCCCTATCGAGATACCGCCGAACAGGCGGAATCTCCATTACCTCAAGGCCAAGCGCGACAAGCTCGGCCATATCTTCACGACTCTCGGCGACGACGAAACGACGAGGAGCGGCGCCTCCGCCGCGCGGAAAGGAGAGAACGATGGTACTTGAAAAGGCGGGGCATCTGACCGGTGCCGGCAGGAGTTTCGCGATCGTGATCGGGCGCTTCAACGAGCTCGTGAGCGGGCATCTCCTCGCGGGTGCCGTTGACTGTCTCGTGCGCCACGACGTGGCGGAGAAGGATATCCACGTGTACTGGGTTCCCGGCTCGTTCGAGATCCCCCAGGTCGCGAAGAAGGCCGTCGGCACGAACGTCGACGCCGTGATATGTCTCGGAGCGCTCATCCGCGGAGAGACGGCGCATTTCGACATCCTCGCGAACCAGGTCGTCCGGGACGTGTCCGGCGTCGCCCTCGACGCGGGAAAGCCGGTCACCTTCGGCGTCATCGCCGCCGACACGCAGGAGCAGGCGCTCGAGCGCGCGGGGAGCAAGGCGGGGAACAAGGGCTGGCAGGCGGCCCTTTCGGCGCTCGAGATGGCGAATCTCTGGAAGGCAATGAAGAAGTAGAAAGACGGTGATCGCATGAGCCGCAGGCGGAAGGCCCGGGAAATCGCGCTCCAGACCCTCTACGCCCAGGAGGTGTCCGGAACGGAATGGAAAATGGCGTTCGACGACAACGTCGAGAGGCGCAAGCCCTCGGAAGAGGTCGTCGAATACGCCGAGCGGCTCGTGACGAACGTCGTGAACGAGAGGGCGAATCTCGATTCCCTGATCGGCGACCGGCTCGAGAACTGGACGCTCGAGCGCCTTTCGGTCGTCGACCGGACGATACTGCGCATCGCGCTTTCGGAGCTCCTTCAGTGCCCCGAGGTCCCGACGAACGTCATCATGAACGAAGCGATCGAGATCGCCCAGAAGTTCAGCTCGGCGGACGCGGGGAGGTTCGTGAACGGCGTGCTCGATCGGCTCGCGCGGGAGGTCCGGAAGAGTTGAAGGTATTCGTCTGCCGCGATTCCTCTGCGAAAGGCTTCTGAGCGGAACCCGAGAAAAGGAGCGACGGCCATCAAGCCGAAATCGGAAAAGAAGCATTGGGACGATTTCTGGGAGCGCGCTCCCGACGTGGACGACGTCTATTCCAACGAGGGAAGGGTCGCGGAGCGCATCGCGCGCGTCGTTTCCATCGAGGGCGCGCGCGTGCTCGAGGTCGGCGCGGGTTCGGGGCGCGACGGGCTCATGCTCGCCGGGCGCGGAGCCCGGGTCGTCTCGCTCGACTACAGTCTCCCGAGCCTGCGGCTCATCAAGGGGCAGGCCTCCGGAACCGGATCGCTCTCCGCCTGCTGCGGGGACGCTTTCGCGCTTCCTTTCGCGGACGGCACCTTCGACGTCGTCTTTCATCAGGGGCTCCTCGAGCATTTCAGGAATCCCGACGATCTCATCGCCGAGAACGCCCGTGTGCTGAAGCGGGGGGGATACCTGCTCGTCGACGTGCCGCAGCGATGGCACTACTACACCGCGGTCAAGCACGTGCTCATCGCTCTCCGTCTCTGGTTCGCCGGATGGGAGCGGGAGTACTCGGTCGGCGAGCTCGAGGGAATGCTCCGGCGGCATTCGTTTTCGATTGTCTCGAGCTACGGCGAATGGTTTAATCCGCCGATATGGTACCGGATGCTGAGGCGGGGGCTCGTCCGTCTCGGCCTCACGCTCCCGATGTATCCGCGCTTCTTCACCGTTCTCGGCTCGGGCGTTCGGGGGCGCGCGCGAGGCGTTCCTGAAAAGACGCGTCGCGCTCTACACGACGGTCGTCGTCGGCACGATCGCGCGGAAGGAATGAAGCGGGGAGCCGGATCCGGCTCCGCCCGCGGAGAATACACGATGCGGATTCTCGCCGTGAACTGGCGCGATATCAGAAATCCCGAAGCGGGCGGGGCGGAGGTGCATCTCCACGAGATTCTCTCGCGCCTTTCACGCCTGGGACACGGTGTCACGCTCATCGCGGCCGGCTGGCCCGGCTGCGCGCGAGAGGAGACGATCGACGGCATTCGCGTGCTGCGGCGGGGCCACTGGTATGACGCAAATTTCGTCCTTCCGCTCTTCGCGAGCCGCCATCTCAGACACCAGACGTACGACGTCGTGCTCGAGGACATCAACAAGCTCCCGTTCTTTATGCCGCTCGTGACGGCCATTCCGGTCGTGCCCGTTATCCCGCACCTCTTCGGCACGACCGTTTTCCGCGAGGCGAACGCGCTTGTCGCCGCATACGTCGTGTGCATGGAGCGGTTCATCCCCCTCGTGTACCGGAAGAGCCGTTTCATGGTGATCAGTCCGAGCACGAAGGAGGATCTCGTGGCGCGCGGCGTCGCCCCGGAGAGGATCGACGTCGTCCTCTGCGGGCTCGATCACGATCGCTATCGGAACCTCGCGCTCGAGCGTTTCGCCGAGCCGACGATCGTGCATCTCGGGCGCCTGCGCAGGTACAAGAGCGTCGAGGTCGTTCTCCGGGCGATGCTGAAGGTGAGGGAGCGGCTTCCCGCGGCGAAACTCGTGATCATCGGCGACGGGCCGCACCGGCCGGCGCTCGAGCGGGAGGCGGCGCGCCTCGGGCTCGGGGAGTCGGTGCGCTTCGCCGGCTTCATGCGCGGCGACGAGCTCGTGGAGTATCTGAACCGCGCGCATCTTCTCGTCAATCCGAGCCCCAAAGAAGGGTGGGGACTCACCGTCGTCGAGGCGAACGCGTGCGGGCTGCCCGTCGTCGCGAGCGACCGGCCCGGCCTCAGGGATTCGGTCCGCGACGGGGAGACCGGTTTTCTCGTTCCCTACGGGGACGACGGCGCGTTCGCTGCGAAATCCCTCATGATCCTGGGCGATCGCGAGCTCTGGAATCGCATGAGCGCGAGCGCTCTCGAACGAGTCAAGGAGCTTACGTGGGAGCGCTGCGCCCGCGAAACGCTCGCGCTGCTCGAACGCATCGCGGGCCGGTAGAGAAAGGGTAGTGCGATGAGCGGAAAAAGAATTCTCGTGCTGCTCGTCAAGATAGCGGTCAGCGTGGGGCTCATCGCGTTCCTCTTCCACAAGCTCTCTCCGGAAAGCCTGCTCGCCGATCTCTCCCGCGTGAGGCCGTGGCAGCTCGTCATCGCGGTCGCCATCTTCTTCGTCAGCGTGGGGATGGGGGCGTATCAGTGGCAGCTTCTCCTCAAGGCCGGCGGCATCGCGCTTCCCTTCGCGAAGACGTTCAGAGTCTATTTCGTGGGGATGTTCTTCAATAATTTCCTGCCCGCGGGAATCGGCGGCGACGTGATGAAGATCTACGACGTGACCCGCGTGGGCAACGATCCGCACCAGGTCTTCGCCGTCACGATGCTCGATCGCGTCATCGGGATCGCGGGGCTCTGCATACTGGCGCTCGCCGCCTCCTTCATTCTTCTCGCAGGTGAAGGGCTCTACAACCTGTACCTCTATATCGTCATATTCGCCGGATGCGTCGCGCCGGTGCTCGCGCTCATCATGAACAAGCGCCTCTCGCGCGCCGTGCGGCGGCTCTTCGGGAAAATAACGCTCTGGGGGCTCGGGGGACGCTTCGACGCGATATTCCGCCACCTCGGGGAGTACCGGCGCCTCCGCATGCTGCTCGTCCGGCTCACCGTGCTCGCCATGGCCGTGCAGTTTCTTCGCGTCGTGACGCACATCCTCGTCGCCCAGTCGCTCGGGATCGCCCTGACGAACCTGCATTTCATCCAGTTCTTCGTGTTCGTTCCCCTCCTCAGCCTCATCATGATCCTGCCCGTATCGATCAACGGGCTCGGCGTGCGGGAGGGCGCGGGGATACTCCTTTTCACGCAGATCGGTTTCTCGAAGGAGCAGGCGCTCCTCATGGAACTTATTACCTATGCGATCATGGTTATGGTAAGCTTGCTGGGAGGTTTCTTCTTTGTGCAGCGGAACTTCGGGCGCAAGCGCGGAATCGAACCACAAGAGGTACACGCCGATGTCTGATACGAAGATCAACCGGATACTCGCCCTCGTGATATTCCTCATCCCCCTCGTCGTGTATACGCTCACGATGGCGCCGACGCTCGTGTTCTGGGACAGCGGCGAATTTCTCGCGACGGCGTATATCCTGGGGATCCCGCACTCGCCGGGGACGCCGCTCTTCACGCTCGTTGGGCGGGTATTCGCGATGCTGCCGCTGCCGATGGAGGCGGCGGGAAGGATCAACTTTTTTTCCGTGGTGTGCGGATCGCTCGCCGTTCTCATGTGCTATTTGATCGCGGTGACGACGCTGCGGTTCATGTTTCCCTCGCTCAAGGGGGGGCTCGCCCGGTTCATGACGTACGCGGGCCCGTTCGCCGGGTCCCTGTTCCTCGCCTTCTCCTACACGCATTGGCTCGATTCGACGGAGACGGAGGTGTACGCGCTCAACCTCTTCGTGATGGGGCTGTGCACGTGGCTCGCGCTTCAATGGTACAAGAATCCTTCGGGGCACGCGCGGCGGCCCGCCGCCGACGCGGGGGGCAGGGAGCGATTGGACGAAGAGGAGCGCCGGGAACGCGGGCATTCGCGGGGTCTCGTCTATCTGATCGTCTATCTCCTCGCGCTGGGCATCAGTTTCCATCTCGGGACCGTGCTCGTATACGGGGGGATCTTCCTGCTCTTTCTCCTCGTCAGGGAGAAATCGTTCAGCAACACGGAGCTGCTCATTTACACCTTCGGATTCGCCGTGCTTCTGGGCGATATGACTCTGTATAAATCGATCGGGACGACGATCGCGGGGCTCCTCATCTTCGCGGCGCTCATCGCGTGGAGCACGGCGAGGAAGGGACGCTTCGCGCTCGCGGCGGCAGGGCTCCTCGCGCTCGGGATCTCCGTGCATCTCTACATGTATATCCGCTCGCACCTCGACCCGGGCATCGACATGGTCGATCCCGAGACGTGGAGAGCGATGCATTACCATCTTCGCCGCGAGCAGTACCCGCCGAGCAACATCTTCGTGCGAAAGGCGCCGCTCCTGTGGCAGTTCGGGCATTTCGGGGGCTATTTCCGCGAGCAGTTCCGCATGTTCGGCGACGTGCGTCTCGGCATCTTCAACGTCGGAGCCGCCGCGACGGCGATACCGGTCGCCCTCGGGCTCTACGGCGTCGCGGCGAACTTCGTGCGCGAGCGGAAGCTCTGGGTGCTCAACTTCACGAACCTTTTCATCAACTCGGTCGGTCTCATTCTCTATCTGAATTTCAGCGCCACCGAGGTTCGCGAGCGCGATTACTTCTACGCCGGCGCCTTCTTCTTCTTCGCGATCTTCATCGGCATCGGGGTGACCTCGTTCCTCGTACACGCCGCCGAGTATTTCAAGGGCAAGGGGAAGGATCCGGCGTCGTACGTCGTTCCGGTGGGCGTGCTGTGCGTTCTTCTCTCCATTCTGCCGGCCCGCCATAACTGGTTCACGCACGACAGATCGAATTATTACGTGGCGCAGGATTACGCGCGCAACATGCTCGCGGGCATCGAGCCGGACGCGATCGTCTTCACCGGCGGCGACAACGACACGTATCCGCTCTGGTACATCCAGAGCGTCGAGCGGTACCGGACCGACGTGCGGGTCATGGTGCTCACCCTCCTCAACACGCCCTGGTACGTGAAGCAGATGAGGGACCGGGAGCCGAAGGTTCCGATAACGCTCACCGACGCCGAGATCGAGCGGATGCATCCGATCGGGCTGAAGGACGGCGGAGTCGCGTACAACGACGACATCATAGTTCAGCACATCATCCAGACGGCCGAATGGAAGCGCCCCATCTATTTCGCGACGAGCGTCGCGTCGGCGAAATGGAAGCCGTACGAGCAGTACCTCGAGACGCAGGGGCTCGTGATGCGGCTCGTTCCCCGCCAGGGGAACCGCATGCTCAACGCCTTCATGATAGAGAGGTGCTTCGACGATCTCTTCAGATTCCGCGGAATTCTCACGACGAACGGCCGGGTCGACGCGTCGATCTACAAGGAGAAGGATCTCAACATAACGCTCAACAACTACGGTGTCGCGGCCGCCGAGCTCTCGAACGCCTGCGGCAGGGATAAGGACTATGCCGGCGCCGTGCGGTGGATGGAAGTCGCGCTCAATTTCGCTCCGTATCTCAAGCCGGCGAACGTCATGCTCGGAACGTACATGTATCTCAACAAGGATCGCGGCGGGGCCATCGAGCACTACCGGAAGATGATGCAGCTCGATCCGGCCGAGCCCGAATACATGCTGAGGCTCGCGTGGATATACTCCGAGAGCGAGCCGGAGATGGCGATTCGAACGATCGACGAAGCCATCGCGCGCATGCCGGAGAACCGGCAGTTCTACGTTGACGGCTTCCGCTACGCGGCGCGGATGGGGATGACCGACGTCGCGAAGGGATATATCGCGCGATGGATCGAGCAGCATCCCGACGATCGCGAGATGAGATCCGCCTTCGAGGACATCGACAGCGTGCTCCGGGCGGATTACGGGGCGTCCTCCGGCGCGGGCGCAAAATAATCACGCTTGCTTCCGAAAGAGGTACAAACGGATTGTCGGAACAAACGCTGCACCGGCTGATCGCGTTCGCGGTCTTCCTGATACCGCTCGCCGTATTCACGCTGACGATGGCGCCGACGCTCGTGTTCTGGGACAGCGGCGAATTCATCGCGACGGCGCACATTCTCGGGATACCGCACTCCCCGGGCACGCCTCTGTTCACGCTCGCGGGGAGAGTATTTTCGATGTTGCCGCTGCCGTTCGGCGCGGCGGCGCGGGTGAACTTCTTCTCCGTGCTGTGCGGATCGCTCGCCGTGCTCGTCGGGTATCTGATCGCCGTGACGACGCTGCGGTTCATGTATCCTTCGCTCAAGGGGAGGCTCGGGCGATTCATGACCTATGCGGGTCCGTTCGCGGGAGCGATGTATCTCACCTTCAGCGACACGTTCTGGCGGGATTCGACGGAGGCGGAGGTATACGCGCTCAACGCGTTCGTGATGGGGCTGTGCACGTACCTCGCGCTCCTGTGGTACCGGAACCCGGCGGGCCGCGCGGAGCGAAAGGGCGCGGAGGCGGCGCATAGCGGAGGCGCGCCCCGACGAGGGGCGTCTCGAGCGCGGCCATTCGCGGGGTCTCGTCTATCTCATCATCTACCTCCTCGCTCTCGGTATCGGATTTCACCTGGGGACGGTTCTCGTCTACGGGGGCATCTTCCTGCTCTTTCTTCTCGTGAAGGAGAAGGCGTTCGGGAACGCGGAGATCGTCGTCTACACGTTCGGTGTCGCGGTGATCCTGGCGGACATGACGATGCACCGGCATTCCGGCGCGACGGTCGCGGGGCTCCTCGTGTTCGCCGCGCTGGTCGCGTGGAGCACGGCGAGAAACGGGCGCTTCGCGCTCGCGGCGGCGGGGCTTCTCGCGCTCGGGATCTCGGTGCACCTGTACATGTACATCAGGTCGCACCTCGATCCGGGAATCGATATGGTGGATCCCGAGACGTGGAAGGCGATGTACGCGCACCTGCGACGGGAGCAGTATCCGTCGATCAACGTCTTCGAGCGGAAGGCGCCGCTCCTCTGGCAGATCGGGCATTTCGGGAGGTATTTCGGGAACCAGTTCCGGATGGCGGGCGACGCGTTCCTCGGTCCCGTGAATCTGGGCGCCGCGCTGACGGCGATCCCGATCGCGCTCGGCTTCTGGGGGATCGCGGCGAACTATAGGCGGGAGCGCAGGCTCTGGGTGCTCAATTTCACGAATCTTCTCGTGAACTCCGTCGGGCTCATCCTGTTCCTCAATTTCTCGAGCGTGGAAGTGCGCGAACGGGACTATTTCTACGGCGCCGCATTCTACTTTTTCGCGATCTTCATCGGTATCGGGGTGACCTCCGTTCTCGTGGCGGCCGCGGAACGGGCGGAAGGCAAGGGGAAGGCGGCGGCGCGCGCCGTCCCGATCGGAGCGCTCTGCCTGTTCCTGTCGGTCCTTCCGGCCCGTCACAACTGGTTCACGCACGATCGATCGCATTTTTACGTCGCGCGCGATTACGGCTACAACCTCCTCGCCGGGCTCGAGCCGAACGCCATCCTCTTCACGAACGGCGACAACGACACGTACCCGCTCTGGTACATCCAGAACGTCGAGCGGTACCGGACCGACGTCTCGGTCGCCAATCTGAGCCTCCTCAGGACGGATTGGTATATCAAGCAGCTCAGGGATCGGGAACCGAAGCTTCCGATCCGTCTCACCGACGGGGAGATCGAACGCATGCAGCCGGTCGCCCTCAAAGGGGGCGGCATCGCATGGAAGCACGATCTCATGGTTCAGCATATCATCAGCGAGGCGGACTGGAAACGGCCGGTCTATTTCGCGACCACCGTTCCGCTCGGCACCTGGCGGCCCTACGGACGGCACCTCGAAATGGAGGGGATGGTGCGGCGGCTCGTCCCTCGCGAGGGGGACAACCTGATCGGCGAATTCGCGCTCCAGAGGAACTTCGACGAGATCTACAGGTTCCGCGGCATACTCACGAGGGACTGGCAGGTCGATACTTCGATCTACAAGGACGAGGAAACGCGGGGGATGTTCGTCAACTTCTCCGTCGCCGTGGCCCAGCTTGCCCAGGAAAAGGCGATAGCGAAGGACTTCGACGACGCGATCCGCCGGATGGAGATCGCGCTTCGGTTCGATCCGACCCTCAAGGCGGCGAACGTGCTCCTCGGCACCTACTACATGATGAATGAAATGGATCAGCAGGCGATCGATCATTACGTCCAGGCGATCCGGCGGGATCCCGGCGAGGGGGAATACTGGACCCGGCTCGCGCGCATCTACGAGTTCAGGGAGCAGCATTCCATCGCGGGCAAGAGCATAGACGACGGGATCCGCTACGCGCCGGAGTTCAGGCAGCTCTACCTCGACGGTTTTCGCGTCGCGGCGCGCCTGGGCAACGGCGCGGGGGCGAAGGATTACATACGGCAGTGGCTCGTCCGGCATCCCGAAGATAGGGAGATGCAGGGCATCCTCGCCGGGGCGGACAAGCTGCTCGAGGACGAATTCGGGCTCGCTCCCGGGAGCGGCCGAGCGGAAAAGGAGACCGGGAAGTGAACGGAAAGGCCGTTGTCACGGGAGCCGCGGGATTCATCGGTTCCCATCTCTGCGAGCGTCTGCTCGACGAGGGCTTCGAAGTCCTCGCCGTGGACGCCTTCACCGATTACTACAGCCCGGAGAGAAAGCGGCGCCATCTCGCGTCCTGCGCCGGGAGACCGGGGTTCACGCTCGTCGAGGAGAATCTCGCGACGTGCGACGTCGCGCGGCTCATCGACGGCGCCGGGTGCGTATTTCATCTCGCGGCCCAGGCGGGAGTGCGCAAGAGCTGGGGGAAAGAGTTCTCGACGTACATCGAATCGAACGTCCTCGCGACGCAGCGCCTTCTCGAGGCGCTCAAGGAGAATCCCTCGGTTCCTCTCATCCACTCGAGCTCGAGCTCCGTCTACGGCGAGACGCGCGCGCTCCCGATGCGCGAGGATCACCCGACGGTTCCCCTGAGTCCCTACGGGGCGACGAAGCTCGCGGGAGAGCATCTCTGCGAGCTCTACCGCCTCAATTACGGGATCACGTACCGGGCTCTCCGGTATTTCACCGTCTACGGGCCGCGCCAGAGGCCCGACATGGCCTTCAGCCTTTTCATAAACGCGTCGTTCGCGGGGCGTCCGATCGACGTGTACGGCGACGGCCGTCAGACGCGCGATTTCACCTACGTCGCGGACGCCGTGGACGCAAACCTTCGCGCCCTTCGATACGACGGACCGCTGACGGTGTTCAATATCGGAGGGGGAAGCCGCGCGGCGCTCCTCGACGTTCTCGAAATCCTGGGGCGGGAGTTGGGCGGCCGGCTCGCCATCCGGTTCGTCGACCGCGCGAAAGGCGACGTGACCGATACCTGGGCGGACACGGCGCGGGCGCGGGACGAGCTCGGCTTCGCGCCGCGCGTGGGCCTCGAAGAAGGAATTCGAAACGAAATCGCATGGTACCGGAACTTCATCCAATCCGCCGAAGGGAAGGGACTCTCCTCATGAGCGAGAAAACGAAGTATTTCGGCTCGGTCGTCATTCCGCTCTACAACGAAGAGGCCAGCCTGCCGGAGCTCTACCGGCAGCTCACGTCCGTCATGGAGCGGACGTTCGCCGCGCATGAGCTCGTTTTCGTCGACGACGGCTCGACGGACGGGTCCATCGAAATCCTCCGCGAGCTCCGCGGGCGGGACGCGCGGGTGAAAATCATATCCTTCAAGCGCAACTACGGCAAATCGGCCGCGCTCTCGGAGGGATTCAAGGTGACGCGTGGAGACGTCGTCATCACGATCGACGCCGATCTGCAGGACAATCCGGAAGAGATCCCCGAGCTCGTCGCCAGGCTCGACGAAGGCTACGATCTCGTCTCGGGATGGAAGATGCAGCGCAAGGACCCGATCACGAAGACCCTTCCCTCGAGGCTTTTCAATCTCACGACGTCGCTCGTGAGCGGGATCAAGATCCACGACTTCAATTGCGGGCTCAAATGCTACCGCGGCGAAGTCGTGAAACGGATATCGGTCTACGGCGAGCTTCACCGGTTCATCCCGGTCATCGCCGGCTGGGAAGGTTTCCGGGTGACGGAAAAGAAAGTGACGCATTTCGAACGGAAGTACGGACAGAGCAAATTCGGCGCGGCGCGCTTTCTCAACGGAATGTTCGATCTCGCGACGGTCATGTTCATCACGCGCCGTTCGACCTCGCCGCTCCATTTCTTCGGCCGCGTCGCGTTCGCCTTCTTCGCGGTCGGCGGCTTCATCACGTTTTACTTCACGATACTCTGGCTTCTCGGGAGAGGCTTGCACGTACGGCCCCTCATGGTCGGCGGACTCGTCATGATCGTGATAGCGATCCAGATCGGATCGTTCGGCCTCCTCGCGGAGCTCTTCACGTCGAAGGCCGAGAGGACCTTCGCCTATCGCGAGTACCGGATAGATGACTAAGGGAAACGAAAAGCGCCGCTTCTGTCTGATCGGCCCGACGTATCCCTACCGGGGCGGAATATCGCATTACAACACCTGCCTCATCAGGGAGCTCTCCGGCGCCGGCGACATCTGCGCGATCAATTTTACACGGCTCTATCCCGGTTTCCTTTTCCCCGGCACGACGCAGCTCGACGAGAGCGCGAGGCCGCTCACGGCCGATTCGACGCGTCTCATCGATTCGATCAATCCCTTCACATGGATCAGGGCGGGCGTGCACGCGGCGCGCGGCAAGCCCGATCTCGTTCTCGTGCAGTGGTGGCATCCGTTTTTCGCCCCCGCGATGTTCACGATATGTCTCGTGGCGAAGCTCATGCGGCGAGCGAAGGTCGTCTTTATCTGCCACAACGTGCTCCCGCACGAGAAATCGCTCTTCGGCCGCCTTCTCGCGGCTCTCGCCTTCTCCGTTTCCGACGGTTTCCTCGTCCACTCGCGGGAGGACCGGGACACGCTGCTCCGCATCCGCAGGAACGCTCCCGTCATCGTGCATGCGCATCCGATATACGAGTTCTTCGGCACGGGCCGCCTGACGAAGGAGGCGGCGCGGGCGAAGATCGGAGCCGGATCCTTCCCCGGGCCGCTTCTCCTGTTCTTCGGATATATCCGCGGCTACAAGGGGCTTTCGTATCTCATCGAGGCGATGCCGCTCATCCGCGAGAAGGTGCCGGCGACGCTCCTCGTCGTCGGCGAGTTTTACGACGACCCGGCGCCGTACGCGGAGCTCGTCGAACGGCTCGGGCTCGCGGACGCCGTTCGCTTCGAGAATCGCTACGTCGCGAACGAAGAGGTCGAGGGCTTCTTCGTCGCGAGCGATCTCGTCGTGCTTCCCTATGTCTCGGCGACGCAGAGCGGCATCGTGCAGATCGCGATCGCCCTGAATCGTCCCGTCGTCGCGACGGACGTCGGAGGGCTGAGCGAGGCCGTCTCCCCGGAAAAAACCGGATTCGTCGTGCCGCCGCGGGACCCCGCCGCTCTCGCACGTGGCGGTTATCCGGTTCTTCGAGGAGGGATGGGCGGCGAAGATGGCGCCCCGCTTCGAGGAAGAGAAGAAGCGGTTCTCGTGGAAGGCGATGGCCGAGGCGATCGACGAGCTCGCGCGGCTCATCGGGAAAAGGTGAGCGTGCCCATGGATCGCACCGTCTACGTTATCGTGCTCAACTGGAACGGCAGGGACGTCATCGGACCGTGCCTCGCGTCCCTCTCGCGGGTAACGGAGCCGCCCCTCGAGATCATCGTCGTCGACAACGCCTCGACCGACGGCTCTGCGGAGATCGTGGGACGCGAGGCGCCCGGAGCCGAGCTCATCGTGAACGAGCGCAACCTGCTCTTCGCCGAAGGGAACAACGTGGGGCTCCGGCGCGCGATCGAGCGAGGCGGGTCGCTCTTCCTTCTGCTCAACAACGACACCGAGGTCGATCCGGCCTTCGTCGCCCGGATGCTCGAGGCGCTCGATCGCGATCCGGCGGCCGGGATCGTCGGTCCGAAGATCGTCTATCACGACGATCCGCGGCGGATATGGTACGGCGGGGGCGGCTTCTTTCCGCTCGTATGGATTCCGAAGCACGAGAATGTTCGATCGATCGACGGGTCCTTTCCCGAGCGTGGAGGAGAGACGCTCTGGGTCACGGGCTGCGCGATGCTCGTGAGGCGGGAGGTCATCGACGCCGTCGGCCTTCTCGATCCGTCGTACCGGATCTACTGCGAGGACGTCGACTTCTGCCTCACGGGCGCGGCGCGCCGGATGGAAGTGCCTCTACGAACCGCTCGCGCGCGTGCGGCACAAGGTGAGCTCCTCGAGCGGCGGCGGCATGACGCCGTTCAAGCTCGAGAACAGGATCGCGAGCACGTTCAGGCTCTTCAGGCGATACAAGCCGCTCTGGTGGAGAATTCTCATGGTTCCGCCGCAGGGGGCGCTCTTCGTTCTGCTCGCGGCCGCGCTGCTCCTGGGCGGCCGCTTCGGACTCTTGCGCGGGGTCATGCGGGGGACCGGGCGGGTAATGCGCGGAGCATGAGCTTATAACATTATCAATGCAAAGGCTTTGCTCGAACGGTGAAAATCTGGTAGACTTAGAACAACCCGACGGAGGTTTCGGTTGAAAAAGGAATCACCCTCGCCGGCGCGCGCCCCGGGCATCGGATTTCTCGAACGCCTCGAGACCGGTTCATCCCGGAAGCGCGCGCTCGCGCTCGCCGCGATTCTCGTCGTCGTGCTCTGCGCGCTCATGGGGGACGTCGTTTTCCGGAACAGGATCTTTTTCGTGCCCGATTCCCAGGCTCCCATGAACTTCGCCGCGGTGGGGGAGCGGGCGCTTCGGGAGGGCACGTATCCCCTCTGGAATCCGTATCTCTTCTGCGGGATGCCGAGCTATGCGAGCCTGTCGTTCGCGCCGTACGTGTATCCTCCCGCGTTCGTCACGTATGTGCTCCAACAGTACCTCCGTTTTCCCGAGATGACGTGGCTCCTGTTTCACTATCTCCTTGCGGGCGTGGGCGTGTATCTCCTCGCCCGTCTCGCTCGGCGCCCGCTCGTCCGTGTCGATTCTCGCGGGCGTCACCTTCATGATCATGCCGAATTTCGTCGCCATCGGTGCGTACGGCCACGGCTCGCAGGCGGCGTCAATCGCGTACATGCCTTTTGCGCTCCTTCTTTCGTGGCATATCCTTCGGGGATACCGGCGCCTGACGATGGCGGCCCTGCTCGCGATCGTTCTCGGTTTTCAGATGCTGCGCGGCCACGTGCAGATCGCCTACTACACGTATCTCCTCATCGGTCTCCTGTTCCTCTTCGAATCGATATCCCTTCTGCGCGCGGGACAGGCGCGCGCGGCCGCGAAGAACTTCGCGTTTCTCGCCGCGGCCGTGATTCTCGCGGCGGGAATCGCCGCGGTGCTCCTCGTGTCCCGTGCGGCAGTACGCGGCGTACTCGATCAGGGGCGGGAGCGGTTCCGGGGGACTCGAGTACGGCTACGCGACGAACTGGAGCCTCCACCCGAAGGAGATGCTCACCTTCGTCTTCCCGTGGGCCTTCGGATACGGCGCGCCGACCTACTGGGGGGAGATGCCCTTCACCAACTATCCGAACTATCTCGGCATCGTGACCGTCGCCTTCGGCCTCTTCGCCTTCCGGTACGCGCGGGATCGCCGCACGTGGTTTCTCGTCGCGGCGATTCTCTTCGCGACGGTGCTCAGCTTCGGGAAGTTCCTTCCGATTCTGTACGGGCCGATGTTCAGGTGGCTTCCGTATTTCAACAAATTCCGGGTTCCCGTCATGGCGCTCATCGTCCAGCAGCTCGCGGCGGTCGCAGTCATGGCGATCGGCGTCGAGGAATTCCTGAAACGCCGCGACGAGAAGCGGCTGCCGCGGTGGCTCGAGCCCGGACGCATGAAATGGGTTCTCGCGGGGGCGGCGATCGCGCTCTTTCTCGTCGTTATCGCGAGCGGCGGCATCAGGAGCGGCATCGCCGGGAACCCGGCGATCGCGGCGAGGATTTCCGCGGGCAATCTCGATTTCGCCTCGACTGCGCTCGTCGCGAACCTGATGAAGACCGTCGGTCTCGTGCTTGTCGTGTGCGTCCTCGCGTTTCTCGCGGTGTCCCGCCGCGTGCTGGCGAATACGGTCGTTCTCGCGATCGCGATCGTCGCCGTCGTCGATCTGCTCATGGAGAACCGGAATATTCTCCATCCGGAGAAGGGCTGGCCCGGTTCCCAGGCGATCATCGCGGACAAGAGCGCGCGCGACGAGCTCGCGAGGCCGGACGCGGTGACGAATTTTCTGAACGCCGACACGACGCTCTTTCGCCTGTTCCCCGTCCCGGCGGCCCAGCTCGGGCACTGGGCGTACGGTTCGCCTCTCTTCAGCGAGAACCGTTTCATGTCCTTCGGCATCTATTCGCTCGGCGGCTATCACGCCGCGAAGCTCAAGGATTACCAGGACGTCATGAATACGATGTTCGCTGCCTTCAACGAGGGGGCGTACCCGGCGGCGATCGTGAACATGCTGAACGTGAAGTATCTCTACTCGGTCTTTCCGCTCTTCCGCGAAGGCTCGTCGTTCCCGCTCGTGCTGCAATCGGGCGACGCGTACGTGTACGAGAATCCGGGGGCGCTTCCGCGCGCGTACTGCGTCGACGCGTTTCGCGTGCTTCCGAAGAAGGACGCGCTCGCCGCGCTCCGCGCCGCCGATTTCGATCCGTCGCGGGAAGTGATCCTGAACGAGGAGCCTTCGATCCGTCCGGAATCCTCCGCCGGTTCGAGCGCGCGGATCACGGAGTACGGGCTCAACGCGATCTCGATCGCCGCGCACGTCGAGAAGCCGTGCATCCTCGTCGTGAGCGAGATCGCCTATCCCGACTGGCATGCGGAGGTGGACGGCGCGGAGACGCGGATTCTCACGGCGAATTACTGCCTGCGCGCGGTGCCGCTCGCTCCGGGCGATCACGAGATACGGATGAGTTTCTCCTCGCGCGCGCTCCGCGTGTCGCTGATCGTCTCGATCGCGAGCCTCGCGGCGGCCGTTCTGATCCCCGCGATCGGGGGCATCATGCACGCACAAGGGAAAAGGTGAACGCGTGGAAACTCTCGTCATCATGCCGACCTACAACGAGAAGGAAAATATCGCCGAGATCGTCGGAGCCGTCCTCAAGCTCGAGAGCGGCGTTGAGATGCTCGTCATCGACGATAATTCGCCCGACGGCACGGGAGGGATCGTCGACTCGATGGCCGCGGCCGATCCGCGGATTCACGTGATCCACCGGCCGGGGAAGCTCGGGCTCGGCTCGGCGTACATCACGGGCTTCAGGTGGGCGCTCGCGAACACCGACGCGAAGTACGTGTTCGAGATGGACGCGGATTTTTCGCACGATCCGAACGCGATCCCCCAGTTCCTCGAAGCGATCAAGACGAACGATCTCGTGATCGGCTCGCGATACATCAGGGGGATCTCCGTCGTGAACTGGCCTCTCGAGAGACTCATCCTGAGCTACGCCGCGAACCAGTACACGCATTTTGTCACCGGCCTTCCCATCAGGGACGCGACGGGAGGATTCAAGTGTTTCAGGCGCGAGGTCCTCGAAGCGCTCCCGCTGGACCGGATCAGGAGCGACGGCTACTCCTTCCAGATCGAAGTCAATTTCTACTGCTGGAAGAAGGGATTCCGGATCGTGGAGATTCCGATTCTCTTCGTCGACCGGCGCGTCGGGAGCTCGAAGATGTCGAAGAAGATCGTCAGGGAGGCGGCCTTCATGATCTGGCGGCTTCGCTTCATGAGCCCGCGGCGGTGGCGTTCGTAGCGCCCGCGGGGGAGTAGAGATGGACCTCTCGATCATCATCGTCACCTACAACAGCCGCTCGCCGGTCGAACGGTGCATCGCATCGATCGAGACGCACGAGCCCCGGCGGGCATACGAGATCGTCGTCGTCGACAACGCCTCGAGCGACGGAACGGCGGGAGCGGTCGCGAAGCGGTTTCCGCGTGCGCGCGTCGTCGCGAACGACGAGAATCTCGGCTATTCGAGGGGCGTCAATCAGGGGATACGGCTCTCGAGCGGCCGCGCGATCCTCATCCTGAATCCCGACATCGTCGTGCGGGAAGGCTCGATCGACCGACTCATGGAGTTCCTGGACGCGCATCCCGACGCGGGCATCGTCGGATCGAAGCTCGTCTATCCGGACGGGCGGCTCCAGCACTCCTGCCGGTCGTTCTACACGCCGGGCGCGCTCGTATTGCGCCGGACGTTTCTCGGAGCGCTTTTCCCGCGGGCGAAGCCGCTCAGAGATCATCTCCTTCTCGATTACGATCATGAGACGCCGCGGGCGGTCGACTGGATAATCGGCGCCTGCATGCTCGTGCGGCGCGAGGCCCTCGAGAAGGTCGGCGCTATGGACGAGCGCTTTTTCCTCTACTTCGAGGACATAGACTGGTGCAACCGGATGAAGCGCCACGGATGGTCGGTATACTACGCGCCTTCGTCCGTGATGACGCACACGTACGAGCGTTCGAGCGCGAAGTCGGTCCTCCGGAAGCCGTTTCTCATACACATGCTGAGCCTCATGCGCTATTTCGAGAAGTGGAACAGGTTCTTTTACGCCGTGCGGCGCAACCGCGGGGCCATCAAGGTATCCGTTCTCGCCGTTTCCGACCTCGCCGCGCTCAACCTGAGCTTCCTCGCGGCGTACCGGCTGAGAAATTCTCTCCAGCCGCTGTTCGAGCATTCCCTCTATCCGGTCGGATGGTACGGATCCTTTATCCTCTTCTACAACCTCGTATTCTTGATCGCGTTCGTCGCGGGGGGGCTCTACCGCGTCCGCAGGGAAACGCCCTTCTCCGAGGAGTTCATGCGCGTCATGCGCGCGGTATTTCTCGGGCTCGTCGTGCTCATGGCGGCGACGTATATCAGCAGGGTCCGGATCTATTCGCGGGCGGTCGTGCTCGGTCAGGCCGGCGTCGCCGTATTCGCCGTCGCGCTCTTCAGGCGCGTGATACGGGAGATGCACCGCGAGCTCGTCAAGGCGAGATTCGATCTGAAACGCGTTCTCATCGTCGGTTCGAAAGAGGAAGCGGCCGAGCTCGCCGCTCGTCTCGCCGGAGCGCCCGAGCTCGGGATCGACGTCGCCGGTTACGTGGGCGACGGGGCGGGCGCGCTCGGCACGCCGGAAGATCTGCCCGATCTCCTGGAACGGTTCAAGATTCAGGAGGTTCTCATCTGTCAGTCGCGGCAGAACGACAGCGCGCTCCTGCCCTTCCTCGCGCATTCCCGGCGGCGCGTCATCCAGATACGGATGATTTCCCCGCTCGCGCGTTTTCTGGGGCAGGGGGTGCGCGTGGAGGAGCTCGCGGGGCTCGCCGTATTTTCGCTGGAGCGGAGGATCCTCTTCGGCTTCGAGCGCGGAATCAAACGGCTCTTCGATTGCGCCGCGGGCGCGATCGCGCTGCCGTTCGTCGAATGCGCGTTCCTCGCGTATCGTTTGTATGGTAGCATGAGGGGCACGGTGACGTTTTTCGGGGAAGAACGAAAAGGGCGAAGAGGACGCCCGCTCGCATGGCCGCGGGTGCTCCGCGCTTCGGGGCGCGAAGCGGGAGATTTCGTGAAGCCGGCGCTGTGTCTCGCCCTCATCGGCGGAAAGCTGAGTCTCGTCGGGCCGCCGTCCCTGTACGAGGGGCAGGATGGCGAGTTCGCGCTCGCCCTCGCGCGGGTGAGGCCGGGCTTGACGGGCCGATGGAGATTGTCCCGGCGCGGATCGAGACGCGAGGCGCTCGAGGAGGAGGCGCTCGGTCTCGAATCGTGGTCGTTGGAACGGGATATCATGACATTCATGGAATCGGTGGGGATGCTGTGCTCGGGCACGTATCCGAGGTGGTTCTTCAGCAAGGGAGATGCCACGTGAGACGGATATTGATCGTGATGACGGCATGCGCGCTGCTCGCGCCGGGTGGCGCGTTCGCCGCGAGCGGCGACTGGGAGATCTTCGTGAACGCGAGCGCGATCAACCGGATCGCTTGCGTCGGCGATTCGATCTGGTGCTCGACGAGGGGCGGGATTCTCGTCTTCAGTCTCGTCGATTCATCGTTCGTGCAGCACCTCGACGGTCTCGGGTTCCGTTCGACCGACGTCTCGGGCGTCGCGAGGGACGCTCGCGGAAGCGTATGGGCGAGCTTCACGACGAGCGGTGTGGCGCGGATCGACCGTTTCGGGAGCGCCGTGCCCTCCGTGAAAACGTACAGCTCTACGATCGACGGCCTCATGAGCGACAGCGTCGCCTGCATCGCCACGGCCGGAGACGACGTTTACTACGGCTCGACGGGCGGGATCGCGAAGTTCTACGACAATCTTCATTCCCTCGAACCGGTTCTCTCGGACAGCCTCGATGGAGTGTCCGTGCGCGATCTCCTCGTGCGGGGGGATACGCTCTGGATCGCCTGCGAGAAAGGCGTCGCCCGCTTCCTGCGGAGCACGTTCGGCTTCACGATGTACCGCATCGGCAGCTCGACCTCGCTATGCGCGCATGCGGGAGCGATCCACGTCGCGGGGGCGAACGACGTGAGGCGCTTCGACGGGAGCTCCTGGGTGTCGCTCGGGTGGCCCGGCGGGTCGGCTCCCCTCGCGATCGCCTCGGGGTCAGGGACGCTCTACGTCGTCTCCGACAGGAGCGCGTACCGGCTGGACGGATCGTTGTGGACGAACATCACGGCGAATATGAAGCCCCTGTTCATGCAAAAGTATACGATCGTGTCGGGATACAATATTCTCAAAACGGTCGCCGTCGATCCTCGCGGAACCGTGTGGGTCGCCGGTCTCGAGGCGCAGATCAACCGCGGCTCCTATCTCTCCGCGTATCTATCGAATGCATGGATCAACAAGGCGCCCGAGAACCTCTCCCAAAACGGGATCGTCAGGCTGAGCGTCGTTCCCGGGCAGGGAGTATGGGCAAGCACGGGGTACTTCGGGATCTGTTACCGCTCGAACGAAGGGCGGTGGACGACATATTCGAAGATGCGGACTCCCACGGACGAGGCCGGGTTGACCTATTTCTTGAACAACATCGCGTTTCTCCGCGATTCGCGGGGGTATCTGTGGTGCGGCGCCTTTCAGGATCTCGACCGCATCGCGCTCCACGATCCGTTCATCAAGACGGACGACGAATGGGAGCATTACGCGCTGAACGAGGGAACGATCACGACGAACCGTTTCGTCAAGGCGCGGGAGGACCCGGAAGGGAACCGGTGGTTTCTCTCCGATGACGTGCTCGGGGAGCAGGGGCAACTCGGGATCAACATCCTCAAGGCCGACGGCACCGCGTGGCTCAGCGTCACGCCGTCGACGGCGCCCGGGATGGCGGGAGGGAGCGTGTTCGACGTTTCCTTCGCCGCCGGCGGCGTCGCTTATCTCGCTCTCAGGGGTTACGGCGTCCAGGTGTGGTATACGGGCGGTTTCGACTGGGCGCACCTGAGCGATATCGCGAGCGACGGGTGGAACACGCTCATCGAGCCCGGCGATCTCGCCAGCAAGGACCTATTCGCCGTCGAGAACGGGAACGACGGAGCCGTCTGGGCAGGTACGGCGAGCGGTCTCGTGCGCTGGAAGGCCGGGGTCGTCGATTCGTTCACGATAAAGACGAGCGCCGTCGAGCGGGGCCTCATCGGCGCCGCCGTGTTCGATCTCGAGTTCGACGGAGCGGGAAATCTCTGGGTCGGCACCGAGCAAGGGCTCAACAAGATAACCCCGGACGGCGCGATCGAGGCGTTCACGTCCGTGGAGGCGTGGAAGGGGGACCTCTACCCGAGCTCGGTCATTTCACCCCTTCCGTCTCCCGTCTGCGGAACGCTCGCGTACGATCGGATCGCCAACGTTCTCTGGATCGGCACCGCCAACGGCCTCGCGCGATTCGACGTGACTCCGGCGCGCGAGGTGAAGGAACCGCTCTCCCGGATGATCCTGTACCCGAATCCCGTCCACATCTCGCGCGGCGACGCGGAAGTCAAGATATCGAGAATTTCGAATCCCGTCTCGATCCGCGTCTTCACGATCGAGGGGCAGCTCGTGCACAGCGCCGACGGTATCCAGGACGGGGAGCGCGCGTGGGATCTCCTCACGCTCAACGGATTCAAGGCGCGCTCGGGGATCTACGTCATGAAGGTGAGCGACGGTCGTTCGACCGAAACCCGGAAGATAGCGATCATACGATGACCAAGAAGGGAACGCGCAGAAAAATCCTGATTGTCGGCGCCGGCGAGGCGGCGCGGATGGTCGCCGCGGAGATCTCCGCGCATCGCGAGATCGGCGCCGACGTGATTGGGTTCCTCGACGACAATCCGCGTCTCGCGAAGAAGACGATCCTCGGGCTGCCCGTTCTCGGGAGAACGGTCGAGCTCGAACGCGTCGCGGCGCGCCGCACCGTGGACGAGGTTATCCTCGCGATCCCGAGCGCCACCGGATATCTCGTGCGGTGCATCATCAAGCACTGCCGGAAAGCGGGGCTCCCGTTCAAGATCGTCCCGGGCGTCATGGAGATTCTCAAGGGGGACGTTCACATAGAGCAGATCAGGGACGTCAGGATCGAAGATCTCCTGGGAAGAGAGTCCGTCGATCTCGATCTCGCATCCGCGCGGGAAGCGCTCGCGGGGAAGGTGGTGCTCGTGACGGGCGCCGGCGGATCGATCGGAAGCGAGCTGTGCCGCCAGATCGCGCGCGCGGGCCCGCGCCTCCTCGTCCTTCTCGGGAGGGGCGAAAACCGGATCTTCGACATCGAGGACGAGCTCCGGTCGTCGTTCCCGCGCCTCGAGCTCAAGTCGTACATCTCGGACCTCCGCGACGCCGACCGGACGATGCGCATCGTCCACGAATGCTCGACCGAGGTCATCTACCACGCCGCCGCGCACAAGCACGTCCATTATATGGAACGCGATCCGGCGGAGGCGGTCGTCAACAACGTCGCGGGGAGCGTCAACATCGTGCGGGCGGCAGAGGCATGCGGCGTCTCTCGATTCGTGTTCATTTCGACCGATAAGGCGGCGAGTCCCCGCGGCGTCATGGGAGCGACGAAGCGCCTCATCGAGCTGTATCTGCGCGCGCGGTGCGGCGCCGGGGCCCCATGCCGCTTCATAACGGTTCGATTCGGAAACGTCATCGGCAGCACGGGGAGCGTCGTTCCCCTCTTCCTCAGGCAGATACGGCGCGGCGGCCCCGTGACGGTCAGCGATCCGCGGGCGACCAGATATTTCATGACGGTCAAGGAGGCCGCCCTTCTCGTTATCAGGGCGTCGGTCGTGGGGACGGGAGGGGAGACCTATATCCTCGATATGGGGGAGCCGCTCAATATCCTCGAGGTAGCCGAGGATCTCATCATCCTCGCGGGATACGAGCCCGAAACGGAGATCCCCATCGTCGTCACCGGGCTCCGCGAAGGGGAGAAGCTCCATGAACAGCTCATCGCCGCCGACGAGAAGCTCCTGCCGCTCGGCGAGGAGAAGATCCTTCTCGCCCGCTCCGCCGATCCAGTCCCCGCCGGGATCGAGAAGGGGATCGAGAATCTCGTCTCGGCGGCGAAAAAGGGCCGGCAGGAGAAGGTGCTTCAGCGCCTCGCCGCCCTGATTCCGGAATTCGGCGCGCCGGACGAAGGTCCGGAAGGCCCGCACGCATCGAAGGCGCGATGAGGAACCGGTGAAGGCAGATCTCGAACATCGTCCGCCGCGCGAGGAGCTCGAACGTTTCATCGGCTCCGCCCCCGGCGCGACCTTTTTTCACACCCATGCCTGGCTCGATTCCCTTGAAGCGGCGTTCGACGATTTCAAGACGCTCTGGCTCACCGCGCGCGAAGCGGGCGCTCTCGCCGGCGTCATGCCGGCGGTGCGCGTCTCGCGGGGGCCTTTCTCGTATCTCTGGTCTCTCCCCTTCGGGACCTACGGAGATCCGCTCGCGCGGGACGGCCGCGTCCGCGAGGCGCTCCTCGCGGAGTTCCTGCGCCTCGCCCGGGCTCCCGGGTGCCTCGATGCGGGGGCCGTGCTCTTCCGGGGGGAGCCGCCGGCGCCCTCTCCGCGCGGTTCCGGCGTCACGATGGAGGAGTGCCGGCTCGTTTCCCTCGAAAAGGGATTCGACGAGGTATGGAACACGCAGTGGAGCAGCAAGCGCCGCCAGCTCGCGCGGCGCGGTCTCGACGCGGGCGTCGTCGTGCGGAGCCTCGAAACGGAGGAAGAGGTAAAGCGTTTTCATGCGATCTACGCCGGCGAATCGCGCGCCTGGGGAGGAGTTCACCCGTACCCCGAGCGTCTTTTCCTCGAGCTCTTCAGGCGCCGGGGCGGGGCCGTCGTTTTCTGGGGGGCGTTCCTGCAAGGCGATTTTCTCGGGGGCCATATCGATTTCTATCACGGCGAGACGGCTCAAGCCTGGCAGGGAGGGATGACGGAGCGCGCCGGCGAGTTCGAGACGGGCGCCATTCTCATAAAGAGCGCCATGGAAGAGGCGTGCAGAAGGGGCTGCCGGGTATTCAACCTCGGGAGCAGCGGAGGCAACCGGGGCATTCTCTTTTTCAAGGAATCCCTCGGAGGGCGAGAGCACCGCTACACGATCGTCACGGCGCGCAAGCGGTGGTGGGCTCTCGTGCGGGGAAGGAGCGGCGCGTGACCCGGTCGAAGATCGCCGAGAACACGATCTTTCTCACGGCGAGCGGGGCCGCGAGCGTCCTTTTCACGCTCGCCCAGCTCTCGATCCTGACCCGTTTCCTGAGCGGGGACGATTTAGGGTTGTTCTTGGCCCTCAGAGGATTCTCGCTTCTGCTCGGCGCGGTGATCCTGCTCGGCCTGCCGCAGGTTATCGTGAGATTCTTTCCCACGTTCGAGGCGCGGAACGAAGCGGGAAAAGCGATCGGTATTTTTCTCCTCTCGAGCGTCGTCGTCGCCGTGCTCGGGGCGGCGCTCTACTTCGCGTCGGGATTCTGGGAGCGCCTCATGCCCGCCGGGCTCCGCGGGCTCATCGCGTCGCGTGAGCTCGTCGGCTGGCTCGCGCTCTCGTCGGTGACGCTGGCGCTCAAGATGCTTCTCTACGGCGGCTTCAGCGGGCTCCGCGAGATGCGCATGCAGATGCTCCTCGAGATCGTATACCTCGCGGCCTTCACCGCGTACATGATCGTCGAACGGGATCGCCTCACCGTCGAGATGCTCTTCGCGGCGATGTTCGTGCTCAATCTCGGGGTGTTCGCGGCGGGGATCCCCGTGCTCGTGAAGCGCGCGCGCGGGAACGTCCTCGCGGCGGGCGCGGTTCCCGGGGGAATCGTCGTGCCCGGTCTCTTCTCGTACTGGGCCGGATCGTTCTGCCTCAGCATCGTCGCGCTCGCGTTTACCGACGTCGACCGCTTCGTCATGTCCTCGGTCGTTCCGATGGCCTCGATATCGCTCTTCCACGTCGCCTCGCGCGTCGACGTCCTGCTCAAGCGTTTTCTCGGTCTTCCCATTCTCGCCGCGCAGCCGGAGATCACACGGGTGTACGAAGAGGGCAGATGGGACGACATCGCGGGAAGGATCGGGCTTTTCACGAAAGGGTTGGTCGCCGGGGCGCTCCTCTGCACGGCCCTCTTCGCCGTGATCGGGCGGGACGTGATCGTGCTCCTCTCGGGGAAGAGCTACGCGGCCTCGTACCGGATTCTGCTCATCCTGCTGCCCACCGTGCCCCTCGCGGCCGTATCGGCGCCTCTCATGGCCACCATGCGTTCGCTCCATTTCATAAAATGGGCGGTTATCTGCGATTTCCTGTGGATGGCGGGCTACTTCGGCACGTTCTTCCTGTTCGTCCCGGCGATGGGTGTCGAGGGCATGGCGGTCTCCCAGGTGCTCGCGTCGATCGTCCAGATGGCGGCCGCCATCCTGCTCGCGAAGCGCGGGGGATTCTTCGGGGGTATCGGCGCGCGGCTCTGGCGGCTCCTCGTCGCGCTCGCCGCCGTCGCCGCGATCGGCATGTTCGCGACGTCCCGCGTGCATTTCTACGCGTCGCTCGTCTTCGTCGCCGCGGCCCCGTTCGCCGCTCGTTTCATCATCGCGCGGATCGAGGTGTTCGAACCGGGCGAAAAGGAACAGATCATCGAGCTCGTGAAAGTCAAAACGGGGAGGAGGATCGCCGCGTGGATGCTTTCCGCGGCGGATCGTTGAACGTGCCGAAAATCCTCATGATAATCAATTTCTTTCCTCCCGGGGGAGGGGGTGGGGTGTACCGGCCTCTCTCCTTCGTCAAGTATCTTTCCCGTCTCTCGTGGAACGTCACCGTCGTGACGCCGCGTCCCGGCGAATTCTGGATTTCCGATCCGGGGCTCGAAAAGGAGATTCCGCCCGGGGTGCGGGTCGTGCGGACGGGTTCCCTCTCGGGGCGTCGCTTTCTGAGCTCGCTTCGCGGCGGCCCGGCCGGCGCCGCGTCGCGCCGGTCTTCGGGGGGGTTCGCCGCGCTCAGACGCCTCGGCGAGCTGTTCCTCTTTCCCGACACCTACGCCGGCTGGGCGCCCTTCGCCGCGCGCGAAGCGCGAGCGGCTCTGCCGCGAGGAACGTTTCGACGTGGTGTATTCGACGAGCCCGCCGGACAGCTCGCATCTCGCGGCGCGGGGGGTCGCCCGCGCGTACGGAATTCCATGGGTCGCCGATTTTCGGGATCCGTGGTTCAATCTCCACCTGCGCAAACCGCCGACGCCGCTCCATCGGGCGCTGCACGAGCGTCTCGAGCGCTCCGTCGTCTCGCGGGCCGATCTCGTGCTCGTGACGACCGAGGCCCACGAGCGGATGCTCGACGAGAAGTTTCCCCGGTGCAGAATCGAACGCATTCCGAACGGTTTCGACGAGGAGGATTTCGAGCGGGAGCCCGGCACGCGGCCCCCGGCGGCTCCTTTCACCGTCACGCACTGCGGGATGCTCACGCTCGGCCGGAGCACGAGGCCTTTTCTCGAGGGGCTCGCCGCATTCGCGCGGCGCGCTCCGGCGGCGGCGCGCGCGATGCGGGTCGTTTTCGTCGGCCCGCGCGAGTCGGCGAACGAGGAATGGGTGAAACGCTTCGACCTCGGGGACCGCGTCCATTTTCGAGGACAACATTCCGCACCGCGAGTGCATCGCGCGCGAAATGGGGAGCCACGTGCTGCTCCTCATCAAGCACGACGACGAGCGTTACCGGGGGCTCGTGCCCGGCAAGCTCTTCGAATATATCGGGGCCAGGCGCCCCATTCTCGCCGTCGCGCCCGAAGGCGAGGCGTCGCGCATCGTGCGGGATCTCCGGCGCGGCGAGACGCCCCGGATAGACAGACCGGACGAGATAGCCGCGGCGATCGAGACGATGTACGGGCGCTATCGCGACGGAACGCTCGAGAGCGCGTATTCCGTCGACGGCGTTCCGCGATACTCGCGGAGGGCCGAGGCGGAGAAGCTGAGCGAGCTCCTCGAGAAGCTGATAGGAGAGAGATGCAACGGAAAGACATCCGGAACGTAGTCCTGGGAGCGGCTCTGTTCGCCGTGCTTCTCCTGCCGCTCCGCGACACGGTCGTCGACGACACCTTCATTCATCTCCAGTACGCGAGGAACCTCGCCGCGGCGGGGGAGCTCTCCTTCAACCGGGGGGATCCGACATACGGCGCCACGAGTCCGCTCTGGGTGGGGATCCTCGCGTTCTTCGCGAGAGCGGGCGCCGATCTTCTCGTCTGGTGCCGGGTTCTTTCCTGGTTTTTCGCCGTGGCCTCGATCGTCCTCGTCTACCGGATCACGGCAGCCGCCGGCGGAGGGCCGTGGACGCCTCTTGCCGCCGCGCTCATGCTCGCTTCGGAGGCGTGGTTCGTGCGGTGGAGCGCGGTCGGTATGGAAACGTCGTTCGCCGTCTTCATGACGCTCGTCGTCATGGAACTCGCGCGGTCCGCGGCGCGGTCGGCGCTTCGCTCGGCGCTTCTCGGCGTCGCGCTTTTCCTCGCCGCGCTTTCGCGTCCCGAAGCCCTGCTTCTCGTTCCGCTCGCCGCGGCCGCGTTCCTCTTCGCAAGGGGAACGCCGCGGCGATTCGCGTTTCTCCTCGTCTTCGTCCCGCTCTTCGCCGCGTGGCTCTTTGCCATCCATCGGCACACGGGGAGCTTCTTCCCTCTCACGGCGGGAGCGAAGCAGGGCGCGATCGACTTCTCGCCGCTCATTCTGCTGCGGCGCGCCATGATCCCCGCGCGGATCATGGGCGCGACCCTCCTTCTTCCGTGGATCGCCCTTCTGGCCGGCCTCGCCGCGGGCTCGTTCCGCCGCCGCTCTCCCGGATGCTACCTCACGGAGTCGGGGAAGTTCCGCGAGGAGCCGGGCGTCTTGCTCATGCTGCTCTGGGTGGTTGCGCTTCCCGTCGCGTACGTCGTGTTCGACTTTCAGGTGCTTTCGAGATATTTGGTGCCGATCGCTCCCGCGGTGATCGTGCTCGGCGTGACGGCCTGGCGGAGGCTCGTCGCCGGAGTCACGGGGGACGCGAGGATGCGGCGGGCCGCGATCGGGATCTTCACGGCGCTCGCCGTGCTGCAGAGCGTTCTCCTCTATGAGCTCGAGGTCGTTCCCCCGACGCGCGCCTTCTCGCAGGCGCTCGAAACGATGCTGGGCGGCATGGGGCGCTGGCTCGAGAAAAACACCCCGGCGGACGCCCTCGTCGCCGCTCCCGATATCGGCGCGATCGGATACTACTCGCACCGCCGGATCCTCGATCTCGGGGGCCTCGTGAGCCCGGAGATAAATCGCATGAGGAGGGAGATCGACGTCGAGCGCATTATCGAAGAGGGGCTCTATCTCAGGTTCGGTCCGGATTATCTCGTCGATCGGGACGCGTTTCCGGAGCGTTTCTCGGGTCTCGTCATCAAGGGCGTATTCTTCGAGTCCGTGATGAAGGGGGACGTGCCCAACCTCGGCATCAGGAAGCCCGAGCCCGTTACGTACGTGCTCTATCGCCTCGAGCGCGCGGAAAAGGCGGGAGAACGATGACGTCCCGCGGCGCGCGTTCCCGGAACGGCCGGAGAGGAGAGACCGCTGCCGCGGAGCCCGTCATTCCGGCCGGTATCCCCGATGACAGGTTCCCCGATCTGCTGCGCAACTGGTTTCTCGGCTCCAGGGCGCGGTCCTACCTGAGCAGGAGACGCTACCGGGAAGTCATGG
This sequence comes from uncultured bacterium, assembly GCA_963747385.1. GTDB lineage: Bacteria > Krumholzibacteriota > Krumholzibacteriia > Krumholzibacteriales > Krumholzibacteriaceae > SSS58A. Next base: position 9,207 of record CAVVEY010000019.1, on the reverse strand, counting down.
GGCTTCTGCGCGGGACGCCGCGAGGACGCGCACTCGATGCCGGCTGCGGGTGGGGCTACAACCTGTTTCTCCTCGCGCGCGAGGGGATGTCGCCGGTCGGCATCGATATCGTGCAGAACGATTTTTTCGCCGCGCGGCGGATCGCGAGCGCGAACGGGTGCGAGGCCGAGCTCGCGGGAGCCGACATCAGCGCGCTCCCTTTCGCCGCGAATTCGTTCATGGCGGTCGCGGCGGTCGAGACCTTCGAGCACATCTTCGAACCGGATCGCGCGCTCGCGGCGCGCGAAGCGTGGCGGGTGCTCCGTCCGGGCGGAGCGCTGGCGATCTCGACGCCGAACTATCACTCGATCGTCGAAACAGGGAAGCGCGCGATCGTGAGGATAGGCGTTCTCAAGCGCCTGTTCCCCGCGATGTGCTATCCGGCGGGGGAGAGCGTGAAGCGCGGGGACTACCATCCGTACCGCTATCACAGGCCCGCGCCGCGCGGCGAAATCGCGCGCCTGCTTGCGGACGCCGGATTCCGCGTGGAGCGCGTGAGGACGGTTATCTTCATCTGGAAGAACGTTCCCGATCGGCTCTTTCCTCTCGCGCGATTCATCGAATCGATCCTCGAGCGCCTGCCGCTCGCGAAAGAGCTCGGAAGCACCCTCGTTCTGCTCGCGCGGAAACCTCTCTGAGACCGGGGGGATGTGGGAAAAGCGGTGCAAGACCGCATTTCGGCAAAATACTTTTCATTATTCCGCGAGTGGTACAGCTAACCGATTTATTTATTACACGTTATAAATTCTAAAAAAGATATTCTCCCGCGACATTCCCCTTGACACGGTGGGAGAAAGTGGGATAGTGTGGGAACACGTTTTGATTCTGGCTGTGCGCAGGTCCTTGAATAGATAGCGAAACCCTTACAGAGACGGTCAAGGCAGCAATCGAAATGCCGGACAAGCCCAACAGAAAATTCATCGGAAAGTTCCCCTGCACTCTCGACGACAAGTCGAGGCTCACGATTCCGTCGAAGTTCAGGGAGCTCGTCCCCGGCGAGGAAGGCTCGAAGATCCTCGTCATCAGCAAGGGCAAGGAGCGCTGCCTGTACCTGTTCACTCCCGACTATTTCGACTGGATCATCGACCAGCTCGGGCTTCTGCCGCCGGGGCCGCAGCAGAGGAGTCTCATCCGGTATTACAGCAGCGAGTCGGAAAATCTCAAGGTCGACAAGGTCGGCAGGGTGCAGATGCCCGCGCATTACCTCGAGTCGCTCGGGCTTTCCAAGAATCTTGTCGTCGTCGGCGGGCTGACCCACATGGAAGTGTGGAAACACGAGGAATTCGAGAAGATCATGCAGGACGCGGACGACGCCTACCACAATGGCGAATGGCAGCTCTAGGGCGGTGAGCGCATGAAGATCTACCGGAGCGACAAGGGAGGCATCGGGCTGTGGAAGCTCTCGGGCACGATCGGGCGGGATGACGCCGTCATGCTGCTCAGCTCCCTCAAGGATTCGCGGGAATCGAACCGCGGATGTTTCATCCTCGATTTCGAAAAGGTCAATCATGTCGACTACCGCGCCTTCAACATCCTCGAGGATGGATATCCCTCCGGCGCCCGCGTGATTCTGAGCGGGCTCAGCGATTACGTTCTCGATATTTTCGCTTTCGTGGCGAAGGGCCGCGCGATTCCGATATACCCGGATTGGCGGAAAGCGCTCAGGTATCTCGTCGTCGAGCGCGGGAAGCTCGGGCTCCCGATCTCCGCCGGTTCGGCGGGAAGCGAGTGATATGCGCGATGTCGACGGTACGGCATACACCGGTCCTGGCGGAGGCCGCCATAGAGCTGCTCCTCGCGCGGAGGTCCGGACTCTTTGTGGACGGCACGGTGGGGACGGGGGGACATACGGAGCTCATTCTGGAAACGGCGGGGCGGTCGGCGGAGGTGCTGGGGATCGATCGCGACGCGGGCGCGCTCGAAGAGGCCCGCGCGCGGCTCGCGGGTTTCGGCGAGAGGGTCAAGCTCGTCTGCGCGAACTTCCGCGACATAGCGCGTCTCCTCGGGGGAAGGAAGGCGGACGGCTTTCTTCTCGACCTCGGCCTTTCGACCTATCAGCTCTCGGACGCGAAGCGCGGGTTCAGCTACATGGCGAACGGGCCGCTCGATATGGCGATGGGAGCGGACGGTCTCTCGGTGACGGAGTTCATATCGTCGAGCGACGAGCGGGAGATCGCGGACGTGCTGCGCGAGTACGGGGAGGAGCGCCGCTCGCGGGCGATAGCCAGGGAGATCGCGCGGCTCAGGGACTCCCGCGGAATGGAATCGACCCTGCAGCTTCGCGAGGCGGTCGCGAGGGTCGCGCCGGCTCAGGACGTGAACGGCACGCTCTCGCGCGTATTTCAGGCGCTGCGCGTCTGGGCGAACGGGGAGCTCGAGAGCCTCTCGGAGTTTCTGCCGGCGGCGGTCGAGCACTCGAACCCCGGCGCGAGGATCGTCGTGATCAGCTACCATTCGCTCGAGGATCGAATCGTGAAAAGGTTCTTCAGGCAGGAGGCGATCGGCTGCGTCTGCCCGAAGGATTTTCCGGAATGTCGCTGCGGGAAACTCCCGCGCATCACGGTGCTCACGCGGGCGGCCGTGCGGCCGTCCCCGGAAGAGATCGAACGGAATTCGCGATCGCGGAGCGCGAAGCTCCGCGCGGCAGAGAGGTTGTGAGATGAATACGAATATCGGTGATTCCTCGGGACTCCACCTTCTCGTCAAGAGGGCGCTCGAGGGCAGAGTCACGCCGCTCATGTTTCTCCTCATCCTCGGATTCTTCTCGACCCTCGTCCTCCTCTACATATCGCTGCATGTCTACTTCTTCAATATTTCGAACGAGATCTCCGCGTCGAGCGAGCGAGTCGACGCCCTCATGGACTCGAATGTGCGCCTCATGGCTTCCTACAACGTGCTCGCCTCGCCGGGCAGGATCATACCGATGGCCCGGGACCTCGGGATGCGGGCGGGCTCGACCGAGGAGGTCCACCGGCTCGCGCTGCGCATCGATGCCGGATCGGATCGGGGGGAGCCGTCGTGGGCCCAGCTCACGATGGATAATCTGCTGGAACTGACGCCTTTCCATAAGCCGGGCACCAAATGAGCGAGATGTATTCGAGACACCGCCTGAACGTGCTGTCGATCGCCGTCACGGTCATCGTCGGCATCCTCGCCTATCGGCTCGTCGAACTCCAGGTCATCGATCACGAAAGCTACGTCGCCAAAGCGAAGCGGCAATGGTATCGCCGGCATCTGATCCCCGCGCGCAGGGGGAACATCTTCGACCGGAACGGATTTCCTCTCGCGGTCACGCGCTGGACCTACACGATCGGGGTGACCCCGAAGCATTTTCCCGCGGACGACAAGACGGCGGTCGCTCGCCTCGCGGACGCCTGCGATCTGTCGAAGAAGGAGCTGCGCCGCAAGCTCGCGAAGGATGAATCGTACATCCTTCTCGGCAAGGACCTTCATTTGACGGAAGACCAGGTATCGAAGCTCGCCAGGCTCGCCGGCGTGCGCATCGATCCCAACCACGACCGCCTCTATCCTTTCGACGCGATGCCCCCGCAGCTCGTCGGCGCGATCCGTACCGATGGGAAGGGCACCGCGGGAGTGGAGCTCTCGTTTCAGGGCGTGCTCGCCGGGGAGGACGGATGGCTTCTCGAGAGCCAGCTTTCGGGCGACAGGAAGGGTTTCCAGCCGGTCAACGCGCCGGGCCGCAAGCCGCGGAACGGCAACGATCTCTATCTCACGATCGATACGCGGATCCAGACGATCGTCGATTTCGAGCTCGAGGCGGCCGTCGATCGCTACGGCGCCGCGGGGGGCATGGCGCTCGTCATCGAGCCGGCGACGGGGGACGTGCTCGCCATTTCCGAGCTGCCGAGACGCGAGGTGTCGCGGGACGCGAACACGATCGACGGCTTCGCGCTCCGCTCGATCAACTGCATCTATGAACCGGGCTCCACCTTCAAGCTCGTCACCGATTCCTATCTCCTCGAATCGGGAAAGGTGGATCCGTACGACGCGTTCTTCGGCGAAAACGGCACGTGCGTCTTCGATTTCGGAACCTTCCATGACGATCACGAGTTCGGCTGGCTCAGCTTCAAGGAATCGTTCGTTTACTCGAGCAACATCTGCACGATCAAGGCGGCGCTCGCCGCGCCCCCCGCCGAATTCTACCGTCATATCCTTCGTCTCGGATTCGCCGGCAGGACGGGGATCGATCTCCCCGCGGAATCCCGCGGCACGCTCCGGGAGCCTCGCTTCTGGTCGGCGCGTTCGCTGCCGAGCATGGCGATCGGGCACGAGATCGGGGTCACGCCCCTGCAGATGGCGATGGTATACGGCGCCCTCGCGAACGGAGGCGAGCTCCTCGCCCCGCGAATAGCCCTCGAGGAGCGGGACGTGCGGAACTCCGTCGTTCGAAAATTCCCGATCGTTCAGGTCAGAAAGGCCTTTTCGGACCGCACCGCGGCGACGATGCGCGATTTCTGCGCCGAAGTCGTTCTCAAGGGAACGGGAAAGAAGGCGACGGCGAACGGCATCGCGGTCGCGGGAAAAACGGGAACGTCGCAGAAGGTCGTGGGCGGAGGCTACCAGGCGGGGAAGTACGTCGTGAGCTTCATCGGCTACGCGCCGGCCCGCGATCCCCGGATCGTGTGTGTCGTCGTGCTTGACGAGCCGGTGTATCCCTATTACTGGGGCGGGGAATCCTCCGCGATCGTTTTCGGCAAGATCGTCGAGGGTATCAATTTGTCGACCGACCTTTTCTGCGACGCGGCGAGCGCGAACATCGCGGTCGACGGAAGATCGAAGAACGGTTCGAGGCGCGTGCCGAACTTCCTTCGCCTCACGACGGAAGAGGCGATCGATCTCGCCTCGGATCGCGGCCTGACCGTGCAATGCCCCGACGTCAAGGGGGTCGTTTTCTCGCAGACTCCCGATCCGGGCACTCTGATCGGTCGAAACGAAGAGGTCAAGCTCATGGTCCGCCCCGCGGCGGTGGAATCCGAAGCGTCGCGGACCGTTCCCGACGTCGCGGGATTGTCGATCCGCGAGGCGCGGAGGCTGCTCCTCTCGTGCGGCCTCGACTGCGTCGTGCGCGGTTTCGGAATCGTCGAGCGTCAGGATCCGCCGGCGGGAGCGCTTCTCTCCCGGCTCGCGAAGGTCATGCTCATCTGCAATCCGCGGAGCGGAGATAAACCGGATCGGACCGTCAAGACGGCGAACGGAGCGTTTGATTGAAGCTCTCCTACCTTCTTGAGGGAATCGACGTCACGAAGCGCATCGCCTTCCGCGACGCCGACGTGACCGGTATCGCCACCGATTCGCGCTCGCTCAAGGCGGGCGACTGCTTCGTCGCGATACAGGGACACGCGGCGGACGGGCACGCGTTCGTCGCGGAAGCGGTCCGGAAGGGCGCCTCCGCGCTCGTCGTCGAGCATGCGATCGAGGGATCGATCCCCGCGGTCGTCGTTCGGGACTCGGCTCTCGCCGCGGCGTTCATGGCGAAGCGGTTTTTCGGCGATCCCGCGTCCCGCCTCCGGCTCGCCGGCATCACGGGGACGAACGGCAAGACCTCGAGCGCCTTTCTCCTGCGCTCGATCATGAATATCGCGCACGGGCCGTGCGGCATCATCGGCACGATCGGATACGGCGACTCCGACGAGCTCGCCTCGGGGCGCAACACGACGCCGGGGGCCGTCGATCTCTACCGCGTCATGGCCGGTTTCCTGGAGCGGGGCTGCCGCTCGACCGTCATGGAAGTGAGCTCGCACGCCGCGGAGCAGGGGAGGATCGCGGGGCTCGAATTCGACGTCGGCGCCTTCACGAACGTGACGCGCGACCACCTCGACTATCACGGCACGTTCGAACGCTACATAGAGGCGAAGGAGGCTTTCGTGCGCTCCCTCGCCGAATCGGGACGGAAGAAACCGACCGGGACCTTCGTGTACAACATCGACGATCCCGAGGTCGCGCGCGTCGCGAAGCGTTTCGCCGGGCCGGGTCTTTCGTTCGGGCTCTCGCCGTCGGCGGACGTTCGGGCCGAGGGGCTCACGGCGAATCTCAAGGGAACGAGCTTCGATCTCATCACAGAATCCGGGCGCGGCCACCTCGATCTCAGGCTTCTCGGGAAGATCTCGGTGTACAACGCGCTCACCGCCGCCGCCTGCGCCCACGCGCTCGGCGTCGGCGTCGACCATATCAAGGCGGGTCTCGAGAACGTCGCCCAGGTGCCGGGACGATTTCAGGTCGTCTCCATCGGACGCGGCCCCACGGCCGTCGTCGATTACGCGCACACGCCCGACGCGCTCGAGAAGCTCCTCAATTTCTGCAGGGAGCTCGGCCCCCGGGCGATCGTGACCGTTTTCGGCTGCGGCGGAGACCGGGACAGGGGAAAACGTCCGATGATGGGAGGAATCGCCGCCCGCCTGAGCGACGTCGTTTTCGTCACCGACGACAATCCGCGCACAGAGGATCCCGACGGGATCGTGAAGGAGATACTCGACGGTATCGGCGGGAGCGAGGCGAGCGTTCGCGTCGTCAGGGACCGGCGTTCCGCCATCCGCGAGGCCATCGGGGCCGCCGGGGAAGGAGACATCGTCGTCATCGCGGGAAAGGGCCACGAGAACGAACAGATATGCCGGGACGGGCGCGTTCCGTTCAACGACGCGCTCGAGGCCGAAGAGGCGCTGCGCGGCCGGGAGGTGCACCATCAAGGCTGAACTGCGATGGGTTGCGGAAGCTCTCGCCGCCGCGGGATACCGCGGAAAGGATCCGGGCGCCGGCGCGATAGAAGGCGTCTCGATCGACACGAGGGAAGAATGCAAAGCCCGGCTTTTCATCGCCCTGAAGGGTTCGCTTGCCGACGGGCACGACCACCTCGAAGCGGCGATCGGGAAAGGAGCCGCGGCTCTTCTCGTCTCTTCCGGCCGGAAGGCCGAGGCCGCGAGAATCGCCGGGACGGTTCCCGTTTTCGACGTGGGGGACACGCTCGCCGGTCTTCAGGCCCTCGCCGCGGCGTATCGCGCGCTCGTGAACCCGCGCGTGATCGCCGTCACGGGGAGCAGCGGGAAGACGGGCACAAAGGATCTCATCGCCGCGATCGTCGCGAAGCGCTTCAGCGTTCACGCGACGCCGGGGAATCTGAACAATCACATCGGGCTCCCGCTCACGATTCTCGGCATGGACGGGAGCGAGAGCATCTGCGTGACGGAGATGGGGGCCAACCATCGCAAGGAAATCAAGACGCTCGCCGGCATCGCGAAACCGGATATCGGGGTCGTGACGAACGTCGGCCCGGCCCATCTCGAGCACTTCGGCTCGCTCAAGGGAGTGGCCGCGGCCAAGGCCGAGCTGCTCGAGGCGCTCCCGGCAGAGGGGACCGCGGTGCTCCCCGCCGACGACGAGTTCGTCGATTTTCTCAGGGAGCGCACGAAGGCGCGCGCCGTCACCTTCGGTTTCTCTGAGCGCGCAGACCGCCGGATCGTGAATCTCGAGAAACGCGAATCGGGGGGCTACCGGTTCCGCGTCGGCGATATCGATATCGAGGTCGCGCGCTACGGAAAGCACCACGTGCTCAACGCGGCCGCCGCGGCGATCGTCGGTTCGATCGTCGGCGTCACGCCCGAAGAGATCGCCTCCGCCGTTCTCGAAGCGCCCGTGCATTCGGGAAGAGGAGTGCTCTTCGATCTCCTGGGCATCCTGTTCTTCGACGAAAGCTACAATTCGAATCCGGCCTCTCTCCGGGCCGCGGTCGAGGCATTCATGGAGATCCCGGTGCGAGGGAGGCGCTGGCTCGTGCTCGGCGACATGCTCGAGCTCGGAGCCTCGAGCGCCGATCTGCACCGCGAGGCGGGCGTCTTCTGCGGCAGGGCGAAGGTCGACGGCATTTTCACGATCGGCGCCGAGACGGTCGAGCTCAACCGCGCGGCCGCCGAGCAGCGGAAATCGCCCGAGCACATCACCCATTTTCTCGACGCCGCGAAGCTCGCCGGGTATCTGAACGAGCTTCTCGCCCCGGATGACGCCGTTCTCGTCAAAGGCTCGCGGGGAATGCACATGGAGAAGATTCTCGAATCGATCGGACAGGCGCGCGGCGCCTCGCCGCGGAGGGTCGACTGATGCTGTACTGGCTCCTCTATCCGCTTCGCGATCATTTTTTCGCGTTCAACGTGTTCCGGTACATCACGTTCCGCTCCGCGTACGCGATGGTCACCGCGCTCCTCATCTGCTTCGTGTTCGGGCCGTTCCTCATCCGCAGGCTCCGGAAGCTGCAGATAGGCCAGCGCATCCGGAGCGAGGTGCCCGAGAGCCATCAGGAAAAGGCGGGCACTCCGACGATGGGTGGCGTCCTCATCATCGCCGCGACCGTCGTGCCGACGCTCCTCTGGGGAAACCTCGCCAATCCCTATATCCAGGTGGCGATCGTGGTCACGCTCTGGACGGGACTCATCGGTTTCGTCGACGACTATCTGCGCGTCGTGAAGAAAACCGACAAGGGTCTCGTCGGGCGCTACAAGCTTCTCGGGCAGTTCGTATTCGGCGCCGCTCTCGGCGTGTTTCTCTACATGCATCCGCTCGTGCATGCGGGCGCGACCGAGAGCGCGGTGCCGTTTCTCAAGAACTATTCGATCGAGTGGGGGCTTCTGTACATACCGTTCGTGATACTCGTCATCATGGGGTCGTCGAACGCGGTGAACCTCACGGACGGGCTCGACGGGCTCGCCTCGGGCGCATCGGCCTTCAGCTTTTTCGCCTTCGCGGCGCTCGCCTACGTGAGCGGTCACCGGACGTTCGCCGAGTATCTTCACATCCCGTACATGCCCGGCTGCGGCGAGCTCACCGTGTACTGCCTGTCGGTGGTGGGCGCGACTCTCGGCTTCCTCTGGTACAACTCGCATCCCGCGCAGATCTTCATGGGGGACACCGGCTCCCTCTCGCTCGGCGGGGCGCTCGGGACGGTGGCGGTGCTTCTCAAGAAGGAGCTTCTCCTCGTCATCATCGGGGGCGTCTTCGTCGCCGAGGTGCTGTCCGTGATCCTTCAGGTGGGATCGTTCAAGCTCACGGGCAAGCGGATATTCAAGATGGCTCCCATTCACCATCATTTCGAGCTCAAGGGGTGGCGGGAGGAAAAGGTGGTCGTCAGGTTCTGGATCATAGCCGCGCTGCTCGCGCTGCTCA